>JAWKPW010000021.1:0-61513 GCA_041390465.1 Desulfobacterales bacterium | reverse complement strand
GGGCACAAAGGTCACAGCAAATTTATATCACTGCATAAAATCGGCGGCGAATCGGCACTGCCTTCCGCAGAATATGATTTCAATGGAGAATTGGTATTGCCTGTTTATTCTCCAACTATTTTGTCATTCCGTCATTCCGGCAAATTCTGGATGCCGGCTTTCGTCTGTATCAGTTGCGAATAAGATGTGTTACTCATCCGTAAAATAATCTGAATCCAGTTTTTTGATTTCATAGGTGGAAACTGTTGTGACACCAACATTGAAGTCAATCATGTACTGCGCGAGCTGCTTTCCGTCAATGAGTACGATTTTATTTTCAATCATGGCCGCATAGTCACGGGCTTCTTTGCTGAAATCAGATGTGGTGATGAAAATTCCCTTTTTGGCTCTCTGCCCCTGCAATGCGCCTGCGAATTTTTGAATTTCCGGTCGGCCCACCGTACCCTGCCAGCGTTTGGCCTGTAAATAGATGATGTCCAGTCCCAGACGATCTTCCTTGATAATGCCGTCAATGCCTCCGTCTCCGCTTTTTCCCACTGCCTGCCCCGCGTCCCGCCGGGTTCCGCCGTATCCCATTTTCACAATCACTTCCACGATGATTCTTTCAAAAAAATCAGGGGCAACCGACTTCAATTGCTCCAAAATTTCAGTGGCAAGGCTTTCCCGTATGTTTTCATACGCGTCTTCCAGTTGCTCTTCCGGAGTCTGATGAGGCGTATCATTGGAGTCGGAGGAAGGCAAATTCTCAATTTGTTTTTTACCGGATTTAGCTTGGAGGTATCCGGGACATTTTTGCAGAAATTTCAAATCAATTCTTTGATGATTTTCCTTTAATACGCTCAATCCTTTTTGGGTAATACGGAATATTCCTCTTTTCGGGCTTTCGATAAGATCAGCCATTTTCATATGCGCCCGCGCCCAAGTGACACGATTGTAAAATATGGTCTGGCGTCTGCTTGGCAGATTTTCTTTTTGTTCTTCTTCGGTTAATGAAAATAAATCTGCCAAATGTTCTATCGTCTCACTGTTGGTATGTATTTTCCCATCACCGCAGAACTGAAGAAGCGGCAGCATGAGGGTTTGAAAATCCGGTATTGCCATTGTAAGGCTCCTATTGGTAAGTCAGATGTCGGGTTACGGCCTTCGCCTAACCCGACCTACAAATGAAAATATAACTATCTTGAATTTATAATAATAAAAGTAGGTCAGATTAGCGTAAGCGTAATCCGACACGATGACTACATGACCAATTTAGTTTTTGTATTATTAAAAACAGCATGTCGGATTAAGCTTACGCTAATCCGACCTGCTGATCCATACTCTAAAAATTAAATTGGTCGTGTACTATTTTCCCATCATTTTCATAAATGCCTGTTCATCCAGAATTGCAATGCCCAGTTCCCTTGCCTTATCCAGTTTGGATCCGGCATTTTCCCCGGCCAACACATAATCGGTCTTTTTGCTGACAGAACCGGCAACCTTTCCCCCCGCAGCTTCAATCATCTTTTTGGCCTGATCCCGGCTCATGCTTTCCAATGTTCCGGTCAGGACAAAGGTTTTTCCTGCAATTCCTTCTTTTTTCTGAACCGGTTCCCCGCTTTTTGTCTGAATTTCCACACCGCTGTCCAGCATCCGCTGTATGATTTCCCGGTTTTCCGGCTGATCAAAAAAATGCCGGATGCTTTGCGCAATTTCTTTGCCAATGCCTTCCACCGATTCCAGTTCCTCCGCGGAAACCGACATGATTTTTTCCAATGTCTGAAAACGGTCTGCGAGAATCCCCGCTATATTTTCTCCTGCATGACGGATGCCCAGTGCATAAACAAAACGCGCCAGAGAAATTTTTTTGCTTTTTTCAATCGCGGCCAGCAGATTTTTGGCAGATTTGCTTCCCATGCGATCCATTGCGGTCAGCCCCGGCTCATCCAAGTGGAAAATATCTGCATACGAAGCCACAAGCCCCCGATCCACCAACTGCTCCACCAGTTTGATGCCCAGACCGTCCATGTCAAATGCGCCTTTTGCCGCGAAATGCCGAATCCGGCCTTTGATTTGCGCTGGACAGGACATATTGATGCAACGGGAAACGGCCTCGCCTTCCATGCGCTCCACCTGTGCATGGCAGACCGGGCATTGCAATGGCATTGCAAAATTTTTTTCCTCTCCCGTGCGTTTGGATTCCATGACTTTGACCACTTCGGGAATCACATCTCCGGCGCGCTGAATCAGCACCGTATCCCCAATGCGGATGTCCTTGCGCCGGATTTCATCCTCATTGTGCAGGGTGGCATTGCTCACCGTGACACCGCCCACGCTGACCGGCTCCAGACGGGCTACAGGTGTCAGCGCTCCGGTGCGTCCCACCTGCACATCAATGCCGACAATGCGGGTGCTTTCCTGCACAGCCGCAAATTTCCATGCAATGGCCCAGCGTGGACTGCGGGATTTGGCTCCGAGTTCAGCCTGCAAATCCAGCCGATCCACTTTGACCACCATGCCGTCAATATCATAAGGCAAATTGTGACGCATGGCACTGAGTTCATGGTAAAACGCGACCACTTCCGAAAGCCGAATGCACGCGCGGATCAGGGGATTGATGCGGAATCCCAGAGATTTCAGCATTTGCAGCATTTCCCAGTGGGAAGTGAGTTTCAGATCGGTGTAATTTCCCAGACCGTACAGAAAAATTTCCAGCGGACGCCGGGCTGTAATCCGGGAATCCAACTGCCGCAGGGAACCGGCCGCAGCATTGCGGGGATTGGCAAAAACCGGTTCCTCATTTTGCAGACGCTGTTCATTGAGTCTGCGGAATCCCTCATGTCCCATGAACACCTCGCCCCGGACTTCCAGCAGGGATGGGACAACTGCCTGGTTTTCTGCATGAAGCACAAGCGGAACCGAGCGGATGGTGCGCACGTTTTCCGTGATCAGTTCACCGGTTACGCCGTCTCCCCGCGTGGAAGCTGTCACCAGTCTGCCGTTTTCATACACCAGTTCCACAGCCAGCCCGTCGAGTTTGGGTTCTGCGGTGTAAAGAATCTGTGCATCAGTTTCCAGATTTTTGCGCACCCGTTTGTCAAAATCTGCGAGTTCCCCTTCGCTGAACGCATTGTCCAGGCTCAGCATGGGAACCGAATGCTGCACGGTGTCAAACTCGGACAGGGGCGCGGCTCCAACCCGCACGGTGGGGGAATCCGGGCTGGCCAGTTCCGGATGTGCGGTTTCCAGTTCTGTGAGTTCCCGCATCAGCCGGTCATATTCCGCGTCCGATATTTCCGGATCATCCAGCACATAATAACGGTGATTGTGCCGGTGCAGTTCCTTTCGCAGAAACGCAATCCGGTGAAGAATTTCATCATTTGCCTGCTGTAGGGTCTGTCTGGACATATTTGTGATTACCTCATTGATGTGTTGATTAATGCTACTGCTTTCGGATCATTGATGTAAGCTGGCGTGTGGAATAAGAGGGAAATATCTTACCCATTCTTCATATTTCTCATGGCTTTTTTAAGAATTTCTTTGATAAACTCAGGCAACTGCTTTTCCGTTTGGTCAGCCTTTGATTTCAGTTTTTCATAGGTGATAATTTCCTCTCCCTGCCATAACAGATCAATCCTTCTGATTTCTCTCATTGCAATATGACTGTAATTTTCAGGATATGCCCAATAACATGACAAACAGATGCTTTTGTCTCTGATAGTTATCCAATTTTCACAATGCTCACATGACCATGATTTTGCCCGATTCGCAGAACCGCTTAACAGCATGAAATTTTCCGGTTCTGCCTGTGGCTCTCCTCCGATTTCATAGGGAATCCGATGGTCAATCTGCAAATTTCTTTCTTCAATAACTTCCAGATAAATGAAGCATTTACATCCATGTTTCTGTATCAGTTTCTCTTTCAGCAATTTTGACAAAGCTGTTCTTCCTGCCAGTTTTGTAAATCCAGCTTCATCAGGATTTCCGAATTTATAGGCCGCTATTTTCCTGCCGTCACTTCCTGTCACCCGGAATGTGATAAGGGGAATTCCATGTTCCCTCACATCTCTCGCTGCCCTCGGAGGATGATTGTATCCGTATTTTTCTTTGAGTTCTTCTGTGGTGACAAATCCGTTCTGCAAAATATGATCAATCACCGCTTTCGGTCTCTTCGCAGTGACAGATTTACATAAGGCTAAGAATTCATCAGACAAATGCAGATTGTTTTTCATAGGTTTCTGTCAGTGGAATTTGTTCTGTTTTGTATTTCGGGTAAAAACATGCGCTTCGTTTTTTATTGCACTTTCCAGACAAAGCTGATGAAAGATACAGCGACTCAACCGTTATTTCCTCACGCCCAAGCAATGTGGCCTGTGACGAACGTCCTGCTTCAATTTCAATTTTCGTCAGATTCAGAAAATCAGGCAGGGGATTTCCGAAACTTTTTTCCCCTCTTCTGCCATCATAGCTTACGATAAAAGCAATTTTTCTTTTATTGAGTTCTTCCAAAGCATTCACAAAATCATCAAAGGTGATACCTGCATAATATCTTGAATCTCTTTCACCGCATACCCCCTGATACGGAGGGTCCATATAAACAAGATCATCGTGGTCAACGCTTTGAAGTACTTCTTTATAATCCATATCTGAAAATATACATTTGCCTTTTAACAAAAAGGAAACCCCGAAAATATTTTTCTTCATTGTTTCGGGCCGTGTTCCTTTTCTTCTTTTGTCAGGACTCTGATTAAACAAACCTTCTGCATTGTATCTCACAGAACCCTTGGCACATCTTGCCAGCAGATATAAAAAGAATTTCGGTTCCTGCGTCCGGTTGAACTGTTCCCTTACCTGGCAGTAATGTTCCACGGAATCATTGTGCTGCTCATTCCACAACTCTGAATAAAAATCTGCGATTTCCTCTGGGTGTTCAATGATAAGTTCAAGCAGCTTTATCAGGGGGCTGTTGATGTCGTTCATCCAGAACCGCTGTGAAATCTGCTTTGCAGCAGCAGCAATGCTTATCGCAGCAGTTCCTGCAAACGGCTCCACAATCCGGTTTACTTTTTTGGGAAAGTATCTGAGGATAACCTGGGCCAGATTACGTTTACTCCCCTGATATTGTACAGGATGCGGAAGAATCATATCTGTGCCGGACCTTTCTTTTGGTTGCAAAAAGAAGCGATTGCCTCGGCAACCGCTTTTCGGGTGCTGAGAAATCGTTCATCCGCAAAACCGGGCTTCCATTTCAAAGTGGAAAGTTCATCTGACACCACAAGAATGGCACTGACCGGGATATTGCGGAATTTTCCCACCGTGAACAGTGCGGAAAGTTCCATTT
Organism: Desulfobacterales bacterium; assembly: GCA_041390465.1. Taxonomy (GTDB): domain Bacteria; phylum Desulfobacterota; class Desulfobacteria; order Desulfobacterales; family Desulfococcaceae; genus JAABRU01. The sequence continues at coordinate 56,193 of JAWKPW010000021.1, read as the reverse complement.
CCACGGCCAGTGCATTTCTGGATTGGAAATAGTCTATTTTTTCATAGGTTTCCCGGTAAACCGCATCCGTTGTCCAAATTAACCCTTCATGAAAATCCAGATTGTGATTGATAAGCATCTGTTTGATTTTCAGAGAAAATTCTTCACAGGGACGGGCAATGCCATTGCTGCATCCGCCATAGTGCAGGGAAGTGCCTTCCTCAATGATGGCTCCGGATGGCACAATAATATCGCCGATTTCCGCATTCGGAGAAATGGAACCGCACCACCCGAAAAACAGAATTTCCCTTGCTCCGTATGCTATCAGCGGTTCCATGAGCATTACGGCATAAGGGGAGCTGATGACCGGGCCTGTCAGAGAATAATACGGGGCTGGAGAATCCTGTGCATAAATCCGGCTCATGGCAAGTCCGGCAATATCCTTTGCCGGAAGATGCTCCCGCAGCAGATGAATATCCTTTTCACTGCTGACCATCACAGCAAAAGGACCGAGATTCGGAGATTTCCGGCCTTTTACCGGGTTGATGACTGCGTTCTGATTTTTTTCGTTCATAAATAACCTGTCCGACAGAAATTTTCCTCTGCACCGGTTTTCTGATTTTCTGTTTGATTTTATTCATCATTTGAATTTTCAATGCCCAAAAGATGGTAATAATCTGTCCGCCCAATCTCGCCTGAAACAATTTTTTTGAGTTGAACGGGTGTAATTTTCATTTGCCGTGCTATCAATGAAAGAAGGCTGTCACTGAGTTCCCGCACACCATGAGAGATCAATGTTCTTGCAACCTGTTTTTCACCAATTCTGAGAACATAAAATTGAAAGCAGCACATAAGCTTCCAGCTTGTGCAGAGGGGCATGAACAAGCTGGAAGCATGTTCTGCATCAGGCCGGTGAGGACAGATTCGCGAGTTCTTCCTTGACCTCATCAATGATGTCATAAAACCAGAGCAGATCTTCCATTGCCAGACGGCCTGCCTTGCGCTGGGTTTCCGTGCCGTCTTTTTTCATCATCACTCTGGGGCCAATCTGCACTTTGGGTTCTCCGTTGCCATACTGATTGATGGTCACAAGAAGCCCGGTTTCCTCACACTGCCACTTTTTCAGAACTTTGTCCATTGAAGGATCGAAAGGCATGTTTACTCCTAATGTTAAATGTTAAATGGTTAATGATTACTGCATCAGGAATAACTACAAGGATTTTTTTAAGCAGGGATTTAAAAGCAACCATACAAAACCGTATGAATTTTTTAAGCAGGGATTTAAAATCCGCCATACAAAATTGCATGGATTATTTTAAGCAGGGATTTCGGGACTGAAAAAATCCTTTCTTACATTTAATCCTTGTAGTTATATGAAATTACGTGGAAATCTTTGAAAAATCCGCAAACAGGCCGAACATGTCCGCAATCTGTTTCAGCAGAGCCAGACGGTTGGCGCGCAGTTTTTCATCCTCGGCCATGACCATTACACCGTCAAAGAACGCATCCACATCCGTTTTCAGTGAGGCAATATCCAGCAATGCCTGGGGGAAATTGCCTTTTGACAGATTGTCCGCGACCTTTCCCTTTACATTCATAAATGCAGAATAAAGCCCGGATTCTGACGCGTGTTCAAACAGATTTTCCGACACAGTTCCGGGAATGACACCTGTGTCACTTTTGCGAATGATGTTCACCACACGCTTGAATGCCACTGCCAATGGTTCAAAATCCGGCTGGGCTTTGAGTTTTTCCAGTGCGCTGACCCGTTCCCAGACATGGGGAACATGGTCAATGGACACATCCGCTGCTGCTGCAATCACATCTTTGGAATATCCCTCATCTTCGAGAATATGGGAAATCCGGTTTTTCAGAAATTCATAAACCTCTGCGGCTGTTTCCATCGGATTTTTTGTGCTTTTTTCCGCAAACAGGCTCAGACTTTTTTCAATCAGGCTTTTCAGGGAAAAGGAAAATCCCATTTTTCGCATGATTTGCAGAATGCCGATGCCCTGACGCCGCAAAGCATAGGGATCCGCTCCGCCTGTGGGAATGAGTCCCACGCTGAAACATCCGCAGATGGAATCCATTTTGTCTGCAATGGCCACCACTGCGCCGGTCACGGTTTCCGGCAAGGCACCGCCGGAATAGGTGGGCCGGTAATGCTCTTCAATCGCGGCTGCCACTTCTGCGGGTTCCCCTGCAAGCCCGGCATAAATGCGTCCCATGATGCCCTGCAGTTTGGTGAATTCCACGACCACCTGACTGACCAGATCCGCCTTGCACAGATACGCTCCACGGGATGCGTTTTTTTTGAGATCCGTGCCGGGTGCAACAGTTTCTCCCAGAAATTCGGCAAGTTTCTGCACCCGGACAATCTTTTCATGCACAGAACCCAGTTTTGCCTGAAACAGCACTTTTTTCAGTTTCTCCACCCAGGTTTCCATGGGGGTTTTCACATCTCCCCGGAAAAAGAACCGGGCATCGGAAAGCCGCGCGCGCAGCACCCGTTCATGTCCGGTTGCCACCACTTTCATGTCTTTGGCAGGAGTGTTGTTTGCCACCACAAAGCAGGGCATGAGTTTTCCGGTTTTGTCCGCGACAGCAAAATATTTCTGATGCTCGCGCATGGCTGTAATCAGTACCTTGTCCGGCACTTCCAGAAAGGCCCTGTCAAAGTTTCCCACTGTGACAGCCGGATATTCCAGCAGATTTTTCACGGTGTCAATCAGCTCCTCATCCGGCAGAATGCTTCCTCCTGCATTTGCGGCTGCTTTTTCGACTTCTGCCGCGACCAGTTTCCGGCGTTCTGCCAAATCCGCAATCACATACGCGGGTCTCAAAGCATTCAGATACTCATCCGGAGAACTGATCCGAATGGAGCCGGGATGTATGAAACGGTGCCCGTAAGTGAGATTTCCGCTTTGGATATTTCCGTAACTGAATGGAATCACGTCAGATCCGAGCAGAGCCAGCAGCCACTGCACAGGCCGGGTGTATGTGACGGTCAGTTCTCCCCATTTCATGGTTTTGGGAAAGGAAATCGCGCCGATGATGCCCGGCAGGGCTTCGCTGAGTACTTTTACAGTTTCAAAAGCAGGTTCACTTTTTTCCGCGCAGAGATACCGTCCTTTTTCCGTATCCTTTATGCGGATTTCACTGACAGGAATGCCGATTTTTTCCGCAAATTTCACAGCCGCGACCGTGGGGTTTCCAGCCGCGTCAAATCCGGCTTTTTCCGGAGGACCTGTTATTTCGCTGACCACAGCCTGCTGGTGATCCGCAACATCCGAAATCAGGACAGCCAATCTCCGGGAGGTTCCGAAAACCCGGTGGGAGCCGTGCGCAATGCGGGCATCATCCAGTTTTTTCCGTACAAGGGCTGCAAAGGAATCCAGAGCAGGTTCAATATACCCAGCCGGGATTTCCTCGGATCCGATTTCAATGAGTAAGCTGTTCATACCTGCTCCTTTTTCAAAAGGGGAAAGCCCATTTCCTCCCGCTGTTTCACATACGCGGCTGCGCAGGCTCTGGCCAGATTGCGAATGCGCGCGATATATCCGGTTCTTTCCGTTACACTGATGGCTCCCCGTGCATCCAGCAGGTTAAAGGTGTGGGAACATTTCAGACAGTATTCATACGCGGGAAGCACCAGATTTCTGTCAATAATCCGTTTTGCCTCAGCCTCGTATTTGCCAAACAGATCCAGCAGCATGTCCACATCCGCAACCTCAAAATTGTAGGTTGACTGCTCCACTTCCTGCTGATGGTGAACATGGCCGTAAGTGACGTGATCATTCCATTTGAGATCATAGACACTGTTCACGCCCTGCAGATACATGGCTATACGCTCCAGCCCGTAAGTCAGTTCCACAGAAATGGGATGCAGTTCCATGCTGCCGCACAACTGAAAATAGGTGAACTGGGTGATTTCCATGCCATCCAGCCAGACTTCCCAGCCCAGACCTGCCGCGCCCAAAGTCGGGGATTCCCAGTCATCCTCCACAAACCGGATGTCATGATCCAGCGGATTGATGCCCAGTTCCCTGAGGCTTTCCAGATAAAGTCCCTGCACATCCGAAGGCGAGGGCTTGAGAATCACCTGATACTGGTAATAATGCTGCAGCCGGTTGGGATTTTCCCCGTAACGGCCGTCTGTGGGACGCCGGGAAGGCTGCACATAGGCCACATTCCAGGGTTCAGGTCCCAAAGAACGCAGCAGCGTGGTGGGATGAAAGGTTCCCGCCCCCACTTCCATGTCATAGGGCTGATCCAGAACACATCCCTTTTTCGCCCAGAAATGGTTGAGCGAAAGAATGATTTCCTGAAAATTCATGTTTTTTTCCTTAAATGAATTGGGTGTCAGGCAGTTGACAAAAAAACATGCCCAAAAAATCTCAGCGCTTACTCTGCCAGTCTTGAATCTGTGTGCTGCAAAAACCGGATTTTTACAAAAAATCCGGTTTATTGTACATTTCAGATCATAAAATCAGAATTGACAAAGCATTGGGTTTTATCCGGTCAACTGCTTAACTCCTGCTTATATCATTGGCAACAATAATCCGTCTGCGTCAATGCGCACATCCAGCAGACAGGCTTCCTGTCTTTCATCCAAAATCTTTTTCCATATTTCTCTGAGTGTGTCAATATTTCCGACCTCACCCAATGCCCAGATGCATCCGCCGCCGCCCGCGCCGCAGAATCTGGCTCCGCACTTGTTCTCCGCAGCCGCGTTGCTGAGTTTTATGCCCAGATCGTCCAGAACATCCGGGGTCATTTCCCTGCGAATTCCGGTTTCCCGGTTCATGGCCTGTGCTGCAGCAGCCCAGTCCTGCTGTGTCAGTGCATCGGCAAATTCCCGCGTGCAGGAGATGATTTCCGCCCATAGTCTGCGGTTCTGTCCGGACAGAAACTGGCGCACCCACTGCTGATTGATGTTTGCAGACACATGGGGAACCCCGCAGTAGGCCAGCAGCAGACGTTTTTCCAGTTCCGGATACAGATTTTTTTTCAGCACATTTTCTTTTTCAAATATGCCTTCCTTGACCCGTCCGTACCATTGCCAGAGATTGACGCCGCCATAAGCCGCAGCCAACTGATCCTGCAGGCCGCAGGGAACCCCGGCCACACTTTCCTCTATGGCATGGGCCAGCATCGCGATTTCCCGGCGGTACAGGGGCCGGTAAGCCCCGATTCTGTCAAACAGACTGGAGAAAGCGCCCATCAGAGCCACTGCCGCGACAGAGGAACCGCCCAGCGCGCTGCGGGGCGGGGAAGCAGATTCAATTTCAATCTGAACCCCGTCCGCGCGGAAATATGCGGCAATGGCAAAAATCAGCCCCAGCGGATGATCAAAGGGAGCCTCATCTGCCGGAAATTCCGCAGGCTCAAATCCTTTGGATACAACACGTATCCTTCCTTTTTCAAAAGCAAGCAGCCGCGCACTTGTCCGCATTCCCAAAGCAATATTGAAGGTGCATGGGTTCAGATGACGAAGCGGATAGTAAAAGGTGCTGATGTCCAGCGTTCCGCCCATGTCAATGCGGCACGGTGCAGAAGCCTCCACAGATGCGGATTCCAGAATTTCTTTGATACTGTCGTACATCTGATCCCCCGTTTTTTTCAGAGTGCCGAATGGAAAGTTTGGCACAATGTTTCTGATAATATCAATATCCCAAACCTTCCGTTCGGGATTCCTCTGCCATGATTCCCCATCGATGAACCTGCGTCACCGGCATTGACCTGAAACCTGACCCTTTTTATTCGGAGCTGCTCAGAAATTTTTTGATGCGGATTGCCCGGCATGCAACGCCCTGTCACAGCCATTTTCCCGCATCTGCCGCAGGAATTTCAGACTGCGCGGGGTGATTCCCAGATGATAGGGGACAAAGGCTTCCAGAAATTCCCGCGTTTCCTTCAAAGACTGTTGGGACAAACGGAGTCTTCCTGCTTTTTCCAAAGGCTCTTTTCCCAGCCAGAGCAGTTGTCTGCCGCTTCCTTTTGACAGACGGATACAGGGACCGGTCTGCATTTGTCTGCAATTGCTGCACAGGGGACCTCCTGCTGCAAGATCAAAGGCAATGCAGGTGTCTTTTTCCAATGCAATGTTCTTTCTGCATTGGCAGCATTCGTTCAGATTGGGGAAAAAACCGGAAATTTCCATAAATCTGATCTGAAACAGCAGATGCAGTGCCAAAGGCGGCATCTGATTCTGTTCCAGATTTTCCAATGCAAAAAGAAGCAGATGATACAGTTCCTTCTGCGGGTGATTTTCTTCCAGCCAGCAGAAAAGCAGTTCTGCCCAGTAACTGGCATAAGACAGCTTTTGCATATCTGATCGCGTGGCGGAAAAAGGCTGCTGCAATGTGCTTTCTTCCAGCACAGGAAGAGTGCCCCGCCCGTTTTTGCATACAATGTCAGAAAGACAGAAAGGCTCCAGCGTTCCCCCGAAACGTCTGGTGCTTTTTCTTGCGGATTTGGCGATGACAGACAGTTTTCCCCTGTCCTCACTGAGAAAAGTGATGATCCGGTCGTGATCCCCGTAATCCGTTCGCCGAAGAAGAATTCCTGTGGTGGAAAATACCTGCATAAAAAATATTTCAGCCTTGCAACCTTCCAGTTTGCAAGGCAGACAAACACAATCTGGAAGCTTGTGCTGCAATGAGCAAAAAAAACAGTGACTACCTGATAATCCTTATATAAGAACGCTTGCGCAGATCCTCCAGCCAGGTGCGGAACTGTTTGTTGATAACCTCATTGTACAGTTTTTCTTCTATTTCAATGGTAGCCTCTTCAAGTGTTTTGTCTGATGCGGAAATGATTTTTTCAATGAAAAAAATCTGAAATCCCTGTTCTGTATCCAGTATCCCGGTAATGTCCCCTTCCCTGAGATCAAACAAAGCGGACTTCAACTGGGGTGAAATGCCATCAAAGGGAAATTCTCCCAGATAACCGCCTTCTTCCGCATGGGAAGATTCAGAGAATTCCCGTGCCAGAGTGGCAAACGATGTTCCTTTTTTAAAGGCTTTCACAATGGACTCCATCCGTTTCCGGATTTCATTTTTTTCTGATTCTTCAGCAAAAGAAGGCACGGAAAGCAGAATATTGCGAAGCCGGTATTTTTTGCCGCCCTGGTATTCTTCTCTGTGTTCCTCATAGTATTTTTTCACCTCATCCTCAGTCAGAACAATCTTGGATTTGACCTCAAGATTGACAAGTTTGGTTCTGAGAATCTGCTCTTTGATGCGGCTGCGGTATTCTTCCATTGTCAGTCCCTCCTTTTTCAGCCCCTCACGCAACTGCGCATCTGAATAGGAACCGGCCTGCTTGACCCGCTCAATGGCATTGTCAACTTCCTTTTCACTGACCGATATATTGGCACGCCTTGCCTCCTGATCCGTGAGCTTCTGATCAATAAGCTGGCTGAGAATATCCTCCCGCAGCTTGAAAAGCATTTCCCCTTTTTTTTCATCACTGTAATCGGCTTCTCTGATCTTTTCCGCATAGGGAGCCGCAAACCGGTTAAGTTCTGTCAGGGAAACAATGTCATCATTGACCACCGCCACAACCCGGTCAACCACCTCACACTGGGCGAGTCCGGGAGTAAAAAGAAAAACACAAAAACACAATACCGGAAAAAAAACAGTCAGTTTTGAATTCCGGAAAAAATGAATCATGGAATTTTGCATTTGGATTCCTTGTTAAATGGTTTGAGAGAAATTTGTTCCAAAAATCCCTTGACTTTTGAAAAAAATTCAGGGGTTGTCATGACACTTTTTTGAAAATTTTATAACAGTTGAGCGTTGGGCTTCTGCTTAAAAAATCCCTCCTTAAATCATCAGGGTTTTTCGGTCAGATATTGCTTCAGCCGCGAACAGACACGAATTTTGACAAATTTTTATAATTCGTGTCTGTTCGTGCAAATTCGCGGCTGAAAAGTGCATTTCCGCAAAATTCCTTGAATATCAACATTATTGCTCAGCAAGTTTTCGCCATTTTTCATCATCGACAGTTACGCTGTATCTTTCACGGAGTTTTTTCATCCATTCCTCATAGGCTGCCTCGGTTTTTTCTCTTTTCACAATCGCTGCAATCATTTCCGGTGTTTCTTCCGGAACAGTTTCCGGGTGCCTGTGCTTTGCAGATTTTCTGTCTGTTTTTGCTTTTTTCCTGGGCTGCCGGCGCGAGCGGAAATTTTTTATATCCTCATCTGTGACCGTGATTTTGTCTGAAATGTCTTTTTGAATCACTTTTTCCAGCATCAGCCGGTTTTTCAGTTCCTCTTTCCATGCAGGAAAGGAAACCGCATTTTCCAGAAGCATCTGTTCAAATGCGCCTTTGGGATAGGATTTCTGAATCTGTGAAACTGCCTTGTCAGTCTCTGCCTCTGAAAGCGCAATGCCCAGTTCTCTGGCCCGTTCCAGTATGATCATTTTTTCAATCATCTGCTCCAGAAACCGCAGTCTGATTTCTTCGGCCTGAGCAGGCTCTTTTATGCGATCATACGCATATGCGCTTTTGTGCAGATCAAAGGCTGTGCTGAAATCATGAACACTTATGCCTGTTTCCCCCGCTCTCACCAGAAAAACCGGCGGTTCCAAGGCGGCGGGATCTGTGCACGCACAGAAAAGCAAAGGCAGCAGAAATATAACCGTCAAAATTTTTTCTGTTTTCGCCATTCCTGACAAATCATCTCTGAATATTTTCATCTGTCATAATTACAGAACAGGGAACAAAAATTGTCATTCCCAAACAGTCTGTTTGCAGTTTTTTCGGATAAGGGAATCTTTTGTAACCAAAAATGCCTTTTCTGAGACCAGAACTTCTGCTGTAATCAAGCGATCAAAAGGGTCTCTTGTCCAAGTCCGGGAACATGCCTTTTCGATAATCTGTTTCAAAGAAATATCACTTAGTTCCAAACCAATATCATAATTCAGCTCTGTAATGACCACATCTGATGGTTCCGTTATGCGATTGATTTCATAAAGATATTGAAGTTCCAGCATGACAAAGGGAGAGATGAGCACTCTGCCTGCTTCTATGCTGTTGACAGCCTGTTGTGTAAGTTTTTCTGTTTTTCCCTCATACAGCCGGCATACAATATGGGTATCCAGACAGATTAAGATTCATCAACTCGTTCCATTCTCCCACCTTTATATTTGGCAAATCATCCGGATTGCCTCTGATCAGCTTTCTTCTCTTCAGATTTGCCAGTTTGGAAGAGGAAGATAATTTAATGAGAACAGGCTCAATAAAAAACCGTCCGAAAATTCAACAAAACGGATTTCTTTTCCTTTGAGCTTGGAAAAACATCCCGCGGCAGTTTGATATGTTCCGATTCCACCCTGACAGTTTGCATGATCACAACTCCTTCTCTTTGCAACATTCAATTTTTGAAAAGCAAAAAAATCAGAATCCGGATTTCCGTACATCCCGGTATGGTTTACCTGCACATGCGTTTTTTGTCAATACCGTAACGCATTCAGGCATTGACATGCCGGGTGATTTCTTTGAGAATGTTTTTGGCCTGGGACAGAAGCGGACCCGCACCCGTGCCGGAAAGTCTGGCTTTGAGCACATGATCCGGTGTGAATTCAAGTCCCTGTTTTTGGGATACAATCATATCCGCAAGTCCGTATGGATTTTTCTGATGGTTTTGGGAAAAATGCAGGGAAAGCAGGGTTTCGGCCACAGGCGCAGGTTCAGGCGCAGGTTTTGCCGGAGCAGATTTCCAGCCTTTTTTTGCAGGCACAGGTGCAGGCTGCGGAATGATTCTGGTAAACAGATCCAGCCGTTTTACCCCTGCCTTGACAGCCAGCACCCGAAGCATGATTTTCAGCAGCAGATTCATCCCGTGCTCAGGCAGAGGTCCGAAACGGTCTTCCATTTCCGTCTTGAAATCGGAAATCTCTTTGAGAGAATCCATTTTTGACAGACGCCGGTACGCGGTAAGACGCTGATCTGTATCCGGCATGTATTCTTCCGGAATATACGCGGAAAAGGGAATATTGATTTCCGGTTCCAGAGCCCCGGTGACGGTTTCCCCTTTGAGATTTGCCACGGCCTCTTCCATGAGTTTGAGAAACATGTCATAACCCACAGCCGCGATATGACCGGACTGGGATGCGCCCAGAATGGTTCCGCCGCCCCGGATTTGCAGATCGCTCATGGCTATCTGAAAACCCGCGCCCAGATCATTGTGTTCCATGAGCACTTTCAAACGCTTGCGCGCATCTTTGCTCAGGGTGCTTTCACGGGGAATGAACAGATACGCGTAAGCCTGCTCGCCCGCGCGTCCCACACGGCCCCGCAACTGATAGATTTGGGACAGTCCGAAGCAGTCAGCCCGGTTGATGAGAATCGTATTCGCGGACGGCACATCCAGCCCGGATTCAATGATGCTGGTGCATACCAGCATGTCGGTTTCCCTGTTGGTGAAACGCAGCATGACCCGTTCCAGTTCGTCTTCGTTCATCTGACCGTGGGCAATGTCCGCACGGACTTCCGGAACCAGTTGACGCAGATGATCTGTAGTTTTGCCTATGCTTTCCACATGGTTGTGAACAAAAAACATCTGTCCCCTTCGCTCCAGTTCCCTGCGGATGGCCTCGGCAGCAATGCTGTCATCATACTCAGAAACACTGGTTATGATTGCATGACGGTCTTCCGGCGGTGTGGAAATCAGGCTGATGTCCCGGATGCCCATGAGAGAAAGATGCAGGGTGCGGGGAATGGGTGTGGCTGTCAGGGTCAGCACATCCACAGTAGCTTTCATGGCCTTGAGTTTTTCCTTGTGCCGGACACCGAATCGCTGTTCCTCGTCGAGAATGATCAGCCCCAGGGATTTGAAGGCAATATCCTTTTGCAAAAGCCGGTGGGTTCCAATCACAATGTCGATTTTGCCGTTTCTGAGTCCCTCAAGGATTTCCCGCTGCTCTTTGGGAGAGCGGAAACGGCTCAGACACGCGATTTTTACGGGAAATTCCTCATATCGGCTTGAAAAGGTTTCAAAATGCTGTTCCGCCAGCACCGTGGTGGGAACCAGAACCGCGACCTGCCGGAAATTGTTGACAGCCACAAAAGATGCCCGGAGCGCGACCTCGGTTTTTCCGTATCCCACATCTCCGCAGATCAGGCGATCCATAGGCTCCGCGCGTGCCATGTCAGAGAGAACATCCTCAATCGCTTTGCGCTGATCCGGGGTTTCCTCATAGGGAAAACCGGCTTCAAAGCCCTGAAAATCATAATGGCTGATGTCAAACGCGGTTCCCTGATTCACGCTGCGTTCTGCATAGATTTTCAGCAAATCTCCCGCGATCTTTTCAACAGATTTTTTCACTTTTTCCCGCACCCTGCCCCAGGATGCGCCGCCCATTTTGTCCAGGATCGGGGTGATGCCGTCAACACCCATGTATTTCTGCACCATCCCCATGCGATCCACCGGCAGATAGAGACGATCATCATCCTTGTACAGGATGCGCAGAAAATCTCCTTCGGAGCCGTTGAGTTTCAGTTTGCTCAGTCCCTCGTATCTGCCAATGCCGTGTTCGCTGTGAACCACAAGATCCCCGACATTCAAATTCTCAAAGGTCAGCAGTTCCGTGCGCACCCGGCGCCCGGATTTTTTCTTCCGGCTGCGGTTGGGACCGAAGATTTCGCTTTCCGTGATAAGAGCCAGTGCTTCCGAAGCCCAGACAAAGCCGGATGACAGGCTGCCAAGACAGATGCAGACGTTTCCTTTTTCCGGAATTTCCGGAAATCCGTCTGCGAATTTGCAGGAAATGCCATAGGGTGAGAGCAGGGAAGCCAGACGCTCGGCTGCGGAACGTGTGCCGCACACAGGGAGAACCGCATAATCTGCCGCCTGTTTCTGCAAAATCCAGTCGCTCAGGGGTTTGAGGGGAAAATCCTCATCCCGGTGTTCTTTAAGCTGATCCCGCATCCGGAGATTGTTCTCAACGGAAAAATCAAAGACCGGATGGGAATCTGGCTCTGACGGAGCACCGGAGGAGATTTTGAGATCTCTGAGAATCAGCGGTTTGTTTTTCCAAAGAAGTTTTCTGGTTTCTGACTGCCCCAGCCAGATTTGTTCGGGCAGCAGGCAGAACTGTCCTTCGGAACGCGCACGGAGCCAGTTCTCCTGTGTCTCTGTGTCTTCTTCTGTCATGGTTTTTTCCAGAGAATCCGGTTCTGACAGGACAATCAGGCTGCTTTCCGGAAGATAATCAAAAAAAGTGGCCGGTTCCGGATACAGCAGGGGAAGCAGGCTTTCCATTCCGGGAAAAAGCCCCTCATTTTTGATCTGTTCCACCGCTTTTTTTACACTTTTCAGGGGAATATCCAGCAGAGAGGCATGTTTGCGCACCCGGTTGAGAAACACATCGGTTTCTTCCGGCCACAGGATGGTTTCTCTGGCAGGAAGAATCACTGCCTCTGACACATTTTCCAGACTGCGCTGACTGGATGCGGAAAAAAAGCGCAGGGATTCCACCATGTCCCCGAACATCTCCACGCGCAGGGGTTCGGAATACAAAGGGGAAAACACATCCACAATGGAACCCCGCACACTGAAATCTCCGGGTTCTTCCACAATGGCTGTCCGGACATATCCGCCCGCAGTCAGTTTTCGGATCAGATGATCCCGATCACTCTCCTCATCACCGCGACAGCTCTGCATAGGCATTCAGTGCATTCCGGGGAATGAGTTTCTGCCGCATCGCGCTCCTGAGTGGTGACAATCAGAGGCGGAATCTCCCCTACTGCCAGGCGGTACAGCAGCCGAAGCCGCTCAGCCGCAGTTTTTCCCGGATACGGGATGAACCGGAAAGGAAAAAGCGTGCACGGGGGAAAGGCATGGACAGGAATGCGGGCTTTTTGCAGGAAAAAGCGAAGATCTTCCATGCAGACTTCCGCCTGTTTCCAGGACGGCAGCACAAGGGTTAGAGGTTTTTTCAGGGAGATGCATAGGCGTGAGAGCAGCCATGCCTGATGTGCGCCGTAAACTCCGGTGCATTCCAGAGGCCCGGTTCTGCCCGAAATTTTCTCAATCAGGTCCTTGCGTGCATTTTTTTCTTGATTTTGGGAGATAAACATAGTAAAAGAGATTTTCTCTTAATTGTCCGTCATGCCGACGTAGCTCAGCTGGCAGAGCAGCTGATTCGTAATCAGCAGGTCATCGGTTCAAATCCGATCGTCGGCTCCAGTGAATATATTAAGGTAAATATAAAGGATTTTTCCCTTTTGGGGAAAATCCTTTTTGTTTTGTTAAGCTCATTCCGGACCCAGTCCCGCACAAGGGGACTGCGGATTGACATCTCGCAGAAGGCCGATTTTTCCTTACCCCTGCCGAATGCACAGGATCATCCCCTTTCGCAGACTTGCAGACGCATCTGTGCCAAGCATGACATTGCTGATGCCCCGCGTGGAACCCAGTTTCAGCGTTTCCTCGCAAAGGGGATATTCCAGACCTTCCAGACTCACACCCTCTGCATCCTGAGCCAGGGGAATGAGGGAAAGCATATCCCCTTTCCGTCCCCTGATCCGAATTTTCTGTCCGCTCCGGATTACCTGCATTTCCAAGTTCCTGTCCATCATGCGTATCCGGCAGTTTGCTGTCTGGGCTCTGCCCAGGAGCATGATATTGGCAAGTGTCATATCCCACCTGCCGCCCAAAGCGCCGAGGATGATGATTTCCTCTGCCCCTTTTTCCAAAGCCGCATCCAGAGCCAGTTCCAAATCGGTCTGATCCTTTTGTGCGGGATACTGCCGAATTTCTGTCCCCTGTTCCTGCAGAGACTTCACACAGGGCGGTGACAGGGAATCAAAATCCCCCACAGCCAGATCCGGAACAATCCCTTTTTCCAGACAGTGCAGAGCGCCTCCGTCCGCAGCAATAATCATGTCACCGGGACATATTCCTTTTTCAGCATCCGTATCCGGATGGATTCTGCCATTTGCAAAAATAAATGCGCGCCTCATCAGTTCCTGTCTGTCATGCCTCCACATTTCATGATGTTCAGATTTGCAACTGCGCTCCAAAAAAACATGCTCCCGCCTTTCTCTGCGCAAAGAAAAACAGACCGCCTGCAAAACTGAAAATCAGGTTTGCAATATTTTGATTTTATTAACTCTGTTTTTTCAAAAATTGAGTTTTGCAGACTCTCTGATCAGCCGGAAAGGTGACTATAGCAAAACAGGGGAAAAATAGAAAACAAAATCCTTCCATAAAAAAATATTGGAGAATTCCGGTTGTGGCAGGGCGGAAAATGCGGTAATGTGTCAGTTATCAGTTATCAGTTATCAGTTATCAGTTATCAGTTATCAGTTATCAGTTATCAGTGTTCAGTTGCCAGTGTTCAGTTGCCAGGGTTCAGGGTGTCAAATCAGATGATATGCGGGGAATATATGAAAAATATGCTTGTTACAGGCGGATGCGGGTTTATCGGTGCAAATTTTGTCCGGTATCTGTTTTCCGGGGAGAATTTTGGCGGACGGGTCATAAATGCGGACAAACTGACCTATGCGGGAAATCCGGAAAGTCTGCGCGGTGTCAAAGAGGCATTTCCGGATCGTTATCATTTTGTCCGGGCCGATATCTGTGATTCCGAGGCTGTGGAAAGAATCATTGCGGAATACGGAATTGACTGCATCTGCCATTTTGCGGCAGAATCCCATGTGGATCGATCCATCGCGGGGCCTGATGCCTTTGTTCAGACCAATATTGCGGGAACCTTCCGGCTTCTGGAACTGTGCCGAAAGTACAAGGATCAGATCCGGCTTTTCCACCATGTCAGCACGGACGAGGTTTTCGGAAGTCTGGGAATGATGGGTATTTCACCGAAACCACGCCGTATGATCCCAGCAGTCCCATTCCACATTCAAAGCTGCCCCCCAGATCATCTGGTGCGGCCTGCACAAACCTACGGCATTCCGGTTGGCAATACCTAACCGTCTAACAATTACGGGCCGTATCAAGTTCCCGGAAAGCTCATTCCCTGATGATACTTAACGGCGCTGAGGAAAAACCGCTGCCGGTTTACGGTCAGGGCCTGAATGTGTGGGACTGGTTGTATGTGGCGGATCACTGCCGCGCGATCCGACCATCATGCAGAAGGGGAAAAGGGAAACTTTACAATGTGGGCGGACGCTGCGAAAAGCAGAACCTTGAAGTGGTGAAACCGTCTGCGATGTTCTCGATGAGATAAGACCTCTGCCGGGGCCGCAGAATCCGGAGGGAGTTGATCACTCGAGGAAAGACCGTCCCGGCCATGATCTGCGCTATGCCATTGACTGCACCAAACTGGAGCGGGAACTGGGATGGCATCCTGCGGAATCCTTTGAAACCGGCATCCGCAAAACCGTAATGTGGTTTCTGGAAAATCAGGAATGGGTGAACCGGGTGCGATCCGGGGAATATCTTCCGGATCAGACAGCATTATTCAATGTAACACACGATTAATTCAGATTTTGGATGAGCTTTTCCTTTGCCCCTTTCTTTCGGAGAGGGCAAAGGAGAGATTTCTTCAGCAGTCATCCTAACTGATGTTACACTTCCCTGTCACACCGGCGAAAGTCGGCATCCGGAATCTCCTGAAATTACCGGTTTCCGGCTTGCACCGGAATGACGGGGCAGGAGACTTTCCGGTCATTCCGGAGAAAGTCTGCATCCGCAACTGCTTAATATTGACGGATTTCCGCTTATGCCGGAATCGCAGTGAAAAAGACGGCGCAAGATCAGATCATAAAATAAATTGCCATGAAACCAGATACCAGTCTTCACAGAACACTGTTTGTCAGTCTGCTGCTCACAGCCTTTCTGTCCATCGGGGGGCTGGGATTTTTCTGGATGTTCCGGGAATATCAGGAATATCTTGAAGAATCCCGGATACTGAAAGAGAATTATGTGAATATCCGGAAAGAGCGCATCAGAGATGAGGTTGAACAGGTTGCAACCTATGTTCATTACATGCGGAGCACGGCAGAGGAAAAACTGAGGCGGGACATCCGCATTCGGGTTGATGAGGCCATTGCTCTTGCGGAAAATCTGTATGAAACATACCGGGAAAGCAAAACTTCGCAGGAAATCGGGGAAATGATCAGGGAGGCTCTCCGTCCCATTCGCTTTCATGAAGGACGGGGATATTTTTTTGTGCATGATATGGCAGGCCGTGGGATTCTCCTCCCTTTTTCCCCTGAACTGGAGGGAAAAAATCTCTGGGATTTGCAGGACAGCAAAGGGCTGTATACCATCCGCAGATTCACTCGCCTTATCCGGGAGCAGGGAGAGGGGTATCTGACATGGCACTGGTACAAGCCCGGAACTACGGAACATATGTCGGAAAAAATCGGTTTTGCCAAATATTTTGAACCGCTGGGCTGGTGGATCGGCACTGGTGACTATACAGAGGATGTGGAAAAAGATATTCAGAAAGAAGTTTTGAACTGGATCAGACGAATCCGTTTCGGAGAGGACGGGTATATCTTTGTCTATACTTTTGATGCCATTACCCTTGCCCATTACAAACCGGAAAATATCGGCCTGAATCAGTGGGAGTTCACCGACAGCAGGGGAACAAAGGTTTTGCAGGAACTTATCCGCATCTCGCAGCAGGAACAGGGCGGATATCTGGAATATGTGGGAACCGTCCGGCCCAGCACCGGACAGTCTGCCTCCAAAATCAGTTTTGTGAAATCGGTTCCGGACTGGAGATGGATGATTGGAACCGGTGTGTATGTGGATGAAATAGAGAAGATTCTGGCCGGAAAACGCTTGGACCTGTCTCAAAAAATCCAAAGATATTTTTTCTGTTCCGTTCTGATGCTAAGCTGTCTGTTTCTGCTTGTCTGTCTTGTTTCCCGGTATATTTCCAAAAAAGTCAGGAAGAATTTTGGTGTTTTCTCCTCGTTCTTTGACAAATCCGTAACTGAATACGCTCCCATCAGAGATGCGGATATTTTTTTTTCGGAATTCAGGAGACTGGCCGATTCTGCCAACCGGATGACCGCGGAGAGAAACAGAATCGAAGCTGAGATGAAAAAAATGGAGGAGGAACTGCAGAGAACCAGGAAAATGGAATCCCTGGGACGTCTGGCCGGAGGCGTGGCCCATGATCTCAACAATGTGCTGTCCGGAACCGTGAGTTATCCTGACCTGCTTCTGATGGAAATACCGGAAGACAGCCCCATGCGGAAACAACTGCTGACCATCAAAAAATCCGGTCAGAAGGCCGCAGCCATTGTGCAGGATCTTCTGTCGCTGGCCCGCGGCGGAATCCACCATCAGGATGTGCTGAATCTGAACCGGATCGCGGAGGATTATCTGGAATCTCCTGAGCATCGGAACCTTCTCGCGCATCATCCCCGTATCCGTGTGATTTCCCGGCTGGCTCCGGATCTGCTCAACATTCGCGGATCATATGGCCATCTGAAAAAAGCGGTGATGAATCTGGTTTCCAACGCGGCCCAGTCCCAGCGGGAGGGAGGAGTTATCACCATTTCCACGGAAAACCGTTATGTTGACCGACCTGTGCTGGGATATGACACCATCCGGGAAGGGGATTATGCCGTACTTCGTATCGAGGATCAGGGACCGGGCATATCTTCCGAAGACATCAGACAGATATTTGAGCCTTTTTATACCAAAAAAGTCATGGGACGCAGCGGAACCGGGCTGGGCATGGCTGTGGTGTGGGGAACGGTTCATGATCACGGAGGTTATATCCATGTGGAAAATCTGAAAGAAAAAGGCACGGCCTTTGAACTCTGTTTTTTGGTCACCCGAGAGGAACTCTCTGGTTTGCCGCAGTTGCCGGTTTCCATTGCCGCATACCGTGGCAGCGGAGAGCAGATTCTGGTGGTGGATGATATGGAAGATCAGCGGGAAATTGCCCAACTGATGCTGGAAAAACTCGGATACCGGGTGCATACGGCAGCCGGAGGGGAGGAGGCCGCAGCATGGATGAAAGAAAACAGCGCTGATCTTGTCGTGCTGGACATGATTATGGAACCGGGAATTGACGGGCTGGAAACCTATAAGCGGATGCTCCAAATCTGTCCGGGACAGAAAGCCGTCATTGCCAGCGGTTTTGCCGAAACCGAGCGTGTGAAGGCAGCCAGGGAACTGGGGGCCGGACGGTATCTGAGGAAACCCTATACGCTGGAAAATCTGGGAAAAGCTGTAAAAGAGGAACTGCGGGGCCGGGGATTGGGGAATGGGGATTAGGGATTGGAGATTGGGGATTGGGTACAGAAACTGGTGTCAGATTCCTGCTGCCTGATCAGCCAATCCCCAAGCCCTGTCCTCTGAAATCTGACATCTTTGCATAAAACATAAAAAAACATTTGACAAAATATCTGAACTGTACTAAATAGTAATAATTACTGATAGAATATAACCAGTTCATTTTATTGACAGATTGAATTTAAGCCCGCAGGTGTCGGGGAAACAGCAAAATCTTTCCATGAAGGGAGAAAAAAAATGGCAGTTGAAAAAGTGGAGAAAAAAGTCGTAGCCAAGAAAAAGGATGATGCACCGGCCTTTAAAATCAGCGATGTCACCATCAGCACATCCACAGCGCAGATGCTGGAAAAAGCCCGCAGAGACGGTGTGGAAACCGCATTTGACCGTGCAGCCACCATGAAGGCATGTCCCATCGGGTCTGAATCCGCATGCTGCAAAATCTGCTTTATGGGGCCCTGCCGCCTCAATGCCAAAGATCCCTACAGCAAAGTGGGCGTCTGCGGAGCCACCATTGACACCATTCAGGCCAGAAACTTCACCCGTTTTGTGGTTGGCGGCTGTGCAGCGCATACGGACCACGGCATGGGAATGCTGGAACTGTTCCGGGAAGTGGTCAACGGTCATATCACAGAATACCAGATCAAGGATGTGCGCAAACTGGAGCAGGTCGCACAGTCCATTGATATTGAAACCGAAGGCAAAACCACCCAGCAGATAGCCGAAGAACTTTACAAGCAGTTGGAAGCCACCTATACCCAGGTGGAAGGGGAAATTCCCTTTGTCAAACGGGTTCCGAAAAAAACCCTGGAAACCTGGAGGAAATTCAATTTTGTTCCCCGCGGATCCATGCGGGAAATCATGGAAAGTATGCACCGCACCCATATGGGCGTGGATCAGCATTATGAAAACCTGACCCAGCAGTTCACCCGCACCGCACTTTCAGACGGCTGGGGCGGTTCCATGGTTGCCACCGAAATTTCCGACATTCTCTACGGCACGCCCAGACCTCTGGCTGTGGAAACTGACATGGGTGTGCTGAAGGAAGACCATGTGAACATCATTGTTCACGGTCATGAACCCAACATGTTTGAATCCATGCTGGTGTCCTGCCAG
Organism: Desulfobacterales bacterium; assembly: GCA_041390465.1. Taxonomy (GTDB): domain Bacteria; phylum Desulfobacterota; class Desulfobacteria; order Desulfobacterales; family Desulfococcaceae; genus JAABRU01. The sequence goes on along the minus strand of JAWKPW010000021.1, from coordinate 36,863 downwards.
AACCCGGTTCTGGTCAAAGCTGCCAAAGATGCGGGAGCCAAAGGCATCAACCTGGGCGGCATGTGCTGTTCCGGTGCAGAAATGATGTCCCGTCACGGCGTACCCCATGTGGGCAACTTCATGTCCACAGAGGCTGTGATTGTCACAGGCGCAGTGGATGCCATGGTGGTGGATGTGCAGTGCATCAAACAGGCTTTGGCTGATCTGGGCAAATGCTACAACACCCCCATCTTCACCACCAACTACCGTGCCAAAATCGAGGGGGCCGAGCATGTGCTGTTCAATGAGCACAAACCCAGCGAATGCACAGATGAACTGGTCATCCGGGCCATCACCCGTTTCAAAAACCGCAAACATCCCATTGAGATTCCGCGTCAGAAACATATCGGCATCCACGGCTTCTCCCATGAATATGTCAATTATATGCTGGGCGGAACCTTCCGGGCCTCCTACAAACCCCTCAATGACAACATCATCAACGGCAGAATCCGGGGCGTGGCCGGTGTTGTGGGATGCACCAACCCCAGAGTCAAACAGGACTGGGTCCATGTGGAACTGGTCAAGGAACTGATCAAAAATGACGTGCTGGTGGTACAGACCGGATGTTCCCAGATCTCGCTGGCCAATGCCGGACTGCTGACACCGGAAGCCTCACATCTGGCCGGAGCCGGGCTGGCAGAAGTCTGTGAAACTGTGGGTATGCCGCCGGTTCTGGGGCTGGGGTCCTGCGTGGACAACAGCCGCATTCTGATTGCCTGTGCGGAAATGGTCAAAACCGGAGGTCTGGGGGAAAGCATTGCGGATCTGCCTGTTGTCGGTGCCGCACCCGAATACATGAGTGAAAAAGCCATCTCCATCGGTCATTATTTTGTGGGCTCCGGTGTATACACCATCTTCGGTGTCACCTTCCCCACAGTTCAGAACACCAAATTCCACAAAATGCTGTTTGAGGAATTTGAATCCAAATACGGACTGGGCAAATGGGATTTTGCAGTGGATCCCTATGACATGGCCAAAAAAATGATTGCGCATATTGACAAAAAACGCAAGGCTCTGGGCATTGACAAGGCCAGAGAGCGCGTCATGATGGACTTCGCGGATCGTCAGAAACTCGAAGCTGTCTAAATTCACAGAAAAATATCATACTGCCTTCTGCGGAGTTTCAAACTCCGCAGAGGTTTGTTTTCATGCAGAAAAAAAGGAACCGGTTTTCCGGTTCCTTTTTTGTTTTGCTGCCTGCTTATCCCTGAAAAACAACTGTGCTAAAAAAAGAATTATGCCGATTCTCCTTTGAAACCATGCTTTCCTTTACCCGTTAACCACAAAGGACACAAAGAGGGCACAAAGGTCACAAAAAACTGACATTACTTTGCAAAATCGATGGAAAATTGGTATTGTCTTCCCCAAAAACTGCTTTGCATAAAGTATATTTTCAATAGCGAATTGGTATTATGCCGATTCTTCATTGAAACCATGCCTGTCTGATTCCGGAGTGCCGAAATGAAGTGATACCGATTCTCCATTGAAACCAGACTTTGCGGAAGGCAATGCCGGTTCACCGCCGATTTTATACGGTGCTTTCAGTTTTTATTGTGACCTTTGTGCCATCTTCGTGTCCTTTGTGGTTAAAAATCGGTATGATACCAATTCCCCATTGAAAAGATACTTATAAGCAGGAAAAAAAGATTTCGTAGCTCAAAAAACCGGATTTTTCGGAAAAATCCGGTTTTTCTGAAAAACTTGTGTTTCAGATCAATGGCGAATTGGTATGAGACGGAATTTTGACCGGATTTCCGAATCATTTCAGTGTCCCCGGCTTTCAGTTCGGGACCTTTCTGCCCCTGACTCAAAAGCAGAAATTGCATAAATTGAATGGCGATTTGGTATCATACCAATTCCCCATTGAAAAGATACTTGCAAGCAGGAAAAAAGAGGTTTCCGTGTGTTCAACAAACTGGATTTTTTTGAAAAATCCGGTTTTTCTGAAAAACTTATGTTTCAGATCAATGGCGAATCGGTATCATACAATTCCGATTGATTTGATACTGTCAGGGGATGACCCGGAGGAGTGGAAAAATTAAGCCGAGCGGTTTTTTTGCACATACGGAACCGCAATATTGGATCAAACCAATGGCGAATCAGTATCAGACGCTCTGTGCGGCTGTCTGAACCCGGATTCAAAGGATGAGAAGGGATGTGCCGGAATTGATAATTGTCTGAACCGCAGATTTGCACAGATAATAAGGACTTCATCCCGTTCCCGCATTCTGCGCGGGAACGGGGAGGAGGTTTGGCAAAAACCGCAGACATTTTCCGATCTTCCGTGCGGACTCCGGCAAACTTTTCTGTCTGGAATCCTTACGGAAGGGATGAGCGTTTCATGAACTCAGGGAAGGCTGGAGAAAATACAGGGAGCGGTTTTCCATGACATGCTGCTGAAACAACCGTATGCGCTCCTCATGATTTGCAGTCAGCTCCTCAAGGGCGCGTTTCATAAAGGGGGAGTAACCTTTCTTTGCCAGTTTGAACAGAAGTTTTCCCCCTTTTTTGAGTTCGCTGATGCTGTTTGTCACCCGCGTCTGCCGGACGGAAATATCTGCAAACGCGCCCTGTCCCAGTTCCCGGCAGAGGGCAAAGGCATCACAGGCAGGACTGCTGCCTGAATCCAGACGGAAGTGCTGACGGTTTTCATATTCATTCATCTCCCGGAAGGTCTGGTTGAGCTGTCTGATTTTTTCTTCATGGCTTTCCAGATGGAGCAGGGTTGTGGGACGGCGGGCAATGCGCTCCCGAATCACAGACATCATGTTTCCGGCTTTGCTGAGAGCGGGAGAATGGGTTTTCATCACTTCCTGCATTTTTCTGTACTGCCGGATGCCGGCGCGGATCATGCGGATTTCATCATTGATGCCGGAAAGCAGTTCCATCTCGTGCTTCCGCATTTTTCGGAACCAGGATTCTGTCAGACGGTCAATTTCAGGGATGCCCTTGGACTGCCCGTTGACACGGAACTGATAATTGACAATCCGGCTGACTGTGACGGTGGACCGGGAGAGCATGGCAGAGGATTCCTGCATCAGTTCCGCATAAGATTTTTCATAGGCATGAACGCTTTTTTCCGGCAGATTATCCGCACTGCCCAGCAATCCTTCCATATATAAGGAGGCTTTGACAAACCGTCCGATCCGGGCTGCCAGGGGCCTGCTGTCCATCTCGGCGATGGCCGCTGCCACATTCTCTATGGTGATTTCCTCTGTCATTGCTTCATCCCGTCTGTTTTCACTGTCCCTGCCGGTTCAGCAGTTTTTCGATCTCCATGCGGTTGTCCTGAATCTGTTCCAGCCGCAGCATGTCGTTTTTCCGGTATACATCCTCAGCTTCCTTGAGCGCGTTGTATTCCATCTGCCACTGGGGACTCGCAGCCATCTGATCCCCCACAAGAGAGGCATAACGGCCCAGCACCTTGTTGCCGTCCTCAATGCTTTCCACGATCATAATCATGGACTGGGTGACGCGGGCCACGCCGGAACAGATCTGGGAGACGTTTTCCACAGCAATCTTCATATGCTCCGCGCCTGCGGCAAATTTGTCCACCATGTTCACATGCAGATCACCCCGCTCCTTGAAGTCATTGATGAGTTTCCGGTAACTCTTGAGCGCGGTCTGGTATTTGACGCCCATGTCAATGTTGGTTTTGTATTTGAACTCCATGCCCTGGCTTTCCCGCAGCGCCATTTCCAGATGATCCCGCACCTTCTCCACTTCCGCGAAGCGGTCATCCACCAGGGACATGCCCTCATGGATGGGAACCAGTTCCTCCAACTGCTTTTCCAGTTCTCTGCTGTGTTTGACCTGTTCGTTGTAGGCCCGGCGGTCGCTGTGAATCTGATCCGTGTACGCGTCATTGACCAGAGTGAGATTTTTGACAATATTGTCCACTTCCTGCACGGTGGAGCGGAGTCCGTTGTTGAGTCCCTTGAGGCTGTTGATGTATTTTTCTATCATGCCCCGAAATTCCGTGATCATCACCTCATCGGGTTTGCGGGACACCTCTTTTTTCACAATCTCGTAATGGGTGAAGGTTTCCATTTCCTGCTCTTTGAGTCCCAGGGAAACCAGGGCCTTGCCCACCACGCTGTATTTTACGGGCCGTTCTTTTTCGACCGGTATTTTTTCTTCCACAATTTTGTTGGTTCTGGACGCAATGATGTGTTTGATGCCGTCCTCAATCACCTTGATTTCATCCACCACCCGTTGCAGATTCTGCGCGTCAAAGGAATCTGACTGCACATTTCTCGGCCGGTATCCGATGGCCGGAGGCCGGTAACTGCTGACCTGCAGCCCGGTATCCGGGGATTCGGACGATTCCTTTGCGTTTTTGTATTTCCTGATGATGGTGTCCAGTTTCTCGTTGCGCTCTTTTTCATTTTCCTCTGCCGTGCCGGAATGCTCCTGCATCATCTTTTACACCTCCTGAAGTAGTAAGCACGAAAATATACACGAGAGCGGCTTTTGCGTCAACAGGAATGGCATGAAAAAAATATTGTCCGATTTCAGGGAATATCGGATCACAGGGAGCGGAAAATGAAAAAATATCTTGAAATTTTTCCTTTGCTGTGTTAGCCTTTACGCGTTTTGTGTTGCGCTCGTTTTACAATAACAAACTTTGAAAGGAATGGGGAGAAAATGACTTCAACGAAAGAACTGAAGTTGGCTTACGGCATAGCGGCAGCCCTGCTGCTCGTGGGTGTCCTGAGCTACACGGCCTTTTCTGCAAAGTCGCCGGAAGAGCCCCTGCGCATGGTGTTCAGGGGTGTGGCCGGGAGCGTTCTGTTTGACCATAAAACCCATGCGGAAGATTATGGTCTGAACTGCACTTCCTGTCACCATCATCCGTCTGACCCCGGAGAAGGGGCGGTCATGACAGCGTGTTCCACCTGTCATGTGTTTGAAAAAGACGGGCCGCTTCCGGCATCCTGTCTGGAATGTCACGGAGAGGACGAAGTCAGCACCGAAGGCATGCCCGGCCAGACCGATGCTCTTCACGGTCAGTGCATCGGCTGTCACAAAGATGGCGGCTCCGGTCCTGTGGAATGTGCGGCCTGCCATATGATGTAAGTCTGCAGGATGACAGATTTCTGCCGGCTTTTTTTGTGTCCTTTCACTCTTACATCGCTTAACAGAAGAAGGTTGGACTATGTTTAAGAAATCATTTTTGGGTTTGAATCAGCCCCGGTTTGCTTACGCATCCGCGGACAGCGCTCCTGTGGAACCGGAATGCATTCCCGTGCCGGAGAAAGTGACCCTGATTTTCAGCACTTCGCTGAACGGAAAGAAGCCGCTGCTGAAAACCGGAGACAAGGTCAGAACCGGCCAGAAACTTCTGCTCTGCGAAGACTGCGCTGAATATGTGATTTGCAGCGTGAGCGGAACAGTAACATCGGTCTCTCCGGGCATAGGGGATTTCGGGGCCTCCCACACAGCCGTAACAGTAAAAACAGATGCGGAAGATGTGTTTGATGAGTCCTTCGCACAAAAAATTGCGGAAAGCGGTGAGGAAGAGGCCGTAAAGGAATTTCTGGCCAGTGTTCCGGGCCTGCTTCCTCTGCATTTGTTTCAGGATCCGAAACGGCACATTGAGACCATTGTCATCTGCGGTGTGGAAAAAGATCTGCTTGCCATGACCCGGCAGTATGTCATGAAGTCCAATGTCAGCGCCATGAACACAGGAATCAGTGTGCTGAAAAAAGCCACCGGTGTGCACAAGGTGGTGATTGCTCTGCATCAGAGCCTGGTGAGCAAAGCCGGAGCCATCGGCGGTGCTTCCGGTGTGGAAATGCGGGTCATTGACACAGAGTATCCCTCGGCACTGCCGCGAATGATTATGAAAGATGTCATGGGGCAGGTGATTCCTTCCGATGAGGAATGTGAAGACAAAGGCGTATGCTTCCTCAGTGCGGAGGCTGTGGCCGCAGTGGGAACTGCCTTTCTGAAAAAAAGAATTCCCGTGAGCAAGACCCTGACCCTTGTGAAAAAAGATATGAGCACCGCGATGGCGGAAGCCCGGCTGGGAACATCCGTGGGGGATGTTCTCAATGCCTTTGGCATTCCTCTGTTTGACAAAGACCGGATTATTGTCGGCGGTCCCATGACCGGCTCAGCCATTTATTCCCTGGATCATCCCATTGGGCCGGATACAGACATGATTATGGTTCAGGATCATTCGGATGTGGCCCTGGTTTCGGATTATCCCTGCATCAACTGCGGCGAATGTGTCCGGATCTGCCCGGCAGATGTGCCGGTGAGCATGCTGGTGCGGTTTCTGGAAGCGAAAAAGTATGAAGAGGCCGCAGACGAATATGATCTGTTTTCCTGCGTGGAATGCGGACTGTGCAGTTTTGTCTGTGTCGCGAAAATGCCCATATTCCAATATATCCGGCTTGCCAAACATGAACTGAACCGGATGCGTACCGAGGAGGAAGCCGATGTTTAGTCAAAAAAAATTCATCGTATCACATGCGCCGTTCTGGCATTGCGGCAGCAGGATTTCCGAGCGCAGCCATCATATTCTCATCGCGGCTCTTCCGGCTGTTCTCATGGGCATCTGGCTTTACGGAATCCCTGCTCTGGGCGTGGTGGCCCTGTCTGTTTCTTCTGCCATTCTCTGGGAACTGGGCTGGTGCCGGATGACCAAAACTCCGGAAACCATCGGGGACGGCACATCTGCTGTAATCGGCATGATGTTTGCCATGCTCCTGCCTCCGGTGGTTCCCTGGTGGGTGGTGATTACCGGGACCTTTGTGGCTGTGATTATCGGCAGACAGATTTTCGGCGGCATCGGAGCCAATCCCTTCAATCCCGCTGTCCTGGCTCTGGCCATTGTGGCCATTTCCTGGAAAGGCTATTTTGACTTTGATGCGGCTGTGGTCAATTACCAGCTTGATTTCAAAATGATTTATCCCCTGGCCATTGCCAAGCACGCAGGTCTTCACAAGGACCTCTTTGATCTCAAAGAGATTGTTTCCTGGTTCAAACCCCAGGATCTGCTGATGGGCAAACAGGTGGGCGGCATCGGAGCTGTCTTCGGACTGGGGCTGATTGCCGGAGGTGTTTATCTGATCCTGCGCGGATTCATCCGCTGGGAAATTCCGGTCTCTTTTCTGACTGGTGTTTTTGTCACTGCCCTGCTTTTCCATGCCTCTGATCCCACCCGTTATGCAGGTCCGGTTTTCCATCTGCTGACCGGTTACACCCTGCTGGGCGCTTTTTTCCTGGCAACTGATGACGCATCTTCGCCTGTAAACTGTGTTCCCATGTTCATCTACGGTGCGGTTGGCGGTCTTATGACTGTCCTGATCCGCAATATCGGAGCCTATGCGGACGGCGTTGTCTATGCCATACTGGTCATTAACCTTATTAACCCGCTTTTGGACAGGATCAGACCGAAGGCTTTAGGAAAGGTGGAATAATATGGGTGACATGATTAAAATGGTGGTGGTTCTGACTGTGCTGAGCGCGTTTTCCGGCGGTCTGCTGGCAGCAATCCGGGATAACACCAAAGACAAGATTGAAAATCAGCAGTTGCAGTTTGTCAAGGGACCTGCCATCAAATCCATTTTCAGGGATGCTTCCAATGATCCCATTGCGGATCGCTTCAAACTCACAGACGGAGAAATCGAGCGCAGTTTTTTTGTGGCTGTGCTGGATGGAAAAGCCAAAGCTGTGGCATTTGAAAGTTATGGAAAGGGATATGGCGGAGATGTGGGCCTGATGGTGGGAATTGACACAGAGACAGACAAAATTGTGGGCGCGGGTGTCACCACCCATGCGGAAACTCCGGGCATGGGCGCAAAGGCCAAGGAAGATCCCTCTTTTGTGGATCAGCTCAAAGGCGTGTCTGTGGCAGATCCCATCAAAGTTACCGGTGACGGAGGTTCCATCAATGCCATCAGCGGTGCCACCATCACTTCCCGTGCTGTATGCGCCGCTGCAACGGATGTTGCTGCGGTCTATCAGCGTCTGAAACCCCAGATTGAGGAAAACCTGAAAGCCTTCACCAAATAGGGAGAGATAAAGATGGCGAAAACAATTACACAGGAATTTGTCAAAGGATTATGGGCTGAAATCCCTCCGTTCCGTCTGGTGCTCGGTCTTTGTCCGACTCTGGCTGTCACCAAGTCCGTGGAAAGCGGTATCGGCATGGGCCTGGCCACCACTTTTGTTCTGGTGGGTTCCAATGTGCTGATATCCATGCTGCGGAATGTGATTCCGGCCAAGGTGCGAATCGCGGCTTTTATCATTGTCATTGCCACATTTGTCACAGTTGTGGAACTGCTTATGCAGGCATTCACCTATCCGCTGTTTCTCACTCTGGGCATCTTCATCCCCCTGATTGTTGTGAACTGCATTGTTCTGGGACGGGCCGAGGCATTTGCATACAAAAACGGCATCATGCCTTCTTTGGCTGACGGTCTGGGCATTGGTGTGGGGTTCACCCTTGCGCTGGCCTCTTTGGGCGCGGTTCGGGAAATTCTGGGAAACGGAACGGTTCTGGGTCATTCCCTGTTCGGGCCGTCCTTTGAGCCTTTCACCTTTATGATCGAGGCTCCGGGAGCATTCATCGGTCTGGGACTGATGCTCTGTCTGATGAACCTTGTGGGCAAGAAATAGGAGGAGATATGGGCGATTATATAGTCCTGGCAATAAGCTGCATTCTGATCAACAATATTCTGCTGGCCCAGTATCTGGGCAACTGTCCTTTTCTTGGCACCTCCAAGAAAATGGAGACAGCAGTGGGCATGGCCATGGCTGTCATCTTTGTTCTGGTCATGGCCGGTATGCTCACCTGGGTGACCAACCGCTACATTCTGGTAAGATTCCATATCGAGTATCTCCGCACCATTTCCTTTATTCTGCTGATCGCTGCTCTGGTGCAGTTTGTGGAAATGTTTATGAAAAAAAGCATTCCCGGTCTGTACGCGGGACTGGGTATTTTTCTGCCCCTGATTACCACCAACTGTGCGGTCATGGGCGCGTGTCTGATCAATATCAACGAGGAATACACCTTTATGCAGGCTTTGGTGGCCTCCTTCAGTTATGCCGCAGGTTTCGGGCTGGCTCTGATTCTTTTCGCGGGTGTGCGGGAAAAGATTCTGCTGGCCAGAGTTCCCAAGCCTCTGCAGGACACCTCCATTGCACTGGTGACGGCCGGCATTCTTTCGCTGACATTTTTCGCTTTCAAGGGGATGGTCTGAACAGTGAACAGTGAACAGTGAACACTTGTCAGTGAACAGTTATCCGAAAATTGATAACTGCCAACTGCCAACTGAGCATTGATAACTGATAACTGGATAACTGACAACTGAAATTAAGGAGACAATCGTGACAGAAGCCATCCTGATTATGCTGGGTATCGGCGGACTGTGCGGAACGGTTCTGAGCCTGGCCTCCAAAATATTTTATGTGTATGAGGATCCCCGGATTGCTCAGGTTGAAAACCGTCTGGCCGGAGCCAACTGCGGCGGATGCGGATTTGCCGGATGTTCGGCTGCCGGCACGCTGTGGTGGCCGGAAAAGCCTCCCCTCGGTCTGTGTTGTATCCGGTCCGGACGGGGCTGCGGCAGTCGCTGCGGTCATGGGCATGGCGGCAGGCACTGCCGAGCCTCTGAAATCCCTCAATACCTGTGATGGCGGCAAGCGGGCTGAGGACAAGTATTATTATATGGGCGTGCAGACCTGTGCCGGACTGGCTGCTTTTTACGGCGGAAAGCGGGAATGCCGGGTTGGATGTCTGGGCTTGGGAGACTGTATCCGCTCCTGCATGTTCAATGCCATTCACATGGGGCCGGAAGGCTATCCTGTGGTGGATGAGAAAAAATGCGTGGGATGCGGCGCATGCGAAAAAGCCTGTCCCAAGAGCATTCTGACTGTCCGCACCATGTCCCAGCGGCTGCTTCATATCAATGAAACCGAGGATGCCCTGGCTCCCTGCCAGCAGACCTGCCCGGCTGAGATCGATATTCCCACCTATATTGACCGGATTCGCAGGGGCGATTATGAGGGGGCAGTGCATACCATACGGGAACGCAATCCCCTGCTGCTTTCCTGCGGACGGGTCTGTCCCCATCCCTGTGAAAACTACTGCCGCAGAGGCATTGAGGATGAACCGGTTTCCATCAATCAGCTCAAACGCTTTGTGGCTGATTTTGAAATGAATTCCGGCAAGCGTTTTCCCATTCCCTGCGCTCCGGACACGGGGAGAAAAGTGGCTGTCATCGGCGGCGGGCCTGCCGGTCTGAGCTGCGCCTATTTTCTCCGCAGAGTGGGACACAGTGTCACCATCTTTGAGGCCATGCCCAAACTCGGAGGCATGATCCGCTACGGCATTCCGGAATACCGGCTGCCCAAAAAGACGCTGGATTGGGAAATTGAGGGCATCCTGAATCTGGGCATTGAAGCCAGAACCAATGTCCGTCTGGGCAGAGATTTTGACATGAAAAAACTGGCCGCAGAGAAATTTGAGGCAGTTTTCATGGGCATTGGCGCTTGGAGTGACTATACTCTGGGCATACCGGGCGAGGATATGAAGGGGGTCTATACCGGCATCAATTTTCTCTCCCGTTTTGCCGGAGGGGAGAAGATTCCCGTTGGCAAAAAATGCCTGGTGGTCGGCGGCGGCAACACAGCCATTGACTGCGTGCGCACCCTGATCCGTCTGGGCGCGGATGTCACTCTGCTTTACCGCAGAACCCGCAAAGAGATGCCTGCCAATGAGGTGGAAATCGTGGCTGCCGAGCATGAGGGAGCCAAATACCAGTTCCTGGCAGCGCCCATACGGGTGATTGGTGATGCAAAGGGCCGAGCCACTCATCTGGAGTATCTGCGCATGGAACTGGGGGAACCCGATGCCAGCGGCAGACGCCGTCCGGTTCCGGTAAAAGGTTCGGAAACGCAGATCGAGGCCGATATGATTATCAGTGCCATTGGTCAGGGGCCGGATGTGTCTTTCAAAGACAAAGACGGAGAACTTGCCGATCTTGCCATTACCCGGTGGAAGACCATTGACAACGATCCCATCACACTGCAGTCTGTGAATATGCTGAAGATCTTTACCGGAGGCGATTCCGCCACCGGTGCGGATCTGGTGGTTTCAGCCATTGGCGGAGGCAGACGGGCTGCCCGATCCATTCATGAATTTCTCATGAATGAAGATGAGGAGGCAAAGAAGATAAAGGCTCCGGAAAAGGTGCTGTTCAAAAAACATATTCCGGAATCCATTTTCACCCATGTCGATGGCATCGTGAAAAAGCCCAGGGCTGTCATGCCGGAACTGCCGGTGAAGGAACGGATCAAAACCTTTGAGGAAGCGGATCTGGTGCTGCCGGAAGATGAAGCGCTTCGGGAGGCCAGCCGCTGTCTGGGCTGCTGCCGGATCTGTTACAATCCGGATGTGAAAAAAGCGGACTGAACCTGCCGGAAGATATGAAAACAAAAACCGTGATTTCCCAATGGAGTCACGGTTTTTTTATCGATGTCTCCGTATGCTTGTGCAGAAAATTTTTTTCCCACAGAGGACACAGAGGTTTTCACAGAGAACACAGAGGATGAATAGTGAAATCCGGATACCGAAACCTCTTTGAAATGAGGAAAATCAGTTATGAACATTGTCAAAGCAGGTCTGGAAGAATTTGCGGATTTTCCCCCGGAATGGCTGCAGGGACTCAGGCTCGGTCTTTTGTGCAATCCTGCCTCGGTGGACAGAAATTTCTGTCATGCCCGCATGCGCATTGACCGTGCTTTTCCGGGACAGCTTTGCGCTCTGTATTCTCCCCAGCATGGTTTTTTTGCGGAAAAACAGGATAATATGGTCGAGTCAAATCATCTGACCGATCCTGTTCTGGGCATTCCTGCTTACAGCCTCTACGGCAAAACCCGTATTCCGACTGCGGATATGCTGGAAGATGTTGATGTGCTTCTGGTGGATCTGCAGGATGCGGGAACACGGGTATATACCTTCATTTACACCCTGTCCTTCTGCATGGAGGCTGCAAAAAAATATCACAAACAGGTGCTGGTTCTGGATCGTCCCAATCCCATTGGCGGCATCGGGGTGGAGGGAAACTGCCTTTGTCCCGAATATGCGTCTTTTGTGGGACGGTATCCAATTCCCATGCGCCACGGACTGACTGTCGGAGAACTGGCTCTTTTGTTCAATGAGCATTTTGGCATTGGATGCGATCTCAGGGTGATTCCCATGCGCGGATGGCGGAGAAGCATGTATTTCCGGGATACCGGACTGCCCTGGGTTGCCCCTTCCCCGAATCTGCCCACGCCGGAATCCGCGATGGTATATCCGGGTCAGGTGATCTGGGAAGGAACAAATATCTCTGAGGGAAGGGGAACCACCCAGCCTTTTGAACTGTTTGGAGCGCCCTTTCTGGATACAGAGAAAATTAAGGAAGAACAGTCAATCGCCCAACTTCCCGGTGCGGTACTCCGTTCACTTGTTTTTGAACCCACTTCCAACAAATGGGCAGGAAAATCCTGTAGAGGATTTCAGATTCATGTGACGAATCCGGGAAAATACCTGCCTTATCTGAGCAGTCTCTGTCTGCTGCAGACTGTTATTCGTCATCACAGCGCGGATTTTGAATGGAAAAAGCCGCCCTATGAATATGAGTTTGAAAAAATGCCCATGGATCTGATTATTGGAGACAGACAGATACGGGAAAGAATTGAACAACTTGATTCTTTGGATGAGATTTCAGATTCATGGCAGAGGGATTTGAAACATTTCTGTGAGATAAGCCGGAAATTTCATTTGTATTCCTGAAAGAAAAATGAAATGGAGCCTGCTGGGGAAATTTTTTTATGCAATGAAAAACAGGGAACCATGAACGATCAGATCACAGAAAAAGACGGAAAATTCTGGAAACGGATGCTGTTTAAGAAAAACAGGGTATGGGTGGCCTCAAATGCAGCAGGAAAACCGCTGGTGGAAAACGGCAAATGTCTGATTCGCTATCAACTGGATCAGGATTACCAGTATTTTGCCCTTGTGAGAAATATTCATCCCTTGGAAAAAGGCCGGTCTGAAAAAAACGGAAAATCCGGATCGCCCCCGGCTTCTCCGAATATTTCCCCATCCGCCGCTTCTCTGAAAAGGGGAAGCAGGGAAAAAAAACAATTTTCTGAAAATCCGGTCCCCCCGGATCTGACAGATATGCAGGATGTCATCTGCATTTATACAGACGGGGCATCTTCAGGAAATCCGGGGCCTTCGGGAATCGGTGTGCTTATGCGCTTTAAGGGGCATGAGAAGGAAATCTCACAGTATATCGGCATGGCCACCAACAACATTGCGGAACTCGAAGCCATCCGGGTGGCATTGGCACAGGTGAAAAAAAAGGATTTGCCGGTACGGGTGTTCACAGACAGCGGATATGCTTACGGTTTGCTGGTGAAAGGCTGGAAAGCCCAGAAAAATGAAGAGCTTGTCTCAAAAATTCGACTGATGCTGCCCCAGTTCAGGGATCTGAAATTTGTGAAGATAAGAGGTCACGCGGGGGAGGAAGGCAATGAAAGAGCCGATTTTCTGGCCACATCAGCCATAGAGCAAAACAGGAAGCAGGAGAAATGAAAAAACCCTGCACTGCGCAAAGCCATGCAGGGTCTTCCGTCTGTATACTGAGAAAAAATTATGCTTTTTTCAGCGACTCGATCTCTTTTTTGAGTTCACTGATTTCCTGCTTGTATTTTTCGACATCATCTCCGGCTGCTTCTTTGGGACTTTCTTTTTCTTTTTTCCAGGTATCCTTGAGTTCGTCAAATCCCAGGTAAAGGGCCAGACCTCCGCCCAGCAGGAGCATGATTGGCACACAGCCTGTCAGAATCTGCAGGAATTCCCGGAACCATACCGCCAGGCCAATGAGTCCCAATACTGCTGCCACAGCACCACCAATCAACGTTTTCATAAAAAACCTTCCTCCTTTTGATTCTTCAATTTAAAATATCCAGTTATCCCCCACAAAAACAAAAACAGACTCCTGAAAAAATTTTTCTGTCCCTGTCGGTCGGACCTGCACTTTATACGATTTTCCTCCCGCTGTCATCCAAAAAAATATTTTTTCAAAGCCTGCTGAATCCTGTTTTGCACTTCATCGCTGCGCTCTTTTCTGTCCCTTCACCAGAGCCTGTCTGCCTGTGTTTTTAAGAACGCAATTGAATCAGGCATTTCTGCAAATACCACAAGAAATTTTGTAACGCAAGCTTAATTTTGTCTTATTGTTCATTTATTCCGCTTTTGCGGTTTTCTGTTTTTAACTTCCTGAATATTCATTTGTTTTCAGAACCATTTTCTGAAAAATAAAATATTGCCAAGTCTGTGATATTCTGTTATTCTTACAAAATTTGACAAATTCAGCAAATGGGAGAACCTCTGCTTTTTGCGGGACAGATTCCCTGTCCGGAAAAACGCGGTTTGCTTCCTGCGCAATACCTCAGACAGACAATGGACGTGAAAATGTTTGCAAAAATCAGACAGGCACTGGCCCTGTTTCAGACCAAAGCCGGTGAATGGACCGATGCGGTTCTGGATGGAACCCATCATCATTACCGCTGTCTTTTCCCAAAGGACGGCGGGAAACTGACGGATCTGGGACTCCGTTTCATTTTTTCCGGCATTCGGATTGACGGGGCCCAGACCCGTGCTGTCCGGGAGCTGCCGGATGACAGCATTGTCGTATATGCCAACAAATACAAAAGTGATTTTGAATACCTTTTTTCCCATACCCGTTACAAAAAGGAAGGGCTTGCGGTTCCGGAAATCGGTTTTGACTACAAAGTGTTCTGGCTGCAGCCCGTTTCCCGCATAAGCAAAATCCTTTTGTCACATCTTATCTATTTTTTCAAAAATTTTGATTCTCCCAATCCCTACAGCAGCGGTTATATCCGGGATGAACTGAAAAAAGGCAGGGCCGCTTTTCTTTCCCTGGTGGAGGACAGGGGATTTTATCTGCGCTTTGTCAAGGAAAAAACAGATCCCCTTCGCTATCTTATTGAAGTGCAAAAGGAAACGGATCTGCCCGTGTATATTGTTCCCCAACTGATCTTTTACAGCAAAAAACCCCGCCGCGCGACCCCGGGACTGACGGATATTTTTTTCGGCTCAGAAGAAAATCCCGGCAGAATCCGGCGTCTGTTCATGATGCTGCGGCGCAATGAGAATATCTTTGTGGAAGTGTCAGAGCCGCTCAATCTCAAGGAATTTCTTGCGCGCAAGGTTTACCGGGAACTCAATGCCGAGGAACAGTCGCTGCTGCTCAGACGTCAGCTTCTGGTGCAGATCAACCGGCACCGCCAGAGCATTACCGGGCCTCTGCTCAAGTCCCGTGCAGAAATAAAGGAAAATATTCTTACCAATAACCGGCTGCGCAGCTTTATGGAACATTACGCAGAAAATCGGAAGATTCCTGTCCGGAAAGTCCGCAAAGAGGCAGACGGCTATATAGATGAAATTGCAGCCCGCTACAGTCTGAACGTGATTCAGGTTTTCGCCATGGTGCTGAAATGGATTTTCGGCCTTATGTTTGAGGGAATTTCCGTAAATACGGATATGCTCAACCGAATCCGAAATCTTTCCCGCAAAGGCCCCATTGTTTTTGTTCCCTGTCACAAAAGTCATATCGACTATCTGGTTCTTTCCTATCTGATGTACAACAATGACATGCCCTGCCCCCATATCGCGGCCGGCAAGAATCTGTCTTTCTGGCCTATCGGCCCCATTTTCAGGAGTGCGGGAGCGTTTTTTATCCGGAGAACCTTCAAGGGGGCTGTTCTCTATTCCAAAGTTTTCTCCGAATATGTCTTCAAACTGCTGGAGGAGGGATTCAACATTGAATTTTTCATTGAAGGAGGCAGAAGCAGGACAGGAAAACTGCTGCAGCCCAAACTGGGTTTTCTTTCCATCCTTCTCAATGCCTTTAAGACCGGCGCATGTGAGGATCTGATTTTTGTTCCGGTTTTCATTGGTTATGACCGGGTTCCTGAGGAGGGCTCCTATCTGCGGGAACTGGAAGGGGGACAGAAAAAGCCCGAAGATTTCAAGCAGGTGATCAGTGCCCGGAAAGTGCTGCGGAAACGCTACGGCAGAATCTATATCCGCTTCCACGAGGGAATTGTCATGTCCGATCTGCTTGAGGAAAATGACATGCATGCCGGGGAAATGAGCAGCAAGGAGATGAACACCTTCTGCCGCAATCTGGGCAGCAGACTCATCAGTTCCATTGATCAGGTCAGTGTCATCACTCCCCATGCCATTGTGGCGGCAGCGATTCTCAATGGCGGAAAACAGCGCATTTCCCGTTCCTCTCTGCTTGACGATGTTCAGACCTACATGAATTATCTGGTTTTTCAGAATGCCCAGTTGGCAGACACCCTGCTGGTGGATCATATCCGTGCTTCCGAGTATGTGATGGAAAACTATATCCAGCGGAAATTCATAGAACTCATGGCGGAAGAGGAAGATGAGGGAGCGGAAAAACGTTTTGTCATCAACCCGTCCCGGAGGCCCGCGCTGGAATATTACAAAAACAACTGTGTCACAGCCTTTGCGCCTGCTGCCTTTACCGCCCTTTCCATTCTGGAAAAGGATGCATTCCAGTTCAGCGGTTCTGATTTGTATGAAGATTACATTTTCCTGCAGGATTTTTTCTGCAATGAGTTTTCCTCTGATCCGGACAAAATGCCGGAACATCATGTGCACAGAAATATCAAGGCATTTATCAATGAAGCCATTCTCATGCCCCATCCCAGTCTCGCTTTGATCGCTACAATCTCATTATCCGGTTTTCGGAAACTGAAACTTTTGGTGGAGCCTTTGAGCCGCGTATTTTGAGTCCTACTGGGTGGCACTGCATTTTTTCATCCGTTATCCCAAAGATTTTGTGGACGCGGAAAACCGGGTGAAAAAAATCCAGTCCATGGGAAACCGGATGTTCAAACGAAAGGAAATCGAGCGTCCCGAGGCTTTGTCTCTGATCAACTACAAAAATGCTGCGGATTTTTTCATCTCCAAGGGCGTGAAGGGATCAGAAGATGAGGAACTGGCTGAATTTTACAAAAAGAAAATCCGCAGGTATCTGGATCTGCTGCAGTTATGAAAGCGCTGATTCTTGCCGCAGGTCTGGGAACCCGTCTTCTGCCCTGTACCCGGCATACACCCAAACCGCTTTTTCCAGTGGGGGGAAAGCCCCTGCTGGAGATCCATATAAAGAATCTGGTCTCCGCAGGATGTGAGGGCATTGTCATCAACACCCATCATTTGCATGAGCAGATCGCACAATACCTTGCCGCACAGTCCTGGCCGGTTCCGATCAGGGCTGTGCACGAGCCCGTGATTCTGGGAACCGGCGGAGCCATCCGGAATGTTGCGGATTTCTGGGATCATCGCCCATTCATGGTCATCAACAGTGATATTCTGACCGACATTGATCTCCGGGAAGTCTATGATTTTCATCTCCGCCATTGCCATCCGGTGACGCTCGTTCTGCATGACACCCCGGAGTGCAACCATGTTTGTGTATCAGAAGAGGGATTTGTCACCGGTTTTCATGAACCTTCCGCGTCTCTGCGCCGTGCCTTTACCGGCATACAGGTGCTCAATCCTCTTGTGCTCGATTTTATTCCCTCTGCCGGCTTCAGCAGCAGCATTGACGCGTACCGGCATATGCTGAGCGCAGGAATGCGGATCAAAGCCTTTGACGCGGACAGATATTTCTGGAAAGATTTGGGAACTCCGGAGCGATACCGGGAGGCTGTGCGGGAAAATATGAAAGAGGAAGCCTTTCGGGTGGCATTTCCCGGTTTTTCTCCCGGATATACGGAAGAAACGCGGCTGAAAGGAGACGGATCTGACCGGGAATGGCGCAGATTCACCAGCCAGGGCAAATCCCTTGTCATGGCGGATCACGGCATCCGGATGCAGAAAAACACAGCAGCGGAATGTGATTCTTTTGTGAATATCGGCAAACATCTGCACCGGCAGGGGGTGGCCGTCCCCAATATTTGGCTGCATGACTGTTTTTCCGGAATGGTTTTTCTGGAAGATCTGGGCGATACGCGTTTGCAGGATTTGGCTCTGTACGCGCAGACCGGGGAAATCCGGATATTGTACCGGAACGTGCTGACCCGACTGATCGATCTGTGGCTTGCCGGAGGAAAAAATTTCAATCCTGACTGGTGCTGGCAAACCGGCCGGTATGACAGGGAAGTGATTCTGGAAAGAGAATGCCGCTATTTTACCCAAGCCTTTCTGAAAGAATATGAAGGACTTGCTGTCTGTTATGAAGATTTTCACGATGAGTTTGAATATCTGGCAGACAGGATCATGGAATATTCCTGCCCTGCTTTTATGCACCGGGATATGCAGTCGCGCAATATCATGATCAAAAACGGGGAACCGTATTTCATTGATTTTCAGGGGGGGCGCACAGGGCCGATGCAGTATGATCTGGCTTCATTGCTCACAGATCCCTATGTGCTTCTTTCTTCCGCAATGCAGCAGGAACTTCTTGATTACTGCATGGGAAAACTGTCAGAACGGATTTCTTTGGATGCCGGGAAATTCCGGCCCGGTTACGCATACTGTGCGCTGTCGAGAAATCTCCAGATCCTGGGTGCATTTGGATTTTTAAGCAGGGCAAAGAAAAAAACATGGTTTGAAATGCACATTCCCGCGGCATTCACCAGCCTGAAGAATATGCTTTCCGCCCCGATCGGAAAGGAATTTCCCAAACTGCGGCATGCGGTTATGAACTGCGAAATGGGAATGAGCAATTGAATTTCCCGGCAGCCGTTTTTCCTGCAAAACTGCTGTGCCCTCTGTGAAAACTTTCCATTCTGAATCAATATGCCGGATTTTCCGCATTCCTTCCATGCCTGAACAAGATGTAAAACTGCAGGGCGTTTGTTAAGCGGACTGTCAAAAAAGTTCTTTCACGTTTAATACCAAATCGCTGTTGAAGTTATACAATATTTTCTGCCGGCTCCTCAGAAAAACCGGATTTTTCAAAAAAATCCGGTTTTTTGGATACCCGAAAACTTTCGGCTGTGCAGAAAGCACTGCATCAAACCAATGGAGAATCGGTATCAGACAGCCGGACAGTTGTAATCCCATTGCACCTCAATGCTGAAATCAGGTCAGTGATATGCTCCATTTTTTTTATTTTCTGATTTTTTTTCTTTTCCTGTCCGGAGTGCGGATTTGCTTTGAGAAAAAAGACGAACGCCTTTTTTCCCTTTCTCTGCTGCGGATTCTGCTGGGGATTCCGCTTCTGGCCGGAGAATATGTTCTTCTTGCCCATGATCCTTCGCGTCATACGGTTTTTCCGGTATTTATCAGTGAATGCCTGTTTGCACTGATTTGGCTTGAAACCGCTCTTTTGCTGAAATCCGGGTCTGACAGTCAAAGACGAACGGGCAGAGGGCTGCTTTTGTCCGAAATGCCGATTGTCTTCACGGCCGGAATGCTTTTTTCTTTTTCCGGTTCCGCAGCAATTCCCTCTGTTCAGGGACAAATCCTTTATCCTGACAGTCTTCTGTTTTTTTTCAGCAACCTGTCTGTTCTTTTGTCCATGCTGGTCATGGCATGGCAGTTGGAGATTTTCTGGAAAAAACTTTCTGACAGACAGCGCTGGGAATACAAATTTTTTGCTGTGGGTTCCTGGCTGATTTGCGGACTCTTTGTCTGGATGGGGGCCCACCGTTTCACCTGTCACCGTATGAATTCCGGGCATTTTCATCTGCTGTCGGCAATTCTTGTCTTTGCCTGGCTTCTGATTTTTTATGCTGTCATCCGCCACCGCATGCTCAACAGGAAATTTTTTGTCTCCCGCAAGGTGGTTTATGCTTCTGTTGCCCCTCTGGTTTTTGGAATCTGGCTGATTGCCATCGGCCTGATTTCCCTGGTCATGAAAATATGCAATTTCCAATTTTATTTTGTTTTTCAATGCCTTTTGATTGTTGCAGGCATTGTCTTCCTCTGCCTTATGGCAGTTTCAGGAAAAGTGCGGCACAGTGTCAGATATTTCATCAGCACCCATTTTTATATCAACAAATATGAATACCGGGATGAATGGCTGTATTTTTCCCGGCTTCTGCAGGGGGCAATCAGCGAAACAGAGATAGCAGACGCCCTGCATCAGGTAATGGTCAAAAGTCTTTACACTGTCGGCATTTTCATCTGGCTGGGAGACGGGGAAAAAGGCTATGATCTGATCCTGCACAAAGGAATTGCAGAGGAGAAAAAAGGTCAGTACCGGTTTTCACCGGATCATCCGCTCCTGTCCTGTCTCAGGACGAACACGTATTATTATGCTGAAACAGCAGAGCAGAAACTGCCTCTTTTTCCGGAAAACACAGATGAGAAACAGTCACAGCAAATCCTGCCTGTCCTTTTTATGCCCATGATTATGGGGGAAAAAATGGTCGGAATTGTGGGGCTGGCTCGGGAATTTACAGGCGGAAGTTACGGGCCGGATGATTTTGATCTTTTATCCGCCATCTGCACACAGGCTGCCTCCGCAATTATGGCCGCGCGCATGGCTGAAGCCGCAGCAACATACCGGCAGCAGGAAGCCTGGGATGCCATGTCAGCCTTTATCCTTCATGATGTGAAGAATGCGGCAGGAATGCTTTCCCTGCTTCGCAGGAATGCACCGGAAAACATGGATAATCCGGAATTTCAGGAAGATATGCTGGCAACTCTTGAGGATGCCCTGAAGCGGATGGAAAAAGTGCAGAACCGGATGGCGGTTCTGAAAAAAGATGTTGTCCCGGTTTTCCGTGAAATCGAACTCCGGAAGATTCTGGAGGAGGAATGCCGGAAACTGGAGCGGAGACTGAAGGGGCTTGCGGTGCGTATGGAATGTCCTGAGAGATTCAGCCTCACAACGGATCCGGAACTGCTGATGCGGGTGATGGAAAATATTCTGTTAAATGCGTTTGAGGCAGGAGAAGGGGATACTCTGGTGAATATCCGCATTTTGAAAAAGGAACGGTATTTTCTGATAATTGTTGAGGATAATGGGCCGGGTATTTCCCCGGAACTTCTGCCGGACAAAATATTCGAGCCTTTTTATTCCACCAAGGCAAAAGGTTCAGGCATTGGGCTGTGGCAGGCAAAGCGGCTGATGACCGTACTGGGCGGAAATATCCGTGTGGAAAATTGCGACAGCCGCGGCGCGCGGTTTGTGATTCTGCTGCCTGCCGGAGATTTGTGAAATGAACCGTTTCTGAATCATTCATCTTTTTGATATTTATGGTTAAACAGGCATAAACAGATTTGACAGGGTTCTATGCTGCACACACAGATCTGGATCTGATTTCACGGTTTATCTTTTCCTCTGACTCATCCAGATCATAATCAGTCTGGAGCTCCATCCAGTACTGAGGCGTCATATTGAAATAACGGGCCAGACGCAAAGCTGTAACAGCGTTTATTCCCCGCTTTCCGCGTATGATTTCACCGATGCGTGCCGGTACGCTGATTTCAGCAGCAAGAGAGTCTTGGTTCATTTGCAGCGGTTTCAGAAATTCTTCCCGCAGTATTTCGCCCGGATGAACCGGAGGCATTCTTTTTTTTCATTTCACTCGCCGGATTGTTAATGGTAATCAGCAATTTCAACTGCATAAGCATTGTTCTCTGTCCATTCAAAACGATAATGGGTCAAATCCTTTGTTCTGAGCCCGACACCTGTGCCGGAAAAATCCGTAAGGATTGAAATTATTATAGAAAAAATGCAATAAAACAAAACAGAATCCCGGAAGGGATGACTTTAATAAATCAGCAGTTCATTTTATCCTCCGTCATTCCTGCGCACGCCTGAGTCCATAAAAAATCCGAAAGGATTGACATTATTATAGAAAAAATGCAATAAAACAAAACAGAATCCCGGAAGGGATGACATTGTCTGCCGTTTTGACCCGCTGTCCTTTATTCCTTTAATAAATCAGCAGATCACTTTATCCTTCGTCATTCCGGCAAAAGCCGGAATCCATAAAAAATCCGAACGGATTGACATTATTATAGAAAAAATGCAATAAAACAAAACAGAATCCCGGAAGGGATGACATTGTCTGCCGTTTTGACCCGCTGTCCTTTATTCCTTTTTCTTTCCGGGTTTTGCATTGTCTGAACCGGGATTCACAGGATTTACGGATTGACCGGGATTTGATTCAGGCCAGTCATGATGATCGTGCAAAAAGCCTCAGTCCTGTCAATCCTGCGCACGCCTGAGTCCATAAAAAATCCGAAAGAATTGAAATTGTTACAGAAAAAAATGCAATAAAACAAAACAGAATCCCGGAAGGGATGACATTGTCTGCCGTTTTGACCCGCTGTCCTTTATTCCTTTAATAAATCAGCAGATCACTTTATCCTCCGTCATTCCGGTGAAAGCCGGAATCCAGTCGGACTGCACTGACTGTCATTTTTTCCTGCGCATTATTGTCCGTCCAAAATAACCACAATCCTGAAAATCCATAAATCTGAGAATCCCGGTTCCAGACAGAAAAAGTGTCGTTTTTCCGACACTCGTTTCTTATCTGGAAACCTGCGGGGATTTGAAAAAGGATCAAACAAGCTGACAATGTCATCCCTTCCGGGATTCTGATTTGTTTTTTAAATTTTTCTATAATAATATCAATCCATGCGGATTTTTTCCCGCCCCGGTGTCAGCCCTGAGCAATAGATTTAACTCACTGTCATTTTTCCTGCGCATTATTGTCCGTCCAAAAGCAGAATCCTGAAAATCCGTAAATCCTGTGAATCCCGGTTCAGACAGAAAAAAGTGTCGTTTTTTCCGACATCCGTTTTTCCGGAATATTCTCATTTTTCAAGCGGGTCAGCATAAATCTGCAATAAATTCAATCATGATATGAGCAATCCCTGCCAATTTTGAGAATTAGGGGGCAAAAAATGTGTCGTTTTTTCCGGCACCCTCCTTTTACTTTGAATCTTCTGACTTTTGGATCATATTTTTACTGAATTTGCAATTATTTCAAATAGTATCCTATCAATCCGCAAATCCTGTGAATCCCGGTTCAGACAAAAAGTGTCGTTTTCCGACAGTACCTCTCCCAAAAAATTCTGATCATAAGTTGCTATGAACTGAAAAAAATATATAATCTGTCTTATCGGTATAATACAATTCTTGGCATGATGATTGCTTAAAGAATTTCAAATCAATTTGAACAGGCTTTACGAATTGACATTACCCATATACCTGCAATCAAAAAGGAGAAAAAAAATGAACATGTTTTGTCGGCTTTTTATTTAGTAACTATTTTTTCTTGCAAATCCCTGCATTATTCGACACGACAATATCTTCTCAATACGGAATTTACTATGAGTTATTAAATTACGATAGTGGTATCTATTCCACTGGCTTTTCTGAAACTTCTATCTTTCAGAGTCTATGGATAGCGTTGCGAAAGTATATTTGATAAATTTAAATAGCGAAATTGTCGGATCTTTTGCTGGAAATGACTGTCAGTCAACTGTAGCGATGTTTGATACATTAATCTTCGATATAGAAGGGAACCAGGTTCTACAGAATATCGAGTTTACTGTAAGTTATGATGGAGTATTCTCTCCTGCAACACACGATTATCAATACGGTCATCCCGTGCTATCTATAATTTGTCTATTTATGATATTACCGGTGCAGATCAATGGATTGAAGAAGATAGTTATCAGGCTTTACAATACCTATTCTCAATTGATGATATTGAACATGTTTTTTGGAACAGATTGACATTTTAAATTTGAAAGATCTGGCTCCACAGTATCAGAATCACTGTCTGCTTCATTTACAGCGGAATCAGATCATATCTTTGTATGGAATTTTTATTTTATGATCATCATATGCAACCTATGGTGCTTCTGCCGATTTTTATAATACAGGTACATTTGACTTCACAAACTTAAATGGTGCAACCTACATCTGGATCAGGGACATTTTTGGGTGAATCTAATGGTGGTCAAAATCCAGTTCCCGAACCCGCCACCATCCTTCTTCTCGGCTCCGGTCTGTTGGGATTTGCTGTGCACACCGGAAAAACTGAAAATAGTATAAAAGACGGGACGGTGAGGCGAAAAGCTTCTGCAAAAGCATAAAACCCGGAAAGGGCTCCTTTCGGGTTTTTATTGTCTGAACCGGGATTCACAGGATTTACGGATTGACCGGGATTTGATTCAGAAAAATCATCACAAAAATCACAAATAGTCTCTCCGGCATAAGGCGAGTCAGATTGATTTGAGAACACTGGATTCCGGCTTTCGGCGGAATGACGGAAAAAGCCGCAATTAAATCCCCTCACTCAGGTAAACCGGACTTCAGATGAATTGAAAAAATATATCCTTTTTTTCTGGAGTCAAACCGGCTGACAATGTCATCCCTTCCGGGATTCTGATTTGTTTTTTATATTTTTCTATAATAATATCAATCCATGCGGATTTTTCGCCCCGGTGTCAGCCTGATCAGCGGTTGACTCACTGTCATTTTTCCTGCGCATTGTTGTCCGTCCAAAAATCACAATCACGAAAATCCATAAATCCTGAAATCCCGGTTCAGACAATAAAATCCAGCAGATCACTTTATTCACCGTCATTCCGGCGAAAAACAAAATCAGTCAGACTGCACTCACTGTCATTTTCCTGCGTGTTGTCCGTCAAAAACCAGAATCCTGAAAATCCATAAATCAGGAGATCCCGGTTCAGACAATAAATCAGCAGATCACTTTATTCACCGTCATTCCGGCAAAAGCCGGAATCTGATCGGACTGCACTCACTGTCATTTTCCTGCGCATTGTTGTCCGTCAAAAATCACAATCCTGAAAATCCATAAATCCTGGAAATCGGTTCAGACAATAAATCAGCAGATCGCATTCACCGTCATTCCGGCAGCGTAAAATCCAGTCAGCTGCACTCACTGTCATTTTTCCTGCGCATTGTTGTCCGTCCAAAAACCAGAATCCTGAAAATCCATAAATCCTGGGAAATCCCGGTTCAGACAATAAATCAGCAGATCTTTATTCACCGTCATTCCGGCGCGCCGAATCAGTCGGACTGCACTCACTGTCATTTTTCCTGCGCATTGTTGTCCGTCCAGAAACCAGAATCCTGAAAAAATCCATAAATCACGAAATCCCGGTTCAGACAGAAAAAAGTGTCGTTTTCCTGACACCGTTTCTTATCTGAAACCTGCGGGGATCTGACAGTGGGTCAAACCGGCTGAAAATGTCATCCTTTCGGGATTCTGATTTGTTTTTAAATTTTTTTCTATAAATAATATCAATCCCTGCGGAATTTTTCCCGCCCCGGTTTCGGTTTTCGCCCGGAATGACAGAAAACCGCTTTTTTTACCGCTCCATCATTCCATGCTTTTTCAAAGATCATCATAGTCCTGAGCGGCTGACGCTAAAACAGTTTGGCAACTGGCTGATATTTGCTTCCGGTGATGGACATGGCCTGAACAATGACCGGTATTCAGCCTCATCCGCGCAACTTTGATGGAAAGATTCATGGGTTTCTGACATTCGGTGCCGCATCAACCCCCAGATCAGACGGTCTGATCCAGGCCGGTCTCAGAGTTCACAATTGCCCGGTAAATGCAGTTTTGGAGTTCACGGACATTGCCCGGCAAGGAATGGGCTGTCAGAACTGCGCGGCTGGGGAGAAATATCCACTGCGTTTCAGTTTTTCTTTTTCCTGCCGGATAAAATGATTCGCCAGCAACAGAATGTCCTCCCGCCGATCCTCAAGCGCCCGGGATAGCTGCGGGAACCACATTGAGACGGAAAAAAGGTCTTCCCGAGACCGTTTTTCCCTTATGGCTTTCTTCAAGGTTTACATGCGTGGCAACAATCACCGGACGCTCAGTTTCAGGGTCTGGGCCCCGCCCACCCGCTCAATGGTTCCTTCCTCTGAGAAAGCGCAGGAGTTTTCACTTGGAGAGAATGGGGCATGTCCCCCATTTCATCCGGAAAAACTGTCCCTTTGTCAGCAAGTTCAAATTTCCCCTTTTTCTGCCCTGCTGCGCCGGTGAATGACCCTTTTTCATACCCGAAAAGCTCACTTTCCAGCAGATGTTCCGGAATGGCTCCGCAGTTGATGATCATCAGATTTTGTCCTGACCTTGTGCTTAAGGCATGAACAGCGCGGGCTGCCATTTCCTTGCCTGTTCCGGTTTCTCCCCGGATCAGAACCGGGTAATCTGTTTCACTCACCTGCCGGATCTGCCGGAACAGTTCACTCATCAGCGGAGAAATGCCCAGCATGCCATAGGACACAGCAACCGTATTCACACTCCTCCTGCAATCTCCGGTTGGCCGTCTCCAGTTCGGATATTCTGAAGGTTCGCTGGAGAATGATTTTCAGCATATCCAGATCAACCGGTTTGGTGCAGAAATCCGCTGCCCCAAGGCCGATGGCTTTTATGGCGTTTTCCTGTTCCGCATTTCCGGTTATGACAATGAATTTGGTGTGAGGGGCCAGTCTGCCCGTCTCTTCCAGAAGCCGGAATCCCTCCTGCGGCGTATCAGGACACGGCGGCAGCCCCAGATCCAGAGTTGCCACAGGAAAAGAGCCGGAGGCAAGCAGTTGCCGGGCTTTTTCCGGATGATCGGCAATCACGGGATCATAACTGTCGTTCAATCCCCATTTCATCTGCTTTGCCGGGAATTTTCATCCTTCAATGATCCAGAGTCGGTTTTTTCATTTCTGTCCTGCTGCGCTGTCAAGTTTGACTCTGCAAATTTAACCACAAAGACGCTGCTCTGAGCAAGAGGCCACAAGAGATATAACTTTTCTCCGATCGTCTTTTTATTCCATCCATTTTCGTATGATACGAATCAGTTGCGGGATCAATGGATTTGGAGATATAATCATCGCATCGCGAGGCCAGTATCTGCTCCCTGTCCCCCGCATGGCTTTGGCAGTCACAACCACGATGGGAATTGCGGAAAGGAAGAATCAGATTTGATTTCCTTTTGCCGCATCCATTGCCGCTCATCACGAGGCTTCCTGTCCATCAAGAATGAGATCCAGCCGGTGTTTCCCACCACCATCTCGCAACTTCTCTGCCATTGGCTGCTGCCACAGACGCATATCCGAATCCCTCCAGAATGGCTGTGACAGTCAGCAGATTGTCCGGGTTGTCCTCCGCGACAAGCAGAAGCGGGGGCGTTTCCGAATGAGGTTTTGGAATCTTTGCCTCTTTTTTCCCGGAAAGTGATCTTCCACTTGTTGCGGAGTCAACCGGGAATATATCCGTGACCTTCTCTTTTTTTAAAAGATTTTCCACACATCTTCCCAGTTGCTCCCGATCCGCGGCTCCTTTCTGAATCAGTTGGCAGACATGGTTGTGATGCAACTGCACCCGATCCTGTGCGCTCAGTTCTTTGGATGTAAGCACCAGCACCGGAAGTTCAGATGTTTCCGGAACGGAACGGATCTGCGCGAGAACCTGAAAACCGTCCATTCCCGGCATCATCAGATCCAGAATCATGGCATCCGGTATCTGCCGGTTGAGGTATTCCACTGCCTCAGTTCCATTGCACACGGTATACACCCGGTATTCCCGTTCCTCCAGAACCGAACGGATCTGAATGGCTGCCACCTCGTTGTCCTCCACCAGCAGAATCAGGGGACTGTCTTTCGGATCGGACGTGCGGATATTCTCCAGGGCATTGTGCAGGCTGCGCCGCAGTTCCTCCCGATCCATCATTTTTTTGGTGATGATATGGTGAACCGTTTCCTCCAGATGCATCAGTTCCGCACGGCTCAGATCCTTTGCGGTGAGAATGATGACCGGCAGATCACGGGTTCCCGGTTCCCGCCGGATTTGATCCAGCACGGCAAATCCGTCTGTTTCCGGCATCATCAGATCCAGAATCATGACATCGGGCGGATGGGCAAGTGCCAGGGCAAGCGCCTCTTTTCCGTCTGATGCAGTTTCCACTTCATAACCTTTTTCACCCAGCACTTCCTCCAATTGCATAAGGACAATGGGATCATCATCCACCGCAAGAATCCGGTGCACTTCGCGCACAGATTCAAGTTTCCGGATTTCCGCAAGCAGCAGGTTCCGTTCAAAAGGTTTGGTGATATACGCTGCCGCGCCCATCATGATGCCGGTTTTCCTGTCTTCGCTGACCGAAATCACAATGACCGGAATATGCTCTGTTTTTTCGGAAGATTTCAGTTCCCGAAGCACTTCCCATCCGTCAAGTCCCGGCATCAGAATATCCAGTGTGATGGCAAAGGGCCGGATTTCCCGCGCCAGTTTCAGCCCCTCTCTTCCGTTTTGTGCCGTGATGCTTTGATAACCGGCCTCTTTGAGATATTGACCGATCAGGGAGCAGACCTCTGCATCATCATCAATGATTACAACAGTCTTCCCCTTTTTCCGGGCAGGACTTTGGAAAGAAAGGATTTTCCTTTCAGATGGATCCTGTCGGGAATCATCTGGAACCGGCTTTGGATTCACAGATTTATCCCGGCTGATTTGCAGGGGAATGACAAGGGTGAACGTGCTTCCCTTTCCCGGCTCGGATTCCACCTGTATATCCCCATCCAGAAGACGTGCCAGTTTGCGGCAGATGGACAGTCCCAGTCCGGTTCCGCCATAGGCGCGGGTTGTGGAACCGTCCACCTGGCGGAATTCATCAAAAATCCGCTCCAGTTCCGATGCCGGAATGCCAATGCCGTCATCGGAAACCGCAAAGAAGATCATGGAACCCGACACGTCTGTCTTTACACGGATGCTGCCCTGTGCAGTAAATTTGACTGCATTGGAAAGGAGATTGAGCAGAATCTGGTGAAGTTTTTCCTCATCCGTATGCAGCAGCGGCTCATCTGCAATCTCAGTCTGTATCTCCAGACCCTTTTCACGGGCCAGGGGGCCAATGGTTTCCAAAGCCCGCTGTGTGACCTGCCGGGGTGTGAAATCCGTGAGATACAGTTCCATGCGTCCGGCCTCGATTTTGGACAGATCCAGAATGTCATTGATCAGATTCAGCAGTTGCCTGCCATTGCGCTCAATCACGCGCAGAAATTCTTTTTCCTGCTCCGTATCCCTGCCGGTTCCCCTGTCAATCAGCAGTTGGGACAGGGCCAGCACACTGTTGAGGGGAGTGCGCAGTTCATGGCTCATATTGGACAGAAATTCAGATTTGAGGCGGTCAGCCTCCTCTACGCGAAGACGCTGCATTTCCAGTTCATGCTTCTGGGCTTCCAGTTCCTGGGCCTGCGCCTGCAGTTCATCAGACTGGGCTTTGAGTTCATCATTGAGACCTGTGAGGTTTTCATTGGCCTCGGAAAGCTGCGCTGTTTTTCTTTGCAGAGCCACATTGGATGCCTTGGACTCATCCAGCAGATTTCTGATTTTTTCACTCTGATCACTGGTGTAAAGGGCAGTGGCAATGATTTTTGCGGCACTGTCCAGAAATTCCCCTCTGATCTGTGTCATCTCCTCAAAAAACGCTGTTTCTGCCACACCATAGAGCTGTCCCTCATAGAGCAGGGGGAAAGTGTAAATATTTTTCGGAGCCTCGCTTTGTGTTCCGGTGTTGGTCACAGCCTCCTCCCTGCTGATGTTTTTCAGCAGGATCGGGGATTTTTCCACAGCCACCTGTCCCACAACGCCCTCCCCCTTTTTAAATGCATGGGCCAGATATTTTCTTTCGGTAAAGGCAAAAGAAGCCCGGAGTCTGCACATTTCCTCTTCCGGGTGAAAGGTGAAAATCGCACCTGTGCACGCCTCTGCATAACGGGAAACAAAAGAAATGCTTTCTGACACCATTTCCTCAAAGGACATGCGCCCTGATATTTTTTCATTGAGCAGGTTCAGACCATTGCGCAGCCACAACTGTTCCTGCAGTATGTCAATGAGTCTGTTGAAATGCCCGGCCATTTCTGTGATCTCATTGTTTCCCTTCAATTCTGACCGGACCGGTTTTCCGCTGTGCGATATTTCCGACATGGTGTTTTTCAGGGCTGATATGCCCATCAGAATGCTCCTGCCTGTCAGCACAATGATGAAAAGAGAAAACATGGCGGAAAGCACAATGAATATAAGGGTGTTTCTCACAATCCGGGACTGTGCGCTTTCCGCGTCCCTCATGAAACCATCCGCCTTGTTTCGGGCATACGCTGCGAGTTCCAGCAGCCTGTGTTCCAGCATGCCCCCGGCTTCGGCAGATTTTTTCCGAACCGTCATCAGAGCGGATTTCTGATCCCCTTTCAGAGACAGTTCAACGATTTCCCTGCGCTCGGATTTCCATTTGGAAAACTGTTCCCGCACTTCCCTTTCCAGTTTTTTTCCTTCCTCTCCAAGTATTCTGTTTCTGACAATATCCAGTTGCGCATGGACCCCGGCTTCTTCGTTCAGTATGGCTTGAAAATACTCCTGAATATCCGATTCATATTCTGAAATCGCCAGAGACCTCATGTCTCTCTGCATTTTGATGAACCCCAGACCGGCGCGCAGAGCTGCATTGGAAACATGAAGGGGATGATCATACAGGGTACGGGTTGCAGAGGTCAGCACACCCATCTCCCTGATGGCATAGAATCCAAAAGCCGTGAAAATCAGTGTGGTCATTCCAAAGATCAAAAGCAGTCTGACCCGGATGCTCAGTTGGTTGAGAGAATTCATTTATGCCACCTCTTTCCGAAAAATCCGGCAGTTCCGGTCCACCGTGTGCATCCCGGAATCCGTATCCCATGCCGGAGATTCCGCAGTGCCAAGAACCAGATACCCTCCCCTGTTCAAAGCCATGATCAGTTTGCGCTGCACTTTGTTCTGCAAATCCGCGGAGAAATAAATCAGCACATTCCGGCAGAGAATGAGATCAAAGGCGCCGAAGATGCTTTCCGCAGGGGCAACCCGCTGATCTGATGTCAGATCATCGCGGGAAAAACGCACCATCCTTCGAAGCTCGGTCCGGATTTCATACCCGTCATTTTTCCGGGTGAAATATCTGTCCAGAATGCCCAGACGGGTCTGCGCAAAACTTTCCCGCCGATAGCTGCCGATGGATGCTGTTTTCAAAGCTTCTTTGCTTATATCTGTGGCAAAAACAAAGGGAAACCAGATTTCTGTTTCATAGCGCAGGGCTTCTGCGATAAAAATGGCCAGAGACCATGCCTCCTCTCCGTTCGCGCAGCCAGCGCTCCAGACACGGATTTCGCGGCTGTTTCTCTTCTTTTTTTCCCCAATAATCCGGGGCAGTATCTGCTGTCCGATGAGTTCAAAGCACAGGGGATCACGGAAAAAAAAACTGACATTCACAACAAGGACATCAATGAGTCTGTCCGTTTCGGCGGGATTCTGATCAAAATACTGCGGATAATTTTCAGGCGGGATGCCCAGATATTCCAGTCTTGCCTCTATGCGTCTGAAAAGAGTCTCCCTCCGGTATCCGCTGAAATCCAGACCGCGGAGCATCAGAAGTTTTTTCAGCATCATCTCTGTCAAGTGCGCAATCAGCAATGTCAATTCCCCCAAAAAAACCGGGAGTGACCTCCATAAGAAGATTTCACCCCCGGCTGTATCTGCTGTCAGGGTTCAGACTTTCCCGAAACCTGAAACCTTAGCCCTGCTCTTTCTCTTTTTTCACCGCATCAATCACTTTTTCCGCCAGTTGGGCAGGCACTTCATCATAATGGGAAAATTCCATTACATAGGTGCCGCGTCCTCCGGTCATGGATCGCAGATCCGGGGCATAGGTCTGAAATTCTGCCAGAGGAACCTGTGCCTTGATAATCTGGTATTTTCCATGTGCCTCCATGCCCATGACCCGGCCCCGGCGGCTGTTGAGATCGCCCATGATGTCTCCCATGAAATCTTCCGGAGTGGTGACAGTCACATTCATGATGGGTTCCAGCAGCACAGGGCTGGCCTGTTCCACGGCCTTTTTGAAGGCCAGTGATCCGGCAATTTTGAAAGCCATTTCCGATGAGTCAACCGCGTGATAGGAACCGTCATCCACAGTGGCCCGGAAATCCACGCAGGGGAATCCGGCCAGTACACCTCTTTCTGCGGCTTCGATTACGCCCTTTTCCACTGCCGGAATATAGTTGCGGGGAATGGCCCCGCCCACAATCGCATCCACAAATTCAAATCCCTGACCTCTGGGCAGAGGCTCCATCTGAATCCAGCAGTCACCGAACTGGCCGTGGCCTCCGGTCTGCTTTTTGTGCCGGCCCTGCACCCGGACTTTCTTTTTGACGGTCTCCCGGTACGGCACTTTCGGCGTGTTGAGCGCCACATCCACATTGAATTTCCGTCTCATTTTTTCCGTGACCACCTCAATGTGAATCTGTCCCCGGCCGGAAAGAAGGATTTCCTTGGTCTGGGAATTGCGGTCAATCTTGAGTCCCGGATCCTCTTCCAGAAGTTTCATCAGGGAGCTGTATATTTTGTCCTCATCTCCCTGCTTTTTGGCAGAAACCGCAAAGGAGATCAGGATGGGAAGGGGGCTGGCGCATTTGAACTGCACCTGGTTTGCCTCATCACACAGGGTGTCACCCGTGGTGGTTTCCTTGAGCTTGGACACGGCCAGAATGGAACCTGGTTTGGCGCCTTTGGCTGTTTTCTGTTCTTTGCCCAGAACTGTGAGCACCTGGGTGAAGCGTTCCCTTGCGCGTTTGCCGGGATTGTAAAAATTGCCATCGCTGCCAAGTGTTCCGGATACCACCCGGAAAAGGGACAGACGGCCGGCATAGGGATCCGCGATGGTCTTGAACACAAATGCGGAAAAAGGCGCATTCGGATCCGGTTTGATTTCCACTTCTTCGCCCTTGTCATTGACAGCTTTTTTGGCCCTGCGATCCAGAGGAGAGGGCATGGCAGCCACAAAAAAATCCAGCAGAGGTTCAATGCCTGCGGACGTGATGGCAGAACCGCAGAGCACCGGCGCGAATATGCGGGAAACAACGCCTTTGCGCAAAGCGGCCTTAATCTCATCGTCAGAGATTTCCTCACCTTCCAGATAGCGTTCAATGAGTGCGTCATCCGCTTCGGCCACATTTTCGATCAGGGCTTCCCGCTCGCTTTCCGCCTCATCCTTCATATCAGCCGGAATTTCACCCACCCTGATCTTTCCATCCTCAAAGGTCAGGGCTTTCATGGAGACAAGATCCACCACGCCCTTAAAAGAGGCTTCCGCACCGATGGGCAGTTGAATTTTGATGGGTTTGGGGGAAACAAAAGACTCAGCCGCATTGTCAAACGCCTTGGAGAAATCAGACCGTTCCTTGTCCATTTTGTTGATGAAAATGACACAGGGAATGTCAAATTCCGCTGCAAACTCCCATGCCTGCTCGGTCTGAAAGCGCACACCGTCAACCGCATCCACCACTGCCACAGCTCCGTCCGCAGCTTCCATGCACAGCCGGGTGTCTGTGAAAAAATTCTGATCCCCCGGAGTATCCAGCAGCGTTACCGTATGTTTCTGCCAGGTGAACTGATGCAAACCGGTGCTGATGCTGGACGCTCTTTTGACTTCCTCGGGCTCAAAATCCATTGCGGTGTTTCCCTCTTCCACACGACCGATACGGGTGGTGACACCGGCTTTGAACAGAATGGCTTCCGCCAGGGATGTCTTTCCTGCGCCGTTATGGGCAACCAAAGCAACATTTCTTAATTTATCAACCATATCCGCTTCTTAACTCCTCTCTGGAAATTTTCGGAATCTGCAGGCAGATTCTCCGTTTGGACCTAATCGTTTTTCTGAAATTCCGGAAAATTGAAAATTTTATCTGTTTGCACTGAAAAAATCAAGGTCAAATTCAGAAATTCCTTTTTGCAGGTCAGTTCTGACTCCTCTTCTGAGAGAGATGGGAGAGCGGGTTCTTTTTTCAGTTTTTTCCCAGTTCGCCCCAAAAACCGGATTTTTTTGAAAAAAACCTGTTTTTTCAATGCACAGATTCAAGGCTGCCGGAGGACAAGGGAAATGACAAACTCCTGATTGCCTTTGGGCCCGGAAACCGGAGAGGGAACCAGACCATCATCCATCAGACCGATCTCTTCAAAAAACAGGCGCAGCTCCCGGATAACTTCCTGATGCAGTTGACTGTCCCGCACGACTCCCCCTTTTCCCACCTTTCCCTTTCCCACCTCAAACTGGGGCTTGATCAGGGCCAGAATCCGTCCCCCCGGCTTGAGAAAGCGCAGGGCAGCAGGCACGACGATTTTCAACGAGATAAAGGAAGCATCTATGGTGATCAGATCCACCGGTTCCGGGACTGCTTCCGCAGGCATATGCCGGATATTGGTGCGCTCAATGGAGATAACCCGCTGATCCTGCCGGAGTTTCCATGCCAGTTGACCGTAACCCACATCCACAGCAAAAACCTTTGCAGCGCCATGCTGCAGAAGACAGTCCGTGAATCCGCCTGTGGACGCTCCCACATCCATGCAGACAAGATCTTTCACAGAAAGGGGCAGTTCCCTGAGAGCGGCTTCCAGTTTCAGTCCGCCCCGGCTTGCGTAGGGAATATCCTCCCCCCGGAGAACAATCACAGCTTCCGGAGAAATCCCGGTTCCGGGTTTGTCCACAGACTGATTATCCACCAGCACCCGTCCTGCCATTATCATGGCACGCGCCCTCTCCCGGCTTTGGACAAGGCCATCTTCCACCAGACGCTGATCCAGTCTCTGCTTTTTTCCTGTTTTCACAGGGAAATTTATTTTCTGGCGCAAAGTTCCCTGCCTGTTTTCACAATGGCTGCCGCGTCCACGCCGTATTTGGCACGGAGGATTTTCTGGGAGCCATGCTCCACAAATGTGTCGCCAATGCCGATGCGGCGGAGAGTGAATCCGCTGATGTCCGCATCGCTGAGTTCCTCCAGCACCGCAGAGCCAAAACCGCCCTGGCGCACATTTTCCTCCACTGTGATGACACGCGGAATCTTTGCCGCCAAAGATATGATCAGCTCTGTATCCAGAGGTTTGACAAAACGGCAGTTGACCACGGTGCTCTGTATGCCGGATGCTGCCAGTTCCTCTGCCGCGTGCAGGGATTCTGCCACTGAACTGCCGACAGCCAGAAGCAGCAGATCATTGCCCTGTCTGAGAATTTCCCCTTTTCCAATGGGAAGCGGGCTTATCTGCGGATCAATCCTGACGCCGACCGCACTTCCCCTGGGATAGCGCAGTGCAATGGGGCCATCGTGATGCAGCGCGGTCAGCAGCATTCTGCGCAGTTCATTTTCATCTTTGGGGGCCATGACCACCATATTGGGCAGGCTTCGGAGATAGGAGAGATCAAAAAGGCCGTGATGGGTGGCACCATCCTCGCCCACAATGCCGCCCCGGTCTATGGCAAAGATCACGGGCAGTTTTTCAATGCACACATCATGCAGAATCTGATCATAGGCCCGCTGGAGAAAAGTGGAGTAAACCGCAACCACCGGACGGAATCCCTCCACAGCCAGACCGGCCGCGAAGGTGACGCCGTGCTGTTCGGCTATGCCCACATCAAAAAACCGATCCGGCCATTTTTTCGCAAATTTTGCCAGCCCCGTACCTTCCGGCATGGCTGCGGTGACTGCCACGATTCTTTCATCCTTTGCCCCCAGTTCCATCATGGCATTGCCAAAAACCTGCGTATAGGTGGGAACAGAGGTTCCTTTCTGAATGCAGTTGCCGGTTTCCACTTCAAAACAGCCCACACCGTGAAAATAGACCGGATTTTTTTCCGCAGGTTCATATCCCCTGCCCTTTTTGGTGGTGACATGCAGCAGCACCGGCTCCCGGAGTTCCCGGATATTGGTCAGAATGTCAATGAGATGATTGAGTCTGTGGCCGTCAATGGGGCCGAAGTAGTCAAGGTTGAATGCCTCGAACAGCATTCCGGGAGTCACAAAGGTTTTAAAGGATTCCTCCGAGCGTTTTGCCAGTTGATACATGTCATCCCCGATGCGGGGCAGGGAGCGGAGAAATTCCCCGAAATCCTTGCGAAATCCCTGCAGATATTTGGCAGACAGGGTTCGGCTGAGAAAAGAGGACAGGGAGCCCACATTGCGGGAAATGGACATGTCATTGTCATTGAGAATGACAATGAGGTTTTCATCCTTGTGCAGTGCGCCTGCCTGATTGAGTCCCTCAAATGCAAGTCCCGCAGTCATGGACCCGTCCCCAATCACGGCCACGACTTTGGAATCCTCGTTTTTCAGGCGCTTTGCACAGGCCATGCCCAGTCCCGCAGATATGGAGGTGCTGCTGTGTCCTGTGGTGAACGCGTCATGGGGACTTTCACTCATGCGGGTGAATCCGCAGATTCCCCCGTATTTCCGTATGGTGTGAAACTGATCCCGGCGGCCGGTCAGCAGTTTGTGCGCATAGGACTGATGCCCCACATCCCAGATGATTTTGTCTTCAGGCGTGCTGAAGACATAGTGCAGGGCAATGCTGAGTTCCACCGCACCGAGACTGGATGCCAGATGCCCTCCGTTTGCAGATACGACCTCCACAATGATTTTGCGCAATTCTTCAGCCAGTTTCGGGAGGTCGGATCTCTTGAGACATTTGAGATCTGCCGGAGAATTGATGCTGTCAAGAAGATTCAAATCTTTCTGTTTTTTCCTTTCCGTGAAATTCCGGGCACAGGGGCAACTCCCCTGAAACACTCTGAAAGGGTGCAATTATGATGTCAGCCCTTTGGGATCCGGTTTTATGTCTGTATGTTGTTTCTGTAATAATATTAATCCTTGGGATTTGCAAACTGAATTTTTGGTAATAAATTTTCATGCCCGGTATATAGTACATAACCACATCAGTTTTAAGAGAATCGCTGT
>JAWKPW010000020.1:0-64022 GCA_041390465.1 Desulfobacterales bacterium | reverse complement strand
GGGAGGAAATGAAGGGTTTCAAAGATGAAGTCCGTCAGGATCAGAAGGATTTCAGGGAGGAAATGAAGGGTTTCAAAGATGAAGTCCGTCAGGATCAGAAGGATTTCAGGGAGGAAATGAAGGCATTTAAAGACGAATCCCGGCTGGAGCGGAAACAGATGAACAGACAATGGGGGGAACTGGCCAACAAAATGGGGACATTGATTGAAGATATTGTGGTTCCGGCTGTCCGTCCTGTGGTGAAAAAGTATTTTGGTGCAGAATTATCTGATTTTATGGTAAAAAGAAAAAGAAAGATCAAAGAAGGCGGACTTGCCGGTGAATTTGATGTGATTGGTGTGAGTGAAGACAGGGTTTTTGTGGTGGAGTGCAAAAGCTCGCCCAGCGCGGCTTATCTGGACAGTTTTCTGAGCAGCATTGGAAAATTCCGGGAACTGTTTCCGGAGTATGCCGGGAAAAAAATCATTCCTGTGTTTGCCTCTCTGCGCTTTGAAGAGGAACTTATTCGGATTGCCAGTGAAAAAAATGTGTATCTGCTGGCTTACCGGGAGTGGGAGTATATGGACATTCTGAATTTCAGCGAAGTGGCGGTGTAGTGCATAATCAATTTGTTTTATTACAGAACGGATTGCCATTTAAAAACTGAATTTTTTCAAAAAATTCAGTTTTTCATGCTGAAAATTCAGCATGGTCATGCAGCAGTTGTTCCTGTTGCAGTTATTGCCTCATTTTTCTGCATTTCCGTCACATACTTTCAGTCCTTTCATTGTGCTGCTTTCCGGAATGCCCTTCCGGAGCATATTCGCCCAGCTTTTCTGCGGCAGTTCTGGCTGCCCATTTCAGAAAAATTTTTGTGTATTTTGCACCCGCAAAATACATTCCGGCAATAAAGACCAGATGGGACAGACCGTATGTCACGGGGCCGCCGATTATCAGAATCATCGGTTCTTCCGCATAAACCGAGAGTGCGCCCAGCGCACTGACAGCCGGCCAGCCAATGACATAACTGAAGCCAATGAGAAAAAGGCCGAAAAGAATCCGGCCGGTGGGACGTTCCCGAAAAGCGCTCAAATCTGTCTGTTCTGCCAGGGCAGATTGGACAAAAGGTGACTGCACAAAGCGTTTGCGTATATGGTTTTTGATTCGGTTCATTTTGAATTGTTTTCTGTCCGGTATTTGCGGAGGAAATCAAATTCCCTTGATATTTTTCGTATTCTCATATAAAATAAAATTCATATGACTTCTGACAATAACATTGCATTATACGCCGGAACAGGGATTCCAATCAAGCATTTTGAACGGGAATTGGCATTGTTTTTCTGATGTGCTGGGATTATTTTGACAAAATTTACTGCATTTCCCTGACAGAGCGCGGGGATCGGCAAAGGGAGGCAAAGGCAGCGTTTGAAAAAGCCGGCCTTGCCGGGCGGGTTGAGTTTGTGATTGTGGACAGACATCCGAGTGACTGTGAGCAGGGCATTTATGAATCCCATATGCTTTGCATGGAGAAGGGAATCCGGGCCGGAGCGCGCTGCATTCTCATTTTTGAGGATGATATTGTTTTTGACCGTTTTTCCCCCGAAACACTGAGAAACTGTGTCCGGTTTATGAAAGAAAACACAGACTGGCATATGCTGTTTTTCGGGTGCATGGTCAAAGGCAGCCGGAAAACTCCGTGGCCCTCTGTGCGGCAGATCCGGTACCGAAGCCTGACCCATGCCTATGCTGTCACACGGGAATTTGCTGAAAAACTCTTGGAAAATCCGTGGAACAGTATTCCCTGGGATGACTTTCTGCGGGATTTGGAAGATGAGCATATGTATGCCGCCTTTCCCTGTTTTGCCTTTCAGAGCGATTCCCGTTCGGACAATGAAAGATATCTGCCTTTGGACAGAGTCAGAAGAATATTCGGCGGACTCAGGCGGCTGCAGAAGCAGAATGAATTTTTTCACTGCCACAAATCCGCCATTATTGCGGTTCATATTGTCCTGATTGCATGTGCTGCAATTTTTGTGATTTGATATTGCTGAGAATTGTTTGATATGGGAAAATTGTCTGCCGGATTCCGGATGCTCATGTCATCTGTGGGAAAATCAAAGTTTTTTTATCCTGTCCCAATTGCCCTGCTGCTGTTTGTTCCTGTTTTTTATGGAAAGGCCGCAGGTGAAGACAGCAGCCCTAAGGTCATGCTGATTCAGGCTGCCGGGCAGGTCATGTATTCTCCGGATGGAAAAAGCTGGGAAAAAATATACCGGAACCGATTTCTTTATGAGGGCTATCTTGTGAAAACCGGAAAGGACGGAACCTGCCGGTTTTTTGATCCGCAGAGGCAGACAATGCAGGATATGGAAAATGATACAGAGGCGGAAATTCGCGCATCCGGGATCAGGGTGCGCAAAGGCCGGATTTCAGAACCTGCATCCGCAGACAGTATTATGAATTTTCTGCAGAGGAAATTTACCCGTGTCCGAAAATATGTCATAATCCGGCGTGAGGATGCCGGAAATCCGGAACTGAAAACGGTTCCGGATATCTGCCTTTCCGCGGATTATCCTGATCTGGTATGGGAAAACATGGGGCCGGAATATGCGTACCGGCTGGTGGCAGGAGAAAAAACATATGATGTGCCTGCTTCGAAAACAGATTTGGTGCGTTTTCGTCTGACCGGCATACAGCCAGGCATATATTCCTTTTATATCAGGGTGATGTATCAGGGAGAGGTAATTGTCTCTTCAGAAAGAAACGGCACACTCCGCTGGCTTTCCGATGAAGAAAACCGGCTTTTCCGGGAAAGGGAGAGAAAAATACGCGAGATTGATCCGGATAACGGATTTCTGCTGGGAAATATCATGGATGAATACGGTTTCACAGTGGCCGCAATGGATCAGTTTCGCCAGTTTCTGGCGGAAAATCCGGAGATTCATGAAGTTCGTCCCTTTCTGATCAAGATTTACAGCGAGTTGGGACTGGAAAGACTTCGGCAGTCTGAATCTTTTTTCTACCGGCAGCATCGTCCGGATATTTTTTCCCGCAGATGAAGAGCCTTGCGTGTGGATGGAAAAAATATTGCAAAAAGAGCGGATAAGGGTTATTTTATACGGATTTGGATAAAATTTCAGTTACCGGAAAAAAGCATGCGCATGGGCAGGCTCAGATTTTTTTGCAGCTTATGCGCTTAATTCCGGCAAAATGTCTGTGATCCGGACAGGGGAAGCAGAATCCGTGCAGTATGTGAGAAAAATAAACCAACTTTTGCAGCCAAAAGCGGATTTGCCGTGGAAGGTACTGGATCTTTTCGCAGGCTGCGGCGGCCTGTCGCTTGGATTTGAGGCAGCCGGTTTTCAGACCATTGGCTATGAAATGGATTCCAGCGCGGCACAGACCTGTAACCGGAATCTCAAAGGAACCTGCTTTACCCAAAAACTGACTCTGGAAACCGTTTTGGATACGGATACGGATGTTATCATCGGCGGCCCGCCCTGTCAGCCTTTCAGCGTGGGAGGGTATCAGAAAGGGATTGCGGATGATCGCAACGGTTTTCCCCTTTTTGTCAATGCAGTGAAACAGATAAAACCGGAACTCTGGATGTTTGAGAATGTGCGGGGAATGCTGTATGCCAACCGCTGGTATCTGGATGAAATCATTCAGGAACTTCGGGAAGAGGGCTATGATATTGAATACAAACTGCTCAATGCTGTGAATTACGGGGTTCCACAAAACCGGGAAAGGGTTTTTGCCGTAGGACACAGACGGAAATTTTATTTTCCCCTGCCTGAACGCAGAAAGATTACCGCAGGAGAAGCTGTCGGTGATTTGACGGATCGGATACAGGATGAAAGCAAAATTCTGACGGCTTCAATGGATCAGTATGTTGCCAAATATGAAAAAGCATCCTGCTGCATTACGCCCAGAGATTTGCATCCGGACAAACCGGCCCGAACTCTGACCTGCCGGAATATTGCAGCTCCCACCGGCGATATGCAACGGGTGAAACTCAAAGACGGCAGACGCAGACGCATTTCTGTCACGGAAGCAGCCCGGCTCCAAAGTTTTCCGGACTGGTTTGAGTTTATGGGAACAGAGACAGAGCAGTATTATCAGATCGGCAACGCGGTTCCGCCAATGCTGGCATATCATTTGGCCTGTTCTGTGAAAAAATATATGGAAAACAGCGGATGGGATGACACAGGATTCATGCCTGTCCCCCAAATGGCAGGACAGATGGCAATATTCTGAAATCAAAATGATTGTATCCGGGATAAATCCGGATTCATTAGTCATTTTAAAACCGAAAGAAAAAAATGGTATTACTTTTCACTTATTTATTTATTGCATTATCTGTCTCCTTTCTGTGCTCCATTGCGGAAGCGGTTCTGCTTTCTGTTCCGAAATCTTTCCTTCTCCCCAAACAGGAACAGGGGAAACTTTGGGCAAAAACATTTATTGATTTCAAAAAAGACATTGATAAACCCTTATCTGCAATCCTGTCACTGAATACCGTTGCACATACAATAGGAGCAGCCGGAGTCGGCGCCCAGTCCATCGAAGTATTCGGTGAGGCATGGTTCGGAGTTGTATCCGCTGTACTGACTATCTTAATACTTGTATTTACAGAAATTATTCCCAAAACTATCGGGGCGCGGTATTACAGAGGGTTAGCTATGATTTCATCCCAAATAATCAGGGGTATGATAATACTGACCTATCCTTTGGTTTTGATGTCCGCTGTTATTACAAGGGTTATTTCGGGAAATAAAAACGAGAGGTCCGTCAGCCGGGAAGAGATAGCGGCTTTGGCCAGGATCGGAATCCACGAAGGTATCTTTACGGAAAAGGAACATAAAATTATCCAGAACTTATTGAAACTTAAAAATGTAAAGATTACGGAAGTGATGACGCCGAGGGTTGTGACGGTTATTGCTGACGAAAACTTATCTCTGAAAGATTTTTTGAAAAACAAAGACTGTCTTAAGTTCTCACGGATTCCGATCTGTTCAGACAACAGCGACAATATCACCGGTTATGTGTTTCGGCAGAAGGTGTTTGAAAAACTTGCCGAAGATCACCATGAATTGAAACTGAAAGATATAAAACGGAATATACTGTTTTTGCCGGATAAAATAGCCCTGTTCAGTGCATGGGAAATTCTTCTGGAAAAAAAAGAACATATTGCCATGATTATGGATGAATACGGCGGCATAGACGGAATTGTGACAATGGAGGATATTGTTGAAACCCTGCTTGGACTTGAAATTATTGATGAAAAAGACACAATCAGTGATATGCAGAAATATGCCCGTGACAGATGGAAAACAAGGCAGACAAAATATAAATTTCTGGAAGAACTGGATCAGGAAAATAAATAAGGATCATATTCCAAGCCTGTCATTTTTCGATTTAAGTTATTTTATTGTTATTTGATATAATTAATATTTCTTACAAGACCATCGGTTTTGATCGGTTATCCAAAAATAAACAAAAGATTTTAAGATCATAATGTTATGATATACTACAGGAAAGACAGCCCCAAAGGCATTACACCGCCAAATCCGGATGGAACAAGGGATATGGTGGCACATATCACAAAGCACAGAGGTATGAAAACTCCTTATACTTCTGTCTCAGAGGACAGAAACGCTGTACGGCATTCAGCGGAGAATTGTATAAAACAGATTCCTCAGACATAATCCGAGATAATCATATAGTGATAACCCATTATGATTTAACTGAAAAGCTGAAAGGAATAATACAGGCTTCCAGAAAAGAGGAAAAAGTTATTGCTTCCCGTGCATTTATGCTGGCCTGTCGTGCAAAGGAATCTCTCATTGACTGGCAGTTCAGATTGGACAGCATAGACAGAAAAGAGAGAATCAACTGGTGCTTCCTGCATATACAAAAATATTTTCAAAGAGTGTAAGCCATGAAAAATCTCTACACCTGCGACAATTGTCTGTATAATCCGACACAGTATCATGAAATCGGAACAAAGACAGGTTTTTGCCTGAAACATGACTCTCTGCTGAAAAATTCCTCGCATACCACATGCCATTTTTTCCGGAGAAAAGATTTGCCCTTCTTTCTTTCAGAGGAAGGCCATAAGGAACATGCCCGTGATTTTCCGGAAAATGAAGGGATTGTTTTTTATCATGCAGGATATCCGGAACAGACAAAAAAATATTCTGAACGTCATGTATGGATTACACGCTCTTATGATCCCTGCATTCATGAAATTGCGATATACCACAGAACAGAAAAAAAATGGGTTTTCATACAGGCATTCATGGCTTCAAGAAATCCCATTAAAAGCATAATGTCCTCCTCTTTGACAAGAAGATATATTCAGCAATGCGGCTCCCGGCGGGATAATTACAGACTGATTCTTTCCATAAACAATGATTTAAGAGAAAAGACAGATTTGCGTCCGGAAGATTTCATACTGGATATCGCTCATGAAGAATTTTCAGATATGAAAGAGCATTATCTGAAAGAAATCAAACTGCTGCAACTGTATGCCATACAGGAATACGGAATGCTGACTGAAAATGAAAATATTATGTGGATTTCAGACGAATTGAACGGTTCTCTGTTTTTATCATGGGAGGAATTTTTTTCCACTGTCAGTCAGCTTGTCCCGGTTATCAACAGTTATATCATTGAGGCTGCACAGAAAAGAGGAACTTTTTTTCCCGCAGATACGGATGAATATTCTGAAGTCTGACCGGAAGGCGTTCTTTGTGATATTCTGCCGGGTCAAATTTGCCGATAAACAGGCTGCCGGTTCATCGGCAGCCGGATTGACAACCAACAACAAAAACAGAAAGAGGTAAAAATGATTCATTACGAAGGGCTTACATCACAGAAAGTTGAGGCTTCGCGCAGTCAGCACGGTTCCAATCAGCTTACACCGCCGGAAACCGAGACCTTCTGGGAAAAACTTTTGGACAATTTCAAAGATCCCATGATTGTCATTCTGATGGTCGCGCTGGGCATTGTCACAGCTTTGGCCGTGTTCGGTTTTGCAGAATGGTATGAGGGCGTGGGCATTGCCGCAGCCGTGGCACTTGCTGCTTTTGTGGCAACCGCCTCGGAATACAAAAATGAGCAGACCTTTCAGAAACTCCAGGAAGAGGCGTCCAAGATCTTCATCAACACCTTTCGGAACGGAAGTCTGACGCAGATTGGCATTGATGACATTGTGACAGGTGACATTGTGCTGCTGCAGCCCGGGGACAAAATTCCCGCGGACGGCAAAATCATTCAGGGAAAGGTCAAAGTCAATCAGGCCGCGCTCACAGGAGAGGCTGAGGCTGTCACCAAAAAAGCCGGAGATCCCGATCTCTCTGATATGACCAATCCCCATGCCGTGTTCCGGGGTTCCATTGTGGAAGACGGGGAAGGGGCAATGGAAGTGATGGTGGTGGGTGACAAAACCCATCTGGGCCAACTGGCAAAAGATCTGCAGGCAGATGAACGCATGGGACCTTTGCGGGTCAAACTGGCAAAACTGGCAGATGATATTTCCAGATTCGGATACATCGGAGCCACCTGTATTGCCCTGGCTTTCATGTTCAAGGCCATATGGCTGGACAACGGCGGTGATACTGCTTTGATGATGGCCTATATTTCCAACTGGCAGAAGCTCATCTATGATATTGTCACAGCTCTGATTCTGGCTGTGATCATCATTGTGGTCGCGGTTCCGGAAGGACTGCCCATGATGATCGCGATTGTGCTCGCGCAGAACATGCGCAAACTCCTCAAATCCAACGTGCTGGTGCGCCAGCTCATGGGCATGGAAACATCCGGAAGTCTCAATATTCTCTTCAGTGACAAAACCGGAACCATCACTTTGGGACAGTTGGAGGCTGTGGGTTTTATGACAGTGGAGGATGGCGGAAACCTCAAAACCTATGACAAATTTGAGAAAATGCCCCATGCCCTGATGCCCCTGCTGGATGTTTCCGTGCGGGAAAACACTTCCTGCGTGGTCAACTGCCACGCGGAGAAAGAAACAGATCGCATTCTGGGCGGCAACACCACAGAAAGGGCCATGCTGAAATTCATCAAGGCTGATGTCACTGCCTGCACCGAACCTGAGGCCGAGCTTCTTTCCCAGGTGCTGTTCAAT
The DNA here is from genome assembly GCA_041390465.1 of Desulfobacterales bacterium. Classification (GTDB taxonomy): domain Bacteria; phylum Desulfobacterota; class Desulfobacteria; order Desulfobacterales; family Desulfococcaceae; genus JAABRU01. The sequence goes on along the minus strand of JAWKPW010000020.1, from coordinate 55,894 downwards.
TCCAGCAGGAAATTTTCCGCTGTGCGGATAAAACGGGCAGATGGCAGGGAAATGACTCTGGTGAAAGGCGCGCCGGAAAAGATTCTGGAAAAAAGCAGCGCTTATTTTGCTTCGGACGGACAGGCTCTGCCTTTGGATGAATCTGCCAAACGCAGCATTCTTTCCCATACCGATGAAAAAGCTGATGCCGGTATCCGGCTGATTGCCATCGGGATCAGGGAAAATTCCGCACCTGACAGCAATAATATGGAAGAGGTTCCTGAAGAATTGGTGCTGCTGGGCTTTGGTCTGATTCGCGATGATCTGCGCAAAGAATCCAGACCCGCGATTGAAACTCTGCACAGTGCAGGCATTCATGTGGTCATGCTGACCGGTGACCGGACCGGCACGGCAAAAGCCATTGCCAAAGATGCGGGACTGTATACTGCTGAAACCGATGTTGCCATTGAATCTTCGGACATGGCAAAACTTTCGGATGAGGAACTGAAAAAACTTCTTCCCCGGCTCAGTGTGGTTTCCCGTTGTCTGCCCCAGGACAAAACCCGGCTGGTCAAGGTGGCACAGGAAATGGGACTGGTTGTGGGCATGACCGGAGACGGCGTCAATGACAGCCCCGCGCTGAGCAATGCGGATATTGGCTTTGGTCTGGGCAGCGGAACCGAAGTTGCCAAAGAAGCCTCTTCCATTGTGGTGCTGGATGACAATATTCAGTCCATCACCAATGCCGTGCATTACGGCAGAACCATTTACCGCTCCATTCAGAAATTCATCACGTTCCAGTTGACGGTCAATGTCAGTGCCATTTCCATAGCCTTTCTTGGCCCATTCCTGGGGTTCAACATGCCTTTGACGGTCATTCAACTGCTCTGGGTCAATCTGGTCATGGATACGCTGGCGGCTCTGGCTTTCAGCGGAGAACCCCCTCTGGCAAGTCATATGAGAGAAAAACCCAAGAAACGGGATGAGGCAATCATCACGGCAGGGATGTGGTCATCCATTCTGTTCAACGGTTTTTTCATGACGGTTCTCTGTGTGCTTTTCCTGAAAACCGAAGGCGTGCGGGAACTTTTTGCTTCTCAGGAATCCTTTATGACAGCCTTTTTTGCCTTTTTTGTATTTCTGAACAACTTCAACAAGTTCAACGTGCGTGTGGACGGCTTCAATCTCTTTGCCCATATTTTTGAAAACAGCGGTTTTCTCAAGGTGGTGGGCATGATTTTCCTGATTCAGATTCTCATCACCTATTTCGGCGGAGAGATGTTCCGCACCGTTGCACTGCGACCTGTGGAATGGCTGTATGTTGTCGGCTTTTCCATTGTGATTGTTCCCTTTGATCTGCTGCGGAAATATATCCGGTGGATTTTTGAATAGAAATAATAAGCAGTTTTTCAATCGGTGCAGTTGACATAAGATAAAAGAGTCCCAAACTTTCCGTTTGGGACTCTCAATTTTACGTTATTTATACAAAATGTTATGGCAATCCATCATCTTTAAGGAATGCCTGTAAGGAATTTTGAAGAAAAATGAAAAATATCTTCAGATGATTTGTGCAGACTGTTTATGGAAAGCATTTATTGAAGCAATAGGGGACTGATTTTTTGTTATGCCAAAACGTGATATATACCATGACACTGTAAGACATGCTTTGGAGAAAGACGGATGGAAAATCACTCATGACCCTTTTCCTCTGGAGATTGGTGAAAAAACCCTGTCCGCAGATCTGGGCGCAGAACGTTTAATCAGTGCGGAAAAAGGTCTGAAAAAAATTGTTATTGAAATCAAGAGTTTTTTGGGACAGTCGGATGTGAAAGATTTGCAGCAGGCAATCGGACAGTATGTGATGTATTCCCGTGTTCTCATAAAAAACAACATCAGACGGGATTTGTATCTTGCCGTGCCGGAAAGAACATTTGAATCGGTTTTCACCATTGAACTGGGCAGGCTTTTTTTGGAAGACAGTTTTATCCGCCTTATGGTATTTGATGATGAAAAGGAGATAATCACAAAATGGATACCGGATTAAACTACCAGGAAACAGTGAAAAAAATTCTGACTGATTTTGCAGAAACCTACACAAAAAGCGGAGGCTGCCCTTTAAAGATTCTGTTTGATGACAGCCGGAAAAGCTATATGGTTCTGCACATGGGCTGGCATGGAAACAAATATATTCACAATGCCACTGTTCACATTGAAATTGCGGATGACAAAATCTGGATACAGAATGATCATACAGAGGAGGGAATTGCTGAAAGTCTGATGGAATCCGGCATTCCCAAAGAAAAAATCGTTCTGGGTTTCCGTCATCCCAAAGTGCGGCAGTACACGGAATTTGCAGCGGCATAACAGAAATTTGCAGGGTGAATTTATGCAGAATTGAGGCAGACATTGCCTGTTTGCTGCAGGCAGAGGTTTTAAACTTTATATTTATATTTGCAGAGAAGAGCTATGAAAATTACCAAGACAACAAAGATTGGGCGCAATGACGACTGCCCCTGCGGAAGCGGCAAGAAGTACAAAAAATGCTGTCTTCTCAAACCAAGAATCCACAGACCCGAAGAGGTCAAAGATGTCTATTTCAAGCGCTATCAGATACGCCTGAAAAATGAAAAAGACATTCAGGGCATCCGAAAGGCAGGCCGTCTGGTGCTGGATACTCTGGATTTGGTGGAAAAGAATCTGAAACCGGGAATGATAACTGAGGAAATCAATACCCTGGTGCATGAATTCACCATACAGAACGGAGCCATACCCGCGCCCCTTCATTACAAGGGCTATCCCAAAAGCGTGTGCGTGTCTGTCAATGAGGTGATCTGTCACGGCATACCCGGAAAACGGATCATAAGGGACGGAGACATTGTCAATGTGGATATCACTTCCATTCTCAACGGTTATGTGGCAGATGCGAACAAAACCTTTTTTGTGGGAACACCGGGGGAAGAGGCCAAAAAAATCGTAAATATATGCAAGGAATGCCTGCGGCGGGGACTGGAAATGGTGCGTCCCGGCAATACCATCGGCGATATCGGCTGGGCTATCCAGACCTACGCGGAAGGAGAAAAATGCTCGGTTGTGCGCGAGTTTGTGGGACATGGCGTGGGCTTTGAATTCCATGAGGCTCCCCAGGTTCCCCATTACGGAAAAAAGCGGGGCGGGGTGGTGCTGGTGCCGGGCATGGTGTTCACCATTGAACCCATGATCAATCTGGGCCGCAAGGATGTCAAAGTTCTCGGTGATCAGTGGACTGCCGTCACCCAGGACGGCTCCCTTTCCGCACAGTTTGAGCAGACGGTTCTGGTGACAGAGCATGGTTATGAAAGTCTGACACCCTATGAGGTTTGAAACAGGTTCCGGGTACTGGATACCTGGCACTCAGTTGAAACCCAATGCTGTGTCTCATTCCTGCAATTCGATTCACTGGCATTGGGTTAAAATTTAAGAGGGGCATCATATTTCGTTTAAGCCTATCGTGGACGGCATGTTTGAAATGTGTTCACAATGCCGCTTCTGACAGATATTTTCTGTACCGGAAAATGTTGCTGTTCTCATTTTACACCCTTTAAGGTGATTTATAAAAATGAATATACCTGTTCAGTAACCTGAAAGATTTGACAACTTTTGAAAAGTTGTCAAATCTGAGGGATGTTCTTTTCATGAAATCGTCTAATTTTCAGATAACAAAAATAAGGAAAGGATAACTGTATGCTGTCACTGAATTTAAATTTGCCTCAAAACATTGAAAAACAGTTTTGGAATATTGTTCACGGAAATTATCAGGGAGATTCCGAGGCTGCAATTACAGATTTTTTAAAATTGCATGAAAAATACGGATGGAAAGAACAGCTCCTTCAGGATGTCAAATCTGTCCGTTCAGAAGTAAGAAAAAAAGGTGGAATCTCTGAGAAAACAATTGAAAATGCTGTAAAAAAATATCGGATAAAAATAAGTGGATAAAATTTTGCGGGTTGTAATTGATACCAATCATATCATGTCGGCAATCCTCAGCACAAGAGGAGCCTCTTCAAAGCTGATTGACTGGATGACAGGACCGGATGATTATTTCCGATTGTTAATATCGCAGCCTGTCTGGAGCGAATACATTGCAGTGGCTGATTGGCTCATTCCTTCTTCAAAACATGAGGAAAAGAAACGTATCTTAAGCATTCTGCACTGTCAGGCAGAATGGATTGCCCCCTGCATACACCTGAATGTCTGTAAAGATATTTCTGACAACCGTTTTTTGGAATGTGCAGTCTCAGGTAAGGCAGATTATCTTGTTACAAAAAATATTCGGGATTTTCCGCCAAAGCAATACAATGGCGTAAAAATTGTCCGAATCAGTAAATTTTTGGATGTATTAGAGGAAAACGTGTAATCTCTTATACGTACAGAAATGGAAAAAGTGGGGAATGTATCTATTATGGGGTTGCAGAATTTTATTCATCATCTCAAATTTGCCCATGTCGGAATGGGATTTGTGCTGCTGCCACAGAACATAAAGCATGACTGACTGAAACTTTACATCTGTAAATTGACATTGTACATTTGTAAACTGACATTAGAACCCTCCAATCGGAAAAAGGAAAAAACATGTCTTCTTCTCAGGACGAACAGATTCTCAGAGCAGCCAAAGAAATCATTGTGAAATTCATCGAAACCGGCAGGGTTTCTCCTACAGCCTTTCCTGAAAACTTCAAAACCATTTACAACTCGACGGAAATAAAGGAAACAGTGGAGGAAATGATGCACTTCCCGAACCTGCGGAAAATCAACGGGACAAAGTAGAATATGCTTCCAGATTGTTCGTAAACTGCAAATTTTGTGTTCAAACGTCCATAAGATTCTGATAAGCAAAGCAGAACATGCTTCCGCCTGTTCATAAACCCTTGTGCCTTGTCACCTGGTTGTTTCCCTAGAAGATACAGAGTTTTTTACAGAGGACACGAATTTTTGCAGAAGAACTTCAGATTTGTCTTTTTTGGCATAAATTTTGCTATATCAGAAGATTCAGAAAGTCTCAAAGTGATTTCAGGAGATTCCATTTGGGACAGTGGGTCAAAACGTTTGATTTTTTTACATCTGAATTTTGCGCAGAAAAAACTCTGTGTGAGTCTGCGGTTAAAAAATGGCAGTCAACTGATTTGATCTGCAGCCCCATTTGGGTTGTGACAGGGGGAAAACGTCGCTTGGCGGTAATTTTTTTCATTTGAAATATCAATATATTGAAAATAAGAAAGGAGAAGGTTTCAATGGCATCAGCTTTGCGTGTTCTGATTATCGGAGGAGTGGCCTGCGGCCCCAAAACAGCGGCCCGGCTTCGGCGTCTGCACCCGGATGCGGACATCACCATGATTGAAAAGGGAAAACTTGTCTCTTACGGAGCCTGCGGCATTCCCTATTATGTGGAGGGACTTATCCATGATATTGGGGAACTGGTCAAAACACCTGTGGGTGTGGCCCGGACACCGGCTTTTTTTGACAAGGCAAAGGGATTTAAGGTTCTCACGGAAACCGAGGCATTGTCCATTGACAGGAAAAACAAAACCGTGCGGGTGAAAAATCTGGCTTCCGGCAAAGAAAGTGACATGCCCTACGACAAATTGGTGCTGGCCACAGGCGGTTATCCCTTCCGTCCTCCGATTCCGGGTGTGGATCTGAAAAATGTCTGGTTTATGACCCATCCGGATCACGGGGAAAGTCTGGTACGGGAAATGAAGGCACAGGGGCTGAAAAAAGCGGTTATGGTCGGAGCCGGGTTTATCGGCATTGAAATGGCCGAAGCCCTGAGCCATCAGGGGATGGATATTACCATTGTGGAAATGATGGATCAGATTATGCCCGGCATTCTGGACAAAGATGTGGCCCTGTTTGCTGCCAAGCACCTGCGCCAGAAGGGTGTGAAACTGGTGCTGGGTGAGCGGGTGACAGGCATTGGCGGAAAAGAAAAGGCTGAATCCGTCAATACGGAAAAGCAGGTGATTGACGCGGATATGGTGGTGATTGCGGTGGGAACCCGTCCCAGTGACAAACTGGCCAGAGAAGCCGGGCTTGCGTGCATGGAACGGGGCGGCATCATCATCAATGAATACTGCCAGACCAGTGACAGAGACATTTATGCAGGCGGCGACTGCGCGGTCAATCATTACGCAGGCAGAAACGCGGGGGGGCAGCTTTTTGTTCCACTGGGATCAACGGCCAACAAGCATGGACGTGTGATTGCCAATCATATTGCCGGACTTTCCACTCCATTTGGGGGAATTTCCCTCACCGGCATTGTGCGCGCGTTTGATTTCACTCTGGGCAGAACCGGTCTTTCGGAAAAGCAGATCAGGGATTTGAATCTGGATGCGGAAATTTTTACATGGGCCGGGCCGGATCTTCCCCATTATATCCCCGGAAGCGCGCCGTTTATCATCAAGATGATGGCCTCGCGTTCCGACCGGAGGCTGCTTGGCGTTCAGGTGGCCGGAGCAGGCAATGCCTCCAAACGTCTGGACGCGGCCGCGGCTGTGATTTACATGCGCGGCACGCTGGATGACATCGCCAATATTGATTTCGGTTATGCCCCGCCTTTCGGACCGCCCATTGATCCGCTGGCAACCTGCGCGCATATGCTCACCAACAAGCTCGATGGCATTGCAAAGGGCATTTCCGCTGTTGAGGCCAAAAAACGCATTGAGGAAGGAAATGTGATTCTGCTGGATACCCGCACGCCCGATGAATTCAAGACCGTGCAGCTTCCCTATGAAGTCAAACACATTCCTCTGGGCGCACTGCGGGAAAAGGCTTCGGAACTGCCCAAAGACAAAGACATCCTGGCCTTCTGCAAGGTCAGCATGCGCGGATATGAGGCACAGCGCATTCTCAACGCGGCCGGTTTTGACCGGGTCCGGTTCATTGAAGGCGGCATTGCGGGATGGCCTTTTGAAGTGAAAATGCTGTAAAGATTTCAGGTGTCAGGTGTTCAGTGTCAGGCAAACACTGAACATCTGAACTGAATTATGGTGGAATTCACCCGGAAATTACGGAAGGGTATGAAAGCAGTGATGAAAATGTACGCTGATGAAACAAATGAAGAAAGAAGATCAGGGGCTTATCTGGGGGATTATCCTCCGACTGTACCATCCGCAGTGATGCCGTATACTCCTTTGCAAACTCTGAATCTGAACTGGCGGGAAAAAGATCTGCCTGAAAAAATCAGAACCAAGCATGTTCACAGACTTCATCCCTATTTGGGGAAATTTATTCCCCAACTTGCTGAAATTTTTCTGCGGAAGTATTTCAGTCCGGGTCAAACAGTGCTGGATCCTTTCTGCGGCAGTGGAACAACACTTGTTCAGGCAAATGAACTTGGTATAAATTCAATTGGTTATGATATTTCTGCATTCAATGTGCTTTTGTGCAGAGCCAAAACAGGATGTTATGATCCGGCTAAGGCAAAATCTGAAATTTCAGATATTCTTGAAAGAGTGAGAAGAGATACCCAAAGAAATCTCTGGAATCTGAATCTGGATGATAGCGAATACCGCGAAGCAGATAATGAATATCTGCAAACATGGTTTGCACCAAAAGCGTTAAATGAACTCCTCACCTACCGGAATTATATTGATTCTGTGGATTATGAATACAAAGATCTGTTAAAGGTGATTCTGTCCCGTTCTGCAAGATCTGCCCGTCTGGTTACACATTTTGATTTGGATTTCCCCAAAAAACCTCAGACAACACCATATCACTGTTATAAACATTCAAGAATATGCCATCCAACTGAGGAAGCATTCAAGTTTTTAAACAGATACAGCATTGACACAATAAAGCGGATAACCGGGTTTTCAAAATTGCGGACAAAAGCCACAGTGGAAGTCTGTCATGCTGACAGCCGGGATGGCAAGTTTCCGCACATCAATGGCGTGATTACAAGCCCGCCTTATGTCGGGCTGATAGATTATCACGAACAGCATATCTATGCTTATCATCTGCTTGGTTTGGAAGACAAGCGCACACGCGAGATTGGCGCTGCCGCAAACGGTTCGAGCCAGAAAGCAAAACAGTCATATCAGCAGGACCTTGCCGAGGTATTTCGTCATGCCTTTGATGCAATGGAATCAGGGGGACGATTCATTATAATCGCCGGAGATAAATACAAATTATATGATGAAATTGCCAAACTTGCCGGAGTTGAGGTTGAGGATGTCATACAGCGTCATGTAAACAGAAGAACAGGCAGACGTTCAACAGAGTTTTATGAATCCATATTTGTCTGGCGAAAACCATAGCAAAGGACAGATGATGAGCCGACAGGATGAAATGAAAGAGGCTATTCAGGAAGTTGTACGAACAATGATGAACAGGGTTATGGAAAATGTTTTGAATGATCCATTTGATGCAAAATTGCACCAGGCTTTAAGACCTCTTTATGCTGCCCTGGTTCCTGATGAAATTTTCAAAGGTTCCCATTTTGAAAGAAGATTTGTCACACCTTTCGGAAAAGTGTGGGAGCTTTTGGCGGTTGTTGCAGCAAACAAGGGCTTGGGATATGGTGCAGCAGGTTACAGAATTGAAGGCATGGCAGGTGCTGAAAGACTGGCAAGAATCAATGAAATCCTTGACAGACTCGAACATAACAAAAGAGGAAAGAGGAAAGTCAAACCGGACTGGAAAACAGAACTTGCATACATTCTTGAAGGCGGTGGAGAAAAAACACCTGTTTATGTTGAGTGCGATGTTTATGCAGAAGACAGGATCAATAACAAAAAATATGCGTTTGAATTAAAAGCCCCTCTCCCCAATTCTGACCAGACAAAAGTAAGCAAGGAAAAAATTTTCAAACTGTATGCAATGGAACCAATGCAGGTGGATGGGGCTTTTTATGCCCTGCCTTACAATCCTTACGGAACGCGCGACAAATATGACTGGAGTTTTCCCCAGCGATGGTTCAACATGCAGGAAGATGAGGTGGTTCTGATTGGTGATGAATTTTGGGACAAAATCGGGGGAACCGGAACTTATCAGGCATTTATCACAGCAGTAAATGAAATAGGGCCAGAATATCAGGAAAGAATCTATCGGGAATATCTGGGAATTGATCCGCCTGAAAATTTTGATAAAAGATATTTATGATAAATTACAGATAATTAAATTGTAAAATCAAATTTTGATTTTTGTCTCCGCAGAAAATTTGTTTATGAATTTTTCAGTCTGATTTGGAGGGAATATTTATTTTCTGCAATCCTCCATCGGGTTTTGCAAAGAACAAAAATTGCTAAAATAACTATAAAAAATAAGAGAAGAGGTGTGCCTTCATCCGAGTCATCTCCACACTGATTCACCGGAAATTTTGCATCAGCTCCGGTCTGCCGGATGGATATGCAAAAATACTGATGCTTTGCATTGGTGTTTTTCTTGTCATGGGTGCAAGTGTTCTGCTGGGACTGACAGGCGGAATCCTGACGGTTTTCATCCTGAGAGCAGCAAAATTTTCCTCTGTTCTGTCCGGTCTTCAACTGTATCCGTCCCTCAGTCCCCTGGCCGGATTCATCATCAGTGTGTGGATTGTTTTCTGTCTCATCTGTCTTACCCGTTCAATATGTCATTTTCTCAATAAAAATAAATGAACAGAGAGTTTTTTTTGTTTCATGTCCGGATCGGAGAGACAGAATTGCAGCGTCTCAAAAGTGCAATGCACAATTATCCTGCTTAATGATCTGTCAAAAAAATTCTTTCACATTCAAAAAAACTGGCCGCGGAGTGCGAAACTTTCAGTTTGGAGTCCTCAAAACAGGAAGAAACTTTTTTGACAGATCACTTAATGGAAAACATCAATGAAAATACTGCTTATTCATCCTTTTTGTCTGGAAGATCGCATTCACGAAGAGGATGCTGCCGCTGTTCCCATTGGTCTGTATTCTATCGGAGCCATGCTCAAAGAAAACCGGTATGATACGGAAATTCTCAATTTTCACGGAATGGGCAGGCAGCCGGAAAAAATAAGGGAAATTCTCAGGGACAGACAGCCGGATATAATCGGCTTTTCGGTTCTCAATGCCAACCGCTGGGGCGCAATTGACACTGCCCGGATGGCAAAGAAAATGAACCCGAAGGTGAAAATTGTCTTTGGCGGAGTGGCTGCAACTTTCCTGTGGGAGCATTTTCTCAAGCATTTCAAAAATGTGGATTATATCATCATGGGAGAGGGGGAACATTCCTTTCTTCATCTTGTGCGCTGTCTGGAAAAAGGAGATAAAACCGGCATTGGAACAGTGCCGGGGCTTGCTTTTCGAAAGGATGGCAGCATCGTAAAAACAGAACCTGCCCCCCCCGTACAGAATCTCGACAGCCTTCCCAATCCTGCCAAGTATTTCACGTATCAGCATCTCGCGCTGACACGGGGCTGCCCGTCCGACTGCACTTTCTGCGGTTCTCCCAAATTCTGGGGCAGAAAAGTCCGCTTTCATTCCGCTGACTGTTTTGTCGCGCAGATGGAAAAACTGCATCAAAAAGGTGTCTCCTTTTTTTATGTGTCTGATGACACCTTTACCCTGAAAAAATCTCTGGTCATTGACATCTGCCAAAAAATCATTGAAAAAAAATGCAGCATTTCCTGGGCTGCGATTTCCCGCGCGGACTGCGTGGATGAGGAAATTCTGCGCTGGATGCGCATGGCCGGATGCAGCCAGATCAGTTACGGCGTGGAAAGCGGTTCTGAGCAGATGCGAAATTTTATGAACAAGCACCTGCGCACGGAACAGATTTGCAGAGCCTTTGATCTGACCCGCGCCTGCGGCATTCTTCCCCGCGCCTATTTTATTTACGGATGTCCCGGAGAAACAAGGGAGACCGTACAGGAAAGCATGGATCTGATAAAAAAAATCAAGCCCTTAAGCTGCATTTTCTATATTCTGGATGTCTATCCCGGAACCGCTTTGTATGACATTTTCTGCCAAAAATTTGGCATAACAGATGACATCTGGCTGAAAAGAATCGAGGATATTCTCTGGTTTGAATATGATCCGCAGTTGAATAAGGAAAAAATTCTGGCATTCGGCAAGATGCTGCGGGAAAGTTTTTACAGAAATCTCCCTGCATTTGCAGAGAATCTTGAATTAATTGATGACAAAATCCTGTATCCCTTTCATGCGGATTTTCTTTCCAAACTCGCCATGACCTTTACCCACGGGGATTATGCAAATATCGGGACCATTCCGGACAAAGAAAAATGCGCAGAAAACCTGTGCCGCAGGGCTTTGAGATATTATCCGGATCACCGGGCTTTTCTGATGCTGGGCATGATCTGGCAGAAACAGCGGGAGTTTGTGCTGTCATCTGAAATTCTCCGTGAGGGAACTGCACATTTTCCCGGCAGTGAGGAACTGCATCTTTGTCTGGGACTGAGTCTGATGAATCTGGGAAAATTCAGGGACGCTCTGAACTGTCTTGTGAAATTTGAACATTCCCCGCGCACCGCCCCTTATCTTGCCGAATGCCGCAGAAATCTGTGAAAAAAATTTCCTGCGAAGGAGACAGCTTTTTTTCCTGTGTATTCTTTGCTGGTTCTGTGGAAAATCTGCCTGCCGGTCCCGGTACCTCTGAAATATGCCCGCCGCGATTTCTGCATTGAATTATTTTGACGGTTTTGTTATATAGATTTTCAAAAAAATTCCTCAGAACCACTTGGAATTTGAAAGCCTTCAAATCTGGCAGGACAGCATCTTTCCGGGTGTTTCTTCGCAAGACCGGTTCCTTGTTCCCAAAGATTTTCAGAGAAAAATCCCTTTTTGAAAAAGGGAAGACATCGCTGAAAATTTGTACCTGTTGATTTCGGACGCAGGATAATTATTTTAACCCGTCTGCACAGTTTCAGAAAAGAATTCTTTTTTGCGAACAGGGGTTAACATTTTTCAGACAAAGGAGATTCAATGACCGTCCTGATTGTGGTTTCCGTGATAACCATACTGATTTCATTCCTGTGCTCTCTGTATGAGGCCATTCTGTATTCCACCCGTATGAGTACGCTGGAGGTGGAAAAAAGCGAAGGGAAAATGAAAAGCAAGGCACAGAAGATGATCAGCATGAAAAACCGGATATCCATGCCAATTTCAGCGATTCTGATTCTTAATACCGTTGCCCATACGGCCGGAGCGACTCTTGCAGGCATGTACGCTGCAAAGGCACTGGGAGATACAATGGTTCCTCTTTTTTCCGTGGTTTTTACCATTGCCGTTCTTTTTTTGTCAGAAATACTGCCCAAAACCATCGGCGCTGTTTACTGGCGATCTCTTTGGCCGACAATTGTCTGGCCGCTGACCATTATGAAGTATGCCCTGTATCCTTTTATCATTCTTACCCAGAAATTTTCAGAATCCCTGACAGACAGCGGAAACACCGCTCCGCATGTCACAGAGGCGGAGATACTGGGAACCATCCGCATGGGTGCCAGGGACGGGCAGATTTCCCAGTGGGAAAGCCTGATGCTGCACAATATCATCCGGCTGGAAAACAAGGCGGTCGAGGAAATCATGACCCCGCGCACCGTGATGTTCACCTTAAATGAGGAGATGGAACTGGAAAAGGCTTTCCGGCTTGCCAATGAAAAGGGATTCAGCCGCATTCCTGTATACCGGGGGGACAGGGAAAACATTGTGGGATACATTATGCTCAATGATCTGATTTCCGCTCGGATGCTCAACGAACCCGGAACCAGGATCAGCTCCATCCTCAAACCCATCATGTTTGTCCGGGAGGATCAGAACTGTCTGGTACTGCTGACCAGTTTCCTGAAAAAACGGCTTCATATCGCGATGATCGGTGATGATTACGGCGGTGTTGCCGGACTGGTGACACTGGAAGATCTTATTGAAACCATTCTGGGCGCAGAAATCGTTGATGAAACCGATGATGTGGTGGATCTGCAGAAACTGGCCAGAAAAAGGATGCAGAAACGTTTTTATCTGGAAAAGGAAATGGAGGGCAGTGAAACAGACAGGGAAAGCTTTGGAACAGAAAATCTGGCAAAACAGGATGCCCTTATGAAGAAAGAAAAAGGAAAAGAAGAACCAGTCGCACAAATTGCTTCGGATGACAGGAAAGATACAAAGACAGACCGAATTGATTGGGAAAGTGCTCAGCAAAGGGAGGAGGGCAGCAGAGAACACGAGCCGGATGAGCATCCAAAAAAGGAGCATGAGGCTCAGGCTCCTGATTCCTGAAAAAAAATAAAATTTCTTGCGAAAGTCTTCTGCCATTCCCGCGAAAGCGGGAACCCCGCGCGGCCAGTCCTGCCCGTCTGATGCGGCTGTTCAGGATTTGCAAAAAATCAGGCTGCGTCCCTATGCAATGAACATTTCTGCCCATTGCACTGTTTCACTTAAAATTGTTGAATTTTATTCTGCCGGTTCTGTCTTATACCGATTCTCTATTGAAAAGATACTTATAAGCAGGCAGAAAAGAGGTTTTCATGTGTTCAAAAAACCGGATTTTTCCGAAAAATCCGGTTTTTCTGAAAAACTTATGTTTCAGAACAATGGCGAATTGGCATTATACCAATTCGCTGTTGAAACCATGCTTTTTTTGACCGCAAAGGACACGAAGATGGCACAAAGATCACAGCAAACTTATATCACTGTGTAAAATCTGCGGCGGATCGGCACTGCCTTCCGCAAAATATGATTTCAATGGAGAATTGATATTTAATTGCCAATGAAAAGTTTTTGCAGTCAGGATTGCATTTTTTTTAACACAGCTTTTATGAATCGGCAAAAAGTCCGATTTTCAATTTTTTCGTCATTCCTGCAGAAGCCGGAATCCATAATTTCCAGTCAGTTATGAACTAAAGCTTTCTTCGGAGTGACGATTTTTTTTGACTTTTTGCGGGATCATCAACTTTCAGCCGAATTTATGGAGAACAGATGAAAAGCACTTATTCGACCAGTGATACGGAGTATCAGTCATGGTTATGGGAAAAACTGGGAATGAAATGTGTGGCGAATCTGAAAAAACACGGATTTGACGCGCATCTGGTTCCGGATGCGGAAACAGCCCGCAGTCTGATTCTGGAAATGGTGAAGGCTTATAAAAGTTTCGGTTTCGGAGGTTCTTCCACCACACGGATTTTGGGACTGCCGGAGGAACTGAAAAAACAGGGAAAAACCGTATGGGATCACTGGAATCCGCCCGAAGGAAGCACGGATTTGGACGTGCGTCTGATGCAGGGACGCTGTGACTGTTTCTTTTGCAGTGCCAATGCCATTTCCGCAGGCGGTGAGATTGTCAATGTGGATGGCGTGGGCAACCGGAACAATGCCATGACCTTCGGCTGTCCAAAGGTGGTGATTGTGGCAGGGATGAACAAGGTGCGGCATGATCTGGCGTCCGCTCTGAAAAGAGTGCAGGAAGTGGCCGCACCCATGCGCGCCAAAAGCCTGAACATGGAAACCCCCTGCGCGGAAACCGGTATCTGCACAGACTGCAATTCCCCCCAGCGCATCTGCCGAATCACAACCATTCTGCATCGGAAACCCATGATGACGGACATTTCCGTGGTGCTGATTTCCCAGTCTTTGGGGTTTTGATTTCAGGAACGGCTTATGAATCGTTTCTGTGAAAAAAACAGCAAAAGCAGAGCGGTACTGAAAACAGAGACAGAAAAATATGGACAATGAATTATTTTTTGAAGTTCTGACACCGTTGGGATTTCGCGTCCGTATAACCCGTTCATACTGGAACCTGATTGTCACCGTCAAACATCCTGTAATGGCAGGTCGTGAATCTGATGTGAAAGAATTGCTTGCAAAACCTGATGAAATAAGGATAAGCAGAACTGATCCTTACGTGTATCTGTTTTACAGACTGGAAGGTTTCAGTCGTTGGATATGCGCTGTGGCAAAAAGACTTAACGGCGAGGGGGTTCTGATTACAGCATATCCTGCTGACAAAATCAAAGAAGGAGAGCGGATATGGAGCAGATAAAGGTGTGTTACGATAAGACCGGAAATACACTCACGGTCTGGTTTGGCAATCCAAAGGATGAATATGTGTGTGAGGAAACAGGGGATGAGGTGATTCTGATAAAGGACAAATCCGGAAAAGTGATAGGATTTGAGAAACTGAATTTTTCAATCGCCAAATCTGAGAATTTGGGATTTGCATTTGAGGCTGTGGCAGCATGACATTTCCCTGCCGGACAAAGGCGTTTATCCGCGTGTGAACAGGGTGAGGTGTACCAATTCGGCTGAACAGGCTGGAAAAGCTGTAGCTTTGAAATATACTGATCCAATTTTGATTTTTACGTCACACCGGCGAAAGCCGGAATCCAGTTTTTTGCGTCTTTTCTGACTGCTGTTTAATATCTGGATTCCGGTTTTCGCCGGAATGACGGGAGCAATTTTCATGCCGGAAAAAACAAATCTGGATCGTTACAGTATTCCCCGGATCAGACTGCAAAACAATCATCACACAGTGAAAGGAAGGAAAACAGACAATGGACTGGTCAAGAATCGAAAAAAACATTGATATGAAGGAACCCCTTCTTGCGGAATGGGTGACAGAGCGCATCAAAGACAAAAAAGAGACTGATCCGGAAGAGGCGCGCAGGCTGGAAGAGCGTTTTCTGGATGACGATACCTTGGAATATCTGATCCGCGGGGGAGACATACTTTCCCTTTCCCAACTTTTTCAGACGGTTTCTCCGCAGCGTTTTGCTGCTCACACGGATCTGATGACGTTGAAATGGCTGGAGGACTGGGAAGATACCACAGCAGGATGGGCTTTGCCGGTTCTGTTGCGGACTGCACCGGAAACTGGGGCCAGACTGCTGGAGGATTTGTGCAAAGACAGAGAAAAATTATTTGATGCGTACCGCATATGGGGAAGTCTGAAGGAAAATTTCTCTCTGCTGCCCGAAGAAAAACAGAAATCTCTGGCCTTCACCATCATTGAGGCCTACCGTGAAACCTATGGAGACAAAGGCATTGAGGAACCTTACGGAACAGATGTGCTGAAACTGGCCATGCAGTATGACCACCCGGAAACAGAAGCCCTGTTCCGCCACTGTCTGTTTTCCCATGATGAGGAATATGATCTCCGGATTTACCGCGCTGTCAAAGCTTTGGGGCTGAATGCAGATGAATACCAGATAATCCGGGATCGGATGGAGGATAACAAAAATCCTCTGTATTCAAAAGGATATTACAGAGAACCTCTGCCGGATGATCTGGAAAAAGTGATTGCAAAGACCGGGAAACGCTCGTTCAAACATGCAGATTCCTTTTTTGAAACCCACAGGGGACATATCCGGGATGAAAAGATCAGAACTTTGTTTGAAAATTTGCTTGCAGACCGGGATTTCATGAAAAAGCTGCATGAAAAAAAGCAGAAACCTTATGTTTATGCCATGCTCCTCAGCGGTATTACGACTTTTTTCCGCGCGGAAAAACTGAATCTGACCGGCCTTTCTGTGCAGGATGTAGCGGCCATGCTTTGTGATGATCTGGAATTTCTGCCGGATGTGGAAGGAGTTGTCTCTTTTTTCCGGCAAAGTGACCGCGCAGAAACCATTGACTGTCTCACAAAGGGACTGGAAAAGTCTTTTGAATATCAGGGCAGCACCATAAATATTGTCAATGTCATGGGCCAACTGGGCTATGAGGAATTTCTCCGCCCTCTGTGCAGCGCGATGGAAACCGATTGGGATTTTGTCATCGAAGCCGCAGAAAAGGCTTTGCTGAAATATGGGAAAAAAGCTGTTGTTTTTCTTGCGGATTATCTGGATCAGATGGATGACATGGCAAAAATTTCCGCGGTGGAAATTGTGCGGAAGATCGGAGGTACTGAAGCCATTGCGTTCACAGACAGGCATTTCGACAGCCTGATGAGGATTGAGCCGGAATTCATTCTGCACGCGTGCGAGTCCCTGTGCAATGAAAACTGCCTGGAGAAAATCAGCAGTAAAGTCGGCAAAAACCAGCATCTCATTGATGACACATGGCTGACCATAACATTGCTCACCAAAGGAAAAACTCCGGAAACAGAGAAGTTGCTGAAACAGTATTACCGGCGCAGAAAAGAGCAGGGGGAAATGTCTGAAGCCATCATGTCCGGAAGAATTGCAGACACGGCCCGTCCCTATCTTGACGCGGA
Source organism: Desulfobacterales bacterium (assembly GCA_041390465.1). GTDB lineage: Bacteria > Desulfobacterota > Desulfobacteria > Desulfobacterales > Desulfococcaceae > JAABRU01. The sequence continues at coordinate 38,767 of JAWKPW010000020.1, read as the reverse complement.
ACTGGAATGCAAAAACTGCGGGGATCGAAGCATGTACCGCATCTGCCGGGTTCTGATGGGGGAAAAGGGAAAACCCCATATTGCGCAGGAAATTGAATGCATCAACTGCAATACCCTGGCTGATTTTGAATTTACCGAAAAAGGCATGATGGCCCTGAGTGCGGAAACCATGCGCCTGATGTTTGCCGGAGAGTCGGGCACCAAAGAGGACATGAAAGAGGCATATGAAAAAAGTCCGTTTCAGTATGGCAAAACCATGGCTATGGGAAAAGTCATGGAAATTGATGAGGCCATTGAGAAATATCAGAAGGCCATAGAAAAGAATCCCAAAGATGCGGAAAAATGCATCGGGCTGGGAAATATTTACTATTTTATGGATTTGTTTGCCAAAGCAGCAGACCTGTATCAGCGGGCCGCAGAAGCAAATCCCCAGTATATTCAGTCCTATTATTCCCTTGCCCAGATAGCGGAAAAAAAACAGGATGCGCACGCTGCTCTGGAATGGATGGAAAAGGGACTGCCTTTTCTGGAAAAAGCCAAATATTACCAAGGATCAGGCGGGCAGACCAAAGAAGATCTTCTGGACGCGTACTGTGAGTATTACAACAGCCTTCTGGATGAAACCGGCAGTGACAAACCCCAAATTTCCCCTCCGGGCGGTTTTTCATACAGGGAAGAATATGAACCTGTGCAGCCGGTGCGCAGGGAAAAGAAAATCGGCAGAAATGATCCCTGTCCCTGCGGCAGCGGCAAAAAGTACAAGAAATGCTGTCTGATGAAAGAGAAAAAGGATTGAATTTTTAGAGGAATTTTGAACTGCTGCAGGTTCGGACTGCGCTTTGCTGATCCGGACTGCCACTGCATGAGCACATTGAATTTTGAAGAATCGTGAATCCAATCCCTTGCGGAGAGGAGGGCAGACCATGATTTTTCAAAATTCAATTGCTTATGCGAATTAAGCGTCAGATTCTGATAAGATTCTGATAAGATTTGCCGACTTTTTTAAAGTTGTCAAATCTTGTGCAAATCTTGCATAAATATGCAACAATTTGTTTCCGTTCATCAGGAAATTTTTAACTCTTCATGCGAATTGCTTCTGTGCCGCCACCTTTTTTCCGGCAATGGCAACCGTCGCATTTCTGCTGCGGTGCTTGGGCACAAGCAACTCCCCGTTTTCAGATGCCAGAATTGCGGCTGCTTCACATACGCTTGGCACGCCGATATGTTTTTCCACCATCCGCGAAGGATTCTCAATTCCCGGAACCTGTTTCAGACTTTTCCTGTCATAAAAGAGCAAATTCACGCGCAGTTCCTTTGCCAGTTCAATCAGTCCGGCCTCATCCTTTTTTACATCCACACTTGCCAGGGTATGGAGACTGTGAGGGGAAATAGCGTGTTTTTTCAGTGTTTCCATAAGGAGATTTTTCATCTCCGCTGTTTCTGTTCCCCGGTTGCAGCCCATTCCCGCAGCAAGGGAAGAAGGGCGCAGGACAAGAACCTGTGCGGGCAAATCCCTTACACGATCATCGACAAAAATGCCGGGCATATTCTGCGGATACGGGTTATTTTCATCCGGATGAAAAAGGCAGGATTCCGGGAGCCTGTCTGTCATTATGCCAAAGGGATCATGGAGAAAAATCTTTTTTTCTGTAAGCAGAGCCATGCTGATATGCTTAATCGCGGAAGGGTTTTCAATGTGCAGTCCCAAATCTTTGGCAATGAGATCAATGGCCGGAACCTGATGAATATCTGTTGCAGTGGTGATAACCGGAACCGCGCCTGCAATTTCCGCAATTTTTTTTGCCAGTTCATTGGCTCCGCCGATATGTCCGGAAATCAGACTGATGGCATAACGTCCGAGTTCATCCATGACCACCACTGCCGGATCAAGGGTTTTGTGAGAAAGCAGGGGCGCAATCATCCGAACCGCAATGCCGGATGCCATGATAAAAATATGTCCGCCGTACTTATGGAAACAGCGGGAAATTTCATCTGACAATCGATCAAAACAAATCGCGGAAATGCCGCTTTCTTCCAAAGAAGAGGAAAGAAACATATCTGTTTCCGGCATGGATTTCTGAATGCGCAAAGCCAGTTGCGCAGCTTTCGGGGTCAGTGCCCACACAGCGGTTTTGCTGTTTCGGTCATGAAAGTGCAAGCGGTTCTCCTTCTGAAATGCAAAAATGCCGTTTTTGCAGTCCAATCTGTTTATGGCAAATCACCGGTGAATATATGCTTTTGAAAAGAACATCTTTTTGCAATTAAAAAGAACATCTTTTTGCAATTAAAAAGAAAAAACAAACTCATATTGCATAAATTCAATGGTGATTTGGTATTATGCCGATTCACCTTTGAAATCATGCTTTCCTTTAACCACAAAGGACACAAAGAGGGCACAAAGGTCACAAAAACTGACAGCACTGTATAAAATCAGCGGTGAATCGGTATTACAGTTCAATTCGGTAATAGATATCCTTCAGGCAAAGTTCCACATTCAGGGAGTGGATGGCAAAACAGTCTGAAACACTTTCAAATTCTTCCAACATCCAGAAACCTGATTCATTTTTGCAATAATGCTCCACATTGCAGGAATACTGATCCACTGTGACATATTCCCGAAAAGAGGGAATTTTCCGGTATGCCTTGAATTTTGCGCCCCTGTCATAATCTGCTGTGGATTCGGACAGAACTTCAAAAATGACCAGTGGATTGGCAATCGTGTCTCTTCTGCCTGCGCTGAATTCAATGTTCCCGCACACAACGCTCACATCCGGATAGGTGTAGTGATTTGCCGGATCAACCTCAATTCTTGCATCACTTGGAAAAACAAAACAGTCACGGCCTCTCAGACAATTGTTCAGTGCGGTAATGATATTGGAGGCAATCAGATTATGATGGATGGAAGCCCCTGCCATGTCAAATATCTCACCATGATAATACTCGCTTTTGCATTCGGCATCCTCCTCCATTGCAAAATATTCTTCTGCGGAAATGTATTTTTCTTTGAGTTGAAGCATGGTTTTCTCCTTTTTTAAAAATGTCAAAGCGTTAATGCAAAAATGATTCATCCGGAAAGCCAGACTTTCAGTTTGGCACGCCTGGGTATCTTACGTCAATGGGACTGCACCATCTCCTCCAGGAGATCATCATACGCGGAAATCATGTTTTTCCATGCAAAACGGGCCATTGCTGCTGCCGTATGTCGGCGCAGTTTCCGAAATTCGGAAAAGTCGGCAATCATGCGAAAAAGTTTTTCCGCGAGATCATCCGCATTGTTGTAAAGAAAATCTGCATGAAATTCCTGCGGCAGAATTTCCGGATAGGAAAGACGATTGGGCAGAAGCGGAAGACAGCCGAATCGCAGGGCCTCGGCAACAGATATGCCGAAATTTTCCTGAATGGCTGTGCTGATGACAATGCCGCCCTGACCGAGTATGCGAAGATATTCGCTGCGGGACTTCACATATCCCCAATGAACAATCTGATTTTGACAGCGCACCCTTGCAGAGCGGAACACCTCCGGAACCCGGCGGAAGTTTTCTCCCATCAGGGCCAGCCGGAAATTCGCTCCTTTTTCGGCAACCCGTTCCAGTGCCTGAAAAAAAACTTCCGGAGCCTTGTCAAATTCCCATCGGTGATTCCAGACAATCAAGGGAGGGGAGCTGTCTTCTTCTTTCTCCTCCTGGAATTCATCATCAGCAGGAGGGGAAAAACGGCACCCGGGATACAATACTCCGGACTTGGAGCGGATGGTGTCCGTCACCCAGTTCGGACGGAATTCCGGCATCCGGTTCAAAAATGCAGGGAGTGCTGAAAAAAAGGTGTCATAGTGAAAGCAGGAATTGAACTGTATGCGATCTGCGGTCAGGGCAGAAGTGATGTCTGTAAATCCATACTGATAATCCATTTTTTCCCCCGGCGCAAGCGGATAGGCAAACTGGTTTTCATGAAAATACAGCAGTACCGGCCGACAGGCTGTCCCGCTAAGGGATTTGAAATCCGACAGACTCATCATGTTTGTGGCAATCAGTCCGTCAAAGGATTTCAGATTTCTGATTTCCTGAGCAAACCAGAGAGCCGCGCCGCGCATCCGCCATTTCCAGAATCGGGCAGGAAGCGTGACAAGTTCAATTTCATGCCGGGAATTTTCCGCGAGTCCTTCGGCAAATTCCCGGTGGGACCCCCCAAAAAAAGATTCAAGAAACAGAAATCTCACGTTTCAGCCCCTTTGAAATCTGTTGCGGACAGGATTTTCAGCACAGCATTTTTCTTTTTCAGATTGCATGAATACTTAGGGAGTTGAAAATTGCTGATATGCCGGTTTCAGTGTTCAGTATCTGTCCCTGAAACCTGAACACAGGCGGTACATTAAAAAGTTTAATTTCCCTTACAATATCATTATTTTTTTTCAAAATACAAGTGCTGTTTTCCGGACAGAAAATGTTCTCTTGTCTGTATCTCAGCGTTCTGCCATCGTCCCGGCAAAATCCGAAAGCCGTTTTTGCACAGCGGATGAAAACAGGAGAAAAAATTTTTCTTGACCTTTCAGACAGCAAACAGATAAAAGAAAAAAGCATCAGTTCCCTTTTTGTCACTGAAAAGCAATAAGGAAAATTCTGCCTGAATTTCTGATTTGATGGGCTGAATCCGCTGATGATTTTCTGCAGCAGCGGGTTTGAAATCCGCGCCTGCGATTTGCCCTGAACTTCCGGACTTTGGCACAGAACCAGTTGACATTTCCGGCAGAAACGGAGAAACGGAAAATATGTTTGCAAAATTTGCGGAATTTGTTGATAAAACCAGTCAGGCAGTCAACCGGTACACGGAATTTCTTCTTTTTGTTCTGGGCATCAGCATGTCGCTGATTGTGGCCCTGCAGGTCTTTTTCCGTTATGTGCTGAACCATTCCCTGTTCTGGTCCGAGGAACTGGCACGTTTTCTTCTGGTATGGCTCAGCTTTCTGGGTGCTGCCTCGGCTTACCGCCGCGGGGTGCATCCGGGAGTGGATGTTTTTTTTGTGCGAATGCCCCGGCTGCTTCAAAAAATCTCACTGCTGTTTGTGCATACGGCCTCTTTGGCCCTGTTTGGCATCATGATTTTTTTCGGGTGCCAGTTTTCCTGGTTTGTGCGCGCACAGATTTCTCCGGCCCTGCTTATGCCCAAATGGATCATCATGGGCATCATTCCTGTCAGCGGAGCCATCCTTGCCCTGCACGGGCTGGCTTTCCTGCTGTCCGAATTCCGGAGGAAGCATGACCACTGAAATCCTTATTCTCTCCCTTCTTTTTCTTTTTGCCGTCAATGCCCCCATTGCCATTGCCATTGCAGCCGCTTCGGTGGTGGGGATTCTGGCGCAGGGAGATTTTTCTTTGATGATGGTGGTGCAGCGCATGTTCGGAGGCACAGATTCCTTTCATCTGATGGCCGTGCCTCTGTTCATGTTCGCGGGTGTGATTATGGAGGAAGGCGGCATCAGCCGAAGAATCATTGACTTTGCCAACGCGCTTGTGGGCTGGCTGCCGGGCGGACTTGCGGCTGTGACCATTGTCTCGGCCATGTTTTTCGCGGGGATTTCCGGTTCTGCTGCTGCTGACGCGGCCGCAGTCGGAGCCATTCTGATTCCTGCCATGAAAAAATCCGGCTATGATTCGGATTTTGCAGCAGCAGTGCAGGCTTCCGGAGGTTCCATCGGTGTGATCATTCCGCCGTCCATTCCCATGATCATCTTCGGATTTCTCACAGGAGCCTCCATTGGCCAGCTTTTTGCCGCAGGCATTCTGCCGGGTCTGCTCATCGGCTTTTCCCTGATTGCTGTTTCCAGTTTTATTTCATGGAAAAAAGGGTACGCGGGAACCACCGCCTTTTCTCTGCCTGAAGTCTGGAACACCTTCTGCCGTGCCATTCTGGCCCTGGGCGCGCCGCTTATCATTTTGGGCGGCATTCTCTTTGGTGTGTTCACTGCCACAGAATCCGCCGCGGTGGCTGTGATCTATGCTTTGCTCGTGAGTATGCTTGTCTACCGGAAAATCGGGATAAAAGACCTTGTGCGTCTCTTCCGGAACGGAGCCGTCACCTCATCCATTGTCATGTTCATCATTGCTGCCGCTTCTGTTTTCAGTTGGATTGCGGCCATTGAGGACATCCCCGCACAACTGGCCGGAACGCTGCTGGGCATAACAGACAATCCTGTTCTCCTGATTCTGCTCATCAATGCCGTGCTGCTTGTTGCAGGAACCTTTGTGGAAACCACAGCCGCTCTTATCCTTCTGGTTCCCATGATTACAGCCATGCTGCCGTCTTTGGGCATTGACCTGATACAACTGGGTGCGATTGTTGTCACCAATCTGGCCATTGGAATGCTCACCCCGCCTATGGGCATCTGCCTGATTGTATCCGGTTCCATTTCCGGTGACAGCCTGGCGGCCGTAAGCAGACGGGTCATGCCTTTTTTGGCGGTTCTTCTTCTTGATTTGATGATTATCACCTTTTTTCCTCCCATTACCATGTGGATGGCCGGACTGGTGGCAAAATAGGCTGCGGGCCAAATCTCTGATGAAAAACACTCCTCACCAGCCGCGGGAGGGGGTTTCATACCAATTCTTCATTGAAACTATGCTTTATTTTAACCACAAAGGACACAAAGAGGGCACAAAGGTCACAACAGCCTTCCAGCAGTGAATAGAATTCGGAAGAGACTCGTTCCGCAAAGACTGCTTTCAGTACAGTATAACTTCAATGGAGAATTGGTTTCAGATCAACCGGTTTGCTCCACTAACGATTTTCTGCGGCAAAGCAGAAGCGGATGCCAAATCCCCCCTGCTTTTTCACCCGATTTGATCTGCTGCCGAAAATTGAACTGTCCGGCAAAAGATGGGACATTTCCGAAAAATACGCATTGACATTTTTTTCATATTCTGAAATAATAAAAAATTTATTTCCTGACAATTCAGTCTGTCAGAATCCCAAACAGATAACGGAGGATAATTATGAAAGAAAACAGAATATTCAATTTCAATGCCGGGCCTGCTGCGCTGCCCCTGCCCGTGCTGGAGGAAATACAGGGCTCATTTCTCAATTTCGCGGGTTCCGGCATGTCCATCATGGAAATCAGCCATCGCTCCAAATGGTTTGATGAGGTCATCGAAGACGCAGTTGCCAGAACCAGACGCATCCTGAAACTGGATAACAGTTATCACGTGCTTTTTTTGCAGGGCGGCGCAAGCATGCAGTTCTGCATGGTTCCCATGAACCTTCTGCCCGAGGGAAAAGCTGCGGATTATGTCAATACCGGAACCTGGTCCACCAAAGCCATCAAGGAAGTGAAAATTCTGGGCAAAAAGGCCAATGTGGTGGCATCTTCCGAGGATAAGGATTTTTCCTATATTCCGCAGAATATCAAATTCAATCCGGATGCGGCCTATGTGCACATCACATCCAACAACACCATCAAAGGCACGCAGTGGGCCAACTTTCCGGATACAGGCGATGTGCCGCTGGTGTCTGACATGTCATCGGATTTCATGAGCCGTCCCTTTGATGCCCGTCCCTTCGGCCTGATTTATGCGGGTGCGCAGAAAAACATCGGGCCTGCGGGCGTGTGCATGGTCATTATTCGTGAAGATATGCTCAAACGTGTTCCGGCAGGTCTGCCCACCATGCTGAAATACACCACCCATTCGGAAAAGAATTCCATGTTCAACACGCCGCCCTGTATTGCAGTGTATACCGTGCAGTTGGTGCTGAAATGGTTGGAGGAGACAGGTGGGCGGTCTGGAGAGAATGGGTTGATCAATGACAAGAAAGCGGAAATCATTTACGGATCCATGGACAGCACCGAATTTTACAGAGGCACGGTTGAAAAAGAAAGCCGATCAAAGATGAATGTGACTTTCCGGGTTTCCCAGCGAGGATTTGGAAAAGAAATTCATCAAAGAAGCCGCAGACTCGGGATCGGCGGACTCAAAGGTCATCGTTCTAGGCGGATGCCGGGTATCCATCTATAATGCCAGCGGCATTGATGGGTTGAGTCTCTGGTGTCTTTCATGAAGGAATTTGAAAAGAAGAACGGATAATCCTTCTGTTTTAAAACGAAAACCCTGAGGGTTTTGAAAACCCTCAGGGTTTATGCCCGTGTCAGCGCTCCCACATCTTCTGCTTCTGCTTCCTGCGCATTTTTTTCTCCTTTTCCCGCTCCATCTCTTTTTTCCGCCGGTTCTGCTGTATCTGTCTTCTCTCGTCCGGATCCATGTATTCCATAATGAAACTGCCCGGAGTTTTGAGTTTGACAGATTCTTCCGCAGTTTCTTTTTTCTTTGCATTCTCCTCTTTCACTTTGGGCAGAGGCGGAGCCAGAAAACATCCGGGAGGAATGGATGCTGCCAGAAAAGCGCGTTTCCCAAAAGACTGAAACCCAACGCCCATTGCCTGCGCCTGTGCAACCTGCACCGTAAGCAGAATCGGGGCATGATCAAAACGCGTGCCCAGCCGCTGGGCCATTTCCCTGTCCGGAGCCAGAATCACATAAGGCATGCCACCCAGAGGAAAAATGCCTTTGTTCAGCACATGGGGATGGGCTTTCTGGCGGATGCAGGTGTAAAGCAGTTTGGGAAGATTTTCGGCCGGTCTGATTTGGGGAAGATGTTCCCGATCCACCGCGCGAATCCGGTCTTCCAGAATTTCCACAGTCGGGCCGGGAAGCGTGATGAGGATTTCCTCAATGCCGGAGCGGCGCACATGACGCCATCCCTCCTCCTCATTCAATGCTTTTAACAGGTCTTTGATTTTGCAGTATCCCTGGGCATCCATGACCAGACCGAACTCATCCGGCTCCCGACCCAGAACATATGCCAGAAACTTTGCCAGTTCTTTTGCTGATTTTTGTGTCATTGCTGAAAAAAGATATAAATGGAGTGGATGGAAAAAATTTCCCCTTCCCGGCTTGGTGTCATTTCAGCCAAAGCAGGAGAAGACGAGTTTCAAACCGGAATTTGGACAACTGCTGATTTTGCTCACTGTTGTTTCATCAGCGGTAATGAAAATATTCAACGCCGTACTTCTGGGCTTTGTAGGCCACTTTCCGCACTGTGCTTTTGAGCAGCTTTGCAGACTGGGTGATATTGCCCCGCGTATTTTTCAGCGCATCAATGATCATTTCTTTCTCCAGATTTTCCACAGCCTCATCCAGCGACAGCTCCGGCAACGTGTCAGATTCTTTTCCGGTCTGCAGAGAAGGCGGCAGATGATAGCTGTGAATCACGCCCTCTTCGCACAGCAGAACTGCACGTTCAATGCAGTTTTCCAGTTCCCGCACATTGCCGGGCCAGTGATAGGCCATGAGCATGTCAATGGCCGGGGTTGAGAAACGTCGAATATCTTTGCTGTTTTCCGCAGCATATTTTTCCAGAAAATGATCCGCGAGCAGCAGAATGTCGGTCTTGCGCTCCCGCAGCGGGGGCATGTAGATGGGAAAAACATTCAGACGGTAGTAAAGATCGCCCCGAAAAATTCCCTCTTCCACCAGATTTTCCAGATTTCTGTTGGTGGCAGCAACCACCCGGACGTCCACCTTGATGGTTTTCTGCCCCCCCACTCTCTCCAGTTCCCGCTCCTGCAGAACCCGCAGCAGACTCACCTGCACATCCGGAGTGATGGAGCCAATTTCATCCAGAAAAATCGTTCCCTTGTGAGCGAGTTCAAATTTCCCCATTTTCTGCCGTATGGCTCCGGTGAACGCACCTTTTTCATGGCCGAACAGCTCGCTTTCAATGAGATTGGCAGGCAGGGCGGCGCAGTTCATTTTCACAAAAGGCCCTTTGGCACGTCCGCTGTTATAGTGAATGGAATTTGCCACCAGTTCCTTTCCCGTGCCGCTCTCGCCCCGTACCAGCACAGTGGCATTGCTTTTGGAAACCTGTGTGATCATTTGAAAAACTTCCCGCATTTTGTTGCTGTTGCCAATGATGTTGTTGATGCGGTATTTGTTTTCCAGTTCATTTCGAAGCCGCCGGTTTTCATTCCTGAGTTTTTCCTTTTCCAGGCGGATGTTTTCCAGATTGATCACATGCTGGGCAACCATGGTGGCAATGACTGTGAGCAGTTCGGTACCGCTTTTGAGAGAATAGTCCGGATCATAGGGACGATCCACGCTCAGCGCTCCGATAACCTGATTTCCCTTCTGAATGGGAACACAGAAAAAGGAAAGCTCATCTCTGATCTTCCGGGAATCTGTGCGATCCAGAAACAGGGGCTCCTCGCTGATCTTGGGAATGGCAACAGCCTTTCCACTTTCCACAACCCTGCCCGTGATACCCTCACCGAGTTTGTATTTTCCCCGCTCAATGGCTGTCTGGGTCAGGCCGTGTGCCACTTCAATGGCAATCTCATTGCGCAGAGGATTGAGCAGCGTGATGGTTCCCCGGATCATGTTCATGGAGGTGGAAAGATTCTCAAGAACCCTGTACAGAGATTTTTTCAAATCCATTTGTTCATTGAGGCTTTTGCTGATTTCGTAGAGAAGGGTTACTTCTTCGATTTTTTTCATGATTTTCCGTATAAGCCTATTGTTGGGTTTCCCTGCAGGCCGACTGATTCCGGGAACCGGGTTTCTGATGAATGGGGACTTGTTCTGATGAACCAGATGAGCAGTCTCCAGACTTTCAAATCTGGTGTTTTCAGCGCCTGGTCAGGATTTTGGAAACCTGTGCCGCTTTTTTTTGATCTGTCCATAAAGCAAAATTGCTTGTGCGCTATTGCATTGTTTCAGTCAGGATTGTATATCTGTCCGAATGAATACCGGGAATGTCCGGTTATGCTGCTAACCTGACCCCCAGTTTCAGATGCAATGGCATACTGAGGTTTTGTCAAGTTTGAATTTGTGAGTATACTCTTTGTGTCCTTTGTGGGTAACCCCTCAGAATCAGCCCTTTCAAGGCGTGAGAAACAATCATTTGACATCAGGTTGCCGCAGACAGCCTTTTTTGATGCTGTTCCGCCGCGCTCGTTGCGATCTGCTGCAAAAACCGCCGGACATTGCGGAGTTGCCCTGACCGGTCCGTGACTCACCTTTGAAAGGGGCTTGTCTCCTCAGAATCAAACCGGAAGAACAGCAGTACACAGCCAATGTCAGTTTTTATATTAACCCAAGTTGCCAGTTACAAGGAAGTTTAATTTTTAAATATTGTTAAAACAGCACGTTATAAAATTAACAGTTTTTTTGCATAAAAAATCTGATGCTTGAAATTATTACTATTTTTTGTAACTGGCAACTTGAGTTATATTATCAAAACACTTTGCTTTGATTACGCTGACGCTAATCCGGCCTGCTCTTGATTATATAAAATTCAAATTGGTCTTAAATTGCGCATGACCAACTTATTTATAGGATCAAACAGTGATTAACAAACTGAATTTTTTGAAAAAATTCAGTTTTTGATCCTATAAAATTCAACGTGGTCATGCACTAGGGTTTCTGCACCAGAAAATACAGACTGCCCGTATGTTTCAGATGACCAGCCGCGATTTCCGCATATTCCCCGTTTCCCAGAAAATATCAGCCCGGCCTGCGCCTTGATAATGCCGCCGGTGTCCTGATTGAGAACAAAGCGGGAAAAAGGCACCCAATCGGCAATTTTTCCGGAACCATCTGCCGTGACTCTGGGTTTTTGGGTTTGGAGAAAGGTCAGGGCAGCACGGGGAAACAGGGACAAATCTGTGGCAGCGGATCGCCCGGGTGTCAGCCGCACATTGATGGCTCCCAAAGGCCCCTCTTTTTCAATGCTGAAAAACACATAACTGGGATTTGCATTCAGAATGCGGTTCTGCCTTCCAGATGTTCTCAGATACTGTCGAATCTTCTGCATGGACATTTCCTCTTTGGAAATCTTTTCCTCATCAATGAAAATCTGACCGATGCTCCGGTAAGGGCGGCCATTTTTGGAATGATAATGCACATTGATGGTTTCTCCGTTGTCCAGTGCAATTTTCCCGGAACCCTGAACTGCGAGGAAAACAGATCCACCGGATCATTCACCCAGGCCAAGTCCGTGGCCTTTCCCCGCAGTATGCGGCTTTCCTCAATCTCTTGCGCTCATGATAGGGAAGAAACCGATTTCCCCCACTCCTGCCAATGATTTTTTCCCCTTTCAAATCCGAAGAAAAGGTTGACAGATCAATCGGTCATCATATCTGCTGGGGCCGTAAACCGGATAGCGGTACAGGATGTTTCATACAGACTTTCCTGCAGCAGGGGTTCATAATAACCGGTGAACAGCACCTCCTTTCTGATCCCTGCTCAGGGATTTATAGACCAGATAACGGGAGCGGATAAACGCTTCTGTTTCCCCTTTGGGTGGGGATTTTTTCAATAAAAACCAGTAATCCTCCCAGAGACCGGATCATGTGCGCGGCATCATACACATCCGCTCCAAAGGAGAATTACTTCCGGGAATTTTTCTCAGATATCTCAGGCCTGGCTCAATGCTTTCGGTCAGTCCCTGCCAATTCATGTCATCCGCAAAAGCCGGATATTCCGAGGGAGACAGCCGAATCAGGGGCGCAGTTGCGGTTTTCTGGGGAAGCAATATCCCCCAAGCATTGTGATAACCATAAGAAGCAACAGACACTTTTTCATAATGCACGCTGCCCCCTCTCACATAGGTTCCGGGCTTTTTCCGGGCCGGATTTTTCCAGCAGGCAGATATCGGAAACCGTCATTTCCCTGTCATAGGATTTGCACATGTCATAAACGGTCAGGGTTGCAACAGAAAACCGCTGCAAGGGCTTCCATTTCCACACCTGTCCGGCCTGTGAGTTTCACCACGTCTGATGCGGACAGAATGTTCCTGTATCCGGAAAACAATCAATCTGCACATGGCCTCAGGCTCAGGGGGTGGCAATATGGGAATCAGTTCCGAGGTCCGTTTTGCGGCCATAATCCCTGCAATCCTGGCGGCTCCGTTACTGCTCCTTGCGCAGCGGTATTGCGCAATCCGCTCCAGCGTGACGGCCTGCATGGAAATGATGGCCTTCTGCGCCTTTACATTCGGTGGTGGGTTCCTTGTGGGAAACATCCACCATGCGCACACCGCCTTCCAGGTCAATATGTGTAAATTCAGACATAAAGAACCTCCTGTATATTTTCTGGCATAATTGGGCAAAAAAAGGGGTTTTTTAAAAAAATCTTTGTTTTTTTCAAGGAGTTTTGCAGAAATTGCACTTTTCAGCCACGAATTTGCACGAATAAACACGAATTATGAAAATCAGTACATAACCGACTTGGATTTTACAGCATCAAAAAAAGCTGATTTTTTTAAAAATTCAGTTTGTTAATCACTGTTTCATCCTGTAAAAACAAGTTGGTCATGTATTAGTGAAAATTCGTGTTTATTCGTGGTTGAAATAATATGTTGTCGGCCTGCTTATCACTCTCCGAAAATTCTGTTTTCTAGGTGTCACAGTGGATTTGATTTCATTGAGGGTGTCTGTGAGAACCGCAATCACATTTTCCTGAACACCCGGCCACCGCCAGAAACATCACATCATCGCCCACTGCCAAATCTTGATCCAAGATTTTCAACAAGGATTTCCACAATTCCCGGATGTTTTTTCTGTTTTTCCACAATCCTCCTGCAGTTTTTCCCAGTTCATAACTGCAAGGCCCTGACTTTCCGTCCGTCACGAAGTTCCTTACCACCCCGTTGTGATACAGCACCATCCCGGCTTTGGCATAGTCTGATGTTTTTTCATTCTCTTTCATTTCCAAAAAGATTCATATCGGTTCCTTTCATAAATAAAGCGCTAACCGCCCTGAATTTTTTAACAATGTGGATTAGGAGTCAATCTCTTTGGAATAAGAGCTGGACAATTTTTTGAAAGTTGTCAACTTCCAGACCGTCATCAGTCCCCAAAAAAGATTTCTAATTGATAAACGGATCAGGTTCTTTATCCGGCCCGCGAGGCTTCAGTGTTTACCCTGGTCCATATGTGAACTTTGGATATGCGTCTTTTATATTCTTCTTTGATTCTTTTTTGCTCATATATTATCGCAGCATCGACGAGCCCTATACTTTCGCCTTTTTCTTTGCATAATATATATAATCAGTTGCAAACTTATCCCACAGATCAGAAGCTGCTCTGTTCCGGTTGCGGGTGTACTGTGCAGGGTTGTTTTCAGTTATACATTTCGTTACAAAACATGACACCTCTTGCGCCAGTTCCCTGCGCCGTGCACCATCTCTGACATCAGCAATATGATTGCCCAGTTCATAAATGCAGGGCAAGGCACAAAAATAAGATCACCGGCTTTTTCCGCCTGTATAAAACGATTTTTAATCCTGAGCAGCATCATCAGAGTAATTGCCGATTTTGAACAACCACCAGATAACTGGTATCCGCAACATAAATTTTTCTGAAAGTCAGAGTGCTTCCAGCCATTCCGGCACCTCTTTTTTACGGTTTTCTCAAAACCCGAGCCATGTATCTTCCAATATCTCTGCGTGTAACCAAATCACCAAGTTTTCCCTGTTCCATCAGTTCCACATAGCGCGGCAAGTCATTTAACGGAATCAGTTTTACCGCGTGGAGGTCAGAATCATATACGCAGCAGACAACGCCATCCGGTTGTTTTTGGCCCAGTGCATTAAGGGTTGCCGGATTATGAGTTGTCACCAGCACATTGAGTTTGTGCTCACAGCATTTTTCATGGCTTTAACCAGAATGCCCACCCGGTTGGGGTGCAGTCCATTGTCAAATTCTTCAATAATGACTCGTGATCCCTGTGCTGAAGTTTCCAGCAGTCAGAACTGCCAGACAGCGCAATGTGCCGTCTGACAGAATACCTGCAATTGTTCAAATGTCCTGTTTCACTCTCGCGCAGGGAAAAATCACATCATTCAGTTTCCGGCAATAAGGATGAATTCAAAATCCTGATAAGGTTCGTTCGCATCTATTTAATCAAATCCAGTATGCGTTTGAGACTTTCCTGATCCTCTACTACCCAGGACAGCTCATACAGTACCGCAGAAAGATTGATCCGTTCTTTGTCAATATTTTGTTTCCATGCATTCAATACGCTCATAATCGCGCATGAGTTTGGGGTTGGGGTCAAATACACGATGCCCGCAGATATTTGGCAATACCATTGACAAATTTTCACGACAGCACGTTTTTAATTACTGTGTGCAAACCCTTTGTATTGTGACAGCAGGGATTGCAGTTGGCGGTGATGCATCCCCGTAAGGTTTTCTGCCTCCGCTGGCAAAATTGTTGTAGCGGACACGAAGTGTATGCTGATCGGATTCGCAGGTATTGCCTCAAAAAACATTTTCCGGTCTAAATACAAAAGATTCATTCGGTGATCCGGCAAAGGTGCTGTATCTATGGTCAGTTCATAATCGTTATGCGTTTTACCGTCAAAATCAATCCCTTGCGGAAAAACCCAGACTAAAAGAAGATCAACCATGACGGGGACAGGCCCGCAATCCGGCCGCGAATCTCCTGTCTGCCTTCTTTGTTGATGTCGGTTATCTCATAAAGAGAGCCGCCCTGTGCCAGAAAAACTGAGCAATTCAACGGCTTCGTCGAGATTGCTTTTTCCGGAACCGTTTGGTCCGATCAATACAGTCATGCAAGGTTTAAACAGATCGATTTCTGACTTCGGAAAACCTTTGAAATTTTTGAAACAGTGCATAATTTAAAACCCTGCGGAGTGAACGCCTTTCCACTGTCAAGCAGCCAATGAAATGTCATAAAATCAGAGTTTCCCAGAATGCCAAACATAAATACTCGGCATTTTTTTCAATTAATCTCATCCTTGTTGACAAGTCTGCAAGTCTGACAGCCTTTTCCAAATTTTCGGATGTGTTGACATTGAAAAAAGACAGCAAATAGCAGATCGTGGATCCTTTTCCCCCTGTTTCAGCAGTCAAATTTGCCTTCCATACAAATCTATATATCGGAAAACACAAATCGTAATTATTCCATGTCAAATCTCCATATTCAACAGTGAATTTTTGAATCTCTCGTGATCAAATATTTTGTCATCGGATTCGTTGAACTGGCCAGAAACGGTCCAAAATCAACCATACGTTCCCTGTTGTCAGTAAACTGCAAACGAAGCCTGTATTCGCCAAGATATTCTGCTGTTTTACGTTCTCATTAATTGAGTTTTCCAAGAATCATCTGATTTTCTGGTGATTCTCTTTGGAGACACAGGCTTCAGAAGCGTGAAATAATCTATCCATTTCTGAATAACTTCCTTCTGCATAACGTGAGTCTGATGAGTTTTATAATGTTACCAGTGCTTTTTTCCAGATCAATTCCTCCTCATCCGAGGTTTTGTCGGATAAAGTATTATGATCAGAGCAATTGAACAGGTTTGCGGCAAATCCGGAAAATGAACGTGCCGGGAATGTCTAACCTGAAAATAATTTTTGAGCAGATCATTGACACTTTCAATGACAGCCCTTTTGCGGGAGCAGTATACGATCAGCAGCTTCAATATCCTGTTTTTTCATATTTTTTCAGTGTTGTTATCAGTTGCAGACCGTGTCCGCGAGATCTTTCTGCGCAGAGTGCTGCACTGATGTAACCTTTGTCTCGAAAGCTTCCTTTCAGGAGTTTGACCATGTTCCGCACCGAGCCTCTGGTCATCAGTATTTCCGGTTGTGATGTAAACAGACATCAGTTCTCCGATGTGACTGATTTCACAAATGAAGTTTGAAACCGTAAAACCATCCGGAGCATGAAGCCTGCTGCGCTGGTTGTTCGCAAAACTCTGTGATGCCGGATTCTGAGATTTATGCAGACAGAAAAGATGTTGAATCAATTACATATATCATGGTATGCAGACTCATTTCCATCCGGAATTTCAGAAACAGCATCATGGGAATTGCGTCAGCCTTGGACATATCTCTGTGAATCTGCTGTATGACACCAAAGCGGGAAATTCCGCCCGGTGAAACTGACAGACAATATCTTTATAATATTGTTTGAAATTCTGACCTCCGATTATCTGAAATCCGATCAGTACTGTCATAATTTCACAGACGGACATCCGGCAGAAAGGATTGACGGCGGAGCTCTGATGAGATGTGCATTCAGAAGGGGACCGAATGTTTTCATGAACTCACTGGATTTCATAATAAAGTTCGGTAAAAATCTGTATATTTTCCTGATTCGGATCGATTGTTTTCATTTTTTTCCTCCGGTTTGAAAAAGGTTAAAGTTGTATGAAAGCGGTATATACAACAATTTTGAAGTTATGTCACTGATAATCTGGATTAACTCATCGAACTCACGTCTGCATAACAATCAAGCACTGTTTTGAAATCTTCCATTTGTTTGCTGCTCAGCGTTTTTTCCCCTTTACGGATGAACAGAATTTCTGTTATTCTGCTGCCGTCAAGAATAAGTTCCGCCTTGCTTTCCGCTCCTGGTATTTGCCGTGTACATGGATCGGTTCGCGGTCGTTCGAATAAGAAAGCGACAATGAGACCCAGTAATTTCCGGTAAGGAAATTGCATAATAAAATTTAAAAAAAATAATAATATTTGCAGGTTAAGTCATTTTTTTCTGGATAAATAGTGAACAATGTGCGGTCGAAATTTGGTATTGTTAATAATACTCTAAGGAGTTAAAAAATGCCACAATCTTTCCGACCCATTTGCCCTAAAAAAGTTTATCATTTGATTTATTTTTCAGTCCCGCAATAAAAGCAATGCAAGGTAGAGGTGCCACCACTTATTTCAGGTTGTAACAGAGATTTCCAAATGACTTTTGAAGACGAGCTTTGAAGCATTAGTATATTTTCATCTTCAGGAACATACCTCAGCACAACATTTACTTCAAGTGCTGGAAGAAGATGATTTTGCAAGAGAGCATATTGCTCCAAAAGATGGAATTAAAAGAGCAGTTTTTTCTGAAGCAATAAATCATATAGGGGACTTTGAGCAGTTTCTTTATGTATTTTCCCGTCTGCAAATTCAAGCTTTCGGTATATTGCCCTAAAAATTATTCTGAAATTGGGGGAGAGCTTGTTGCAATTGACGGTTCGCTTATTGATGCCGTCCTTCCGATGACTTGGCTGGATTACAGGAATGGAGCTGCAAAAAGGCCAAAGTTCAAGATGGCTGATATAAATCGCTCAATTCCCGTGAAAACTGTTTTTAACCGAAGGCAAAGCAGGTGAACGCCCTTTTGTCAGTCAAATCCTTTCAGGGAGAAACCGGTGTAATGGACAGAGGTTATCATGTCACAAAAGTTCTGATCATGGCAGGAAGAGGATAATTTTTTCGCTCTATCGAATCAAAGTCGGTAATAAAGAAAACAATCATAAAAAAGCGGCGAAGTCGACCCTGAAAGTTTTGTTTTCTTGATGCCATTGTACTCCTGGGGACACCGAAGCGTTAATCAGACACAAAAGGAACTCTCCGATTGACAGGTTACGAAATTGAATACAGGCGTCGGGTTGGATAGCAAGTAACCGTCTTGACTCTTACAGCAGAACAGATTGCATTGGTATATAAGCTCCGGTGGGAGGCAGAAAAGTTTTTTGCCTGGTGGAAACGCCATCTTAAAGTTTATCACTTGATTGCAAGAAGTGAGCATGGTTTAATTTGTTCAGATACTGGCAGGTTTAATTACTTATCTCCTTTGCTGGCAATATACTGTTGCAAGCAGCATAATGAACCGGTCAGCATTAAAAGGGTCAGGGAGTTTCGAATACAAATTCAAAATGAATTACGAAGAGGTGAAAGCAAGTTTGAAGAACAATTTTTCAAAGAACAAAGAAAGTCTTATTGGTTATATGCAAAAACCTAACCGGAAATTACTGAATGAGACCGAAATATTCATAAAGTTTTGGCATTGCTCCAAGTCCGGTTCAGTTAAATGTTCATCGTTATTGCTCACTCAGGGAATCCCCATTTTTTAACCTGACGGCACTGCTGTATCCGCAAGCACAATCGCCTTTTCCAGATCCTCCGGTGTGTTGACATTGAAAAAAGACAGCAGATCCGGGTCTTTTTCCCGCAGCACTTTTTCCCCCACTGTCCGGACACGCAGTTTGCGGAGCAGGAGCCGGATTTTGTATTCTCCCCGTGAAAGATGCCGGGAAACCGCATCCAGGCAGTTTCTGGAATACACCGCACACAGGGGCTCAAGCCCTGCTGCGGTTTCCGGCACTGTCACATCAAAGCGGTTGTCCCTATGATCGAGCACAGCCTGCACCAGTTCTTTTTTCAGAAAGGGCGCATCACAGGCTGCGAAAAAAACATGATCCCGTGTTGCGGAGAAAAGCCCGGTATGAATGCCGGTCAGGGAACTGCGCACGGGAAAGAGATCTGTGACAATGAGCATGTTCTGATGCGCGCAGGAAAGGGGATCATTGCTGACAAGAATGATTTCCGCAAACAATTCTCTGAACACATCACAGATCCGATCCAGAAAGCGCTTTCCGCCAATCTCCAGCATTCCCTTGTTTCTGCCGGAAAAACGGGAATTGAGCCCGCCGGCCAGTATCACGCCTGTGCAGGGATATTTCATACGGTCACCGAACCGGTCTTCAGTCTACAGTCCCTTGATTTCCTTGAACAGACTCTTGAATGTCCGGTAAAAGGTATCGTGCTCCTTGATGGCATGTTCCAAAATTGTGCCAAAGCGATCCATGTCCTTGAGATTGATGATGAGGTTTACGCTCTTGTTATATGCCTGCATATTGTCATTGGTGCGGAACCGCTCGGAAAGCATGGCGACAAAGATATTGCGCCGCACAATCATCATCAGTTGCCCCAGATATTTGAGAATATGATTCATATCCGGATCGCGCGTGCCGAAAAGCTCATTGATGACAATCAGGTCAAAGGTATGATAGCGCATTTCCCGGAGAGCGTCCCGCGGTGATGGGGCTTCGAGAACATGATAGTCCTGTTTTTCCGCGGCTTCCCTGATCCGGGCACGGATCTGCGGATTCATTTCGCAGATCATGGCGGTCTTTGCCCCTTCTTCCAGAAACTCAAAGGGATTGCCTGAGGGCGCACTTTCGTCCCCTGCGGCTGCCTGGGCGGAAGCCTCTGTTTTGGGCTCCGGCTCCTGATCCTGCGCAGAGTTGTCCGGAGGATCTGCTTTTGCTGCGGGAGGAGTTTCATTGTGCGGATTTACAGTGATTTTCTTTCTGCACTCCGGACAGGCAAAGGCAAATGCCTTTCCTTTGGGAATCTTTTCATCCGGTATGCTCAGTTTTTTCCGGCAGTGTTCACATACAATATCCATAATCTTCCCCGTTTTTCCCAGTTTTATGCCAGCTCCAGATTGTCAATATCCGTCGTGGTTTCCCCCCGTTTGCTCTTGACGGTGTCAATCCCGCGCCCCACCACGGCTTTCCGGCTGGAATAAGCCAGAGCGGTTTCCTCGGTAATCAGTCCCTTTTCATACAGATGGATATTGTAACTGTCAAAGGTGGTCATGCCAAATGCCTTGCTGGCCTCCTGAATGTCATAAAAGGTTTTCCCTTCACTTTCTCCGCTCAGAATGGCCTCACGGGATCGGAGACTGTTGCCCAGAATATCGAATGAGGGCACTCTGCCGCCGCCAACCCTGGGCAGCAGACGCTGGCAGACAATCCAGCGGATGGTTCCGGCCAGACGGATGCGGATCTGCTTTTCCTCCTCAATGGTGAACATGCCCACCACACGGTCCACACTCTGACCTGCATTCACCGTGTGCAGGGTGCTGAGCACCAGATGGCCGGTTTCCGCAGCGCTCATGCCGATTTCCACCGTTTCCCTGTCCCGCATCTCACCGATGAGAATAATCTTTGGCCCCTGGCGGAGTGCTGCCCGCAGTCCGTTGAGAAAGGTGTCAAAATCGTTTCCCATCTCCCGCTGGTTGAAGGTGGCCTTTTTGTGCGGATGGGAATACTCCACAGGGTCTTCCAGTGTCACCACATGAACGGCAAGCGATTCATTGATCTCATTGAGCACTGCGGCCAGGGAGGTGGATTTGCCGCTGCCTGTGGAACCGGTGACAAAGATGATGCCGTTTTTTTCCTTGGTCATTTTTTTGAAAGCGTCCGGAAGCCCCAGATCCAGCAGAGTGGGAATTTTGGTTTCCAGTTTCCGGAGAACCACAGAATACTTGGCGCGCTGGGCAAAGATATTGACACGGAAACGGGATTTGCCCGGCAGCTCATAGGAAGAGTCACAGGACCCTTCCCGAATCAGGGTCTCGGTCAGACGTTTGTCCCGATTGATCAGGTTGAGTGCAAATATTTCTGTCTGAAACGGTGTCAGTTCCTCAAAAGGCGGATCAATATCCACAGGAACCAACTGCCCCGCGCTTTCCACCTGAAAGGGCTTGCCGACAGTGATGTTCAGATCGGAAACACTGCCGTAGGCATCCAGCATTCGGGTAAGAATATGGTCAACTTCGGGTTTTCTCATGATTTCCTCCTGTTCACGGTGCAGGGTTCAGAGCGCAGGACCCGGGATATGCTCATTAAGGAATAATTTCTGCTGTGCCGCAGCGACAGTCGCATTTTGCAAAAGCTGATACAAATCCTTAACGGGTATGGAACCGGGTTCCGGTCTCCATTTCCCGGCCGCCTGCCCCCGGTTTACGCATCCGTAAAATCCGTGGGCGGATTTCTGAGGAAAGGCCGGAATCTTGATTTCTCATTGCTTTTCATATATGCCTCATCTGCTGAAATTCTCCGTTTTTCCAGCAGTTCCATGATGGCATCATCCAGAAGCACCATACCGTATTTTTTTCCGGTCTGAATGGCAGAGTTGATTTGGTAAGTCTTGTTCTCCCGCACCAGGTTGCGCACAGCCGGCGTGGCAATAAGGATTTCCTGGGCAGCGCAGCGGCCCTTGACATCAATCCGTTTGAAAAGCACCTGCGCAATGACAGCCCGGATGCCATCCGCCAGGGTGGAACGGATCTGGGCCTGTTCGCTGGAGGGAAAGACCTCGATGATGCGATCCACGGTTTTGGCTGCACTGCTGGTGTGCAGGGTTCCGAAAACCAGGTGTCCGGTCGAGGCAGCCTCCACTGCCAGGGCAATGGTTTCCAAATCCCGCATTTCCCCCACCAGAATGATATCCGGATCCTCCCGGAGTGCGCCTTTGAGTGCCGCGTGAAAAGACTTGGTGTGGAGCCCCACTTCCCTGTGGTTTACAATGCAGTTCTGGCTGACATGGACAAACTCCACAGGATCTTCCACCGTAAGAATGTGATCCTTGCGGGTTTTGTTGGCTGTGTCAATGATGGCGGCCAAGGTTGTGGATTTGCCGCTGCCTGTGGGGCCGGTGACAACAGCCAGCCCTCTGGGCAGCCCGGCCAGCTTGGGAATCACCGGAGGCAGCCCCAGCTGCTCTGCGGTCAGAATGGTGCTGGGAATCTCCCGGAACACGGCAGCGCATCCGTATTTCTGCATGAAAAAATTGGCCCGGTACCGGGCAAGTCCCGGAATTTCATATCCGAAGTCCACATCCCCGGTTTCTTCAAATTTTTTGATCTTGTCCTCGGGAGCAATTTCATACAGCATGGCCTTCAGGTCATCATTTTCCAGAATTTTGTATTTGACCCGCTCAATATCCCCGCGCAGGCGCAGTGCCGGAGGCTGACCCGAAACCAGATGAAGGTCGGAAGCCCCCTGATCATTCATCAGCTTGAAAAAAGCGTCAATTCTTGCCATTGCTATTCATCCTTCATAAAAAGTTCAGCGCAGATAACTGCCCAGCCCGAAAAGACTGTTGACCAGAAATATGCGCAAAAAGACAATTCCCAAAAAAACAATAATGGGGGAAAAATCTATTCCCCCGTAAGTTGCAGGGATTCGCAAACGTATTTGATAAAGAAGCGGTTCTGTGATATTGTGGATAATTCGGACGATTTGATTATAGGGATCGGGATTGACCCAGGACAGAACTGCCCTGGCCACCACGACGCACATATAAAAAATCAGGACATAATCGGCTACCGTAGCGACGGCGATCAGGAAGTTTCCGATGATAAACATTTGAAAAAATTTCCTTATTTAAATTAATGTTGCAAAAAGGGCCCCAGGCACTTTTTTTTCAAAATGGAAAATTAAAAAGATTCGGGAAATAAGTCAAGTTATTTCCATGTTTATATGAAAAAGTGTCCGGAGACCGGAGCCGGGTGTCAGTGATAATGACTTTGAATCTTTACAATAAGCAAAGAAAGGGAGAAATATGACAGGAAAATACGGAACCATCGGTTTTATCGGCGGAGGCAATATGGGAGAGGCCATTGCAGGTGCGCTGGTGCGCGCGCAGATTTTTCGGCCCGATCAGATTTTTGTCGCGGATGTCAGCCCCCGGCGTCTGGACATGCTGAGAGATACTTACGGAATTTCAGTCATGCGCGGCAATGCCCCGCTTTTTTCAGAATGTGATATTGTCGTGCTGGCTGTCAAACCCCAGCAGATGCCCCAGGTTCTCGAAGAGATCGCGGGATCGTCCGGGTATGGGGTTTCCGGAAGAAAACTGCTTATTTCCATTGCTGCCGGGATCCGCATGGAAAAAATCGAAAAAATTTTGTATGCACCTCTGGATGAAGCCTCGGAAAAACGTCTGCCTCTCATCCGGGTTATGCCCAATACGCCCGCGCTGGTGCTGTCCGGCATTTCCGGCATGGTCAGAAACCGTCATACCTCTGCCGCAGACGCGGCCGCGGCAAAATCGGTTCTGGAATCCATGGGCAGCGTCATCGAGTTTGACCGCGAGGAACTGCTGGATGCTGTGACCGCAGTGTCCGGTTCAGGGCCTGCCTATGTGTTTTATCTCATTGAAGCCATGACACAGGGAGGAATTGAGGCCGGACTGACCCCGGAGGATGCTGTGACCCTGACGCTGGCCACGGTTGCGGGCGCAGCCCGTCTGATGACCGTGAAAAAGGAATCTGCCGAAAGCCTGCGCAGAAAAGTCACTTCACCGGGCGGAACCACGGAAGCGGCCATAAAAGTGATGGAGCAAAACAATGTCCGGCGCCATATTGCGGATGCAGTGCTGGCTGCCGCTGCCCGCTCAAAGGAACTCAGCCGCTGAAACAGAGCGCATTCCGGAAAATACAGTCTGATACCGATTCGCCATCGAATTTGTGCAGCACCTGCCCTCAGGTCAGGGGCGGGGGAGTCCCGGACTGAAAGTCAGGGACACTGAAATGATCCGGAAACCGGGCCGGAATTCCGTTTCACTTCATTTCGCCACTCCGGAATCAGACAGGCACGGTTTCAATGGCGAATTGGCATGATGCTGATTCTCCATTGAAAACATGCTTTCTGGCGAGTCTGTTTTGACCACTGGGGACACAGAGAGGGCACAAATATCACAGAAAACTGACAGGACTTTGTAATACCGATTTTTAACCACAAAGGACACGAAGATGGCACAAAGGTCACAATAAACTGACAGAACTGCATAAAATTCGGAAGGGAATCGGCATTGCCTTCCATAAAGTATAATTTCAATGGAGAATTTGTATAAAATCAGCGGAGAGTCGGTATGAAAAATGGAACCGTGCCAGACTTTCCGTTTGGCACTTCGGAGACTTCGAAGATTGGAAGGGGGGGACTTTACACAGGGAAAAAGGAACTTATTTTTTGTAACTGAATCAAAAAAAATTATGATAAGAGAAGGATATAATGAGACATAAAGGAATAATCATCTCTGCCGCGTGTCTGTTTTTTTTTCTGCTCTTTTCCTTCAGCGGGCTGAATCCGCTTTGGGGACAGACCGGATTCATTCCCGCAGACATTGGTGAGAAGCCGCAGGAACCATTCAAAATCACTGTATCCTCCATTCCGGATGCAATTGCCGCGGGCAGTACCGGAACGGTTCAGGTGATTTTTGACATTGCCTCCGGGTACAAGATTTATGCGGATACAGCATCTGTCAGTCCCGGGACAGTGGAAGGTTTCACGTTCGGGAAGGTAAGAACCCCCCGGGCTTTGGAAAAAAAGGAGCCGGACGGAAACATGGCCCTGTTTTATCAGGGACACACGGTGTTTGAACTGCCTGTGCGGCCCGATCCTTCTCTCAAACCTTTGGAAAAAAGCATTCCTCTGGAGATTTCTTTTCGGGGATGTTCTGAAACGGTCTGTTTTCTTCCGGAAAAAAAACAGATGGAAATCCTGCTGAAGGTTCTGCCCCCCGTCACAGACCATATTGGGGCAGAGAAGATCGATACCGGCACTGCTCAGGACCTGACCGGGGAAAATGAAACAGAGAGGCAGTCCCGAAACGCATTCCGGGATGCTGCCGCCCGATTCGGGCTTGCCGGGGTTCTGACCGCCGCGTTCCTGTGGGGACTTCTGGCAAGTCTGACACCCTGCGTTTATCCCATGATTCCCATAACGGTCAGCGTCATCGGTGCAGGCAAAGCCGGGAATCTTTTTCAAAGTTTTCTGCTTTCCCTTTTTTATGTTTTGGGCATGTCTGTGACCTATGCGGTTTTCGGTGTGGCAGCAGCCTGGTCCGGAAGTCTTTTTGGCGCGTATTCGGATCATCCCGCTGTCCGGATTGCAGTATCCGGCATTTTTCTTGTTCTTGCCCTGGGCATGTTTGACCTGGTGCACATCCGGATGCCATCGGGAATTTCCGCCCGGCTGGGGGCATGGACAGGAAGAGGTTTTCTGGGCGTTTTTCTCACAGGTGCTGCCACTGGTGCTGTGGTCGGCCCATGCGTGGGCCCCATGCTGGTGGGGCTGCTGGTTTACATCGCATCCATCGGAAGCAAATTTCAGGGATTTCTCATCATGTGGAGTTTTTCCCTGGGCATGGGCATGCTGTTTCTGGTCATCGGCACATTTTCCGGCATGGCTTCCGCTCTGCCCCGTGCCGGTTCCTGGATGGAAAGCATCCGCCGTTTTTTCGGGCTGATGATGCTGGCAGTTGCCCTGTATTACATCCGTCCTTTGCTGCCCGGAAATGTGTTTGCCCTGGTTTTGGGAATCCTGCTCACAGGGACAGGAATTTATACGGGCGCGCTGGATCGGATGCAGACAGAATCCTCCGGATATGAGCGGTTTCGGAAATCGGTTGCCATTGTCTGTCTTGCCCTCGGCATTGCCTATACTGCCCGTTTTGTCTTTTCAGATACGTTCATGCTCAAGACACAGGTCCGCCCGGAGCAAAGTGAGGGTTTGTCTTGGTATGAGGAGGAAGCCGCAGGACTGCGCGCGGCCGCAGAGCAGGGAAAACCGGTGATGATGGATTTCAGAGCTGACTGGTGTGCAGCCTGTCTGCAACTGGAACGCAGCACCTTTGCCCATCCCGAAGTCAGGAAAACAGCGGAGGCCTTTGTTGTCATCCGCATTGACAATACAGATGCCGAAGCCCTGGGCCGAAAGGAACTGCGAAAAAATACGGTGTGATAGGGCTTCCGACCCTTGTTTTTCTGGACAGACAGGGAAAGGTGCTTCCGCATCTGTCTGTAAGCGAGTATATCGGCCCGGAGGAGATGATAAAGCGGATGCAGCAGGTTCTGAACATCGGACAGGTTGAAAACGGAACCTGAGTGGTTTGTCAAATAAATTCTTTCCCATTTTCAGAAGTCCGGACTGAGGAGTCCAAACTGAAAGTTTGGCAGAAACCGCAGGCACACTCCCAAATTTTCAGTTTCAACTCCTCAATGTAATACCGATTCGCCGTTGATTTTATAAATTCCTGTCAGTTTTTTGTGCCCTTTGTGCCCTCTCTGTGTCCCCTGCGGTTAAAACAGACTGGACAGAAAGCATGTTTTCAATGGAGAATCGGTATAAAAGCTTATTTGACAACATATTGATTTTATCAATATTTTTTTAATGACAGAGAAATGAAAGGAAATAAAAGATGAAATGCAAATCAATTGTTTTTATCCTGTTTTTGTGGTGTTTGGCATTGCCCGGCCGGGGACAGGCTGAAGAAAGGGACTTTTCTGCAAAGGAAAATGCTGCTTCCGCGCAGGCGTCTTCTGCCCCGGCTGATGCAAAGGGGATTGTCTGGCGTTCCTATGAGGAGGGGCTGAGGCAGGGAAAAAATGAAAAAAAGAAGATATTTCTCAATTTTTATGCGGACTGGTGCCAGTACTGCAAAATCATGGATATGCAGACCTTCCGGGACCGTTCAGTTGTGAATTATCTGAATGAAAATTTTGTTGCTGTCCGGGTCAATTCTGACCAGAACCGGAAACTGGCGGCAGATTACAAGGTTACAGGTCTTCCCGTAAGCTGGTTTGTGGCGGAAAACGGGGAAAGCATCGGCAGTCAGCCCGGATTCCTTCCTCCGGAGACTCTTCTTCCCCTGCTGAAATATATTTCCACAGACAGTTACAAAAAAATGAATTTCAGACAGTTCATGGAAAAAATGTAAGGTGCCGGTTCAGTCTCTCCGTTCTGAACCGGACACAGCATATCCGTGAAAGCCCGTCTGACATAAAATGGGAGCAGAATCTGCCGCATTGCCGGCTTTGGACGGATGAGCAGTTTTTTTTGTCCCTTGCGCCTGAACCGGCGAAAACAAAACCGGCAAAGCCCTACATCCCATGTTCCAGATGATAAAGATACCGGCGGATCAGGCGCAGGACAACGGACAGAATTACGCTGAGGCTCAGGACAATGAGGACAAGGGGAACCCACATGTGCTGATGATACTCCGGTATTTCACGGACAGCCGCGGCACCTGCCATTCCGAAAAGGAAAACCATATCCATAAACAGGATGGTCAGCAGGCAGACAGGTCCGGAGTCATACCAGGGAACAATGATTTTTCGAAATACCGGTGTGTCATTCAGAGGCATAATGTTTTTCTTTTATGCCAAAAAAAGGTTTGATGCAAGGGAATTGAAGCTCCCTGAAACAAATTTTTTTCGGAGAACTCCAGCCCTCGGGGAAGTGTATGCAAATTCAATGCCATATTTCCCTTTAATCAGAAAAAATCACTATCGTCATAATTATATCCCTTTTTTACCCTGCTGTTTTTTTTTGCTTTACACCACTTCCCCCTTCTTCCTGACGCAAGATATTGATTTTTTCAGTTGACACATAACAACATATTGGGATATGGAAGCTGTCAGGAACGCAAATCGCCGGTTGCGGTTTTTTTTGCCGAATCCATCAGGGAACTGAAAAATCCGTTTTCTGTTTGTTGACATTTCATATGCAGAGGTGAAACCAGTGTTCGAGAGTATAAAAAAGCGTGACGGAAGAATTGTGGATTTTGATTCCTCAAAAATCACAGCGGCCATTGCAAGGGCAGGGAAGGCCACAGGCGAATTCGGGGAAAGGGAAGCCAGAAAGCTGACCCTGCGGGTCCTGACTTTGGCTCATGAAATGCGCTTTGGGCCGGTTCCGGAGGTGGAAGATATTCAGGATGTGGTGGAAAGGGTGCTGCTGGATTCACCTTTCTCCATTACTGCCAAATCCTATATTCTGTACAGGGAACAGCACAGCCAGCTTCGGAAGATGGCGACAAACGCGAATCTGGATCTGGTGGATCACTATATCCGGAAACTGGACTGGAAAATAAAAGAAAACAGCAATATGTGCTATTCCCTTCAGGGACTGAACAATTATATCTCCTCGGATGTCACTTCCGAATACTGGCTCAACCGGATTTATCCTCCGGAAATCCGGGATGCGCATAAAAACGGGGATATGCACATCCACGACCTGAGCCTGCTTTCGGTGTACTGCGTGGGATGGGATCTGAAAGACCTGCTCCGACAGGGGTTCCGGGGTGTGGCCGGAAAGGTGGAAAGTGCGCCGCCCCGTCATCTGCGCTCAGCTTTGGGGCAGGTAGTGAATTTTTTCTATACCCTGCAGGGCGAGGCGGCCGGAGCCCAGGCCATTTCCAATTTTGACACGCTGCTTGCGCCCTTTGTGCGTTTTGACAATCTGGATTACACAGAGGTGAAGCAGGCAATCCAGGAATTTGTTTTCAATATCAACATTCCCACACGGGTGGGGTTTCAGACGCCTTTTACAAATATTACCATGGATCTGTGCGTGCCTTCCATTCTCCGGGATCATCCGGTCATCATCGGAGGTCAGGATCTGGAAATGACCTATGCAGAATTTCAGCCGGAAATGGATATGCTCAACAAGGCATTTGCCGAGATCATGATGGAAGGGGATGCCAGAGGCCGGGTGTTCACCTTTCCCATTCCCACCTACAACATCACTCCGGATTTTGACTGGGACAATCCCAATCTGGAAATGGTCTGGAAAATGACCGGAAAATACGGCATCCCCTATTTCTCCAATTTCGTGAATTCAGACATGTCACCCGAAGATGCCCGATCCATGTGCTGCCGCCTGCGTCTGGACAACCGGGAGCTGATGAAACGGGGCGGCGGACTTTTCGGCGCCAATCCCCTGACCGGATCGATTGGAGTGGTGACCATCAACCTGCCCCGCATCGGATACCTTGCCAAAACCGAGACGGATTTTTTTGGACGTCTCAAAGACCGTATCCTTCTGGCAAAGGAAAGTCTGGTGATCAAACGCAAGGTGCTGGAAAAATTCACGGACAAAAATCTTTATCCCTATTCCCGCTTCTACCTGCGGGAAGTGAAAAACGGAACCGGCACATACTGGAAGAATCATTTCTCCACCATTGGCATTATCGGCATGAATGAAGCCTGTCTCAACTTCATGGGGGAGGATATCGGCAGCAAAGCCGGACAGGAATTTGCTCTCAAGATCATGGATTATATCCGGAATCTGATTTCGGAACTGCAGGAGGACAGCGGAGATCTGTTCAATCTGGAGGCCACCCCTGCCGAAGGCACAAGCTACCGTCTGGCCATGCTGGACAAACGGCGTTTTCCGGATATTCTCTGCGCGAATGAAAATGGCAATGCCGAGGATGTGTATTATACCAATTCCACGCAACTGCCGGTGAATTATACGGATGACATCTTTGAGACCCTGCGTCTGCAGGACGAACTCCAAAGCAGGTATACAGGCGGAACCGTTTTGCACATCTATCTGGGGGAACAGATCACCAATATCACAACGGTCAAAAAAGTGGTGCGGAAGATAGCGGAAAACTACCGGCTGCCCTATTTCACCCTCACTCCCACGTTCAGCGTATGCCCTTCCCATGGCTATCTCAACGGCCAGCAGCCATCCTGCCCCTTATGCCATGCTGAGACAGAGGTGTATTCCCGTGTGGTGGGCTATCTCCGGCCTGTGACGCAGTGGAACACCGGGAAACAGTTGGAATTCGGCAGGAGAAAGTCTTTCAGAGTGGCCTGAAACCGGTCATGAAAAAAGGAGAAACAGCCGCTCCCCCTGTGATTTCTTTTCCGGTGATCATGAAAACCGGAGTGCCGGATCAAACGGCACTCCGACAGATTTTCACAATTCAACCGGGCTTTTCCGTTCATCTTCCGCAAGTGTTCTGCTTTCAGATACAGAGAGTTTCCCTTTTTCAGTTGAATGTGCTGTTGCATGTGGTTTTCCTGCATTTTTCCCTTTATCTTCCCCAAGCAAGTTATACCAATTCTCCATTGAAAAGATACTTATAAGCAGGCAAAAATGAGGTTTTCGTGTGCTCAAAAAACCGGATTTTTCCGAAAAATCCGGTTTTCCTCAGGTTACAGATTCAAAACTGACAAAGCAACAGTCTGTTGACAAAACAACAAAAAATCACTAATCCGTTTTTGTGCGCAATATTTTTTCCCACCGAATCAAAAAAGCTGATATACTATTTCCTTATCACCCATTTCTGAGCAGAAAGGATGGCATTATGGAAACCCAGCCAAGACAGACTCTTCTCCACAAATGGCATATTTCCCGCGGTGCAAAAATGAGCGTGTTCGGCGGTTATGACATGCCCCTGTGGTATGCCTCTGCCCTGAACGAGCATCTGGCCGTGCTTGGACATGCAGGACTTTTTGACACCAGTCATATGGCATCGGTCATGGTGAAAGGTCCGGACGCATTTGATTTGCTGCAATACTGCTTCAGCAATAATCTGAGCGCGTGCATGGGCAGAGAGAAAAAATCCCTTTTTCCGGGCAGATGTGTCTATGGCACTTTTTTGGATGAAAAAGGATGTGTCATTGATGACGCGATTGTGTTCATGATGGAAAAAGAGGAATACATGGTGGTGGTCAACGCGGGAATGGGGCAGACCATTGCGGATCATCTTTCCGCACACAGGGGAAATCGGAATGTGCGGATTTCAGATTTGACGGATCAACTGGGAAAAATGGATATTCAGGGCCCTTTTTCCGCAAAAATACTGCAAAAAATACTGACTGATCCGGAGAAAGCGTTTCAAAATATGCCCTATTTTTCCTTCAAAGGCCATTTTGATGAAACTTCTCTTCTTTCCCTGCAGGTTCGTCTGCTGGATGGAACGCCCCTGCTGCTTTCCAGAACCGGTTATACCGGAGAATTCGGTTTTGAAATCTTTCTGGCTCCCCCCCATTTTGTCCGGGTGTGGGAAATGCTTGTGAAAACCGGGGAAGAATACGGACTTATGGCCTGCGGACTGGCCGCGCGGGATTCCCTGCGCGCGGGCGCTGTTCTGCCCCTTTCCCATCAGGATATTGGCCGCTGGCCTTTTGTCCGCCATCCCTGGCCCTTTGCCCTGCCCTATGCAAACGATGGAAAATCTTTCACAAAAAAATTTATCGGATCAGATGCGCTGCTGAACGCTGAAGATGCGGAATACACCTGTCCCTTTGCCGGAGATGATCCGA
Organism: Desulfobacterales bacterium; assembly: GCA_041390465.1. Taxonomy (GTDB): domain Bacteria; phylum Desulfobacterota; class Desulfobacteria; order Desulfobacterales; family Desulfococcaceae; genus JAABRU01. The sequence continues at coordinate 7,057 of JAWKPW010000020.1, read as the reverse complement.
GAAAAGTCACGCTTCCGGCCACTGTGGCAGATGCAGGCGGAAAGGAAATCGGCACAGTGCTGACCTGTGCGACCGATATGGGGATCGGACGGCATAACGGCAGAATCTTCAGCATTGTCAGTCCGGACAAACCCGATGGTTTCAGCCCCAAAGGCTTAAGCTGCGGATTTGTGAAAGTGAAAAAGGAACTCAAACCCGGAGACGCGGTGGAACTGCGCGACGGACGGCGGAAGATAACCGTGCGCATTGTGCGAGACATCCGGCCGGATCGCACAGCCCGGAAAGCCATGAAAGAGATGCTGTAAGGTGACAAGCGCAGGGATTTTGTGCAAACAGGAATTCCCCGGATTTTTGGCATTAAGTCAAATCCCGCTTGACTGCCCCTGTTTTTGTTTTCTGCGCGAAACACATGTTTAAATAAAGATCAACTGTTTTGATCCAGTGCCTGATTTCTGGAGATCCTGTTTAAAAAGCAGCCCTGCATTTTTTGCGGAAGCGGATTTCAGCAGACTCAATAAGAAAGCGCAGACAAGCAGCAAAGGAGAATCCCATGAAAATTTTTATGAAGGAAAAAATCGGCAATCCGGATCTGTTCACAGGCAGAAAAAAAGAACTTGCGGATTTGCTGGCATGGGTGAAAAAGATCAGAAAGGAACTGTCCCCCAGCCGTGCGCTGCTGTCAAGGCGGAAAACCGGCAAGACAGCGCTGCTGCAGCGGCTTTACAACAGAATTTTTGAGGCGGATGACGGCGTGATTCCCTTTTATTATGAAATTCCGGAAAAGGAACAGTGGGGTGTTGACTTCTGCAGGGATTTCTTTCTCAGATTCATTTTTCAGTACATCGCTTTCAAATCCCGGAAACCGGAATACATTGCATGGGAGCGGATGTCCTTTGATGCCGCACTGGAAGCAGCGCGAAGGGAATCACAGGAACATCTGACAGGGTGGATTGAGGATGTGCGGGAGAAAGTGACGGAGGAATCTGTTTTCCCCTTATGGGAAAGAGTCAGGAATGCGCCCAGGCTGATAGCCGAGGCAAGGGATGAGCGGGTGGTTCAGATCATTGATGAATTCCAGTACATGAACCGGAAAATCTTCGCTGACAGAGAGAAAATCCGCAGGGAGTCGGATTTTGCCCAGCCTTACATGAGCACAGCCGAATACAAGAATGCGCCGCTGCTGATTTCCGGAAGCTGGGTGGGTCTGCTCATGCACGATGTGCTGAAAATGCCGGGCCGGTTTCAGATCACCTTTCTGGAGAACATGCCGAAAGAAGAAGCAGTTGAAATGGTTTATAAATATTCTCTCGCGGAAGAGATTCCGGTCACACAGGAGACAGCCTCTCTGATTGCGGATGTGTCCGAGGGCAGTCCCTTTTACATCAGTGCGCTGATGCGATCCGTGTTTCCAAGTAAAGATCTGAGTTCACAGGACGGAGTGCTGAAAACCCTGGAATTTGAGACACTGGACAAAAGGGGCAGTATCAAAGGCACATGGATGGAATACATTCTGTACGCATTTTCAACCGTGAATGAGAAAATGCCAAGAACATTGTGCTGTATCTGTGTCAGAACCGGGACAGGGAGGTCAGCCGGAGGGAACCAGAGATTATGAAAGCCCTGAATCTGAACATGACCGATTCCGAACTGGAAAGAACTTCAGGGCTCTGGTCAGTGCGGATATTGATGAACGGGCAGACCAACTTTGATTACCGGGGAGTGGGGGACAATATTTTTGACAAGGTTTTCAAGGGGTTTTACCAGAAGGAGATTGAGGGTTTGATCCCAAAGAAATCACCAATGAATACAAAGCTCTGTCTGAAAAACTGCTGGCTGACTATCGCAGGCTTTCCGGGGAGCAAGTTGTACAAAGGCATGTTTGCCGAGTTCCGATCATCCGACATCTGACATATCACGCATACAAAAAAAACAGGCCATTATCTGTCCATGATGCAAAATCTCCTGAATTTCCCGCTAGTGGTGAGAGTGTGTGGTCATACAAATCCTCACCGGTTCACAAAAGGGATATTCAGATTGATGTGTTTGCCCGTGCCAAATCCGGAGAATACTCGCTGATCGGCGAGGTGAAAAACCGGGAGAAAGAGAAATTTTCCCAGAAAGAGGCTGAGGAATTCAGGGAAAAGGCCCTGATTCTCACAGAACTGGAAAAAGTGGAAAAGTCGGTGCTGTTTGTATTCTCCAAATCCGGTTTCACAAAGGATGCTCTCCAATACTTGGAGGCACATGCAATGGCATGGACAGAGGAGGAAGCATGGATTAAGGAAGAAACAAAAAATTTGCAGATATGAAACAGGGGGCATTCTCCGTGTTACTGCACTGCGGCAGACTGATGGATTCCGGATCAATCTGAAATTATTTCATATTATTTTTTTACAACGCCTGAATCCGTATTCAAAATACATGGATGCACTTGGCCGCAGGGAAGGCTGGCTGGTCATCTTTGACCGCCAAAAAAACATCCTGGAAAATACACTGTTCTGGAAAACCGGGAAAATGGGAAACCGCACCATCCATGTGACAGGGTGTTAATATCTGAGAGATTTTCAGTCTGTCAAAAATTTTATTTTGTTCCTGTATAACAAACTGTAGCAGCATGGCAGGAAAAAGCATGCAATTAACCTGGACAACTTCAGGAATTTGCAATGAAAAACAGATTGCATACGGTCAATGATTCTGATACGGAAAATCCCAAATCTCTTTACAGTGAAGACGGCGTGGATCTGACCCTGATCCGTTGGATGCTGTCTTTGAGCTATGCAGAACGGCTGGATGCATTGCGCCGAAATGCAAAAATGATCACGAAACTGAAAAATGCAAATAAGATCAGATGATTTTCTGGATAGTCTTCCTGTTCTTGTAAAACATGAAGTTCGTTTCATTGTTGTCGGGGGTGTCTGTGCCGTGCTTCACGGCGCGCCCGTGACAACTTTTGATCTGGATATTGTCCATTCCCGATCTTCGGAAAATCTGCACAGGCTGGTACTCGCTCTTACAGAATTGGAGGCATATTACCGGGGACATCCCGGTAAGCGCCTGAAACCTGATGCTCAAAGCATGTCTTCTTCAGGCCATCATCTGCTGATGACCAAATCCGGACCTTTGGATGTGCTGGGAACCATTGGAAATCAGCATGATTATGAGGAACTCCTGGCGCATACGGAAATCATAAGCACAGGAGAAATGCAACTGCGCATTCTGACACTGGAACATCTCATCAGAATCAAAGAGGAATCTTCCCATGAAAAAGACAGATTTGTTCTTTCCATACTGAAAAGCATATTGAAAGAAAAAAACAGATTATAACATTCAGCATTAAATGAAAGGAGGCCCCAGCCATGAGAGAACTCAGTGAACTGACCGTGAAAGAGGATGTGCGTTACGCAAAGGATCATGAATGGGCAAAAAAAGAGGGGGATACCGTGAAAGTCGGCATTTCCGATTATGCACAGGATCAGTTGGGAGACATTGTGTTTGTGGAACTGCCGGAGATCGGAGCCGTGTTTGCCAAAGGTGAGGTGTTTGGAACAGTGGAATCCACCAAGGCGGTTTCCGAACTCTATATGCCCGTTGGTGGTAAAGTGCTGGCTGTGAATGGGGAACTGGGCAATTTGCCTGAACTGGTGAACAAAGACCCTTATGGCAACGGCTGGATGATTGAGATCGCGGCGGACAATCTGGCTGAACTCGACACCCTCATGGACAAAGACGCTTATCTGGATATGCTGAAAGGATTGAAAGAATGAGATATTTACCCCATACCCAGGAAGATATTGCGGAAATGCTGGCAGTTGTGGGAGCGAAAAATCTCGATGATCTTTTTTCCGCGATTCCCAATGACTGCCGTTTTACAGGCGAACTGAACCTGCCGGAGATGAGCGAATGGGAAGTCAGCAGCCATATGGAAAAACTGTCCCGGCAGATGGGCGCGGGTCCGGAATACAAAGTTTTTGCAGGAGCGGGCAGTTATAACCATCATATTCCGGCTTCTGTGCAGTATCTGGCCTCCCGTTCCGAATTTGTCACGGCTTATACCCCCTATCAGCCGGAAATCAGTCAGGGAACTTTGCAGGCCATTTTTGAATATCAGACCCTTACTGCCCGGCTGCTGGGAATGGAAGTCGCGAATGCGTCCATGTATGACGGCGCATCCGCACTGGCTGAGGCTTTGCTTATGGCCATCCGCATTGGCAAAGGCAAAAAGAAAACTGTTGCAATTTCCCGCGCGATTCATCCCCTGTACCGTCAGGTGGTGCAAACCTATTTCCGTCCCACCGAATACCAAATTATCGAACTGCCCTGTCTGCCGGACGGAGGCACGGATTTTTCCCCAATGGACGGGATCAGCGATTTGGCTGCTGTGGCCCTGCAATCCCCGAATTTTTTCGGCTGCATGGAGGATCTGAAAACAGCAGGGGAGAAAGCGCATCAGAAAGACGCTTTGTTCATTACAGCCTTTACCGAGCCGCTGGCCTTTGGTCTGTACAAAAATCCGGGCACCTGCGGTGCGGATATTGTCTGCGGAGAAGGCCAGAGCATGGGCATTCCCCAAAGTTTCGGCGGCCCCGGTCTTGGCATGTTTGCATCGTTAAACCAGCATGTTCGCAGTATGCCGGGCAGGCTGATCGGACAGACCACAGATTTGGAAGGAAAACAGGGATTTGTTCTGACTCTGGCAACCCGTGAGCAGCATATCCGCAGGGAAAAGGCCACTTCCAATATCTGCTCCAATCAGGGACTGTGCGCAACCATGTCCGCGATGTATATGGCATCTCTGGGCGGAACCGGCATCCGGCAACTGGCGCGGATCAATTATGACAAAACCGAATATCTCAAGGCCGGGCTGCGCAATGCGGGTGTGAAAATTCCCTTTTCCCGTGCAACCTTCAATGAATTTGTGGCTGCATTTCCTGCCGGATTTGATGCTGTTCACAAAAAACTTGCACAGCAGAAAATTATCGCGGGAATTGCATTGGAATCTTATTACCCGGAACTGAAAAATCATTATCTGCTTTGTGCGACCGAGGTTTTTTCCAAAACCGATATGGATAATCTGATAAAGGGGGTGACAGCATGAAAGAAACAGTGGGAACCAGCGGTCTGACAATGAATGAACCCCTGCTCTGGGAAAAAGGCAGAAAAGGGCGCTGCGGGGTGTCGTTTTCCCCCAGTGACGTGCCAAAAGCGGCTGTGGATGCAAATCTGGCCGGACAAGGCCCGGATTTTCCGGATTTGAGCGAAGTGGATGTGGTGCGCCATTACACCCGGCTTTCCCAATGGAATTTCGGGGTGGATACCGGCATGTATCCCCTGGGCTCCTGCACCATGAAATACAATCCCAAGATCAATGAAAAAATGGCGTCTTTGTCCGGATTCGCGGGATCGCATCCGCTGCTGCCAACTGATCTGGCACAGGGCACTTTGCAACTGATGTATGAATTGGAGCAGTATCTTGCGGAAATTACAGGTATGGATGCTGTCACTGTGCAGCCTGCCGCGGGCGCGCACGGGGAACTGACAGCCATGCTGCTGTTTCATGCGTATCACTGCAAAAAAGGGGAAAAACGCAGCAAAATCCTGATTCCGGACACCGCGCACGGAACCAACCCGGCCAGCGCGTCCCTTTGCGGTTACACTTCCATTCCTGTGGCTTCCAATGAAAAAGGGGTTCTTTCCCCTGAAACAGTGGCAAATCTCATGGATGAGGACACGGTCGGCATCATGTTGACCAATCCCAATACACTGGGACTGTTTGAGGAAAACATCCGCAAAATCGCGGATATTGTGCACAGCAAAGGCGGACTGGTCTACTGTGACGGAGCCAATCTCAATGCTGTGATGGGCATTGTGAAAATGGGGGACATCGGCATTGATGCTGTTCATCTGAATCTGCACAAAACCTTTTCCACTCCCCACGGCGGCGGCGGTCCCGGAGCCGGGCCTGTATGCGTGAAAAAGCATCTGGAGCCGTTTCTGCCTGTCCCGCGTGTGATCAGAAAATGGGGAAGATACGAATTCAAATGGAATTTGCCGGAAAGCATTGGCAAAATGCACGCGTTTTACGGCAATTTCAGTATTCTTATCCGTGCTTACACCTATATTCTGACCATGGGAAAAAACCTGAAAACCGCGAGTCAGCACGCGGTTCTCAATGCCAATTACATCAAAGAGAAGCTCAAAGATGTGTATCATCTGCCCTATGACAGACCCTGTATGCACGAATGTGTGTTCACAGACAAACTGCAGGAACCGCAGAAAATCACCACACTGGACATTGCCAAACGCCTGATGGATTACGGTTTTCATCCGCCCACCATTTATTTTCCGCTGGTGGTGCACGGAGCCATCATGATTGAACCCACAGACACGGAACCCAAAGAGAACATTGACCAGTTCATTGCCGCGATGCTGGCTATTGCAGAAGAAGCGGAGGAAAACCCGGATCTGCTGAAAAACGCACCTGTCAAAACCAAAGTCCGGCGTATGGATGAGGTGACAGCCGCACGAAAACCGAGGCTGTGCGGGTGAGGGCAGGTAAGCGATTTGGTTGCAGACAAAAAACTTTTTCACAGAGGACACAGGGGAAAAACGCTGTAGCCTCTGTGAAAACTCTGATTATTGATCAAGCTCGGACACCACCTGCAAAATATAAATGGCTTCGGCTATGCCGACTTTTTTATCTCCATCAATATCACCGGTCAGTTTACATTCTTCCTCTGCAACACCCGCGCATATCTTCAGGGCAATAATGGCATCTTTCAGATCCGGTTCATGGCTTGCATCCAGATCCCCGAATGCATCCTGCCACAGGGGATTGTATTGATACGCAAGTTCCAGGCCGTCTGACAGGCCATCCTCTTCTGTGTCATACAGCGTCGGGTTTGTACCGGTCAGATACTCCTCCATATCCGTAAGGCCGTCTCCGTCACCATCCTGATTTCCGTCCGGGCTGAGGTCTCCGAAATAATTGATTTCCCAATAATCCGGCAGACCGTCTTTGTCCGAATCCTCTTGGGGAACCGGGCCGAAAACCCCGTAT
>JAWKPW010000019.1:0-65096 GCA_041390465.1 Desulfobacterales bacterium | reverse complement strand
TGATGTCGGTGCAGGCATGAACCGGAAAATCCTGCATGATTTCGGCAGCCTTTTTGTTGAGTTCCGCCATAAGCCGGATGACAGTGTTCTGCACCGTTTCCGCCACCAGTCCGGCTTTCATGGCTGTGACCAGAATGCCGGTTCCCAGAGGTTTGGTGAGGATGAGGCGGTCACCGGGTCGGAGATTTTTTTTGCAGAGAATGCGGTCCGGATGAATGAAACCTGTGACAGACAGCCCGTATTTGAGTTCCCTGTCCTCAATGCTGTGTCCGCCCACCAGCACCACCCCGGCTTCCCGCATTTTGTCCAGTCCGCCTTCCAGAATGCTGCGCAACACGGACAGATCCATTTTTCCCAGCGGAAAGGCCACCAGATTCATGGCGGTTTTGGGCACGCCGCCCATTGCATACACATCACTTAATGCGTTGGCTGCCGCGATCTGGCCGAAAGAAAAAGGATCATCCGTGACCGGTGTGAAAAAATCCACAGTCTGAATGATGGCGATTTCATCCGTCACCCGGTAAACGCCCGCGTCATCAGCTCTGTCCAAGCCCACCAGCAGATTTTCATCTGTGGGAAAGGAAAGCCCGCACAATGCCCGATCCAGGTCCCCTGGAGGCAGTTTGGACGCTCAGCCGGAACCGCTGCTGTTTTCCGTAAGTTTTACGGGCCTATCTGTCATAAATCTGATTCCTTTCCAAAAGGGCAGGACAGTTCTGCGGCTTCATATTCATGGTGCTTTCCGCAGAAAGGACAGGGAGAGGTCAGCCGGACTTTGGCTTCCAGTTTTCTGCTGCCGTCCGTGCCTGTGACAACGCCCCGGTTTTCCGCAATGCAGAATGCCCCGGTTTCAAACACCTGCCCGCTTTTGGGGCATACAAAGACAAATTTCATGAATTATCCGGATCTTTCAGAAGTCAAAACCTGCTCTGCGCATTCCTGTCATACCGACAAAAGCCGGTATCCACAACTGTTTGACATCAATGGATTCAGGCTTTCTCCGGAATCATGACGAAAGGGACTGGTTTTCTGATTTTTGAATAAGTGGGCTGTCAAACAAACTCTTTCTCATTCAGTCCCGTTCAGAAAGATATGTGAAGGAGTGCCAAACTTTCAGTTTGGAATCCTCAATGGTCTGTCAAAAAAGTTCTTTCACATTCAGGATTTGACAACTTTCAAAAAGTTGTCAAATCTGTCCTGCCCTGAGCAAAGAAACTTATTTGACAGTCCGGTCAGTATAAGACTGTTTTTCAGAGACACGGGCGTGTCGACTTCCCCATATGCTTCTCCTTCCCATTTTTTCAACTTGACAAACAGCGTAATACATGAAATAAACTGCTGACTAACGACCGGTCGGTAGAAATTTTCCGATTATTATGCTGCCCCGAAAGTGAAAATCTGTACAAAGGAGAATGTTATGACTGCGGGCAATATGAAAGAAACCATCAAATCCGTTGCCATTGATCTGTTTTTCCAAAAAGGGTATTTTGCCACCAGCATCAGCGATATTGCCCGTGGAAGCGGCATTCAGAAGGCCAGCATCTATTATCACTATGCCAGCAAGGAGGAACTGCTGTTCAGTATCCAGAAAACAACCATGGAAGATTTGACAGCCTGTCTGAAAACCGGCATTGCCAAAGGCAGGGATACGGAAGCAAAGATGCGCATGGCGGTGCATACGCATGTCCGCTTCCATCTGGAACGGCAAAAGGAAAATTTCATTGCAAACAGTGAACTGCGGGGCCTGACACAGGAGCATCTCCAGGTAATTGTGCAGAAAAGGGATAAATATGAGCAGATTTTTCAGAATATCATTCAAAACGGGATCCAGGAAGGAGTGTTTTCAGCCGGGGATGTGAAAATTCTCTCCTATGCCATTCTGACTTTGTGCACGGCGGGAGCTGCATGGTACAAGTCCAAAGGTCGGCTGAGCGTGGATGAGATTGCCACCATTTATGAACATTTCATTATCAGCGGTCTCAAACAGGGAAACACAGACGGTTTTCACAACCCGGTTTTTTCTCCTTCTGAACCTGCCTGTTTGACTTCAGAAGTTCAAACCTGCTGATGAATGTTTCTCTTTTGGGCACAAGTCCGGATCTGCTGAAAAAAATGAAAGCCCGTTTCCCTTTGGGAAGCGGGCTTTTTTCGTTTGACTTTTTCAGGGGATAATTTATGATTGATACAAAACCGGCAGAACCGCTGAACCGGCAACGATAATTTTTTCCGTGAAATTTTGCCGCTGTGCCTGAAAGAATGAAAGAAAAAACGAAATCATGATGACTGTGTACAATATTCTCCTGTGCTGGGCATTGACAATGGGGCTTCCTCTGCTCTTTCCCATCATTTTGCTGTCCCCCAAACGGAGAAAAACTGTTTTGCACCGTTTGGGACTGACACCGATTCCGGGCCGAAGCCGCGTTACGGAACCGGGGAAATGCAGACGGGTGTGGATTCATGCGCTTTCCGTGGGAGAGGTGATTTCTGCTGTGCCGCTGGTAAAGGCATGGACAGAGCATTTTCCCCGGACAGAAATTGTTTTTTCCGCTTCCACGCAAACCGGGATTGAAACAGCCCATCGTCTGATCCGGGAGCATGTTTGTGCTGTCTTTCACTTTCCCTATGATCTCATTTTTTCCGTAAAACACATTGTTTCACGCATTGATCCGGATCTTGCGGTCATTGTGGAAACTGACATCTGGCCCAATTTTCTTATGGAGATGCGGCGGAGGCAGATTCCGGTTTTTCTGGTAAATACAAGACTGTCGGCCAAATCCTTTGCAGCATACCGGAAATTTTCCTTTTTCACCAAACCCCTGTTTCAGTGCTTTGAAAAAATATGTCCCCAGTCCCGTGCTGATGCACAGAGATTCCGGCAGGTTGGCGTCAGTCCGGATCGGATTGTCCTTACCGGCAATATGAAATTTGATCAGCCCGTAACTGCCCCGGATGAGCGTTCTCTCCGGCAGATGAGGGAAAACCTGGGCATTGATCCGGGCAGAAAGATTCTGATTGCGGGAAGCACGCATGAGGGAGAGGAGCATATTGTTTCAATTGTGTATGCTGCCCTGAAACATCATGTTCCGGAACTCGCGCTGATCATTGCTCCCCGAAACCCGGATCGGGCCGGGATCGTATGCCGAATTTTCAGAGAGCGGGGATATGGTGCGCGAAAAATGGCAGAAGTGGAAGAAAACCCATCTCCTGTCTGGGATGTGATGGCGGTGGATCGCATCGGTGTGCTCAAAAATTTGTATGGGCTGTCAGATATTGCCTTTGTGGGCGGCAGTCTTGTTCCTTTGGGCGGTCACAATCCCCTGGAGCCTGCTGCGCTGGCCAGACCGGTGCTGTTTGGACCGCATATGAGTGATTTTGCCGAAATTTCACAAATGCTCATGGAAGCCGAAGCCGCCGTGCAGGTGCGGGATCAGGAGTCTTTTTGCAAAGCCGCCCTTGATTTTCTGCGCAATGAAAACAGAGCCCGTGAAGCCGGAAAACAGGGGCATCGTGTGTTCTGCGAAAACCGGGGAGCGGTGGAACGCACGGTGGCAGCTATCCGGAATTCTGTTTCACTGGGCAAAGATGGCAGAAAAATCAAATTGCCGGAAGAAACGGAAAGGATGCAGATATTACAGGAAAAAGAGATATCCCTGTCTCTTGGGACAAGAGAAAAGACATGATCCGGTCAGGGTTTTTCAGTGAAAGGAGCCAATTTTGCCAAAAATCAAACTTGCCCTTTTTTTTAAAATTGTGGGGATATACTGGACCGCAGTCTTTTCTGTTCCCCTTGTCCTCTCAATCCTCATGTTTGTCATACACGTCCTGACATTCGGTGCTGTGTTCCGAATTGAATTCAAGACGGTTTTTGTATGGATTCTGCTGTTTCTGCCCTCTGTCTTTTTTCTGATGACAATGAATTATCTGATTTCTTCATCCCGGCACTGTGACCAATGCGGTGCAGAGTTGGACAGGGTCAAAAATCCCATAAAATTCTCTCTGAAAACAGGAAAGCCCACCCTCTACAATATACAGTTTTCCTGCAAAAAAAATGAAAAAGAGCATCCGCGTGATGCCATAGAGATGGAACCTGCACTTTTATGGATTGATATTGAATGACGGTGTTTTTATGGAATGCAGTTTTGGGCAATGCACAGCCGCATTGAATTTTGGAGAATGAAACGGAGCAGGGCTGTCACCCATCCAATCCGGTGAAAAATCCGGACTTCGGACAGGGGATTTTGCTCCCCTGCCTGCTGTGCTATACGCCCCTCTGCTCCGGTGGCCATACATACTTGTGCAGTTGCAGATGCAGTTTTGCCTGTATGCGATCCGCCAGCATCCATTCTGCCAGCATACGGGGATGCAGTTTTCCATGCACAGGGGAAAAATGCACGGGATTTTCTGCCCCGGCCCGGATCTGTTTCAATATTTGCACAGCAAAATCATAATCTTTTCTGTCGCCAATGACAAATTTGATTTCATCCCTGGGTGTAATCCTCTCCAGATTCCCAAAATCATTTTTTTCATGCTCCCCGCTGCCCGGACATTTGATGTCCACAATCCGGACACAGCGCGGATCGATTTTCCCGATATTTTGCGTGCCGTTGGTTTCCAGCAGCACATGGAAATCTTTTTCAATGAGAGCGGAAATCAGCAAAGGCGTTCCCGCCTGCAGAAGCGGTTCCCCGCCTGTGATTTCCACAAGGGAACATCCGAAGGATGCCGCTCTTTTCATAATTGCGGACAATTCCATTCTCTCCCCGTCTTCATGGGCATAAGAGGTGTCGCAGTAGGCGCAGCGAAGGTTGCATCCGCTCAGGCGTATGAAAACACAGGGATTTCCGGCAAAAGAGGATTCCCCCTGTATGCTGTAAAATATTTCATTCACTTTGAGAAAGGTCAAGGTTCCTCCCAGTAAAAAGCACCTGCACCCGGAGTTTCGGAAACCTTGATTTTGGAAATGCGGATCTCATCAGAATTGATTTTCCGGCTCAGTTCCCTGTAAAGATGGCGGGCAATGTTTTCCGATGTGGGATTGGTATTGCGGAAAGGCTCCAGCTCATTGAGATTGCAATGATCCAGCCCGGACAGCACATCTTTGACAGACTGCCTGATATCGCGGAAATCAATGCCTATGCCAATCTCATCCAGTCTGGTGCAACGAACAAAGGCTTCGATAATCCAGTTGTGGCCATGCAGACGGGCGCAGTCTCCGGGATATCCGCGCAGGGAATGGGCAGCGGAAAAATGGGTTTTCACATATATTTCGTATATTTCTTTGGGCATTGTCTTATACCGATTTTCGGTTTAAACCATACGTTGCGGAATGCAAAGCCGATTCTCCGCAGATTTTGCACAGTGCCGTCCGTTTTTTGCGGCCTTTGTGCCCTCTTTGTGTCCTTTGCGGTCAAAATCAAAGGAGAATCGGTATTACTCTTGAACGTCACGGACGAAAAAAGTGTGATATGGAAAGGTTCAGTTAAACAAAGTAAAAATAAAGGGAATTTTTTAAGCAACTCCCTAACTTTTTTATAATTCATTTTTTCAAAAATGACATTGCCGCGTTTTGCACAAAATCCGCATACTGATCCACGGATACATCCCTTTTGGCATATTTTTTCCGTTTCAGATACCATTCCTGCAGCATGGCCTTGATGACACCCGCGCTCATGTCCGGACTGACATTTTTGAAAATACCTTCCTGCGTTCCCTCCCGGACAATATCAGCGATGATCTTTTCTGTGGCATCACTGTCTGCTATGACCATGTCCCGCTGGGATTTGGACATATTTTTGGTTTCCATATAGGAAAAATAAAACAGGGGCTGCATGGCTTCGCTTAAATAAAGATGAACCCTGATCATCATTTCCAGTTTTTCAGAGGCATCGGCTTCGGGACGGATGTAACTTTCCATTGTCTGCAGAACTGCGGTGCGCAGGTGGTGCATCATCATGTTCAGCAGATCCTCCTTGCCGGAAAAATAGGCATAGAGCGCCGCCTGTGCTCAGACCGGTTTCTGCACTCAGATCCCGCATGCTCATGGCCTGAAACCCTTTTTCATTGCTGATTTTCAGCGCGGCAGTGAATATTTTTTCCAGATTCCGTATCACGGTTTCCTCTTTTTTGATGCGGATGCTGCTCTGGTTTTGGGCGTAAATTTCCCGGCAGATGCTTTTCCGGGTGATTTTGATCTGTTTTCTCCGGTATGCAATGAAAAAATGTTGGTTACGAAAAATATGCAAACACCATGTACCGGCACGCATCCGTGGAGATCGCAAATCCGGTAATCACAGGAGAGGAAAGAGTGTTCTTCCAAAGGATTTGGCAGGTTACGTAACATGCAGGCTGACGGAGGATATGCCGTTTTTTTGGAAAAAGCATTAGATCGTTCTGGCAACTTTCTGAAATAACCGGCGCAAAGGGTGGAGGGAGCGCAGCGACCGGAACCCTTTTGCGTCCGAGTTCAGCGCCGGTTTATATTTTTATGTTTCATTTGAGCAAGCGGATAAAACCCGCCTGCTCAAAATGGTGGTCGGTAGTGAAAGATTCCGTTATTCCAAGTTTTTGCATGACAACAAAACTTGAACAGTCGATAAGACTCCATCCTTTATCCGCTCTTTTTGAAAACAACTGCCATGTCTGTTCATCAAGTGATGGATCAATATGAATTATTTCAATATGCGGGGAAACCTTCATGCAGTTGATAAATTCAGTAATAACTGAATAATGAATACGAAGGGGGCTGAGCAAAAGAGCGACAAGTTCGGTAATGACATAATTGGTTGTAACAATTTTGATACCTTTATTACGAGAATCCCGATAAATATTCGTTGCCAACTTATGGTATTTCTGATTTGAATCAATGAGGTGTCCCCATCCTGAAGTGTCTGAAAATATCTTATTCATCTATTCGGCTTTCATCTTTTCGTTTATTTTCTCTCCAATATATCGGTCATGATTATCTGCCCAATCGTTGTCACTTATAGAAAATTTTCCGATAAATTTTTCCATAGGATCATCAATTTGTTTTTGGGCTTCAGAAATTATCCATTTGGTAGCCAAAACTTCCGGAAGTTGACCGATTTGCTGGGATAATTTCATTAATAAGATGTATGCATCTTCCGGCAAATCCAACTTTAATGTATGTCTCATTTTCAATCTCCGAGTTTCAAGTAATATATTAGTGTGGCAATATTTCTCAGGTTGTCATATCAAACTGACATTATGTAATATATAGTTTTTAAGATAAAGATTGTCCTGCGAAAACCCCAAGGGTTTTGGAAACCCTTGGGGTTTTTCAGACAGACATTTTCTGAAAGTCTATATTTATAAACGACTAATAAAAATTCCTATTACTGCAAAGCCAATGTAAATACCAAACCATAAAAAAGTCCAACGCCATGCTTCTCGCCATTTTCTATCATATCCTTCGGCTTTCAAAGTCCTTGCTATCAAAAAATTCGGTAGGCCAGGAAACAAAAAAGTCAACCATTACTTTATGATAACTATTTCTCATTTTTTGTTTCACTTTTTTTATTGTTTGGTAGTGGGTCTGAACGTACTGATAAAAAAATAACCAATTAATATTATTATATTTTTAAAAACACACTGATTTTTTATATATATAACAAATACAATATGTTAAATGATACACCCATAATACTGCTTATACAAATTCTAAATAACATATTGAATTATAAATTAAAAAAATCAGTATAGGAAGTCCCATCATTGTTTTATATCAAAATGTTAAATAAAATATAACCAGTGATTATACGGACCCCATGAACCTACTTAAAGCATATAAAATGTATGCTTGCATATAATACTATATACTGCATATAGTATTATATACTTTCAAAGCATACAGTACTATATGCTTTCTGAAACCTGTCAGGTATATAATACTATATGCAAATCCCAAAAGCATATAATACTGTATGCTTTCCACCACCAGCAGGCATATATTATTATATGCTTTTACGGGTTCGTCTCCGAACCGTCAGTAACAGTTCCGGTTTCACGATCTTTCCGGAATGTCCGGCCAGATGATCCGATTCAGAGTCCGAGTCCCGCGCGACCCTGTCATACCGCAGATGCGCGCCAGCGCTTCGTTCCCCGTCCGTCCCATACTCCGCCTGCTTTTCTCACCTCTGTTCGCAGGTCTTTTTCCCATAGTCAACCCGTATTCCCACAGTTTTGTCACCTGAAATGCCCTTTTCCGGAGGTTCCCAGTCGGTTTCCTCAACAATCAGTTCCACAGTTTTGAACCGTTTCCTGTTTTTTCATCGTAACGGTAACGCACACGGAACAGCCGGTCACCGTAAAGTTTGGCAGGCTTTCTTGCCCTTTTCCACCTGGTCTGAGTGTCAGGCGTGCTTTCATCTGATGTGGATTTTATGATCAGTCAATAATTCCTGCCTTTCAGGGATTTTTACCCGCAAATCCGGCAGTCTGCAAGATAGAGTGACAGGAAGGGACAGGTTTGAGAAAATTCTGAAATTACCTGTGCATATTTCATACAAATTCTTATTCTGAAAGTCAAGAAAAAAAAATGATTTGGATTCCTCGAGATTCACACAGATTTTGAAGTCTCTTTTGAAAGAAGAAAGTCTCAGGGGAACCATACCGCATTCATTACAGGAAATGGGCCAGGTATTACCGGGATTTCTGCCATAAATACGGGCACAGCTGCGGATTGGAAAAACCTTGCCTTTTTGCGGGAAAACGCAGGCAGAAATGCCATACGGGAAGGTCTGCCGGGGAAAAATACAAAAACTGCGATAGGAACTGATCCGGGACGCTGACCTGACCTGCAATTTCAGATCAGACCGATTGAGAAAGGGCGCAGGCGCGGGTTTGAAACCAGCCCCTGCATAAATCATCAGGAGATTTGATCCATTATTTGTATATTCCTGAAACAATTATATAAATCCTGTTCATTCCTGCGAATCCGGATTCATCCTGCCGAGAAAGAGAATGCATGCCGAGCATTGTCACGGATGAGAAAAGGAAGCGATGATCCGCACGGAAAACCGATGATGGAACTGCCGCAGATCTTGCCATCACCACAGCGGTTGTGCCAGCCTCAGTACCCTCCCCATTGACATCCGCAAAAGCCTTGTGGATCACGGTTGAAACAAACAGATCTTTTTTCCGGTCATCCCCGGAAAAATCCGCTGAAGCGGAGAACGCATCTGTCATGCCCAAAGACCGCAGCACATCGGCCAGCATGAACTGGGAGGTCATTCTGAATTTCGCACCCATACCAGCACCTCTTTTCCATTTCGGAAGCCACTGCTCCAGATCTGCGCTGTAAGCGATGTTCCCAGATTTTTCAGGCCGTCTTTTTCCTTTGGCAGAATGACATGGAAATACTTCATCCCTTCATAAGGCATTTCAAGCACCTGCAAATCTTTTGTTCTGAAATAGCCGAAATTTCCTTTTCTGATGCATCAGGGAAACCCGACTGATGTTTCCGTCCGCCAGAGTGAAGGGAGCAGGTTGTGTCTGCTCTTTTTTAAACTTACTTTCGGCCCACATGCCTTTGAAATAAACCGCATTGGTGAGAACAAGCCGGGTCATGTCCAGTACCTGGGGGCTATCAGTTCTGGTATTTTGTCACGGGTTTTGTCTTCTTACCCATGCGTTTATCATTTGCCGGGTTTCTTTTTCCTGCAGCACCGGCAAAATTGCACTGTCCCAGCCCCGCAGCATACTGTTCATCAAGCAGATCCGTGAATTCTTTAAGCGGACAGCCTTGCTGCACCCACAGGCATTGGCAATATGCAGTTCATAAGCGCGCTTTTCTTTTCTCCGACATCCAATTCTTTCGAAGATCTGATGTTACGCCATTGATTTTTTTGTTGCTATTTTTTTATTAATATTTTGTTGCTGTTCTTTGTTAAACTGATATAATATTTTCATGAAAAAAGAATTTCTTGAATTATACAGCGATTATCTTTTAAGTTCGTTCAGTTATACAACTGCAACCGGGCTTTCCAATCTGCCTGATAACCAGATCGGTCATGACAAAATCACTGATTTTTTGGCAGGATCAGACTTTGATTCCAAAGATTTATGGATGCTGGTCAAAGAAACTGTCCGCTCAGTCGAATCCGATGACGGTGTTCTCATATTTGATGACACAGTCGAAGAAAAACAGTGGACAGATGAAAATGAAATCATCACATGGCATCATGATCACAGCAAAAACAGAACTGTGAAAGGTGTCAATATTCTTAACTGTCTTTATCATTCAAAAAATGTTGATATTCCGGTTGCTTATGAAATAATTCATAAACCGGTGCTGTTCAGCGATCCGAAAACCGGACGTATCCGCCGGAAAAGCAAAGTTACAAAAAATGAAATGCTTCGCGATATGCTGAAAATCTGCACTGCAAATCATCTGAAATTCAGATATGTGCTGACAGACAACTGGTTTTCTTCCAAAGAAAACATGTGCTTAATCAAATCTGAGCTTTCAAAGGATTTCATTATGGCGATTATCATCCCCTTCATAAGGCATTTCAAGCACCTGCAAATCTTTTGTTTCGAAATAGCCGAAATTTCCTTTCTGATGCATCAGGGAAACCTGACTGATGTTTCCGTCCGCCAGCGTGAAGGGCGCGGGCTGTGTCTGCTCCTTTTTGAACTGACTGGCCCACATGCCTTTGAAGTAAACCGCATTGGTGAGAACAAGCCGGGTAAGCGCGTCCAGTATCCCAGGGGTTATCAAATCTGTGATTTTGTCACGGGTTTTGTCTTCCACCCATGCGTTTATCATTTGCCGGGATTCTTCCGCAGCACCGGCAAAATTGCACTGTCTCAGCCCCGCAGCATACTGTTCATCAAGCAGATCCGTGAATTCTTTTTGGAGCGGACAGCCCTGCTGCACCCACAGGGCATTGGCGATATGCAGTTCATAAGCGCGTTTCTTTTCTCCGACATCCAATTCTTTCTGAAGATTGGAAAATGCCGCATGGATATAACCGGGTTCTGAAGCAAAATGAAGAACTGAGGCCATCTGCTCTGCTGTCTGTCCCCCGGCGCCGGCCCAGGTCATGGCAAGCGCTGAGGAAATGCTGTACGGAGAGAAAAAAAGATTGCCTTCCCCGCGCCTGAGTGTGCCATACAAATCAAGCGCAAATTCTGTATTTGCTTTTACCACAGGCTGCACTTCCCTGTTTTCCGATGCCCGTGCCGGAACCTGGCACAGAAAAATGCCCAATACCGCAAAAAACATCATTGATTTCCTCATCAGTTTCCTCCTTTCATTGTGCAACAGAAACCGCTCTCGCAGGCATTGCACGGTGAAAAATAAAAAGGCCATAACCTGACACATTTCCGCACAGACAGCTTCCTCTGACCAGACATGTTGATCAGATCTGTTCCAAATTATAACGCATTGTTCAGGAAAAACACAACAGCAAGTTTGGAAATATATTCCTGACGCAAACATGCTTTCCCGAATTTGCGGACATCCTGTTTCGGGAATCTGAGCCTTAAACAAAGGGGCGCAAAATGAGTTTTTTTCCATTTTTTGCACAAAAATTGCATTCTTCATGGAACAATCCTTTGCTTTCGTCATAAAATATGCCTATAATAATCCAAGTTCGTCACAGATGCAGTTTTGCGGACAGAAAGGAAAGGGGCTCCGGCAGGCAAAGGAAAGAATCCCCTCTGAAAAGATTTGGATATATTTTTTCATCATTTTTCAGCGCATAATTTTTTGGGAAACAGCAGTGTTTTCCGCCAATTTGAAAAAAAGGAACCTTGCACAGAATGATTCTTGATTTTCTGACAAAGATGTTTGGAAGCAAAAATGAACGTGAAATCAAACGGATGCAGCCTCTTGTGGAGCAGGTGAACCAGCAGGAGGCAGGCATTCGTGCCATGAGTGATGCGGAACTGAAAAATCAGACCGTCCGTTTCCGGGAAAGGCTGGAAAAAGGGGAGGAACTGGATGCGCTTCTCCCGGAAGCCTTTGCCACGGTGCGGGAGGCTTCAGTGCGCACTCTGAGGCTGCGCCATTATGATGTGCAGCTCATCGGCGGCATTGTTCTGCATCAGGGAAAAATCTCGGAAATGAAAACCGGTGAGGGAAAAACTCTGGTTTCCACCCTTGCGGCCTATCTCAATGCCCTGGACGGACGAGGGGTTCACATTGTAACCGTAAACGATTACCTGGCCCGCCGGGACTCGGAATGGATGGGGCAGATATACCGTTTTCTCGGTTTAGGTGTGGGAGTCATTGTGCACGGCCTGGATGATGAGGAGCGCAAGGCTGCCTATGGTTCGGATATCACGTATGGAACCAACAATGAGTTCGGCTTTGACTATCTCCGGGACAATATGAAATTCCACCGGGAATCCCTGGTGCAGAAGGATCTCAACTATGCCATTGTGGATGAGGTGGACAGCATCCTCATTGATGAGGCCAGAACCCCGCTGATTATTTCCGGCCCTGCGGAAAAATCCACCAGTCTCTACTATCAGGTCAATACCATCATCCCCAGGCTGAGAAAGGATGAGGATTACACCATTGATGAAAAGGCCCGATCCGTGGTGCTGACAGAGGAAGGGGTCCAGAGGCGGAAAAACTTCTGGAAGTGGAAAATATTTATGATCCCCGAAATATAGAAATTCTGCACCACGTCAATCAGGCTCTGAAAGCCCATACCCTGTTCAAGCGGGATGTGGACTATATTGTGAAAAACGGCGAAGTGCTGATTGTGGATGAGTTCACAGGCCGTCTCATGCCGGGACGGCGTTACAGTGAGGGACTGCATCAGGCTCTGGAGGCAAAAGAGAATGTCAAAATCGAAAATGAAAACCAGACCCTGGCCACCATCACCTTCCAGAATTATTTCCGCATGTACAACAAACTGTCGGGCATGACCGGCACGGCAGACACCGAGGCTGCCGAGTTCAAAAAGATCTACAATCTGGATGTCACAGTCATTCCCACCAACAAACCCATGATCCGAAAGGATTATGCGGATATGATTTACAAAACCCGCAGGGAAAAGTTTGCGGCTGTCACAGAGGAGATTGCGGACTGCCACAAACGCGGCCAGCCTGTGCTGGTGGGAACCATTTCCATTGATGTGTCTGAAGATCTGAGCCGGAAACTGGACAAAAAAGGGATAAAGCACACGGTTCTCAATGCCAAGCACCATGAAAAGGAAGCTGAAATTGTGGCACAGGCAGGCCGTCCCGGTGCTGTGACCATTGCCACCAACATGGCCGGACGCGGAACCGACATTATTCTGGGCGGCAACTGGGAGGCAGAGGCTGCACAGCGCAGTGAACCGCCTGCGCCCGAGGAGATTGAGAAATTCAGAGCCGAGTGGAAAAAACGGCACGATGCCGTGATCGAGGCCGGAGGCCTGCATATTCTTGGCACGGAAAGGCATGAAAGCCGCCGCATTGACAACCAGTTGCGGGGGCGTTCCGGCCGTCAGGGGGATCCGGGTTCCTCGCGTTTCTATCTGGCTTTGGAAGATGATCTCATGCGCATCTTTGGGGGAGAGCGCATCCAGAGCATTATGGACAGACTGGGCATGGAGGAGGGCGAACCCATTGAGCACGGCCTTATTTCCCGTGCCATAGAAAACGCGCAGTCCAAGGTGGAGGCCCACAACTTTGACATCCGCAAGCATCTGCTGGAATATGATGATGTCATGAACCAGCAGCGGGAGGTTATCTACGAGCAGCGCCGGGAAGCCCTTACCGGTGAGAACCTGCGGCCCTCCATTGAGGACATGATCTTTGAAAAAGCTGAAGAACTTGCTCTGGATTTCGCGGATGAGAAAATCCTGCCCGAAGACTGGGACATCAAAGGGCTTAACGATGCCATCTTTCAGCAGTTCAATTTCCGCATGGAACTCGATGATGCCTCGCTGGAGGGGCTGGATGCGGAAAAACTCGCGGATCTGATTTACACGTCCGCCATCCGGATTTATGATGAGAAAGAGACCGAGTTTGGTCAGGAAGACCTCAGAAATCTGGAACGCTATGTCATGCTGCAGACTGTGGACACGCTCTGGAAGGATCATCTGCTCAACATGGATCATCTCAAGGAAGGTATCGGTCTGCGGGGATATGCCCAGCAGAATCCGCTGATTGTATACAAAAAAGAAGGCTTTGAGATGTTCAACAGCATGATTGCCCGGGTCAAGGAGGAAACCGTGTCCACCCTGTTCCGCATTCACAGGGTCCAGACCGGCACAATCAATGATCTGAAAAAGCCCCGTGAGGAAAATCTGATTTTTTCCGGCAGCGGTGATTCGGAACCGGTGAAAAAGAAACCCGTGAGACGCGCAGAAAAAAAAGTGGGCAGAAATGATCCCTGCCCCTGCGGCAGCGGACTGAAATACAAAAAATGCTGCGGGAAATAGACAGAAATGGAAAAGACTGAAAAAAATACGTGTGATACTTTTTGGAGGGGGAAGTATGCATTCTCTGGAGCCTGATGTTCAGGAAACTGTCGAATCTGACACCCTGGAAGACATTCACGAACCGTCCATGTACAAGGTGCTTCTCCACAACGACAATTACACACCAATGGATTTTGTTGTGGAAATCCTCATGTTCGTATTCAACAAAGCCGAGGAGGAGGCCACGCAGATCATGCTCAGTGTCCACAGAAAAGGCATTGGCATCTGCGGGGTTTATACCTGCGAAGTGGCTGAAACCAAAGTGGAAACCGTAAGCAAACTGGCCGGAGAAAACGGTTATCCGCTCAAATGCTCCATGGAGGAGGAATAAATGATCAGCAAAGAACTGAACGCCACCCTGGGTTTTGCCGTAAGGGAGGCAAAAAAAAGGCGCCATGAGCATATCTGCATAGAGCATGTCCTGTATGCCATTCTCCATGATGAAACCGGCATTGGAATCATTGAAGGCTGCGGCGGCAGTATTGAAAATCTGAAAAACCGGCTGCAGGCATTTTTCATGGAGCGGATGCAGAGCATCCCGGAAGGCCGGGACTATGTTTTTCAGCAGACAGTGGGATTCCGGAGAGTGATACAGCGGGCTGTGAATCAGGCGCGTTCTTCTGAAAAGGCGGAAGTGGATGTGGGCGACATTCTGGCATCCATGTTTCTGGAAGAGGCATCCTACGCTGTTTACTATATGATGCAGGAAGGCATCACCCGTCTGGATGTGCTCAATTACATCTCCCATGAAATGCCCAAAGCCGCGTTCAGCGCGGCTGCACCGGATACGGAACAGCCGGAAAAAACAGAAGGAGGCACCGAGGATCCGTCCAAAGCACCCAAAAAGGCGGCTGATCCCCTCAAGGTGTTTACCACAGATTTGGTGAGCAAAGCGGCAAAGGGGAAAATTGATCCCCTCATCGGCCGGGAGGCGGAACTGGAACGCACGGTGCAGGTGCTCTGCCGGCGCCGCAAGAACAATCCTGTGTTTGTGGGGGATCCGGGAGTGGGCAAAACAGCCATGGCCGAGGGGCTGGCCCTGAAAATTCATACGGGGGATGTGCCGGATGTGCTGAAGGATGTCCGCATTTATGCCCTGGATCTGGGTGCGCTTCTGGCAGGAACCAAATTCAGGGGGGATTTTGAAAAAAGACTCAAGGGGGTTATCACTGCCCTGAAGCAGAAAAAGAATGCAATTCTTTTTATTGATGAAATCCATACCATTGTGGGAGCCGGAGCCTCCAGCAGCGGAACCATGGATGCCTCCAACATCATGAAACCCTTTCTGGCCAGCGGGGAAATGCGGTGCATCGGCTCCACCACCTATGAGGAATACCAGAATCATCTGGAAAAAGATCGGGCTCTGTCCCGGCGCTTTGAAAAGATTGAAATCTCGGAACCCACAGTGGAGGAAAGTTACAGGATTCTCAAAGGACTCAAAGAGTGCTATGAGGAGCATCACAATATTGTTTATACAGACGGGGCTCTCAAATCCGCAGCAGAACTTTCCGCCAAATACATCAATGACCGGTATCTGCCGGACAAGGCCATTGATGTCATTGATGAAACCGGAGCCTTTCTGCGTCTCAGCGGGGGCGGATTCCGGAAAAAGGCCCATCCCGCGGATATTGAAAAAACCGTTGCGAAAATGGCCAAAATTCCCACCCAGAGCGTATCCTCCTCTGACAAAGCCCGGCTGGAAAATCTGGGAGAAAGTCTGAAAAAAGCGGTTTTCGGCCAGGATGATGCCATCTCCTCTGTGGTGAAATCCATCCGCCGGGCCCGCGCGGGGCTGGGAATACCGGAGCATCCGGTGGGCTCCTTTCTGTTCACAGGCCCCACAGGTGTGGGAAAAACCGAAGTGGCCCGGCAGATTTCCTCCACGCTGGGCATCAGTTTCCTGCGCTTTGACATGAGCGAATACATGGAAAAACATGCGGTGGCCCGTCTGATTGGCGCGCCTCCCGGATATATCGGTTTTGATCAGGGCGGCCTGCTCACGGACGGCATCCGCAAGCATCCCCACTGCGTGCTGCTGCTGGATGAGATTGAAAAGGCGCATCCGGATATTTTCAACATTCTGCTGCAGGTGCTTGATTATGCCACCCTTACGGACAACAACGGAAAAAAGGCTGATTTCCGCAATGTGATCGTGATTATGACCTCCAACGCAGGTGCGCGGGAAATGAGCAGTCATACCATCGGGTTCAGTGATCCGAAAAAGGATGTGAAAAGCAAAAGCGAAAAAGCCATTGAAAAATTCTTCTCCCCTGAATTCCGGAACCGTCTGGATGCCATTATCTCCTTTGAAGCCCTGTCCGTGGAAATCATGGAAAAAGTGGTGGACAAATTCATTGCCGAACTCAACGGACAACTCGCGGGCAAAAAGGTGAATCTGACGATTTCGGCCAAAGTCCGCACCCGGCTGGCGGAAAAGGGATATGATCCGCGCTACGGCGCAAGACCCCTCAGGCGCCTGATTCAGACAGAGATCAAGGACAGACTCGCAGATGAGATTCTGTTCGGAAAACTGGAAAAAGGCGGAAGTGTTTATCTGGATATGAAAGATGATGAGATCGTTTTTGTTTACAACAGTGAATTGCAGGAAAAGAAATAATTCCCATGCCGGTGTTCCAGCTTTCTGAAAGAATCGGTTTTCCTCCCCCCCATCTGGCAGAAAAGGAAGGCGTGCTGGCCGTGGGGGGGGATCTGCGTCCTGCCCGTCTGCTTCTGGCCTATAAAATGGGCATATTTCCCTGGTATTGTGAAGATGAGCCCATTATCTGGTGGTCTCCGGACCCCAGACTGGTATTGTATCCTGCGGAACTGACTGTTTCCTCAAGTCTGAAAAAGATCATGCGGAAGAACAGGTTCCGCATCACCATGGACAGGGCCTTTGAGCAGGTGATCTGCGAATGCGCATCCGTGCGCACGGAAACCGGGCAGGGGACATGGATTGTGGATGAAATGATTGAAGCCTACTGCCATATGCACGAACAGGGCTATGCGCATTCTGTGGAAACATGGCAGGATGGCCGTCTGGTGGGCGGTTTGTACGGAATCTCGCTGGGCGGAGCCTTTTTCGGGGAATCCATGTTCATGCGGGTAAGCAATGCCTCCAAGGCAGCCTTTGTGAAACTGGTGCAGCAGTTGGAAACGTGGCATTTTGATTTGATTGACTGTCAGGTGCATACCCGGCATCTGGTCAGTTTCGGGGCAAGGGAGATTCCCCGCAGAATCTTTCTGAAGCAGTTGGAAAAATCCCTGAAAAAGAAAACACGCATGGGGCCATGGCGGTTTGATGAGGCAGAAGACCTGTCTCTGTCAGAACAGAGCCCCTGATGCCAGGGGGCTGTATCAAAATAAGTTCCAAACCCCAATGGTTTTCAAAACCGTCAGGGTTTATGGGCAGAAAATTGTACAGGTTATTTCAGCAGTGCATAAACATGTTGAATTTTACAGAATCAAAAACCGGATTTTTCCAAAAAATCCGGTTTTTTCATTCCCTGTTTTATCTTAAAAACCAAGTTGGTCATGCAGCAGTGGGTCAAACCCTTTGACAATGTCATCCCTTCCGGGATTCTGATTTGTTTTTTTCAGAGTTTTTCTGTAACAATATCAATCCTTGCGGATTTTTGTCCCTTTTGGACGATCCGGAACTTTCTGAAGAAACACTTAGGCTGCCAGTGCCTGATCCGTATCTGAAATCCCCTGTGTTATCATGTCATCATATCGCAAAAAACGGATCAGGTGCTGCCGCAGGATTTCAGTCCTTTCCACCCTGATCGCAGCATGTTCAATCTGGGTGCCGGAGAAGATTTTTCCACCGAAAATCATCACTGCTCTTTTGTCTCTTTCCCGCAGAAGCTGTTCCAGTGTCATCTGCTGATAATCCATTCTTTTTCCACAATAACCCCTCCTTTTCATTGGAAACACTGTAAAAATGAATGTGCCAGAATCTTATTCCCGTGATGGGCTGAAAAATTCTTTGATGATTTTCTGCGGAGGCGAATTGCAACCCGCCGCTGCTGCATCATTTCACCTGATAATACCAATTCTCCATTGAAATCATATTTTGGGGAAGGCAGTGCCGGTTCTCCGCTGATTTTATGCCGCCGTGCAAATTTGCTGTGACCTTTGCGCCGTCTTCGTGTCCCTTGCGGTTAAAAAAAGCATGATTTCAACAGCGAATCGCTATAAGTAAGTCACCATAAATTTTCGGGTATAAAGTTTTCAGAAAAACCGGATTTTTCCGGAAAAACCCGGTTTTTTTATACCTGAAAATTTTCGTCCGGGTACTTGTTGCAGCTCAGATTGGCATCCGTGCAATCCGATATCCGACTGCAGCAATTTGTCACGTCAGCCCTGCCGCTTTTCTTATGCATCAGTTTCTTATCAGCATTTTGTCAGAAAAGGATTCATATTCTGTTAAAAGTCTGTTCGTTTCCCTGTCTGAAAATGCAGGTTTTATCTCTGTTTTGGCAGAATCTTTCATTCGCCGGACAGGCAGAGGTTTCTTTTGGGGAACAATTCGTTTCCCTTTGCCGTTTATCTTCAGCGGCCCCTCTTTTATGGCGGTTCCGTTGATCCGGAAGGCACTGACATTTGATACCAGTTCATCGGCAATGCCGGTATGGGACTGATTGATTTGGGCCATCCGGCTGACGGCCATGCTGATTTGTGCAATGCCTTCAGCCTGCTCACTGCTGGCTGCTGTGATTTCATTGATCAGATGGCGGATCTGGCCGGTTCCTGTTGTAATCTGCACAAAGGTTTGATTGATCTCACCGGTCAGTTTCAGCCCCTGCTTCATCTGTTCCATGATGTCATGGATGAGATCAGCCGTGTCTTTGGCGGCCTGTGCAGATCTCCGGGCAAGATTTCTCACTTCTGCGGCCACAACAGAAAAGCCGGCCCCGGCTTCTCCGGCTCTGGCTGCCTCAATCGCGGCATTGAGTGACAGCAGATTGATTTGAAAAGCAATATCATCAATAAGCCGGATGACATTCTGTATGGCCCTGCCTGTGACCCCAATGCTTTTCATGGAATCTTCCAACTGTATCATGGAACGCTTATCCCGCATGGATTCTCTGACACGGTCAATCATCCGATCAAATGCCGTAATCAGCTCTTCCGCGCGTGCGGCATTTTCCGCATTGTTTTTGGACATGGCATCTATCTGATGCAAAGACGCGGATGTTTCCTCCAAATCCGCAGCCTGGCAGATAACCCCTTCTCCCAGTGTCCGTGCTTTCTTTATAATATTTTGGATCATACTGTGCAGACTGAAAATCATCCGATTTTGCGCCTCTGCAAGCAGGCCGATTTCATCCTTGCGTTTTATCCGCATGTTTCCGGTCAGATCCCCGGCGGCAACACAGGAGGAAAATTCACAGATTTTGTTCAGGGAACGGGTGACGCGGACGGAAAAAAACAGTGCAGAGGCACATGCCGCAATGCTGAGAGCAATTCCCAGCACAAAGGAGATATTGAGCATCTCTTTGTGCAGTTTCTCCACATCTTTTTTGTCTGCAAAGTAAAAAAGCAGCAGATCCGGATTCGCGGGATCAAGGGGAAAAGGTCTGACAAAAACAATTCCCTTTTCGCGGCCAAGAGAATAATTGTCACAATGGAAGTCTTTGTTTTGCAGGAGTTGCATCTCATCTGTTTTCACAAAAGGGAGTTGCTCATCACGGGAGGCAGCCCGGACATGAAGAAGACCGTCTTTTTTGTCAAGAAGGGCAATGAACAGACCATTGCCGGATATACGTTTGAGAAACGGAGTGTCAATATTTTTTTTCAGCACCAGGGTTCCGTCAAATATCTCATCCCTGAAAATCCCTGCATACAGCACAAGCCGCAACTGCCCGTCCTCTGTGAGAATTCGCTGTATGATTTTCTGCTCTGTCCCCATTTCCGCAGGAAGCAGGGCCTGTTTGTCTTGATCATTGGCTCCTGTGGATGCAATTCTCTGATGATTTCTGTCATAAAATTCCATATGATCTGAATTCACAATCTCCTGCTGATGCAAAAGTTTGTGTCTCAGCGGCTCCGTGTCTTTGGTAAACCGGGCAATCCGGATCAAATCTGAAAGATTCGGATCTGTTGCAATGAAATGGGCATATTTGCGGTACTGATCTGTTACATATTTGAAATCCGAAATGATTTTCCTGGCATCCTCTGCTGTTTTTTCCTTTTTGTCAGATACAAGAATCTGTTCAAGTTTTACAGACAGAATGCACACCATCAGCACAATGGCTGCCACAGACAGTCCGGCTGCAAACACAGCCAGCTTGCTTCCAATCCTCATTCTCCTTCCCTTTCTCACTTATATGGAAAAATACCGGATGTGAAATATTTTTAACCACAAAGATCACAAGATTTTTCACAGAGGACACAAAGTTTTCTCCGTGTCCTTTGTGCATCCATCGTTTGTGCCCTTTGTGGTTAAGTCTGCATACGGCATGAAAAATATATTTTTAACCACAAAGAACACAAAGTTTTTCACAGAGGACACAAAGTTTTCTCCGTGTCCTTTGTGGTTAAGTCTGCATACGGCATGAAAAATATATTTTTAACCACAAAGAACACAAAGTTTTTCACAGAGGACACAAAGTTTTCTCCGTGTCCTTTGTGCATCGTTTGTGCCCTTTGTGGTTAAGTCTGCATACGCTCGCATACGGCATGAAAATATATTTTTAACCACAAAGATCACAAGATTTTTCACAGAGGACACAAAGTTTTCCCGTGTCCTTTGTGCATCCATCGTTTGTGCCCTTTGTGGTTAAGCCTGCATACGCTCGCATACGGCATGAAAAATATATTTTTAACCACAAAGAACACAAAGTTTTTCACAGGGGACACAAAGTTTTCTCCGTGTCCTTTGTGCATCCTTTGTGGTTGCTCTGCAATTACTTTCGCATACGGCATGAAAATATATTTTTAACCACAAAGAACACAAGATTTTTTCACAGGGGACACAAAGTTTTCTCCGTATCCTTTGGAGTTTTGCCCTTTGTGGTTAGCCTCATACGGCATGAAAAATATATTTTTAACCACAAAGATCACAAGATTTTTTCACAGAGGACACAAAGTTTTCTCCTGTGTCCTTTGTGCATCGTTTGTGTCCTTTGTGGTTGCCTGCATACTTGCATAAGGTATGAAAATATATTTTTAACCACAAAGATCACAAGATTTTTCACAGAGGACACAAAGTTTTCTCCGTGTCCTTTGTGCATCGTTTGTGTCCTTTGTGGTTGCCTGCATACCTGCAAAGGCATGAAAAATATATTTTTAACCACAAAGAACACAAAGTTTTTCACAGAGGACACAAAGTTTTCTCCGTGTCCTTTGTGCATCCTTTGTGTCCTTTGTGGTTAAGCCTGCATACGCCTGCATACGGCATGAAAAATATATTTTTAACCACAAAGAACACAAAGTTTTTCACAGAGGACACAAAGTTTTCTCCGTGTCCTTTGTGCATCCTTTGTGTCCTTTGTGGTTAAGTCTGCATACGGCATGTTCCAAAATTCAGAATCCCTGACGCAGCCAGTCCAATGCCATGCTTTTTTCAACCAGTTCCCTGCCTTTGGGACCGGTCATGAATGCAAGATATTTCTGCACTGCCGGAGAGGAATCCTTTCTGCTGACCAGCGAAACAGGCGCAAGAAAAGGCCAGTCCGGATTTTTGCTGTTTTTTTCCAAAGGAAGCATTCCGCTGATTTTCAATGCCCGACTCTGTGCATCCCAAAAAATGCAGGGCGCCATTGTAATGACCATATCCAGTGCTGCTGTCTTTTCAAACTGATTGTCTGTAATTTCCACAGACATCACAGCTTCTTTCAGACGATCCGGATTCTTTTTGATCCCGGCTTTTTCAATGGCCTGATCCATGATCCAGTCATAACCGGCTCCGCATTCCTGTCTGTAAATCAGAATCTCTTTGTCTTTTCCGCCCACTTCTTTCCAGTTCTGAATCTGTCCCGCAAAGATCTTCAGCACCTGCTCCAGACTGAGTTCCGCAACCGGGCTGTTTTTGTTCACGATTACCGAATATGGCAGAGAATCCAGGCGCGTTTGTACAATTCCTGCCGCTTTTTCTTCCGCTGTCAACTCCCGGCATATGGTTCCGATGTCCGCTTTTCCGGAAAGAACCGCTTCCAGTCCTTTGTTCACGCCGGAGCAGTCATCGTTCATGGCAATGGCAGAATCCGCCAAATCCTTTCGGTAAGGATTGGGAAATGTTTTCTGATCCTCTGCTGTCACCACCAGACTGGAAAAAATGCACCGGGCAGTGACATTGATGCGCAGTTCCTCTGGAATTGCAGCAGAAAGCCCGTGTGCGCAGGGCAGGGAAAAAAATCCTGCCGAGGCAGCAGCGGCCGCGCTGATTTTCAAAAACTGACGTCTGGTGCAGAAGCTGCATTTCATAATTTTATCCTCTTTGTATTACGGCATGTCCATTTTTTTTAACCACAAAGCGCACAATGTTTTTTCACAGAGGACACAAAGTTTTCCCTGCATTCTTTGCGCATCCTTTGCGGTTAAATCTGCACATATCGTTTATATTTGTTTTTTTTGTTCTGTCTCCCGCAGAGGGCACAGAGATTCTTGCGTTTTTCTCTGTGCTCTCCGGGAGAGATTTTTCTGTCTGTTCATCGATCCTGCTGTCATGACAGAGAATGTGTCTGATTCACCGCCTTTTTGCTTCCGGAACAGGGGCAGTTTTCACAATTGCCGCAGCATTTGTGCTTTTGGGAGCCTTCAATGACCCTGCTTCCCTCCGGAGCCATGTCAAAACCTTTTTTCCCCTTGAAAAAAAGACGTTCTGTGGGCACGATGCCGAAATTGATACCGCATCGGAAGGTCTTGCAGGCAAAGGGACAGGTATGATGCAGGTGGCGTGTGTCCACAAAAACATTTCCCCGGTGATCATATTTTTCATGAATAAAATTGAGCAGAGTCCATGCGGAAATTCCGTCAAAATTCCCGCTGGGACGCACATGAAGATTTCCCCTGCTGTTTCTGAACTCAATCTGAAAATTCGGGTTCATGATTTTTTTCTCCTTTGAAAATGGATGGCAATATTTCATTCCTTATGAAAGCAGCGCAGGTCTGCGGATTATGCGCAATGCATCAGCATGCTGAAAGGCTGCCCTGCTTTTTATGCAACTGTGCATTGTCAGAGAGGATAGTGTCCGGTGAAATCCGGAGCGGATTTTTCCTGTATCCTGTTTTCCTGAAAAGCAGACCGGAAAAAGGGAACCGGGAATTTATGAGCGAATTCCGGAGAGAACACATGGTTTTCTGAACTTTTTCTCTGTCTGCCAGAAGCGCAGTGACAATGGAAGGGTCAAACTGGGTATCAGCACATCGGACAATCTCATCCAAAGCAGCATCAAAGTTTTTTGCCGCGCGGTAGGTGCGGTTTCCGGTCATGGCGGACAGACTGTCAGCCACGGCAATGATTCTGGCTCCCATTGGAATGGCTTCCCCTTTGATGCCAAAGGGATAACCTTTTCCGTCATAACGTTCATGGTGATGAAGCACCATTTCACAGATGCCGGATGCGGAAATTTCCCGCACCGGTCGGAGAATATCCGCCCCAATCTCCGGATGTCTGCGGACAAAAAGCCGTTCCGGCTCCGTCAGGGGCCCCTGTTTGTGAATAATGGCATCCGGCACACCGATTTTTCCAATATCGTGCAGATGCCCGGCAATATGGATAATATTTGCCGCGTCTGTGTCCAGCCCCAGAGACAGGGCCAGGATGCGTGAGATTTCCGCAACTTCCAGAGAATGCCGTTCCGTATAGGGGTCTTTTGCATCAATGGCATTGCCCAGAGATTCGGAAAACTGATGAATCGCGGATATTACGGGATACCGTGCTGTTTTCATATCCTCTGCTGTATCCTCAGTTCTGCGCACAGATTTCCGCATCGGATGTCTGAATCCCCCGGAATATGGCATTCAATCCGGAACCGGAAAGCATCCGGACGGATTTGTTGTGTTTTTTTCCCATATGCTTTACCAGGGAACAGGCAGCATGGCTGTTGCAGTTGACTGGACAAAGCACAATATCGGCCCGCATGAAACTGTTTTCAAGATTTTTCACACCGCCCTTCACATCTCCGTCATGGTATTCAAAAATGCCGCCGTTGCTTTCCACCAGTTCCCGGTAAAGCGACTGCATTTTGCTCAGACCTCCGACAATCAGCACCCGCTTTCTGCACAGATCAAAAGACGGACAGGACTTGTCGCATCTCTGCATCTTTCCCAACTGTGTTATCAGTGCCAGAACTTCTTTCTGAAAATTTGCCTTTGCTTCATTCTGCCAGGAAAGTTCAGCAGTCAACTGCTTGTTTTTGCTTTCAAGCCGGACTGCCTCCCTGGCAAAGGATTTCACTTTTTCCGACAGGGAGGCGCATTCTGCCTCCCATCTGCGGTTTTCCTCTGCGAGTTCCCTCATCTCATCAGAAATTTTCTGATTTCTCAGTGTTTCC
Organism: Desulfobacterales bacterium; assembly: GCA_041390465.1. Classification (GTDB taxonomy): domain Bacteria; phylum Desulfobacterota; class Desulfobacteria; order Desulfobacterales; family Desulfococcaceae; genus JAABRU01. The sequence goes on along the minus strand of JAWKPW010000019.1, from coordinate 40,153 downwards.
AATTCGCTTTCATACCGTTGCATCTGTCTGTCCGCCTCAGCCAGACGGGCTTTGAGTTCCTGCTCTGATGCCCGAAGGGATTCAAGCTCTTTTTGCAGAGTCTTCCGCTTCTTTTTTTCCGCTTCTGTCTTTTCCTCAGCCTTGCGGTTCTGCTCCAGAAGCAGAGTGATGCGCCGGTTTCTGGCAGCCTCCTCCGCGCTGTTTTTGTGCATGGACATATGAATGTCGCCAAAGATCTCCCTCCGGAATTCTGCTGACAGATCTCCGCGGGAGGCCAGATACCAGAAAGTTCCCGCATATTCCCCTGATTCAAAGGCGTTGTGCCATTTCTCCCGCAGTTCATCCTCTTTCAGGGCCGCAAGAGATTTCGCTTCACGGGAAAATTTTCGGGCAAGCAGACAGTCCACTTTTCTTGACAGGGGATTGTCATTTTTTGAACTTGCCACCAGAGTTTCATGGATTTCAAAAAGATTTTTCTTTTTCAGGGAAATCCCCGCTTTTTTGAGCAACTGTTTTTGTTCAGATACGGCAAGACAAAGCCCGGCTATGGGACAGGTGAAAAAATCGTTTATTTCCCAAAATTTCAGCCCCCGCAATGAAGAATTCTGCTGTGCCTCCATTGGGAGTGGGTTGCAGGATCTTGTATCAAATGAATTCTGCATAAATGCCTCCTTGTCATACGCAGTGTTTTTATTTCCATATAAAATTAATATGTACAAATATTTTTTGTTAAGCCTAAATTCAAGAGCAAAAAAAATCAAATTTTTTCCCGCTTCCTCTTAGGGAATTTCTGAAACTTCCATTTTTTCGCTTTTCAAATCCAAAAACTTGCGTGCAGTGTTTCCCATGCTGAAGCAGGGGATTCTTATTCACAGGGACAATATTTTTTAGGCTTGCCAAAAAATATTTTTAGCGGCTAATAGCATGAGAAATACTGTCTGTCAACAGAAATTTTGTCCTTTTTCGAAATTCCGGTCAGAAATTTTCTCTTTGCACTTCGGCATCAGCGTTTTGCAAAAATTTTGCAAAAAAAACAGCATCTCCTTTTGCATTTCTTTGAATTGTCTTTCCATTTCAAAGTGTTATTCTATGTTCAAAAGCAGTTCATCTTTTTACCCCAAACGCAAAGACGAAAGGAGATTTGTCATGAAAAAAATGTATCTGAAACCCTTGGTTCTGATCGGATGTCTGATTGCCGTCACATGCGCAGCTTTGGCCTTTTCGGACAAAATCAAAACAGAAATTCCGCCTGCCGAGCCTCCGGCGGTTTCTCAGCCTGCTCCGGCAAAAAACGGCATTCTCACCCTTTCCGGTCATCTGGTGCAGGACAAAATTTTCACGGGCGGAGATGGAAGTGCATCCCTTGAACTGACCCTTAGCGCAGAGGATGTTCTCCAAAAGGAGGAAAAAAACATCCCTCACGCGGATATGGTCATTGTGCTGGATCGCAGCGGATCCATGCAGGGACAGAAAATCAGCGATGCAAAGCAGGCTGCACTGAAACTTCTGGAAAATCTCTCCTCACAGGATCGTCTCGGCCTTGTCACCTATTCCAGTGATGTAAGGCTGGATTCTCCGCTTGTTCCGGTCACAGCATCTGCGCGGGAGCATCTGGTCTCTGTCATCAGCCGGATACATGCGGATGCCGGAACCAATCTGGGCGGAGGTCTGCAGGAAGGCATCCGGGTTCTCACACAAACGGCGAAAACCGGCAATCCGGGACGGCTTATTCTGATTTCAGACGGGCTGGCCAATGAGGGGATTACCGATCCGGCTGCACTGGGAAACATGGCTTCCATTGCAGTGGAAAAAGAGTTTGTCATCAGCACCGTGGGTGTGGGCAATGATTTCAATGAGCAGTTGATGACAGCCATCGCAGATCGGGGAACCGGCAATTATTACTATATGGAAACCCCGGAAAGTTTTGCCAGCGTTTTCCTCAATGAATTTCACAGAACGCGCACTGCTGTGGCAACATCGGTGGAAATCCGCATTCCCCTGCTCAAAGGTGTCACATTGGCGGATGCATCCGGATACCCGGTTCAGATCAGAGACAATGCCGCAGTGTTTTATCCGGGTGATCTGCTTTCCGGCCAGTCCCGGAAGATATTTCTGACCTTCCGACTGCCGGTTCATGAGGAAAATTCTTTTGAAATCAGCCAAATCACGGCCAAATATCTGCATCTGGGTGAACCGGGAACCGTCACGATTGCCGAACCTTTCCGCATCGCGTGTGTAAAGGATCAGAAAGCAGCTTTCTCCTCCATCCGCAAAGAGGCATGGGAGAAAAAAGTGATTGCGGATGAATACAATCAGTTGAAGCAGGATGTGGCCCGGCATATGAAAGACGGAGATGAGAAAGCAGCCATGCAGGAAATTGATGAATATACAACCCGGCAGGAAGCGGCCAACGCGGTCGTGCAGTCTGAGATGGTGACGGAAAATCTGGACAGAGATGTCAATGAACTGCGCACAAAAGTGCAGGAAACCTTTACCGGCGGCAAAGAGGAAGTGGCGCAGAAACAGAAAAGCAATGCCAAAGCCCTGCAGTTTGAAGGATACCAGGGACGGCGGAAATAATTCAGTTGCCAGTGAACAGTATTCAGTATTCAGTATTCAGGTAATTTAGGTGAGTTAGGTAATTCAGTCAGTTGCTGGAACTTGATGATTGCCAACTGCCAACTGGTAACTGCCAACTGATAACTGATAACTGAAAAAAGGAGTGTGACCCATGAGCATTATGACGAGAATGATCCGGCTGTGGAAGGCTGATATGCACGGTGTGATGGATCAGTTTGAGGATAAAAAGCTTCTGCTCAATCAGCATCTTCGTGAGATGGAAGAGGCTTTGGAACAGAAAGAAGCACAGTTGAGAAATCTGAATGCTTCCCGGAACCGTTCCGGCGGGGAGGCGGAAAAATATGACAGCGAAATCGCAAAACTGGAAAAGGATTTGAATGCGGCCATAGAAAAACAAAAGGATGACATTGCCCGGTTTCTGATTCGCAAACTCCGGCCATTGAAAGATCACCGGGATGAACTGGAGCGGCATGTCAAAAGTCTGGACAATGAAATCCGGGCATTGAAAGAATGCCTTTCGGAACAGCGGCTGGCGTATGAGCGGGTGCATTTGCAGGCCAGAGATTTTTTCCGGAAATCTGAACGGGAAAACTGGGAATATGCTTTTTCCGCAGCCACGGGAAAAACAGTGCAGGAACCCTCGGATGAGGAAATTGAACTGGAACTTCTCCGCAGAAAGGAAGCCGTGAAAGGAGGGACTGCAGCATGAATCATACCTGTACCATACGCACAACGATTGTATTCGGGCTGATCTGCGCGCTGTTTTTCAAACCTCTGCAGATGATGCTGTCCCCTTTTCTTTCCTGGCCCATGCCCTTTCGCATAAGCATATGGCTTTGCATCTTTCTTTATGGCATTCTGCTGGCGCGCTGGGGAAGGAAAAATATCGCGGGCGCAGTGTTTCCGGCCCTGATTCTGCTGATCTTTGCGTTTCTGATTCCCTCCCTGAATGCATTTCTGCTGCTGAGTCTGGGCGTACTGAGCTGGATTCGCAGCGGCATCTGTTTTCCGGGCAGTTTTGTGAGAACAGCCGGAATGGAAATGCTGGTCTGCTTTGGCGGCGGTTTTCTGATCAATGCCTTTGCACCCCGCACCGGACTGAGCTGGGCATTGGCTGTGTGGCTGTTTTTCCTGATGCAGTCTTTGTATTTCATCCTGAGTGCAAAGGAGAGTCAGGGCACTTCCGCACCGGTCATGCAGCCGGATGCCTTTGAACAGGCCCGCAAACAGGCTGAAAAGATTCTGTCCGGGGAAATCTGAGGCAGGGAAAATTTCTGCCATTGCATTGCCAGGGCTGGGGATTGCCAAACTGAAGGCAGGGAGATTCCAGACTTTCCGTTTGGACTTCTCTGGCCCGCAATATTTCCCGCCCACCAGAACGGAAAGTTTGACAGTGGGCCAAATCCGCTGTTCAGGTCTGATACCGATTCTCCATTGAAACCATGTTTTTTTTACCACAAAGGACGCAAAGAGTGCACAGCGGTCACAAAGAACTGACAGAACTTTGCAAAATTGGCGGAGAACCGGCATTGTCTTCCGCAGAAACTGCTTTCCATAAAGTATGTTTTCAATGGAGAGTCGGTATGACACCGGGGGAAAAATCCGCAGGGATTGACATTTTTTCAGAAAAAGTCAAAAAAACAAATCAGAATCCCGGAAGGGATGACATTGTCAGGCGGTTTGGCCCGCTGTTCAAAATTTTTCAGTTTTCAGATGCCACCGGGGTTCTGATATTTTTTCCTTCCGTGTCATTGCCGACTTCCCCGGTTTTTTCTCCAAAGTTCTGCTTCGACTGTGCTGCAGAACTGAAACTGCGGACAGTTTCCGGTAAATGTCTTCCCATTCGCAGATAATCCTCAATTTTCAGTTCCCCCTTTGCAAAAGCATCGGCCAGAGCTGAGGGAATTTTGGCTTCCGCTTCGAGAAATTTTGCCTTGTTTTCCAGCGCACGCACCTTGTTTTCCTGTTCTTTTCTTTCCGCCTCTGCCTGTGCGATTTCCTTTTCTTCCTGTGCCTGCCGGATTTTCTGTCTTACTCCGATATTTTGTCCCACAGCAATGTCTGAAATTTCAAGAGACAGGATTTCATAGGCCGCATGTTCATCCAGACTCTCCTTCCATGCCGCGTCTGCAATGCTGTCCGGGCTTTCCAGAATTTTCTGATGGCTTTCCGCATTGCTGATGGCTGAAAGCAGGGACTGGGACGTCCTGCTGAGAATGGTTTCCTCTCCGGCTCCGCCCAGGAGTTCTTCCGGATTGGTGCGGATGGTAATCAGGGCTCTGGCAGAAACCTCAAACCCGTTTCGGGTCACGGCTGTGATTTTTTCCGTGCGGATGATTCGGGGCTGAATCAGGGTGCGCACAGCTTCCAGAATGTCCCGGCCTGCAAGATCCGCGGCGGCTGCGGTATGGAAATCAATGGATTCTCCGGTGTTGACCGCAATGCTCAGAGCTTCCATGATTTTTCTCATATTGCCTCCGGCCAGCATATGCGCGGCAATCTGATCCATCTCCGCTTCCATTCCAATCTTGTCAGCCTGTATCTTGTAATCCATAAGCTGGCGAATATCAATGCCGTAAGTCCTGTGGGATTTCAGGGAGCGAATATCCGCGGGGATATTTTCCTGTTTGGCCCGGACAGCCGTTTCCATAATCATTCTTGCCTCGTCCGGAACCGGAAAACGGGCCAAATCCTCCAGTTCTTCAGGGGAAATTTCCACATGACCTTCCAGGGCTCTCGCACTGAGTTCCGTGTAAAGTGCGGGATCAGTTTTCCGCATGCGCATCATCACCAGACGAACCGGATTGACAAAAGATCGCAGCACCAGAGCCCGGAGCCAGAAGGATCTTTTGCGGTAGAGATGATAAAAAAATCCCATAATCAGCAGCAGAATCAGGATGATGACTGTGAGTACCCGTATGATGTAAATCTGAAGTGAATGTTCCATTGACAGATTTCCTGCTTACAAAAGGGATATATCCCTTGCCTGTATGCTGATTTCTTCCGGTACTGCCGGTTCCCCGTTGCTGAGATTCATTTCCTGAAAACGCCGGGCAATGGGCAGAAGCCGTCTTTCCAGAGAGCCCAGAGTTTTGTTGTATCCTTCCACAGATTTGTTGAGATGGGTCTTCAGTTCTGCAAAATGTGCCATGAAGGTTTCCAGTCTGCGGCAGAGTTCCTGTCCCTGCTGTGCGATATGAAGCGCGTTTTCCGTGACCTGATGCTGTTTCCATCCATAGGCCACAGCCTTGAGCAGTGCAATGAGCGTAACCGGTGTGCTGATCAGAACCCGCTGATTCATGGCATATTCCAGAATTTCCGGATCCTGATCAAAGGCCGCACTCAGGCAACTGTCGCCCGGAAGGAACATGACCACAAAATCCGGAGCGTTTTCAAACTGTTCCCAGTATTTTTTCCGGCCAAGCTCCCGAATCCTGCTCCGCATGGCTTTGGCATGATCTTCCATTTTGCGTCTGTGCTCTTCGGGCCGGTCTGTTTCTGCCGCCTCCAGATAGGCCTGCAGCGGCACTTTGGCATCCACAGGCAAAATTCCGGCATTGGGCAGATGAATGATCATATCGGGCCGTCCCCAGTCGGTTCCGGTCTGTTCCTCAAAAATCACATGCCGGATCATTCCGGACATTTCCACCACCCGGCGCAACTGGATTTCTCCCCATCTGCCCCGTACAGTGGGCGATTTGAGAGCCTGGGTCAGGCTGATGGTGGCTGTGCGGATTTCCGCATGGGCACGGGACAGATGCTCCAACTGATCTGTGAGTCCCTGATAGGCTCCTTCCCGTTTCTGCTCCAGTTCCCGGACATGGCTTTCCAGCAGGTGCAGATTTTCCCGCACCGGATCAAAAAGATTTTCCAGTTGGGCTTTGTGGGTGTTCCAGTCCCCTTTTGCCTGACGGAAAAGCGCTTCCACCTGTTCCCGCGCACGGGAGGCAAAAAGTTCGGAATTTTTCTGCAAAGTCTGCGCGGACAGCGCGGCAAAGGCATCCCGCATCTGCGCCTGTGCCTGCCCAATCCACTGAATTTTCTCTCCGTCAGAAATGCGCATCTGCTCCAACTGGGCCATGCGGATTTTCAGGTTCCGGTTTTCGGTCTGCAAGCCCTCATGCAGCGGTTCCAAAGCCTGCAGTTTTTGAGCCAAACCCTGTTTTTCTGCGGTCACCGCAGCCAGATGCACATTCAGTTCCCCTCTTTCCCGAAGGGCACTGGAACGGCACCAGAGCCAGGTGAGAATGCTGCTGATCGCGGAACCAAGACTGACAAGAAGGAGCAGATGCGTGTATGAAATCATTTTTCCCCGGGCTGTTATGGACGTTATGGATTTTGTCCTGCGTCCTGAGACTGAACCCCTGACACCTGAATTGCCCCTTTCTTAACTGTTTTTGCGTTCATAAACAGCCACATCCGCGCAGTTGGGATACAGTTTGAGCAGTTCCAGGAAAAAAACCCGGCTGCCGTATTCAAAGGGCCGGGTTGTGCCTTCCTCCATTTCGGAAAAACGCCGCAGTCCCAAGCGCGGATGGGTGACATCAATCACAGCCCGGCCTGCGGACCCGGGATCATCCGGGGGATGAATATCCACCAGCCGCACCAGAAGCTGGCTGGACAGGAAATGAACCGTGTTCTGGCGGTTTCTGCACAGGGTTTTTGCTGAAATCCCGCCATGTTCCATCCTGTGAAGGGCACTGACTTCCTGACCTGTCAGGATATTGTCAGGTATGGGAAATGCAGGTGTTTTTTCCTCCTCTCCCGGAGTCTTTTCGAACATCTCTGCTTTTTGGGAAACAGGCTCCGGAACCGGGGTCTCTTTTTTCTTTACCGGGTCCGGCTCTGCCGGTTTTTGGGCGATCAGGGTCTTTTCTTTGCCTGTATCCGCACTGACCTGCGCCTTTTCCTCTGTCCCGGTTTCCTCTGCCGTCTTTTTTCCTGCTTCCGGAGGCCGGATTTTTGCCTTCACAGGCGTGACTGCCTGAAGTTCTTTGCCCTTATTCTGCTTTTCAATAAGACTGATGATCCGATCCAGTTTTTCGGAAATGCGTTCAGGATGGGAATCCATATCTTTGCGTAATTTTTCCAGTTCCTCATGTATCAGTGCTCTGTCCGATTCAGAAAGATCAGCCGTATGATTTTTCAGATAATCTGAAATTTTGCTTTCAATGTTTTCAAAGTCTTGAATAATTTTTTCCAAGTCCCTGATATGCCAGTCCAGAGTTACAGGGCCGGCGGACAGGGCAGGTTCCTCTGTTTTGTCTTCACTGAATTCTGTTTTTGGATTCTGAATGCCGGGAAAATCGGACAGGACATTTTTTTCTGCTTCTTTTTCCATGACACTGAGACCGGCTGAGGGCGAGGCAGTCTTCTTTTCCAATTCCAGACGGTTTATAACCCATAAGAGAAATGTCAGCAAAACGAAAATCAGTACAGAATAAATGACAATTTCTCCGAATATGGAATCCCTTTCTTCTGCCGCATTTTTATCCTCATCGCTCATGACAGGCCTCCATTCGTGAAATTTGTTTAAAAAAATTATATTCTTGCCAGCAGTTCCTGTTTTTTCTGTTCTTCCGCATCATCCGGCTTGGACATTGCTCTTTCCCGCTGTTCTGCGGGATTGCTTGCATCATGCGATGGTTTCTGCACGGTTTCCCCGACAGGAGTCTCTGCGCTGTGCTCTGTCTGTGCCGATGTTTTGGGATGTGATTTCTGCTTTGTTTTTTCGTCCAAAGACGCGGGGTTCTCCACTGTCTGCGAAGGAACTTTGCCCGCAGATGGCGTCTCCTGCACCGGAATTTTCAGATCCGGTTTTGCTTCCTGTTCCAAAATCACGCTGCTGTCCCTGTTTTCCGCAGGTTCTGAAACCGCTGTTTTCTTCTGCACAGCAGAAAGAGCATTGAGCACAATATTCTCCATTTTGGAAGAAATGTCAGACAGGAGTTTCATATGAACAGTTCCCAGATCTTCGATTTGCTGTTTCATCTGATCGGTGTCTGTCCTGAGTTCGGAAACTTTCTGATTCACGGTACTGAGATCTTCCACCTGCCGGGCCAGATTGTCAATCCGCTCGGACAGGGCATCCAGCATAAGCTGCATATCCTGTCCAAGAGAGGCAAGGGAATCTGCCACTCCTTCGGATTTGTCCGCTTTTGCGGAAACAGAGGACAGGGTTTCAGAAAATTCCGCAAGACTTTTCCGCAAATCCCCAATGGAATCTGTTTTGGAAGAAAGCTCTGCCAGTTTTCCCTGAATTGCACCGATATTTCCGGTCTGGCCGGAAATATCATCCAGTTTCTCACCAAGTGCTGTCAGCGAGGGCGCCTTTGCCTGCCTTTTCTCAAAACGGTATATTTTCCAGCAGATAAGCACAAGCAGAATGATGACAATGATGACGATGAAGGTAAAAAATTCAGTGACAGTCAGCATGTTCATTTTTTTTAGCCTTTTTTGGATACTGGTTTCAGGGGGAAATGTCCGGTTCTTTCCGCATTGAAAAATGACTGCCGGATCAGCGCCAGCCGGTTCCCACGCTCCCGCTTTCCCTGAGCCATTTGCGCACCGGCTCTGTTTTTTCAATTTTGACCGATCCCACAGCAATGATGCGTCCCCGCCGGGTTTCAATCATGCGAAGGTTGAGATCTATGAAATCTTCTGTTTCCGCTGTGACACCGGTTTCAATGATATCCAGATGATAGATTCTTCCCAACTGCTGCGCGAGTCTCTGATCCACAATCGCGGGACGCTGCTGATGCTCAAACCGCAGTTCCCGCAGAATGTCTTTGATGAGAAAACGTTCCACAATGCTCAGATGCCGGGAAATGTCGGGTTGCAGAAAAGAGAAGGTGAGTGTTTTTTCCGTGACATAATTGTGAAATTTTGTCACGGTCCGCCGATCTATGTCTGAAATCTCCAGAAAGCCCACCTTGTATTTTCCCAGATGAAAGCCTTTGAACTCGGGTTTGAGAGTGCTGCTCATCTGCCGGACAGCCTGCAGGATTTTTTCATCCAGCAGGGTCTCGAAGGTGTAGCCCCGGAGCATTTCCTTTTCCACCTGCCGAAGATTTTCCTCATCCCAGGAACTCAGGTCAAGCGGCATGATATCCTGCTGTTCCGCCTCTCTGTGCACACAGCCGGAAAGGAAAATCACAAGAACCAGGGGAAAAACAGTCCAGCGGATGACAGTTTTCATTTATGCTCCTTTTTCATATCTGTGAAAGCTCACTGTCTGAAAGCGCAGAAACCGGAATCAGAAGCGGATCCGAAAACCGATATACGCGGATTTGTCACTTTTGTCCCAGTCTTCCTTTTCCTCAAACTCCATACGGACATAGCGGTATCCCAGAACAATGGCGCTCCGTTTGTTCTGGGCCAAATTGATATTGAGACCAAAGCGGGAATCCAGAATGCTGTCTCCGTCCGCGAAGGTAAGGGGTTCAGGTGACATGCAGAGTTCACCGAAAATTTCCAGATCCAGATACCGGTCATACGTGACCTCAATATCCGGAAGATTGTATTCCGCCCGGATCATCAGTCCCACAGCGCCGATATTGGCGCTGACGGAACCTTTTTCCCCTTCTCCCCATATGCCTTTGAGTCCGATGTCCAGACTGAGCCTGTCTGCCAGAAGGCGGTTGCCGTATGCCAGTTCTGTGTTAAGCATGTAAAAATCCTTGTCACTGGTGATTCCGCCCAGTCCGAAGAAAATGCTGTTGGGAAGAAGGGGACGCCGGAAGCCCAGACGTGCCTCAAAAGCCGAGGCATTTCCGTTGATTTCAATGGAATATCTGGGATAGGGATCAGAAAACCGGGTCGGATAGGTCTCTCTTCTGTACGAGGGATAAGCGGTATCCCGCCTGTACGAGGGGGAAGACGGGTATCCCGGTGAGGGACGATCGTATATGGGCTGCCGTCCTGAATCCTGTTCATACGGATAAGAGGATGGCGGCTCTGCCGGTTCCTCCTCTGCGGGATCATACTGATACTGATACTGCTGCCCCCAGCCTGTGCCCCCTGTGATGCAAAAAAACAGAAAAACTGCCAAAACAGAAAATTTTTTCATGCCCGTCTCCTTATCTGGAAAATCCTGAAGGTGTTTTTTATGTTTAATTTTTTATTATCAAAATGTTATGCCGGATCGTGATAGTATGTCCTTTTCACCGGATGCGGCACTGTTTTTTCCTGTGAAGACTTGTCCTTTGCGGGATCATAATGATACTGTCGGCGCCGAGCCCCGGAACAGGAAAAGGACAGGCAGCACCATATAAAAAGAATGAGCAGAATAAGACCCGGATTCCGGATTCCCGGTTTCCCTGTGCTGTTCCTGAAAAAGACGAATTTCATCGCTGTCCTCCCATTCTTTTGAAAAAATGAGGAATTGCCGGTTTGTCAAATAAGTTTCTTTGCTCAGGACAGGACAAGAGCCGACAACTTTTTGAAAGTTGTCAGCCCCTGAATGTGAAAGAACTTTTTTGACAGACCAGTTACATCTGAGATTCAAATTCCTTTACAAACGTGTCATCCTCCGGAGGCTTGGGAAAGAGTTCTGTCCAGTTTTTCTTTTTTTTCTGCAGGATGTTGTGATTGATCCGGCCGTCAGATTCTCTGGGAATCCTGTCTTTGTCCGCAAACTCCACCCAGTGCGGTTTCAGATAGTCGGATATCCGATTGTTTTCCTTTATTTTTTTATATACAAAGCGGATAATGTCTTTTGCCTGATCCGCAGAGGGGGCATATCCGGGTTTGAGTACCACATAGGCAACGGAATTTTCAGGGGGGCCTGTCACTCTTGAATCTGCCACTGCCCTGTGCTCATTGATGATTTTCCGAACTTTCTGCTGCATGAGGCTGCCTGCGCCCACTTTGACCAGATAGGCCTGATCCACAAATTCCATGTTTTTGGAATACATGCCGGGGGAAATCCAGTTGGCCTCAATTTTGTCTGCAACATATTCCATTATATCCTTCTGCAGATCTCCGGAAGCCTTTGCATCAGGATGGAGCACCACAAAGGCATAGGGCTTGATCATATTGTCCGTATCTCTGTGTCCAACCACTGCGCTTTCACTCACATCCCTGTGACTGCTGATGATTTCTTCCAGTTTTTCAAGCTGCTCTGCTGTCACCACACCGCCTACCCGGAATTCCGTGACCTCACCGGGAATATCCAGAAAAGTGATGTCGGAACGGGGCATAAAATGTTTCAGGGTTCCGGTGCGCTGTTCCAGTATTCTTCCATTGGTCAGCATCAGCACAAGAATGGGAGCATACAGGGTCAGCAGGATCAGATTTCTGTGCGTGATTTTGGTAAAATAAATATTTTGAACTGCTGACGGTTTTTCACGGGAGGCCCAGGACAGGAGGACAACAAGACCGATGGCCACAATTGTGATCATGAAAAAAGAGTATTCCGGATTTGCTCTTTTTGTGATTTCTCCTATATCAATGTAGGAAGCTGTAATCACAGACAGAATCAGCATGTAAATCCCCAGCAGCTTGATCAGTTCAAAGCTGTCGAGCTGATTGTCGTCCTTGAAATATTTGTTGAGCAGCTTGTAAAGAAGATACATCAGAACAATGACTGCCCAGGAAATCACGGTGTCAATGCTGACATGAAAATAGAATTTGTCGTTTAACTGTCGAAGGATGTAACCTGCCCGCTGAATATATATCATATGTGTCTCCGTTTTTTTCCATCCCGCACAGATCGGTGGAAATGAAAACCGGTCTGTCCCTTATGCCCTGAAAAACAGACTGTCTGGCAAATCTGGAGAAGACAACTGTCCGTCCCCTTTCACAGACTGCATCGGAGTGGCTGAAGGCGGTCTGCAAAAAATGAGAGATTTTGCCATGTTGCCAAAATCAGATTCATAAATGCAATTTCTTGGCATTCTTTGCGATCAAATCCGGCAGACAGATTTGACAGGGCACTGCTCTTCTGAATAGTATAAAGTAAAGATTTTGTCAAACAATGAAGAAAAAAGAACGTGCATTTTTTTAAAGGGGGAGTCGGAGAAAACGCGGATCATCCGGCTTTCAGAGGAGAAGAAATCTTTTCCCGGAACGGGGAAGATACTGTTTCAGGATCAGGGGGAGGAATGGAACAACGGATTTTGTCAGGAAATTTCACACTCCCCTGTAACCGTCAGATTGTCCCGGTGAATGACTTCATCATAGGGTTTCTGGCCCAGGCACACTGCAATCTGGTCAGTGCGCAGTCCCATGATTTTGCGTATATCCGCGGAACTGTAATTCACCAGTCCCACCCCCAGCACCTCACCGCTTCCGTTTCTGAATTCCACGGCGGACCCCATGCGGAAATCCCCCTCCACCTCCGTTATGCCGATGGGCAGCAGGCTTTTTCCCCTTTCCAGAATGGCCTTCACTGCACCGTCATCAATGCGGATCATGCCTTTGGGTTTTACGGAAAAGCCGATCCAGCATTTGCGGTTTGCCATTTTTTCCTGTTTGGGCGTGAAAAAAGTCCCGTGCTCCTCTCCGGCAAAAAGCCGAAAGAGAATGTCCTCCCTGCTTCCCCTTGCGATGATCATGGGGATTCCCGCGGTGCTGACCTTGCGGGCCGCCCTGATTTTGGTGAGCATCCCCCCGGTTCCCAGGGTTCCGGGTATGGCACTGGCACAGTTTTCAATGTCCCTGCGGATATGATCCACAATCGGAATCAGCCGGGCATCGGAATGGATGCGGGGATCTTTGTCATACAGGCCGTCAATGTCAGTCAGGTTGATGAGCAGATCCGCATTGAGCAGCAGGGCTATCATGGCAGAAAGATTGTCATTGTCGCCGAATTTGATTTCTTCAACGGAAACCGTGTCATTTTCATTGATGATGGGAACGATCTTCCAGGAAAGAAGGGTGTGCAGGGTGTTGCGCGCATTGAGGTAGCGTTTGCGATGGTACAGACCATCGCCGGTCAGGAGAATCTGGGCAACTTTTTTGCCATACTGCTCAAACGCCTTTTCATATTCCATAATCAGCCCGGCCTGCCCCACTGCTGCCACAGCCTGACGATGGGGGATTTCATCCGGTCTTTTGGACAGACCGAGCTTCCTGAGTCCCGCAGCCATTGCCCCGGAAGAAACCAGCACGATTTCCAGTCCCCTGTCCATCAGTCCGCAGATCTGGCGGCTGACGGAATGCACAACTTCCAGGTTCAGTCCCTTGTCTTTGGTAAGAACATTGCTGCCTGCCTTGACCACAACGCGTTTTGCCCGGGCAAAAAGGTCTTTGCGCATGATTTTCTGCTCACCTGCCATTGTCTTGAGGTTCTCTGTCCGAATGTTCAAAAATATCTTCCAGAACCTGCTGCATACGGTATTTCAGTTCTTCAAGCCCATGTCCCGCGGCTGCGGATATGCCGATGAATTCAGGCGATCCCTGGCTCATCCGGAAGAATTCTGCCCCCACATCCGCTCCGGAAATATCCATCTTGCTGAGAACCACAATCTGCTTTTTTTTCGCAAGCTCAGGACTGTAGGCTGTCAGTTCCCTGTTGATGGTTTCATAACGGGAAAGAGGCTCATCCGGATCAATTTCCGAGGCATCAATCAGATGCAGCAGAATGCGGGTGCGCTCGATATGCCGCAGAAAACGGGTTCCCAGCCCCGCTCCGGTGTGGGCTCCCTCAATCAGCCCCGGAATGTCCGCGACCACAAAGGGTTCTCCCCTGTCCGTTGTCACTACGCCCAGATTCGGCGTAAGCGTTGTAAAGGGATAATCAGCCACTTTGGGTCTTGCAGAGGATATGGCTCTGACAAGGGTTGATTTTCCCGCGTTGGGAAATCCGATGATGCCCACATCCGCGAGGATTTTGAGTTCCAGTTTCAGCCGGAACTGCTGTCCCGGTTCTCCGGGCTGGGCAAAGCGCGGGGTCTGACGGACAGCAGATTTGAACTGCGCATTTCCCTGTCCGCCCCTTCCTCCGGCAGCCACCGTGAACCGCTCATTTTTTTCGATGAAATCTTTAATGATTTCACCTGTATCTGCATCGATTGCCACAGTGCCGGGAGGAACCTCCAGAATCAGATCTTCTCCGCTTCTGCCGGTTTTCTCTTTTCCCTGCCCGCTTTTTCCGCTTTGGGCCTCAAAATTCCTTTTGAAGCGGAAATGATGCAGGGTGCGCTTCCGGGGAGAGGCAAGCAGAATCACATCTCCGCCTTTGCCTCCGTCACCGCCGTCAGGCCCGCCTTTGGGAACAAAACGCTCCCTGCGGAAACTGACGCACCCGCTCCCCCCGTCTCCCGCGCGAACCGTAATCAATGCTTCGTCAATGAATTTCACTCGGCATACACACTGACTTTTTTGCGGGTTTTGCCCAGCCGTTCATAGCTGACAATGCCGTCAATTTTGGCAAAAAGGGTATAATCCTTTCCGCATCCCACATTGGTGCCCGGATGGATTTTTGTGCCCAGCTGACGCACCAGTATGTTCCCGGCCAGCACCTTTTCACCGCCGTAGCGTTTGATTCCGCGACGCTGGGCATTGCTGTCCCGTCCGTTTCTTGAACTGCCTGCCGCCTTCTTATGTGCCATTTTTCCTGCTCCTTATCGCGTGTTACGCAGCGTCTGCCTGCACAGGTTCTGCGGTCTGATTTTTCTGAACCGGTTCTGTGCCTCCGATACGGTCAATCTGAACGGCCGTATAGGGCTGACGATGTCCCAGTTTCCGACGGTAGCCTTTCCGTCTTTTGAATTTGAAAACAATGATTTTTTTGCTTTTGTCCTGTTCAATGATGTGGCCTGCCACGCTTACATCATCAAGCAGCGGCTGACCGATTCTCAGGTTTTCGCCGTCCGAAAACAGCAGAACTTTGTCAAAAGAAACCGGATCACCCACATTTCCGGGGAGCTTTTCCACCCGGAATATCTCACCTTCCCGGATCTTATATTGTTTTCCGCCCGTCTTTACTACAGCGTACATGTTACCTCCTTTGATCAGACTCAGTTTCATGGAATAACAAAATTTTGGAATATTGATTATTTCTGTGAATTTGTCAAGGGAAAAATGAAATCAGCCTCCGGATCTGCCGCGGATGACTGTAAACTCCACAGCATCGTAATTTCCGCTCAGATCCATGACCGTCAACTGATAGCGCCCCGGCCGGCTGAAGTGATGCACGAAGGGAACACCTGCCGGAGATCGGGCAGTGAGTTCGCCGTTGAGCAGCCAGTACAGTTCCTCTCTGCCTCCGCCGGCTTCCAGAATCAGGGTGGGAAGCCGGGTTTCCGCTCCCGGAGGCCGGAAAACCGTATTGGGTTCAATTCCCATGATGCGTATATTCTCCCCCCGCGCGGATTCCGGTTTTCCGCACACAGGATCAGACCGGGGAATTCGGGATTTCTCACGAATTCCGGGCCGCAGCCAGGGCCGCACTGCTCCGGGCCATCGGGCAATGCGTTTTTTGACCGGGTCTGCAACAGGACAGCCCGGTTCCACCCGAAGTCCGGTGAGCGGATTGAGCCATACGGTGACCGGGTTGGGCTGCCAGATGCGTTCACTCCGATCCGGCAGCGTGGGAGGAATCACATTGCTGAGAATCCACGCGCTGCGCTGTTCATGGCAGAGAGGATCATTTTCCCCATCCGGTGCTATGCCCAGAGGCCAGCAGATTTCCTTCCGGCTGACTGTGTCCGGTATGGGATGCGGGGAACCGAACTGCCGGGGCAGACTGTCCACAATGCGGAAGAGCAGGGGCGCAGCAGTGGCCCGTCCGTACCGCCCGGGGGACGGGGTTCCATCCGGTCTGCCTGTCCATACCCCTATGGTGAAGCGATCCGTGACAGCAAGGGTCCAGGCATCCCGGAATCCGTAGCTCGTGCCGGTTTTCCAGGCGGCCTGCCGGGATCCGGCCAGGGAAAGCTGTCCGCCGGGCAGGTCAGGCCGGGGATTGGCCAGCAGAATCTGCCGGACAATGTAAGCTGCTCCAGGACTGAGAAAACGGCGTTCCACCAGAGGCTGATCCTTTGCAAACCGCAGAGGACCGCTCAGTCCGTCCCGGGCAAGGGCAGCATAGGCACTGACCAGATCTTCCAGAGAGGTTCCCACACCGCCCAGAATCATGGTCAGGTTGGGCCCCTGAAAGGGAGGATAGCGCAGCCGGAATCCGCCCTGGCGAAGCCGGGTGTCAAAATATTTGGGGCCAAGTCTTTCCAGCAGATCCACAGCAGGCAGATTCAGGGAACGGCGCAGGGCTTCTGCCGCGCTGACCGGCCCTGTGAAATGGCGGGTGAAATTGTCAGGCCGGTATCCGCTGAAGGAAAAGGGAGCGTCTGTCATCAGGCTTTCCGAATGAATCAGCCCCTCCTCCATTGCCATGGCATACAAAAAAGGCTT
Source organism: Desulfobacterales bacterium (assembly GCA_041390465.1). Taxonomy (GTDB): domain Bacteria; phylum Desulfobacterota; class Desulfobacteria; order Desulfobacterales; family Desulfococcaceae; genus JAABRU01. The sequence goes on along the minus strand of JAWKPW010000019.1, from coordinate 23,218 downwards.
GAGTGTGGAACCCGGGGAACGGGAAGCCCGTACCATGTCCACATGACCAAAGCGGCTGTTGTCCAGAAAATCCGCAGATCCCGCATAAGCTTTTACAGCCAGGCTGCTGTTTTCCGCCACCAGAGCGGCCGCGGAGGTATGCGCAGGCGTGCCGGCAATGAAGGCCCTGACCAGTCCGGATACGGTTTCCTGCATGAGGGGATCAATAAAGGTGTGAACCGGATTCAAAGGATTTGCCCTGTCTTTGAGGCGTCTGGCCAGCAGCGGGGCTTTCATGGGGCGGGGATCAAAGCGCTGCATGACTTTCTCAATTTTGGCTTCCGCAACAGTTTTTTTGTCCCATATGCCGAATTTTGCCATGCGATCCAGCACCTTGTTGCGTCCCGCCTCTGCCCGTTCCGGATGCCGATCCGGCCGCATCCGGCTGGGCGACTGGGGCAGTACGGCCAGGAGTGCTGCCTCCGCGTGACTCAGTTCCGAAGCGGATTTCCCCAGATAGGCAAACGCGGCTGCCTGCACCCCCTCAACCGGGCCTCCGAACGGCGCATAATTCAGGTACAGGGTGAGAATTTCCTGTTTGGAAAAACGCAGTTCCAACTGCAGGGCACGGAACATCTGCTGCACTTTTCCTGCAAGGGTTTTGGGATGAGGCTGAAGAATCCGCGCGACCTGCATGGTCAGGGTGGAACCGCCGGACAGCAGTTGACCGGTTTTCAGATACTGAAACAGTGCTCGGAACAGAGCCAGGGGATTGATCCCCGGATGCCAGCGGAAATACCGATCCTCATACTGGATCAGAGCATCCAGATACAGGGGCGAAACCGCATCAGGCCGTACAGGATACCGCCATACGCCCCGTGCATCCGGAAAACTGCGCAGAGGACTGCCATCCTCTGCCACCACTGTGACAGCAAAATGTTTTTCCTCTTCCGGCAGGGACAGGGGAAAACAGGTATTGAGGATGAAAAAGGAAACAAAGGCATGGGAAAAGCCGGCGACAAAAAAAGCGGCTGTGCAGAGGAAATACCGGAAATGCCGTCTCCGATCCGGTTCCTGCCCTGCGCTCATCTGACATTCCTGATCCCCGGCAGGTCATTGTTTCTTTTCTGAAAAATGAAAAACTTCATACACTTTGACCTCCACTTCCCCTTTCTTCCAGCAGTCCCGGGGCATTCCGCCCTTCTGACAGAGATGGGACAGAAACATTTCCGGATCCGGAAGCTGCTCCCATACCTGTGGCAAAAAGGTGGATCGGTACCCTCCTTTTGAAAGAATCACGCCATGCACCCCGGGTTTCAGTCTGGCTTTCAGATCATCCCCACCTGTGCAAGGCAGTGTTTCCGGAACTGTCAGCACACTGATTTCAATGTCAATCTCCGGCAGTTCATCCTCTGTGACAGGCGGGAAGCGGCTGTCATGGAATGCGGAATGCACAGCGTTTTCCCTTACCGCGTCCGCCAGGGACTTGACCGGTTCCAGAGTGCCGATGCACCCCCGCAGCATTCCTTTTTTGTGAAGGGTGACAAAGCATCCCTGCTTTTCCTGAACAGCCGGGGGAATCTCTGCCGCATCTTCGGCATGAATTCCGGGCACCAGTTTTGAAGCAATAACAGAACGCGCCAGTTTCAGAAGATATTTTTTATCTTCCTCTTTCAGTTTTGACATCATTTTCAGCCTCCGGTTCTGACCGGAACCGATTTTTCCGTCCCGGTCTGTGACAGGCGGATCAAAAATTCAGGGATTTTCATACAAGTTATCAGCACTGAATTAAAAAATCAGAATCTGTGCGCTTCGGCAGAGACTGCGTTTTTGACAGACAGTATCCGGAAAAAAAGTTCCCTGACAGATTTTTTCCGATTTTTACTTTCGCAGAAAAGCCCACCATATGAAAAAAATGAAACCCGCGAGGGAAAGAATGCACAGCACATAAGACATCCAGTCAACCGGCTTTTCAGCAATGCCGTATTCATTGATTTTGCCAACCCTGTGCTTGCAGGAAAAGCAGATTTGATCATTGAGTCCCAGCACAACGGAACAGTACGGACATTTTTTGGTTGAAAACTTCTTTTTTTCCATATCCGCAATCCCTTTCACACACTGTTTTCAGTTTTCCCTGACCGGAGAGATCCATAATGCACCCGAAAAACAAATCCCCGGCATCCGGCCAAGGGGAAAACTGCCGGAAAATGCATCAGTTCAGCAGATCTTCCTGTCTGGTGATTTTGCTCTTTTCCCTCAACTGCCCCAGCCATGTTTCAAAGGTTTTGTACTGCTTCTGCCGCAGCAGCCTCTCTTTGACAGAGGATTTCTCTTTTTCAAATTCTGCGGCATCAGGCAGCTTCCTGTCTTTGAAGCGGATCACGTAGTATCCGTTTTTCCCTTTCAGCGGTTTTTCTGGGAGCGGATTCTCCGCGGAGAGCCGGAAGGCCGCCTGGGAAATTTCCTGCTCATATCCAATCTGGGGAATGGCCGCATTGCGCCTGAAAAAGCCGGTAGGCACAAAAGCGGGCTCTCCGTTTTTTTTCTGAGCTGAATCCCCGGAGGATGGCGCATCTGTGTCACTTTTGTCTTCTGCGGCAGTTTTTTCCCCTGTTTTGTCACCGGCAGTTTCAGATTCCTCCTTTGCCGGGTCTGTTCTGCCTTCCTGATCCGCGGACTTTTCCGCTGTCGGATCTGCGGTGTCATCGTGTTTTTCTGCCTTGCTGTTTTTCAGACCGGCCAGAAAGGCTTCGGCATCTGATTTGGCTTTTTCCTCCTGCTTCTGCGCAATCAAATCCGCGCGGACTTTCTCTTTCACCTCTTCCAGGGGAGAAACAGCCGAAGGCACTTTTTGTGTCACCTGTATAAGATAAAAGGCATCTCCCATGTCCTGCACCGTGCTGATCTGTTTTTCCGAAAGCGCAAACGCGGCAGTGGCAAACTGACTGGAATTTTTCACTTTTTCCGGACCTTTTCCGCGGGTGAAGAAGTCTGTTTCCAAAACCTCTTTTTTGTGTTCCTCTGCGTTCTTTTTCAGATCATCCCCTTCGGGAATGGCATCATACAGGGCTTCGGCCTGATCATAGGCCATGATTCTGGCTTTTTCCTCCGCGAGTTTTTTCCGGATATCCTCTTTCACATCCTCCAGTTTTTTCTCGGAAGCCTCATTGATTTTTTCCACTTTGATGATATGCCAGCCAAACGGTGTGCGCACCGGTTCGCTGATTTCTCCGGCCTTCATGGAAAAGGCTTTGTCTGAAAAGGGTTTGACCATGGCATCTTTTTTGAATGCCCCCAGATGTCCGCCCTTTCCGTTATTGCCCGGATCTTCGGAATATTCATTTGCCAGTTGGGCAAAATCCTTTCCCTCTCTGGCCATCTTCAGAACCTCTTCGGCCTTTGCCCTTTTCTTTTCCGCTTCCTCCTCTGCGGCATTGCTGTCCAGCCGGAAAAGGATGTGGCTGGCTTCAACTGTTTTTTCCACTTTGAATTCATCGGCATGGCTTTCAAAATATTCTGCGATGTCCTCATCCGTCACCGTCACTTTGTCTGTGAAATCCGCATGACGGAACTCCGCATACCGGGCCCTGATTTTTTCCTCTGTTTTGTAGGAATCCCTGTTTTTTTCGTAATACTGGGAGATTTCCTCATCCGAAGGGCTGATGTCCGTGTATTTTTGGGGATCAAAAAACACATATTCCATATCAGCCGAGGCATTGTTCCACTGATACCATTCCAGAGCCTCCGCGTCTGAGACTTTTACCGCATCCAGCACAAAGGAGCGCAGTCTTTCGCTGAGCATGGATTCCCGCTGCATGGCCTCAAATTCCTCGGCTGTAAGGCGGTTGAGACGCAGAACCCGGTTATACAGATCATTGTCAAAAGCGCCGCTGTTCTGAAATGCGGGAACTTCCATAATGGACTTGGCAAGCTCCGCATCCGAGATCCGGAAATCCAGTTTCGCGGCTTCCTGCCGGATCAGCACCTGATCAATGAGACTGTCAAGGGCAGTCTGCTTGAGGTTGAGCATTTTCAGCATGTTTTCGTCAAGATTTCCCCCAAATCTCCGGCGGTACTGTTCGAGCATATTGTTGTAGGTTTTTCTGTATTCCTCAACGGTAATGGTTTCTCCGTTCACCGTTGCGATCTGACTCATCCGCTGAGACTGGAAATTGCCCACCCCCCAGAAAATGAACACCACGACAATTGCACCGAGAATAATTTTAATCAGCCAGCTTCCCGCATGATCCCGCATTAACCTGAGCATGTATGTCACCTCTTTTATGATACGGATTTTTTTGTTTTATCACGGCGGATGTCCGAAAAATGACAACAGCCTGATATTGCATATTTATAATTAAAACTCTGTATTCTATTGGTTTGGAGGGCTTTTGTCAATAAAATTATCTGACAGTTTTTTTATATCTTGCGAAACGACCGGATATGTGCATAATATTTTGAATAAAGATCAGGGAGTCCGGAAAAAAATGCGGACAGCAGATCAGACCGGCTGAAAAAAATGGCAGGAGCGGGTTTGAAAGCTGCCCCTGCGGAAAATCATCAGCGGATTTGGCCCACCGGCAGAAAGCGGAGCGGACTGTGACAGAAAAAAAGAATGATACCAGAAAATTGACTGTAATCACCACCCATGTGAATGCGGATTTTGATGCACTGGCCTGCATGATGGCCGCGCAGAAACTTTATCCGGAAGCTCTGGTGGTGTTTCCGGGTTCCCATGAGAAAACCCTGAGAAATTTTTTTATTCAGTCCATGGTGTATCTGCTCAATATGGCTGACATCAAAGATCTGGATTTTTCCCGGATACGGAAGCTGGTGCTGGTGGATACGCGGCAGCCCGGGCGGATTGGAAAATTTTCCGATCTTGTGGAACGCGGGGATCTGGAAATCCATATTTACGACCATCATCCGGATCTGGACAATGATATCAAAGGGCATTACGAGGAAATCGGAATGACAGGCGCGGCCATCAGCATCCTGGCCGAAATCCTGCAGAAAAAGCAGATTCCCCTTTCTCCCGAGGAAGCCACCATCATGTGTCTGGGGCTGTATGAGGATACCGGTTCCTTCACCTTTTCCTCCACCACGGAAAGAGATTTCATGGCTGCGGCCTTTTTCCTTTCCAAAGGAGCCAATCTTGACATTATTTCCAACCTCATTGCCAGGGAGATGAATTTTGAGCAGGTGGGACTGCTCAATGACATGCTGCGCAATGCCGCGCAGTATCATATCAAAGGCGTGGAAGTGACCGTGACAGCGGTCAGTACGGAAAATTATGTGCAGGATTTTGCCTTTCTGGTCCACAAGATGATGAAAATGGAAAACCTGAGTGCTCTTTTTGCTCTGGCCCGCATGGGAAACAAAATTTACGCGGTGGCCCGGAGCCGGACATCGGATGTGGATGCAGGTCTGATTATCGGCGGACTGGGCGGAGGAGGTCATGCCTTTGCGGCTTCCGCGAATATAAAGGATGAAACCCTGGCCCAGGTGGAGCAGAAACTTCTGGAACTGCTCTATGCCCATATCCGATCCACCCGCCGGGCCAAAGATTTGATGTCCTCGCCGCCCATCAAGACGGATGCGGAAACTCCTCTGGAGGAAGCCCGGAATCTGATGACCCGTTACAATATCAATGCGCTGCTGGTGACAGAAAAACAGGGGGAAAAAGAAGTGCTGATCGGCTGGATTTCCCGCCAGATCATTGCCAAGGCCCTGTATCTGCAACTGGAGCATACACCGGTGCGGGAGTACATGTCCACAGAACTGGGAACCGTGGGGCCGGATGCGGAACTGCCGGAGATTCAGGAGCAGATTATTGAAAACAAACAGCGGATTCTGCCGGTGATCAGCGGAGATGCGGTCATCGGGGTGATTACCCGCACGGATCTGCTCAATGTTCTTGTCCGCCAGACCGATTTCGGAAACCGGAATGAACCGGATCCCCTGAAAGAGGAAAGCAAGGCAAGAGTGCGCAATATTGTCAGGATTATGGGGGAACGCATCAGCGGAAATGTTATGGAAATTCTCAGAAAAGCGGGAGCAGTGGCAGATGAGCTGGGATACGGGGCCTATGCAGTGGGAGGTTTTGTGCGCGATCTTTTTCTCAGCCGGCCCAATGAGGACATTGACATTGTTGTGGAAGGCAGCGGCATTGAATTTGCCAGAACATTCGCCAAAACCTGCAATGCCCGTGTGCACAGCCATGAAAAATTCGGCACTGCCGTGGTGATCTTTCCGGACGGTTTCAAGATTGATGTGGTCACCGCCCGGATGGAATACTACCGTTTTCCGGCAGATATGCCCAATGTGGAGATGAGTTCCATCAAACTGGATCTGTACCGCCGGGATTTCACCATCAACACGCTGGCTGTGCAGCTCAATCCCGGCCGCTTCGGGATGCTGATAGACTTCTTTTCCGCACAGAAGGATATTAAGGAAAAGGTCATCCGGATTCTGCACAATCTGAGTTTTGTGGAAGATCCCACACGGGTGTTTCGGGCCATCCGTTTTGAGCAGCGCTTCGGTTTCACCATCGGCAAACTGACATCCGGTCTGATTCACAACGCCGTAAAAATGGATTTTTTCAAAAAACTCAGCGGCAAGCGCACCTTCAACGAACTGAGGCAGATTCTGGAGGAAGAGGATCCCGCACCCGCAATCCGGCGTCTGTATGATTACAATCTGCTGAAAATCATTCATCCGGAACTCAAACCCAGCCGAAAACTCTTTTCCGGTTTTGCGTCTCTGAAGAAAGTGCTGGACTGGCATGATCTGCTGTTTCTGGAGGAAAGCTATATGCGCTGGGCTGTGTATTTCATGATGCTTATCCGGGAATTTGATCCGCGTGCCTCAGAGGAAATCTGCGAAAGATTTGAACTTGCGCCCCGTCACCGGGTGATTTTCTGCAAAGAGCGCTATACTGCGGATCAGCTTCTGTTCCGGCTGGTCAGAAGCCTTCCTCTGGAAAACAGCCGCATGTACCGGGAACTGGCCGGTTTTCGCATTGAACTGCTGCTGTACATGATGGCTGTGACGCGCAATGAGGAGGTGAAAAAGGCCATTTCCCATTATTTCACTCATCTGCGGCATATCTCCTGCCATATCGGCGGAAAGGATTTGCAGGAAATGGGCATCGCTCCCGGCCCCATTTACCGGGAAATCCTGGATGCGGTCATGGATGCCCGGCTCAACGGGCATCTGAAAACCCGTGAGGATGAAATCGGTTTTGCACGGGGGTATGTGGAATAAGGGATATTTTGTCACAATTATCTGAAATTCAAATATTTTATGGTATGCCAATTCACTGAGAGGATAAACAGACAGGGAAATGTTGCACGTGTCCCTCACCGTTTTTTCCATTTTGCCGAATTTCTGAACCTGACTGTGGGTAGTGGGTCTGCACATACTGACAAAAAAAACAAATTAATATTATTATATTTTTTAAAACATACTGATTCTTTTTTTATATACAATAAATACAATATGTTAAATAATACACCCTTGATACTGCTTGTACTGATTCAATATAACATATTGATTTATAAATTAAAAAATCAGCACAGGAAGTCCCGCTGCCCCCAGACAGCGGAATATATGGATAAATGCGGCGCGGACGAAGGGCATCCGGTGATTTTCGATAGGGGAGAGAAAACCTGGGAGGAGAAGATTTTTCAGACAGAGGAAGAATGCAAAGACCGGAAGATTCAGGTGTGGGGGATGTGAAAAGAACTGTCTGAACCCGGATTCTCAGGATTCACGGATTTACCCGGATTTTTCCCTTTCAACCCCTTATCCGGCTCTGCTTCCTGACCATCCTGATTCGTACCGGACAAGACGATATTTTTCTTGCTTATTGTCTCATTTTCCGTTATGAATCCGAAATGCTGTAAACGGTTGACAATATACAGCATATCAGAATGATTCCCACGATAACATCATGAAATATTTTCAATAAAATCAGCCAAAGCCAAACCCGCCGGAAGACGGGGACGGAAAGCCGCGGGTCCGAAACGGGATATATGCACAAGGACAGCCGGGCTGCCTGAAAAGGGGCAGTCCGGCTTTTTGTTTTTTGGCGAATTGCATTTTCCGTTTCCATGCACAGCGAAAAAACAAAAAATCCGGGTAAATCCGGTTGTTGTAGGGTGGGCACATGCTTTACCGTGCCCACCATTTTGAAATAACATTGAAAAGGTGGGCAACGCTCCTACAGACTTTACCGTGCCCACCGCATTGCGCATTAAATGGTGGGCAACGCTCCGCTTTTGCCCACCCTACAGACTGAACCATCCTGTAAATCCCTGAATCCTGAAAATCCGGGTTCAGACAGCAAACTGAAAGGAGGCTTTTATGAAAACAGCAGACCATAACAGAAACTGTGTTCCGGTGATTTGGTTTTCATTATTTCTCTTTGTCATTTTTTTCCCCCTGTCCGCCTTTCCCCGGGAAAGAATATGTTTTGAGCGCATGTGGCCTGAATTGCAGCAACCTGGTATTTTTCTTATCCTAATGACATCACTGTTGGCAAATCCGGAAATGTGTATGTGGCGGATAAACAACCACCGCATCCAGAAATTCAGTCCGGACGAGACCTTCATCACAAAATGGGAAGTCAGGGTTCCGGGGACGGGCAGTTCTGGTTTCAACCGGGATAGCGCAGACCAGATCGGAAATGTGTATGTGGCGGATTCATACAAACACCCGCATTCAGAAATTCAGTCCGGACGGACCTTCATCACAAAATGGGAAGTTATGGTTCCGGGGACGGGCAGTTCGATCATCCATATGAAATAGCGCAGACCAGATCGGAAATGTGTATGTGGCGGATTCATACAACCACCGCATTCAGAAATTCGGTCGAGACGGAATCTTCATCACAAAATGAGGGAGTCAGAGTTCGGGGACAGGCTGTTCGATACCCCATTTGGAATAAACACGGATGAATCGGAAATGTGTATGTGGCCGATACATACAACCGCATTCCAGAAATTCAGCCGGGCGGGACAACCATCACAAAATGGGGAAGCAATGGTTCCGGAGGACAGGCTGTTCGATACCCCATTTGGGAGATAAACACGGATCAGATCGGAAATGTGTATGTGGCCAAATACATACAACCACCGCATTCAGAAATTCAGCCCGGACAGAGTTCTTCATCACAAAATGGGGAAGCAATGGTTCCGGAGACAGGCAGTTCAATTTCCAAACAGAATAAGCACGGATCAAGAGCGGAAATGTGTATGTGGCGGATTCATTCAACCAGCGCATTCAGAAATTCAACCGGACGGTACCTTTATCACAAAATGGGGAAGCAATGGTTCCGGGGATGAGCAGTTCGATAGGCCAGATGGAATAACCTGGACCAAAGCGGAAATGTCTATGTGGCGGATTCAGAGAACGACCGCATCCGAAATTCAACCCGGGCGGGACCTTTATCACAAAATGGGGAAGCTATGGTTCCGGGGACGGGCAGTTCTGGTATCCATTAGGAATAAGTACAGTTTCATAGGCGGAAATGTGTATGTGGCGGATACATTTAACAGACGCATCCGAAATTCCAGCCGGGCGGGACCTTTTATCACAAAATGGAAGCTATGGTTCCGGGGACAGAACCGTTCGGTATCCAGAAAGGATAAGCGTTAAGCGGAAACGGAAATGTCCCTGTGGCGGATGCATTGAACAACCGCATACAGAAGTTCAATCTAAACGAGACCTTCATCACAACATGGGGAATTGACGGGGCCGGAGACGGGCAGTCTCGATATGGGATGGCGATTTGACGGAAGCGGAAATATCTATGTGGCGGATGTATTGAACGAATCGCATCCGGGTTTAACCCGGACGAGACCTTCATCACAAAATGGGGAAGCAATGGTTCCGGGGACGGGCAGTTCCGACTCTCCATTCAGGATATGCACTGACCAAAGCGGGAAATGTCTATGTGGCGGATTCAGGGAACGACCGCATCAGAATTCAGTCCGGACAGGTTCTTCATCACAAAATTCGGACAATTCGGTTCTGGGGCGGGAATGTTGAATTTTCCGACTGACATTACAGTAGATATATATGGAAAGATATATATTACGGATACTGATAACAACCGGATTCAGGTTTCAAACCTGCTGATCCTCCGGTAAGAAAAAACAAGCCATCTATCCTGGCAGGCGGCGGCTACGCAACAGCAACCTCTGGGAAGCCACCACGTGGCCGCCAACACCTTACCGCTCCCTGACCTACCGGGGATACGCAAGACACGATTTATTACGCTGTTTCCCATGATTACAGCAGACTGGATCTGGACAACGGTCTCATGGATGATGTGGATGCAGACGCCGCAAACCACAAATCTGGAATATGCAATTAAGACATGGGCTGCAGATGCGCAAGGATCTCTTTATTTACATGGTGGATCTGGGGGGGACAAAACTTTCCGGATGCGGGTTTTGAACTGCTGAATGCCTCTGATCTGGGTCTCTGGCTGGATGATCCGCTGGACGTCTATTCCCGGAAAAGTTGTCCTGCTTTACGATGCCTGCCGTTCAGGCAGTTTTTCTTTCTCAGCTTACACCTCGGAGGAAAAGAAGAATCGTACTGACTGATTCCGGGCCTGATCAGTCTTCTGTGTTTGCCTCCGGCGGGTCAGTCCTTTTTCCTTCATCTTCTGGGGCCCATCTTCAACGGAGACAGTTTTTACACTTCTTATATACGGGCCTCACAGGCCATGGAATGACTGGACAGGTATCGCAGATAGATGCAGACGGAAACGGAATCGGGAATGAAACCGGGGATATTAATCTTGCGCAGAATGTGAAGAATATCGGTAACGGAAACCCTCTCTGCCAGGGATCTTTTCACCATTCAGAGCGTGTCTCACCCGGACGATTCACGAAAACCTCGGCTTCTGCTGTGCGCAAATGTCATTGGCGCGGACAGCATGGTCATGTCTGTGCCCTCATCACCCCGCCGGATTACTCACCCGGATCATCGAAAATCCTGTCACCGATCTCCCGGTATGCGATCTGCTTTTATCAGGGAAACAACCGGTATGAAGACCGTAATGCCCGGGTTTCAATGCTGTCGAGACCTACAGCATCGCCATCTACGCCAGGGACGGCCTGAGCGTTCTGGGACTACCGAAACAGACCGGGGTGACGCAGACAGTCGTCAAAGGCGACATCAACGGCATTGACAATCTGTCCCTTGCGGATCCGGTCATCGCCCTGAAAGTGCTGGCCGGTGAGGACGCATCGGACTGATCCGCATTGATTACGCGGGATCAGAAGCCTGGATGTGAACGGTGATGATACCTGGGTTTGGAAGAGGCGGTTTACATTTCTCAGAAAGACTGCCGGATTGCTGAGAGAAACTTTCAGAAGTTTCAGGTTTTAGAACTCAACTTCTCTCTTGTCATTCCGGCAAAAGCCGGAAATCTAATAGATGTATCGTACATCATGGAACCGGCTTTCGTCAGTATCAAAGTGGCGCAGACATCTTTTGATTATGAATAAAATAAACTGTGAATTCATCACATTTCATTTCAAAAGGTGTAAAATGAGAAATAAACCTCTTTCCCACATTATTCAGTCAGGATATAAACCAATCAGTGCAGCAGGAATACTGATGATGTTTCATCCTGAACATTATTTTTCCCTTAACAACCCTGTGCAATCCCCGCCAAACCAAACAATTTTGCAGATGCAATACTGCTGACAGGGCTTTCGGGCAGGTATCAGGCTCAAACACAGAAGCCACAAGTGAAGCGGGTGAACCGAATCATGCAAATGTTTACAGTTCTGTCAAAACATATCCTCGATATGGGCACAAATGGGAGGCTCCGGCAGTCACAGCGGTTTCTTTGATACCCACAACAGGTTTTGACACGATTTATTGCGGTTCCCCACAGGTTCTGCTGTTGACAACACAGAAATCGCTGCCAATGATGATGACGGAAAAACCAATCAACTGTTCAGCACTGTCATTTTTGAAGCACAGTCCGGCGTATTGTATTACATCGCTGTGGACGGTTATCAGACAGAGACCGGAAATTTTTGTTCTTACATGGATTTCTCCTGCTCCTCTAACGGATACCGATACATGGGAAGATGATGACGGACACGTAAGGCAATGTCATTATCATTGACGACCGCTCTTTCAACGCATTTTTTCACGATGCGGATGATGAGGACTGGATCAGAATTTTTGCCGTACCCCAGGGAACAAGATTAATCCCTAAAATCAAAGCTGATAACCTGAGCAGTATAACAGATATTGTCATTGAATTGTATGATGCAGACGGCAACTGGCTGAAAACAGCAAATTACTGGACTGCCGGACAGAGTGAAACCCTGACATGGAATTGCCCACACAAGGCTATCTATTATGTGAAAGTGCGGGATAAGAATCAAATGTACGGGGAACAGACACCATGCGATGTTCGGGTATATCGGTAATCGCCGGTAATACTGCAACTATAAAGGACTCGCGTAACGAACTCTCGGAATGCCGATTGCACTTGCAAGGATCAAAACGGACAGGGATATGCTTTCTGGCGAAAGCGAACATGGGAGCTATATTGTAATTCAGGATCTTCCGGAAAATGCTGCTGAACCCATTTTATATGTTCTACTACAGATGCAGACGGATACCAGATAATAAACAGAAATATACGTAAAGACAAGCGGGATTCACACAGGATATTGCCATGTATCCGGAGGGGCATTACTCCCGGAACATTGACAATGACACACTTGTCAGTCTTGCCGATGCCATTGCCGGGCTTTGCAGATCACAGCAGAGCATGAGTACACAGACTCCGGAAAGAAAGGCAAATAGCGAATGAAAAACATTTCATCGGGCTGTCGAAGCAATTTATGCTTTGCGGAAAACAACCGGTTTATAATTCATGAAAGGCGGTAAATCATGCAGGTTTCAGAAAGTTCAATTTATAACAGTACAGTTGGCGCTTTTTGATATTTTTAATTCTGCTGAGTTCCCCCGATTTCATTTTCCCAGGAAACATACCTTTTCCATCGCATGTGGCCTGCGCCTCAGCAGCCCTGGTATTTTCTCCATCCTTCGGTTGGCATCGGACACAGAAGGATATATTTATGTGGTGGATTCGGCAAATGACCGGATTCAGAAATTCAGTTCAGACGGACACTTTGCAACGAATGGAAAAGAACCGGTGACGGGGAATTTGATTTACCATCCGGTATTGCAGCAGATAATGAGGGGATTTCTTTATGTCGCAGATAATGCCAACAACCATACAGAAATTCAATTCAGACGGTCAGTTTGTAATGAAATGGGAGCCTGGGAAGCGGAGAGGGCAAGTTTGACATGCCGCATGGAATTGCAGTGGATTACGCAGGAAATGTTTATCGACAGATGTCAGGAGACCGCCGGATACAGGAATTCACCGAGGACGGCCGCTTTGTCAGGCAGTGGAGCGGGCAGAAGAAGGGACGGATGAACAACCCATATTATCCGTCCGGAATTACTGGCGATGGGAAAGGGGGTATATCTATGTCGCTGATAACAGCAATCACCGGATTCAGAAATTTAATTCAGACGGACAGGTTATCCTGCAATGGGGATATAAGGGAGCGGGGAGGGCGGGTTCAATTTCCCGAGTGCTGCCGACAAAGGCGGTTTTGTCTATGCGACAGATACGTTCAATCACCGCATTCAGAAATTCACAGACACGGAGAAATTTGTTGACAAATGGGGATATAAGGAAGCGAAACGAGTGAATCAATGTTCGGACGGAACGGCTGTGGATGAAGTGCAGTTATCTTGTATTTGCAGACGAGACAACAACCCGGATTCCGAAATTCACAACCTGGAGCAGTTTCTTTCTGTATGGGGAATGAGCAGTGAAACAGGAGCAAGTTCAACATCAAAGGGATAGCATGGGGATGAAACCGGGAAGTTACGTATATGTGGCAGACAGGGATAACAACTGGGATTCAGAGGAATTATGGGACAAGCGAAGTTTCTCATACAATGGGGAACAAGAAAGGAATCACCAGAAAGGCCAGTTCATTATCCAGAAGGCATTGCGGTTGATGGCAACGGTTATGTGTATGTAAGCAGATTCAGGAAACGACCGGATTCAGATTTTTGACAGTGACGGAAATTTTCAGTTCCAGACAGGTGAAACGAAACGGGAAAAACAGTTTCATTATCCTGTCGGTATTGCGGCGGACATAGCGGAAATATCTATGTAAACAGATACCGACAGCACCGTATTCAGAAAATCAGTCCGGAAAATTCGTCAAATTCTGGGGGAATCAGGGAACCAGAGGACAGGGTTGACACCCGCGAAGGAATCAGTGCCGACAGCATCGGAAATGTATATGTATGCACGTCCGCCCTGTTTTTCTGGATTCAAAAATTTGATTCTGACGGCACATTTCTGAATTCATGGGGAGGAGGAGGGCGGTCAGGGAGGAAAATTTTCATTTCCTTTCGGTGTATCAACGGATCAGGATGATTCTGTCTGCTGTTGCGGATTCGGAAACAACGCATTCAGAAATTTGATGCCGACGGAGGTTTATTGATTCATGTGGGGAAGTCGGAAATGCCGGGACAAATGCGTTATCCGGGGGATGTTGTGGTAGGTTCTGATGGAAAAGTATATGTGGCTGACAGCGACAACCACCGCATTCAGGTATTCAAACCTTTGGCAGATGTGAAAACCAACAAAGCCATTATCGTTACGTAGGTGGCGGGCCGTATGAGGGGAACTGGCTGTGGCCCGCGACGCAGCTCACAGCCCATTTAAGCAGCATCTCGAGCGCTCACGTATCGGGGATTTGACAAAAACACGGTTTTATCTCAGTCCAGACACTTCCATTGATCTGGATAACAACAGGCTGGCCGATGATGTGGATCGCCCCGCGTCAATGAAAATCACAATATGCAATTGGGACATGGGCTGCGGTACTGGGGATATGGTGTGTTTCTCACGGATCATGGAAAAAACGGGACATTCCGCATGAATGAGACAGACATTCTCACGGCTTCGGAGCTTGACGGATGGCTGGACACCCTTCAGGGAAAAATCACTGGAAAAATCATTGTGATATATGATGCGTGCAATGCAGGCAGTTTTCTGCCGGTTCTCGCGGCTCCGGATCGGATTGTCATCAGCAGTACGGAGGAAAATGAGGATGCGTGGTTCATCAGTCAGGGTTCGGTGTCCTTTTCCTCGTTTTTCTGGACAGATGTTTTCAGCGGAAAATGCATTGCGGATGCGTTTGAACGTGCGGCAGCCGCACTGAACGCGGCGGTGCCACTGCAGAATCCCCTGCTGGACGGCAACGGGAACGGAACCGGGAACGAGCAGCCGGATTATGATGCGGCCGCGGATGTGCAGATTGCCAATGCAGCGGATTATCATCAGGATGCGCCTGTTTTCACCGCGTTTTCCGCTGAAATCAGCCCGGATGATGCGAATGCGGCTCTTCTGTCCGCAGAAGTGACAGACCCGGACGGCCTTTCCCGCGTGTGGACAGTGATTCATCCGCCTGACTTTGATCCGGGTGAAAACAGCACGGTTCTGGAAATGCCGACAGTTGAACTTCTTCCCGCAGGCGGGGATCGGTTTGAAGGCCGGTTTGAGGGAATCGCGTCAGGCGGAAATTACAGTGTGCTGTATTATGCCCGTGACCGTCAGGGCGGTGTTTCCGCAGCAGGGCCTGAAACGCTTTCCTCCGGTGACAGCCTGAGAAGAAGGGCTGTAATCGTGGCCGGAAATGCGGGAGCGGATTTGCTGGACGAAGTGAATGCCAATGCGGATCTGGCCATTGATGCCCTTGTGTTTCAGGGTTACAGTGAAAATGACATTCTGCGTCTGTCATCTGATGCGGCATTGACAGATTTGAGAAATGCTGTCACAGCATGGGGAGCGGATAATGCCAAAGATATTGTGATATATATGACCGGCAAAGGAACCGCAGCAGGTTTTCAGCTTGCGGATGCTGTTCTTTCCCCTGCTGTTCTGGACGGATGGATTGACACTCTGCAGCAGAAAATTCCGGAAAAAGTGAGCCTGATTTTTGATTTTGCTTATTCCGATCTGTTTCTGCCTGTGCTGTCCGGGAATGAAAGAATTATCATAACATCCGGTTCCGGTCTGCGGACATCCTTTTCCGCTTTTTTCTGGAAAAACATTTACAGCGGAATGAGCGCGGGAAGGGCTTTTTCACAGGCAGGGGATGCAATTAAAACCATGTCCGGCGGGGCCGCGTTGCCGTTGATGGATGACAACGGCAACGGCATTGCAAGCGAGCGTTCGGACGGACAGATCGCGAATGCGTATTACATTGGAGCGGGCATACGTCTGGCCTCGGATCAGCCGGTTGCAAACGCCCCTGCATCCGAAGCGCTTACTGTGACAGGAACGGAATCTGTAACCATTTCAGCGGAAGGCATCTCATCCGCATCTGAAATCAGCAGCGTATGGGCCGTCATCACACCGCCCGGATACGGAACCCTGCAGCAGACCGGGGAACCCGCAGCAGTGACACTTTCCCCGGACGGAAACGGATGTTATGCGGTTTCATATGCGGATTTTCCGTATTTTGGGGATTACCCGGTGACTGTGTATGCCGAAGATGCACAGGGCGCTGTTTCCGCTGTGAGGGAAACGGTGATTCACAGAACAGACGGGCCGGACATTTATGAAAATGACAGCACAGTGACATCCGCCAATGCAATTGTTGTCAATGACACCGCACAGCATCACAGCCTGCACACGGCCAGTGATTTGGATTACCTGCGTTTTTACGGGATTTCGGGAAAGGTTTACAGTTTCACTCTCTCCAACACCGGCGGCTGCGGTGTCCGGGTTCAGATTTCTGACGGCACTGTGAAGCAGATAAATGCAAATGGAAATGCGGAATGGTCATGGCCCTGTCCGGCAGACGGAATTTACTCTGTGAAAATCAGCACCGGAGAAGGGGAGACGTGGACATCTGACGCATCATACAGAATTCAGATAAACCATGGTCGGCATGTTTGCGGGATTTGTGCGTGATGGATTGCGGATTCCCTTGCGGTTTCCCCGGTGGCTGCGCGGTGCTGCGCACCTCCGCAACCGCGACCGTTGCTTCTGGCCGAACGGACGCTACATGATGATTCAGGAGCCGGGCACGTTTTGCCATAACAATAGAAGCGGACGGATATTATCCGTACACCGGGAAAAATCACAGTGGAGAGGGCGGAACCGCATTTGCGGATTTCACTCTGACGCGGATTGTTCCTGGTTCCCATTGATCTCATTCCGGCAGCTTCCATTGCCTCCGTCCGCGGATGTGACAGCCGCGGAAGGTGAATCCGTGTCTTTCAGAATTGTGAGCGGCGGAGATGCGCCGTTTTCTTATCAATGGAATTTCATGGCGGTGCGGAAAATTCATATGCCTCTGGAATCCCGGCGACTGTGATTTCTTTTCTCCAAACCCAACATACACCGTCATTTTCACCAGGAGAGACGCGGATGGCGACACGGGACAGTGCATCTGTCACCGTGACGGTGAAAGAGGTGAACCACCCGACACGAAACCCCGGCGGTTTCCATTGCTGAAGTCATCAGTTGACTGTCTGGTTGTCTCTTTTGGGGGACAAACAGCAGGCGGAAATCCGGATTTCTCCACATATCGATGGATTGAGACGGTCTGGCAGCAGTGAACAGAATCCCTTCCACGCATTCACGCAGGCCGGAGCACTGTAACATTGACCGTGACGGATGCGGACGGGGATATTGCGGAATCGTCCACGACAATAAGCGTGACGGAAATGTCACCCTCCGGATGAGGACACAGTCCCTGCTTCCATCTCAAACGTCCGAAATGTCATCTATAAGCACAGGAATCCGCATTTTTTGCAGTGAATGTGAGCGGGCGGTAATGCGCCGTCTACATTTCAATGGATTCGGGCGGCGGTGCGGAAAACAGGGATGTGATGAATCCGGAGAAACCGTGTCTAGCACAGTCCGAGAATACACAATTACTTTCACTGTACAGACAGGACGGAGATAAGGGACAGCGCATCTGTGGAAATAACAGTGAAAGAGCCTGAAATTCCGTCTCGGCACGCCCGAGAAACCGCCTCCCCGGAAAACGGAAAAACGGATGTTTCATTGACACCTGTTCTCACTCGTCAGACCGGTCTCAGATTCCGCATTCGTTCATTCACAGACAGAGTGGCAGATCAGCACGGATGAAAATTTCTTCTTAAAAATTATGGAGATTGAAGACACAGTTCACCCGACGGAGCTGCCGGTCCCGATCTGGTTTCAAACTCACCGTTTATCACCGGCATGTGCGGTTCACTGACAGCAGCGGCAATAAACAGAATGGTCGGAACAGCCTCATTCACCACTACAGGTTGACATTGATACAGACAACAGCGGCATTTCAGATGATTTGCAGACGGAAACGGATGATCCCGCAATGAAATGTAGAAAGCTGCATCCGCAGCACCTTGCGGAACCGTCTGCGTCAAAGTTGTCCGTGAATGCGGAACTGCCGTTGAATTTCACCTCCATTGATCCAATGACCATTTCCGAATCCTCAGAAAATGCCCTTCGGACTCACCGGTCTTCCGCATTTCTGTCAATGAACCCGGAGCCGCAGCGGAAATTGTCATTCATCTTTCCGAATCCGTGCCCTCCGGTTCCAAATGGTATGAATATGACAGCGCAAACGGATGGAATGACATTTCATATCTCACGGCAGCGGACAGAACAAACCGCATCATCACCCTGAAAATCACAGACGGCTGCCCCGGAGACGCGGACCGAACCGCGAACGGCATCATTGTGCATTTCTCCGGCCCGCTCATTCCCGCCCTCAGACCCATCTCAGTGTCCGGCCCGGAAGACGGCAGTGCGGGCGGATGCTTCCTCAATTCCCTTGTGTTCTGATTTGGATGCTGGCAGGAATCCACCGCGATTCAGAGGCAGTGCACAGGCATTTTGATCAGCAGAAAGCTTTTTTACTGGGCAGTCAGTGCCTTATCATCTCTGAATCTGTGCGTTGCAAAAACCGGATTTTTTCGAAAAATCCGGTTTTTATGCACGCTTCAACACATAAAATCAAAGTTGGCAAAGCACTGTCAAAATTTCACATTTTCAGCTTCCGCAAGTGTATACCGGGCCAGAAGACTGCCGCGCCAGTAGTCATTTTCCGGATCGGCAAAAAAGGATTGAAACAGTTGCAGGCTTTCTTTCCGGAGAATGCCGGAAACAACAGAAATTCTGCTTTCCCGGTACAGCGGCGGAAGCCGGGACAGATCGCAGGACGTGCCGCCGCCCATGACATCCTCATACGCGTACACGATTTTTCCGATGCCGCTGATGAGAATGGCTCCATAGCACATCAGGCAGGGTTCCATGGTGCAGTAAAGCGTGATTTGGCTCCGATCTGCATCCGGATACTGCTGCTCCAGTCTGCGCAGGGCAGTCATTTCCGCATGATCGGTTTCGTTTTTTCCGCCAAAAGATGTACCGAAGCGGGAACCTGTGACAAGAATCCTGTTTTCATGCACCAGCACACATCCTACGGGAAATTCCCCGCGCGCAAGTGTCTGCCGGGCTTCTTCCAAAGCCATGTGCATAAAATATTCATGATCATTTTTTTCTGAAATGTGCATCCGTTCAACCTCTGCCTCCGGTTCAGCGGTATTGGATCAAACAGTTCACCGGAGTGCCAAACTGCAAGTTTGGCGTCATGTTGCGAATTTCTTTCAGCGTCCCATGCCTTCACTTCGGGACAATGCTGCTTTGAAAGCATTGCAAATCAGATTTCACCGTCCCCGATTTTTGTCCAGAAATTCCCGCAGAGCCGGAACCATATAGATATTCTCAGAATCCATTCCGGCAAGACATTCTGCCAGCAGTTCGTTTTTTTGGGAAACAGAAAGATTTCGATCCATGATGTACACATCCTTTTCCCGCACTTTGCACAGACCGCTCTGGAAATGGATACCGGCAGCCACATTGCGGAAACTTTTTTCCGTGACTTTGATGCCGAGTTTTTCTGCCAAGTTTTTTAATTCCTGATAGATCTGTTCCGGTTTCATGTCCCATCACAAACTGAAAATTCGCAAATTTGAACCGATTTGTCTTGAAAAGAAAGCCTTGTGTTGTTATAATACAAAAAAACACAGGATGACAACAATTTTTCAAGGAGGTATAAAAATGGAGTTTATTCGTCCCAAAGTGCAACCCCAGGTTCAGACGCAGGCAATGGTCAATTCCTTTATCCAGAGTGTTTACAACTGGATGGCCATCGGACTTGCGCTGACCGGATTTGTGGCCTATGCAGTTGCAGGCAGCCCGGCCATGCGGGAGCTGATTTTCGGAAGCCGGGCAGTGTTCTTTGGTCTGATTATCGGAGAGCTGGCTCTGGTGTGGATTCTCAGCGCAAGAATTGGAACCATGGCCGCTTCCACGGCCACGGCCATGTTCATCGGATATGCTGTCCTCAACGGGCTGACCATGGCCGCGATATTTCTGGCCTATACCATGAGTTCCATTGCCGCAACTTTTTTCGTGTGTGCGGGAACCTTTGCCGCGTGCAGTGTGTTCGGCATGGTGACAAAGCGGGATCTGACCTCAATGGGAAGTTTTATGATGATGGGACTGATCGGCATCATCATCGCTTCTCTGGTCAATCTGTTTGTGCAGAGCAGCGCCATGAGCATGATCATCAGTTATATCGGCGTGATTGTGTTTGTGGGACTCACGGCCTATGACACCCAGAAGATCAAAGAGATGGCCATGACCCAGCCTTCCGGTCTGGAAGCGGGTGTGGCAAGAAAAGGCGCGATTCTCGGTGCGCTGACCCTTTACCTGGATTTCATCAACCTTTTCCTCATGCTTCTGAGAATCTTCGGCGGCAGCAGGGATTAATTCTGACGGAAAAAAACCCTGGGGGTTTTCAAAACCCTCAGGGTTTTTATCTGGCACTTATGGAGATATGATATGATGTTGCTGGCTGAAATAGAGACCAAACTTATAAAACCGCTTCCCAGGTTGGATAAATTAAGACTTATTGCACATATTACCAAGATGTTGCAGGAACAAGAGGAACTCCCGGAAAAATATTTTATGAGAGGATTCGAATATCCGATTATGACACCGACTGTCACACCTGATGACACTTCCTATAAAGCTGCCTTTCAGCTTCAGCAACTTTTGGAGAAAAATAACAAATTATGAAATATCAATACAGTCGTTCTCCTGCATTTCCTCAGTTGCGCGGAGGATTGCCTCTCATAGAAATTTCCCTTTGCAATGGAGAGCATAAAAGCATGATCCCTGCTTTGGTGGATTCAGGGGCAGCAATGTCTGTATTGCCTTATGATACGGGATTGGAATTAGGGCTGATATGGGAAGATCAGGCAGTTCCGGTTGATGTCGGGGGGAGTTTTGAAAGGCATATTCGCTTATGGAGTACTGTTGAAAGGAGAACTTTATTCTCTTCCGCCTGTGCCGCTGGTGTTTGCATGGGTACGCAGTGAAAGCAATGAAATACGGACAATTCTGGGACAGATGAATTTTTTTCATCATTACAAAATTATCTTTGAAGCATACAATGACATCTTTGAAATCATCCCGCGTGAAATAAATTAAAATTCACTTCCCAATCTCCGCTTTTACCACAGCCGCAATTTCCTCACAATACTGAAGGGTTTCCGCTTGGCTTGACGCTTCGATCATAATCCTGCACAGAGGCTGGGTTCCGGAATAGCGCACCAGCACTCTTCCCTTTTCTCCCAATATGTTTTCTGCATTCCGGATGACTGCGGAAATGCGCGGATGGGTTTCCAGATCCGGTTTCTCACGCACTTCCACATTTACCAGCAGTTGGGGATACACTTCCATGATGCCGGCCAGTTCAGACAAAGGCTTTTCCGCATCTGTCACGGCCTCAATCAAACGCAGCGCGCTGAGAATGCCGTCTCCTGTGCTGTGATGGTTGAGAAAGATCATATGCCCGGAATCCTCGCCTCCCAGCACTGCGCCGGATGTGAGCATCTCCTGCATCACATAGCGATCTCCCACATCCGTAATCCGATGCTCTATCTCCATTTTTTTCAGAGCGATATGCAGTCCGATATTGCTCATGACGGTGGTGACGGCCAGATTGTTTTTGAGCAGACCCTTTTTTTTCATATGTTTTGCACATATGGCCAAAATTTTGTCGCCTGTCACCGTATTGCCTTTTTCATCCACCGCGATAAGCCGATCCCCGTCTCCGTCAAAGGCCAGTCCAATATCCGCGTTCCATGCAAGAACATGGGATTTCAGCGTTTCCGTATGCTGGGAACCGCAGTTTTCATTGATGTTTTTCCCGTCCGGGGACGCAAAAAGGCACTGGATATCCGCTCCCAGTTCTGCGAAAACTTTTGGTGCAGCCTGATATGTCGCTCCGTTGGAGCAGTCCAGAACAATTTTCATTCCTTTAAGGGAAAAATCAGACGGCAGGGTGTTTTTCAGAAATTCCGCGTAACGATACCCCGCATTTTCCAAAGAAAAAACCTGACCGGTTTCCCGGATATGACTGCATTTTTCCGCAAGGTTCTCATCCAGCAGAAGTTCTTCTATTTCCGCCTCTTTTTCATCCGGAAGTTTGAAACCGTTTCCCTTGAACACCTTGATGCCATTGTCGTAATAGGGATTGTGGGAGGCAGAAATGACAATGCCTGCATCCGCTTTTTCTGCCTGTGAAAGAAAGGCTATGCCCGGAGTGGGCAGCACACCCGCAAGATATGCGTTTCCGCCTGCCGAGCAGATGCCCGCCGCAAGTGCATATTCCAGCATGGTTGAGGATATGCGGGTATCCTTTCCAATGACTATTCTGCCTTTTTTGCCAAAGACCAGGGAAACAGCCCGGCCTGCCCGCAATGCTGTTTCCGGGGTCATGGGGTATTGATTTGCCACCCCGCGTATGCCGTCTGTGCCAAACAGTTTTCCCATAATTGAAATCCTTATTTTTCGGAAAGTGTCATCTCTTCCATATGCAGAAAGGCGGCAATGCCTTTTTTCTGATCCATGCCCAAGCCAAAGGAAAGTGTGCCCTGTTTCATGCCCAGAACTTCTTTTACAGACCGCATGTCATTGACGGGAGCCCAGTTTTTTCCGTCCGTGCTGATATACATCATGAAATGTTTCAGCATCTTGGACTGTTCCCGCGAGTCCATTTTCTGATTT
>JAWKPW010000018.1:0-65209 GCA_041390465.1 Desulfobacterales bacterium | reverse complement strand
ATGAAAACTTCTTTTTGCCTGCGTATCAGTATCTTTTCAATGGGGAATCGGTGTGAGAAATAATCATTTGACATCAGGTTGCCGCAGACAGCCTTTTTTGATGCTGTCTGCCGGTGCCTGTTGCGATCGGCTGCAAAAACCGCCGGACATTGCGGAGCTGCCCTGACCGGCCCGTGACTCACCTTGAAAGGCTGGTCCTTTGCGGTTAAAACAAATCTGACAGAAAGCATGTTTTCAATGGAGAATCGGTATCAGATGCAAAGCGTTTTTCCTGAAAGCCAGAAATTTCCCGGCCCCTCTGATATGCAAAAAAACTAATGAGTAAATGTAAAAAAAGTTCTTGACATTTTTCCCACAATAACTATTGTAAGCATAAACTCAAAAATTGGAATCTGTTGCGGATAACTGTATCCAGACGGATTTCCCGGAAAAGGAAACAGCCAAAATTAAGGAGGCATATCATGCCGGGATTTGACAGAACCGGACCTTTGGGCCGGGGAGCCGGAACCGGTCGCGGACTGGGACCCTGCAGAGTCAATGCGTCCGGAACCGGCTTTGTCCGGACAGGAGGCTGTGCCGGTTTTTGCAGAGGAAAGGGGGCAGGCCGGGGTTTTGGACCCGGGCCGGCAAATCAGATGATGCGCGCAGACAGTCTGTTCGCGGATCAGGACAATCTTGCAGGACGCGGATGGTTTCGCAGAAGGAATCAGATATGGGCAAAATAGCCATCACATGTCAGTCACCGGATCTGGATGCACAGATGGATTCCCGTTTCGGCAGGTGTGCCGGATTTTTGATCGTTGATCCGGATACCATGAAATTTGAATATCTGGAAAACGGTCAGGCGCAGGTCATGGCCCAGGGTGCGGGCATTCAGGCAGCCGAGACTGTGGCCCGTTCCGGTGCAAAGACCGTTCTTACCGGTTATGTCGGGCCCAAGGCATTTGCCGCTTTGTCAGGCGCAGGCATACAAATCGGCCAGAACGTGGAAAATGTCACAGCCCGTCAGGCAGTGGAACTCTTCAAAGCCGGAAAGGTGGAAATTTCTTCGGCTCCCAACAGTTCCGGTCATGCCGGAGGCGGCGGGGGAAGAAGAGGGGGAGGCAGGATATGAAACTGGCTGTGGCCAGCGGCAAGGGAGGCACGGGGAAAACCACCGTATCGGCCTCCCTTGTTTCCGTATGGAAAGATCCGGTGATTGCAGTGGATTTGGATGTGGAGGAACCCAATCTGCATCTGTTTCTGCACCCGGAAATCACAGGCAGGCGGATCGCGGGGCTGGAAGTGCCCCAGTTGGATGCCAGCAAATGCACATACTGCGGAAAATGCAGTGAACTCTGCCAGTTCAAGGCCATCAGCCTTATGGGCGAAGTTGTGCTCACCTTTCCGGAAATGTGCCACGGCTGCGGCGGATGCATCGCCATCTGCCCGGAAAAGGCTTTGTCACCCGGAGTCCGGGAGCTGGGGGAAATGGAATGGGGCAGCGCGGGAAAGGCAGGTTTTCTCATGGGACGTCTGCGGGTGGGCGAGGCCATGAGTCCCCCGCTGATGCGGCAGGTGAAAGAAAAACTGGGGAAGATGACAGCGGAAAAAAACGCGGATGCCATCATTGATGCCCCGCCCGGTGTGAGCTGCCCTGCCGTGAATGCGGTCATGGATGCGGACTTCATCCTTCTGGTGACAGAACCCACGCCCTTTGGCACTTATGATCTGCAGCTTGCCCATGAGGCATTTCAGCCCCTGTCCATCCCGATGGCTGTGGTGGTGAACCGGGCAGGGATGGGCAATGACGCCGTGTATGATTACTGCCGCTCTGCCGGGCTGGAAATTTTCGCGGAAATTCCCTATGAACGCAGCATTGCCGAGGCTTATTCCCAGGGCCGCGTTATTGCGGAAACCTCACTGGAAATGGGGAAACTGTTTGCCGATCTGGCGGAAAAAATAAGATCAGCGGTTCCGGAATCCCTGTATATCATGGCTGCCATAAAGGAGGTGCGTCATGCCTGAAGTTCTGGTCATCAGCGGAAAAGGCGGAACCGGCAAAACCTCTTTGACAGCAGCTTTCGCGCATCTGGCCTCGGATCATGTGATCTGCGATCTGGATGTGGACGCGCCGGATCTGCATCTGATTCTCCGGCCCGATCAGACCGTATCTCAGGATTTTTTTTCCGGTTATGAGGCATCTGTCATCAAAGACAAATGCGAAAGCTGCGGGGTGTGCACTGAGATGTGCAGATTCGGGGCAGTTTCCGATGCACCGGTTCCGGAAATCAATCCCCTGAAATGCGAGGGATGCAAGGTCTGTGTGGCCTTCTGTCCTGCCAATGCCATTGCCTTTGAGCAGAAACACTGCGGCCAGTGGTATCTTTCCGAAACCCGTTTCGGGCCCATGGTCCATGCCCGGCTTTTTCCGGGTGAGGAAAATTCCGGAAAACTGGTGACCCTGCTCAAGCAGCAGGCAAAGGAACTGGCAGAAAAACAGGGGCGTTCCCTCATACTTTCGGACGGCCCTCCGGGAATCGGATGCCCGGTCATCAGTTCCCTGTCCGGCGCGTCCCTGGTGGTTGCCGTGACAGAGCCCACCCCATCGGGACTGCATGATCTGGAACGGGTCATAGAACTGTGCGCGTGTTTCCGCCTGCCTGCGGGCGTGATTGTCAACAAATCGGATCTTAACGAAAACATCAGCGGACAGATCCGGGATTTCTGCCGGGAAAAAGGTCTGGCCATGCTGGGCAGTCTGCCCCATGATCCGGTCGTCACAAAGGCCATGGTGCAGGCGCAGGCTGTAACAGAATACTGCGACAGCGGATTTTCGGATGAGATTCGAAAAATCTGGGCGGCCATTGTGAAACTGATCTGAAAACGTGTGAAAGTATAAAAATCCGGAATTGCTGACAGGGCAATTCTTCGCGTGAAAAAAGCAGGAGCGCACAGAAAGCGCAAATGACCGTAACTTTTTTGCGGAATTTTGCGCTTTTCTTTGCAGAGATTTTGTTGTATTGTCATATGCAGAAACGGGTTTGAACTGCCCGTCACATTTATTTGCTCCCAAACATGCCGCTGTCCTGAATTCTTCCAGTCAATTGGAATGCCGTCTCAGGATCAGCGGATGCATGGGACAGGAAAGGAAAGACAGGTTATTATGGATACAGTTATTGCCATCCCCTCTTCTCCCCCGGGCGGAATGAATGCCGCTTTGGGCGCGCATTTTGGACACTGTGAGATGTATACTCTGGTATCTGTGGAAGACAGCCAGGTGAAAAAAGTGGAGATTGTTCCCGGTGTGGAGCACAGTCAGGGAGGCTGCATGGTTCCAGTGAAATATCTTGCCGACAAAGGGGCAGGCATGCTCATTGCCGGCGGCATGGGACTGCGCCCCCTCATGGGTTTCCAGCAGGTGGGCATTGAAGTTTACTATGGCGGACAGGCTCCCACTGTGGGAGATGCGGTAAACGCACTGCTGCAGGGAAAACTGCCCCGCTTCAGTCAGGAAAACACCTGCGGC
The DNA here is from genome assembly GCA_041390465.1 of Desulfobacterales bacterium. Classification (GTDB taxonomy): domain Bacteria; phylum Desulfobacterota; class Desulfobacteria; order Desulfobacterales; family Desulfococcaceae; genus JAABRU01. The sequence goes on along the minus strand of JAWKPW010000018.1, from coordinate 61,701 downwards.
GGCGGACATTGAGAAAAATGAAAAACTTTCTGATTGTCACAGACAAAGCAGAGAATTTCTCCGGTCTGGCAAAGGGGCTGCATTCTCAGGCAGAAGCGGAGATCCTGTACGCGGATTCCGCAGCATCCGCATTGGCCAGGGTGGCACAGGCTCCTCCGGATCTGATCATTATTGATGAAAAGGCCGGCAGTCTTTCCGGTCTGGAAATTGCAGGCATGATTATCCGGAAGAATGCCATGATCAACATGGCCCTGGTCAGCTCCCTGCCACCGGAAGAGTTCCATGATGCCTCCGAAGGACTCGGCATACTGGTTCAGCTTCGGCCCTGTCCGGACAGCGGAGAAGCAGGGATCCTGCTGGAAGCATTGGCAAAGATGATGTAAATCAGACGCTGTCTTCTGTTGTACAACTGCTGCAGAAGACAGCTCTTTTTTTTATTGGCTGAAAACGCTGTGTCTGTCTGAAACGTTTTGAAAAGCAAAAAAACAGTGCGTTTCAGACATTGTCGTGAATCACTTTTCCGTGACAAGTTTACGCAAAATGAACGAAGAAAAAGATTTGGAACCGGAACACCAATATTCCCTCCGTTTTCTGGAGACAGCCTTTCGCACGGATCATCGGGAAAGAATCGCGCATCCGGACGGGTATGGGAAAAGAACAGGGGACTGCGGCGACACCATAGAGATTTTTCTCTGTGTTCAGGAAAATTGTATCCGCCGGATTTGCTTTGATATCAACGGCTGCATAAACACAGCCGCGTGCGCCAATGCCATTGTCTGTCTGGCAGAGGGAAAAAGTCCTGACGAGGCATGGCGGATCACTCCGGAGCATATCGCACAGTATCTGGAAACACTGCCTCCGGATCACTTTCACTGTGCGGAACTGGCAGCGGGTGCGCTGTATCTGGCTCTGTCGGATTACCGAAGAACAAACTGCAACTGCAAGTGCTGGAAAAAAGCCTACCGTCAGCAGCTCCGAAACTGAAACCGTGTGATGCGGATTCATACGCATTTTTTTGTGCCGGGTATCTCCTTTTCTGCTGACATCCCCCATTCATGGCCGGTACAGAACCGCGTTGGGCTTCAGAATATGAAAAACTGAATTTTTTTTGAAAAATTCAGTTTTTTTATCCTCATCTGTTCCGCAGGGAAACAAGTTCTCATACCGACTCTCCATTGAAAACATGCTTTATGGAAAGCAGTTTTTGCGGAAGACAATACCGGTTCGCCCCCTATTTTGCAAAGTTCTGTCAGTTTTTTGTGACCATTGTGCCCTCTTTGTGTCCTTTGTGGTTAAAGGTTAAATGAAAAACATACTGATATTGAATCAAATCAATGGAGATTCGGTATCATACCAATTCTCTGCTGAAACCATACGTTGCGGAAGGCAAAGCCGGTTCTCCGCAGATTTTGACAGTGCTGTCTTTTTTTTGTGTCCTTTGCGGTAAAAAAAGCATGGTTTCAAAGGAGAATCGGTATCATGCACTGTGAAAGCCGGTATCCGCAGGCGTTTGGAATTGCCTGATTCCTGCTTTCTTCACAAAGGCATATGCCGGAACAGTGTTTGGAGCTGTTTTGCGGCCTGAATTCTGATTCGCAGGACTGGGCACGCGATGTTTTCCCGCTTTTTCCCCTCTGCACAGCTCGCAGCGATCATCACTGCAATGCTGGCAGGAAAAACAGTCTTTGCAGTTGTGCTTTTTTTCATGTTCCGGCTGTTCATCCGGCACATATACTTTTCCCACCACACCGGGAATTGTCACAAAAGGCATTTTTTTCTTCTCCTTTTTCAGAAAATCCGCACCAATCCCCTGAAAATCCCGATTGCACAACCTGATTGCACAAAAAGATACGGAATTGTCGGCAGCGGGGCAGATCGGCTGAAAAACATGGCAGGGGCGGTTTTCAAATCCGTCTGTGCAGAAAATCATCCTGACCCGCCACGGAATCCTCAATGCAGCACGGTGCTTATCTGCATGATTATACCGATTCTCCATTGATTTGATGCAGTGCCTTCCGCACAGCCGAAAGTTTTCGGGTATTCAGAAAAACCGGATTTTTCGGAAAAATCCGGTTTTCTGAGGAACCGGCAGAAGATATTGCATAACTTCACTTCAACAGCGATTTGGTATTACAGTGAATCAGAAAAAAAATAAAGAAGAAAAATATTGAACCCTGCTTTGTTTTATGGCATGATTTTTTCATTCTTTGCAGGTAACATCCGGGAAATATATTGCAAAACAGAAAAGGAAACAGCATGGACATACAGCAGACAGCCATACAGGCAAAGGCGGCAGCCATTGGACTGGCAGCGGTGAAAAGTGAGGTCAAGAATCAGGCTCTTGCGGAAATCTCTGCCGCTCTGGAAAAGAACAGGGCGGAAATTTGTGCGGCCAATCTGGCCGATCTGCAAAGATCGGAAAAGGAGAAACTGGCCGCTCCTCTGCGCAAACGCCTGAAATTTGATGAAAGCAAAATCCGGGAGGCGTGTGAGGGACTCAGCAGTCTTGAAAAACTCCCCGATCCTGCGGGACAGATTCTGACAGCAACCGAACTGGATGAAGGGCTGGAACTTTACAAAGTCACCTGCCCCATTGGTGTCATCGGTGTGATTTTTGAATCCCGGCCTGATGCGCTGGTGCAAATCTCCGCACTCTGCCTGAAAAGCGGAAATGCCGTGCTGTTAAAAGGCGGCAGTGAGGCGGCTGAAACCAACCGCGTTCTGGCTGCTGTAATTCATGACGCGGGCGTAAAGGCAGGCATTCCCAAAAACTGGCTTTCCCTGCTGGAAACCCGTGCGGATGTGGCAGAAATGCTGAAAATGGACAAATACATTGATCTGCTGATTCCCAGAGGCAGCAATGAATTTGTTCGGCATATCATGGACAATACCAGCATTCCGGTTATGGGACACGCGGACGGCATCTGCCATGTGTATATTGACAGCAAGGCGGATCCGGACATGGCTGTGCGCATTGCGGTTGACAGCAAAACCCAGTATGTGGCTGTGTGCAATGCAGCAGAAACCATACTGGTGCACAAGGATATTGCCGCAGAGGTTCTGCCACTTCTCAAAAAGGCTCTGGAGGCCAGAAATGTGGAAATCCGGGGCTGTGAACAGAGCCGAAAAATTATTGATGCAAAACCTGCCAATGAGCAGGACTGGCGCACCGAATATCTGGATTTGATTGTATCGATCAAAATTGTGGACAGTCTGGATGCGGCAGTGGCGCATGTCAATCACTATGGTTCGGGGCATACCGATGTGATTGTCACCGAAGATCGGGGCCGGGGCATCCGCTTTATGGATTATGTGGATTCCGCGGATGTTTTTCTCAACTGCAGCTCCCGGTTCAGTGACGGTTTCCGTTTTGGCCTGGGAGCGGAAGTGGGCATCAGCACCGGCAAAATCCATGCACGTGGCCCGGTGGGACTGGAGGGACTGGTCATTTACAAATGGCGGCTCTTCGGAAAAGGGCATGTTGTGGCCGACTATGCAGGTTCTCAGGCAAAATCCTTCACACACCGCAGGCTGGAGAAAAAATGCCTCTAAAGACATTGGACAGGTGAAAAATTTTTTTCATTCAACCGCAAAGAACGCAGCAGACCGGTTTTTCTGCGTTCTTTGCGGAAATCTTTGTCTCCTCTGTGTTTAACCCGGAATGCCTCCAATCGCTCCGAATCTGAAAAACTCCCTTGCGCAGACCTTGCAAAAATCAGAATGTCACTTTCTTTCAGCCGCATTCGAGCGTAAGCAGGAATCCATTAACTTCAGACTGTTGTCAATTTCTGACTGCAACTGAAGATTCATTCCTGAAACCTTCCAGAGATTCTCTTCACAGTGGATGATGTTCAGCGCGCCGTATTCCTGATCTATGGAAAACAGCCTTGCAAGGGGCATTCCCAGAATATGGCACAGAATTACCCGGTTGACCCCGGCATGGGAAACGATGAGAATGTTTTTTTCTTGAGAGTTCAAGGCAATATTTTCAAATACCGGGAGTACCCGTTGAGACAAATCCGCAAAACTCTCTCCGCGCGGAGGGCGATACCCGGACATATCCCCGCCCCGCGCAGCCCATGCTTCCGGGAACCGGGCTCGGACTTCGGACATGGCAAGCCCTTCCCATTCTCCCAGATTGATTTCCCGAAGCTGGGGAAAGAGTTCAATCTCACGATCCGGGCAAATCCGTTGCGCTGTCTCATGGGAACGGATCAGATCACTGGAACAGATCCGGTCAAAGGAAATATGCTCAAATGCCCTGCGCCAGTTCAGGGCCTGCTGTATCCCTTTTTCGCTCAGGGGAATATCTGTCACCGATAAACCGTTTTTCAGGGCCCTGCAATGTCTCGCCGTGTCTGAGAAGATATATCAATGGAGACACTCCTCCAGCATGATTTCAAGGGATTTGCCTGTTTCAGATTCCACGCGCATCTTCATTTTCATGGCATTGGCAAAACGTTTTTCAACACCGGCTTTTGCCTGGGGATCATTTTCATAACGAATCCGCTTTGCCAGAAACCGGGTCTCCACAGAAACCCTCCTGTCTCCCTTCACCAGTTTGTCCGCAAGATGAACCACCTCTTTTTCCGTAACAGGATCACTGTCCCGGATGGGCAGATCCACATGTGCGCCCACAATTTCTGCCACTGCCGGAAATCCCATCTCATGCAGGATCTGCTCACCCGCAGCCGCATGGCGCCGCTGTCCCTTTGCCATGTCGTGCAATAATGCCGCAGCAGTAATCAGGTGCAGATTCATCCTGCATCCCGCCTGGATGAGTGCCTTTCCCATGCACACGGCCACCCGCGCCACAGCCTGACAATGGCGTGCGGTATGCTCCGGAACCTGATATCTCTCCATGAGCGCGTCACATTCCCGAACAGTGGGAATATCAAGGTCAGGGTATCGTTCAAGCATTCGCTGATAATCCTCCGGTGTGTCCAAATCCTGCAGAATCCCCTCATCTGTCACAGACACATCCGCTGCATTTGACTCGTAATTTTCCAGAAATGCCCGAAGTCCGCCGGGTTGGTCCCATTGCTTCATCTTCGCTGCACAGGAGGAATCAATCAGGGGCGGATGTCCCCGCATTCCCTGAAAATTCGGGTAGAATATCGGATGGGGCTTCTGGCTTTCGCGATATGCTGTCAACAGGGATTTCAGGGTGTGAGGTCTGACCAGGGGAATATCCGCAGGCAGGACAAAAAATGCTTTTTGATCGGATGTCAGGGTGCTGATACCGGCAAGCACGGAAGAATACATTCCCTGATCATAAGTCCTGTTCACAATGCAGAGGATTCCCATCGGATCCAGCACAGCCTGAATCTCTGCGGCCCGGTATCCTGCCACAACCCGGATATCGCGGATGCCTGCGGATTGAAAGAGCCGGATATTCCGTTCCAGAAGGCTCATGTCTCCCAAACGCAGCAGGGGCTTGAATTCCCCCATGCGGAAACTGTATCCCGCGGCCAGAACAATTGCGGTGATGTCGTTCATGTCCACCTACTGACGCATGAGGTTTCTGGCCCGGACTTCAATCAGTTCCCCTGCGATACTGACAGCAATCTCCTCCGGGGTTTCCGCACCGATGTCCAGCCCGATGGGGCTGTAAACCCGTTTCAAATCCGCTTCCGCAAAACCTTCCAACAACAATGCCCTGTAAATGGTGTCGCGCTTGCGGTGGCTGCCGATCATGCCGATATACCCGGCATTGGTTCTGAGAGCCTGCGCCAGCACGGTCTTGTCATGAACTGTGTCCTCTGGTGAGAATGACGATATAACTGTCTTCATCAATGGTCAGACCGGAAAAAGCGGTTTGAAAATCCGCAAGCACTTTGATTTCATCGGCCATGGGAAAGCGTTCCCGGTTGGCGAACTCGCTGCGGTCGTCCAGCACAATGGTCTGAAAATCGGTCATCCGGGTTATGACGGCCACCTGCTGGGAGACATGACCCGCGCCAAAGAGCCAGACTGTTCCCGGAACAAACACCGGTTCCAGAAGGAATATTTCCTTTTCTCCCGGTATCAGTGTGGGCGCGCGGCAGCCCCGCATTTTCTCTGTCAGGGAAGCAAGAAGGGATTCGGGAAAGGGAAAACTGCCGTGTATCACCTGATTCCCCGCAATCAGACACCGCTCTGCGCGTATGCGGGTTTCCGCTTCCCTGTGCAGGATTGCCACCCTCAGCATTTTCTCTCTTTTCGCAAGGGCCTGGCATACAGTCTGATACATGTGCAGGGTTTCAGGGGTGGGTTCGGTGAATTCAAGGAGCACCTCCAGGTTTCCGCCGCAAATCATGTCCATCGTATCCGCTGTGCCGGAATTTAAGTGAAATGCCTGAATCCGGGGCTGCCGGGTCTGAAAAATTTCCGGGGCCATAGCCATGACCTGCGCTTCCACCAATCCGCCGCCAATGGTTCCGAGAATGCTGCCATCCCGTCGAATTGCCATCTTCGTGCCTGCCAGACGCGGGGTGGAGCCTGTCTGGCTGAGAATGGTTGCCAGAACAAAGGACTCCCCCTGCTCCAGCAGTTCACCTATCTGTTTTTCCGGTTTGCTCATGAGAAATCCTCTGTCTTTGAAGCATTCGTTTCTCCACACCTGTGGTATGCCAGTTTGTTTTGCTGAAATCAACCTCGATTTCCAGATTTGCTGCTGCTGCCTTGCGGATGGCTGGGATCTGTTGCAGTGCCTCCCGTGCCTGAGACAGTATCCGGGATGTTCTGTCAGCGGTTTCAGCACAGAGGGTAATTTGTAACAGAGGACTTTGGTTTTTCTGCGTAACCGCTGCCTGATAATTGAGCAGCGCCGGAATCGGAAAAAGCGCCTCATCCAAGTCCGCCATGCGCAGCATATCCGCTCCCAGTTGCACCCGGTTGCCAAGTCTTCCCCGCACCCGCTCCAATCGCTTCAAAATCGTTCCGCACCTGCATGGTTCCGGCAAAAAACGGGACAAATCACCGGTGCGATACCGGATGAGCGGCATTCCCTTCCGGGTCAGGGTGGTAAAGACAATTTCCCCCGATTCCCCCTCAGGCTTTGGCAATCCCGTATCCGGGTCAATGATTTCAAAGTGCAGATCAGCCTCCCGCAAATGATACCCTGCCTGCGCCATGCACTCCACCCCGCCGCCCAGCCCTGTCTCAGTCATGCCGTAATGGCTGAATACCCGGCAGCCCCAGACCTCTTCCACCGCGCGGACAATAGCAACAGGCACATAATCGGTGGTCAGGATGATGTTTCTGATGATTCCTTTCGGGATATCCTGTGTTCTGGCAAGCCACAGCACCTGTGTGGGAATGCCGATAAGACAGGCAGGTTTGTGCGCGTTTATTTCCTGCGCGGTTTGCGCGGGATCGCGCACAGGCCCGTGAATCAGCCCCTTGACCTGTATCCGTTCCAGTCCTCTGGCAATGAGGTCTCCAACGCTGTCGGGCTTCTCACCGGGCAGGAGAATCAGCACCTTTTCACCCGCGTGAACAAACGAGGACATGGCGCGGGCAAAGTAATCAATGGTGAGTTTCAAATCTTCCTGCGTGAAATACAGGCGCTTGGGATTGTCTGTGGTTCCGGAGGTCTGAAGCGTCACCACCCGTTTGATGTCATCCTGGGACACGCAGAGGAATTGCAGGCTGTCATCCGCGATATCCTGTGCAGTCGTAAACGGAAGATCGGCCAGGCACTGAAGGGAGGTGAGGTCTCCTCCGGAGAATCCTTTCAGATGTCGGCGATAAAAAGGGCTTTTTTCCCGGCATCTGTCAATGGTCTCCCGTAACCGCGCCAACTGATATGCCTCTGTCTCCTCACGGGACAGCGATTGGGCGGCTGCATTGATTTTGCTGTAAATCCAATTGTCTGATTTGGGAAGTTCCGGCATTGTGAAGGATAAGGTATTCAGGATTTTTATCCGGTTTTCATGAACTGCTCTGCGGAGGCAGGAGCGGATTTCAAAAACCGCCCCTTCATTTTTTCAACCGGTTTGAACCCGATCCGCCTGTCATATATCCAGTGTGCTCACTTCCAGTGCATTGTTCTGAATAAAATCCCGGCGGGGTTCCACCACATCTCCCATGAGCAGGGTGAAAATTTCGTCAGCCTCTTCCGCGTCCTCCACCTTTACTTTCAGCAGGGTTCTTTTTTCCGGATTCATGGTGGTTTCCCACAACTGATCCGGATTCATTTCCCCCAGACCTTTGTAGCGCTGGACAAAAATGCCTTTTTTGCCTTCCTCGCTCAGATAACGGAACAAATCCTTTTTATCGGCAAGAACGACTGCTTCCTCCTCTTTTCCCTCAGTGAACACGGAAAAGGGCGGCAGATCATTGGGCAGAATTTTCTTTCCCAGAACCACAAGTTTCTGAAAATCCGGAGAATGGACAAAGCCGCGTCCAATCTCCAGCGGCTGAAATTCCTGCGCGGACATTTCCTGCGCACCGGGTTCGGAACTGGGAATGATGCAGGGTTTGACCTTCATTTCATACACCCCGCGCTCCTCATTCCAGGAAAGCTCGCTGACTTCGCAGCCTTTTCCGGACAGAACTGTGCTGAGATCACGCATCCGGTTTTCATCCTGCAGAAAATCCTTTCCGTCCACGCCTTCCCGGATCAGAAGTTCCAGCAGTTCCGGCTGCACGCCGCGTCTCTCCATCCGGGATACAGCCTCCAGATATTCAGAAACATCACCCATGAAAGCAAAAAGCTGATGTCCGCTCAGAATCTTTCCCTCCCCGGTTTTCACACTTCTGTTTGCACAGATCCGGCTGAGGATATGTTCATTGTATCCGGCCTCATCTTTAAGATATATTTCATTTCTCCCTTTGCCAATGCGGAAAAGCGGGGGCTGTGCGATATAAAGATACCCCTTTTCAATCACCTCCCGCATCTGCCGGTAGAAAAAGGTCAGCAGCAGGGTGCGGATATGGGAACCGTCCACATCCGCGTCTGTCATGATCACCACCTTGTGGTAACGGATCTTGTCAATGTCATATTCCTCCCGGCCAACGCCCGCGCCCAGGGCAGTGATGATATTTTTGATCTCATCGCTGCGCAGAATCTTGTCAAGACGCGCCTTTTCCACATTGAGAATTTTGCCTTTGAGGGGCAGAATGGCCTGAAACCTGCGATCCCGTCCCTGTTTGGCAGAACCGCCTGCGCTGTCGCCCTCCACGAGAAACAGCTCCCGTTCCGCAGGATCCGCAAACTGGCATTCAGCCAGCTTGCCGGGCAGAGTGGAATCCACCAGCGCACCCTTGCTTCTGGCCAAATCTCTGGCGCGGCGGGCAGCATCTCTGGCGCGGGCAGCATCCACAGCCTTGGCAATGATCTTTTTGGCAACAGCCGGATTTTCCCCCAGATACATGGTCAGTTTTTCATTGACCAGAGATTCCACCAGACCCTTGACCTCGCTGTTGCCCAGTTTGGTTTTGGTCTGCCCCTCAAACTGGGGCTCCCGGATGCGCACACTGATAATGGCCGTAAGTCCCTCGCGCACATCATCGCCACCGATTTTGGCCTGCATGTTTTTGGGCAGATGATCGCTGGTGGCATACTGGTTCAAAGATCGGGTCAGGGCCGTCTTGAAGCCGATGAGATGAAAACCGCCTTCCACGGTGTTGATATTGTTGGCGAAAGACAGCATCCGCTCATTGTAGCTGTCATTGTACTGAATCGCGACTTCAATCTGCACCTCATTTTTTTCCGCCTGGAAAAAGATGGGCGGATGAAGCGCAGTGTGGCGCCGGTTGAGATACTGCACAAATTCAGCCAGACCGCCTTCATAATGGAATTCCTCTCTGGCATCCGAGCGTTCATCCTCAATGCAGATTTTCACGCCCCGGTTGAGAAAGGCCAGTTCCCGCAGCCGCCGGGACAGAATTTCATAACTGAAATCATCGCTGTTCATAATCTCCGTGTCAGGCCGGAAACGGATCTTTGTGCCGCGTCTGTCTGTTTTTCCAATGATTTCAAGTTCACTGGTCTTTTTCCCCTTTGACCAGGTCTGATGATAAATCTGTCCTCCGGTATAAATTTCCACATCCAGAAATACAGACAGGGCATTGACCACAGAAATGCCCACACCGTGAAGACCGCCGGAAACCTTGTAGGAATCCTTGTCAAACTTGCCTCCGGCATGGAGTTTGCTCAGCACCACTTCCGCGGCAGGGACTTTTTCCTTTTCATGAATGCCCACCGGAATGCCCCGGCCATTGTCCAGCACAGTCACGCTGCTGTCTGTGTGGATCGTGACCAGGATTGTGTCACAGTATCCGGCCATGGCCTCATCAATGCTGTTGTCCACCACTTCGTAGACCAGATGATGAAGCCCCTCCACATCCACATTTCCGATATACATGGAAGGACGTTTCCGGACTGCCTCCAGTCCCTCCAGTATCTTGATATTGTCGGCAGTATAATTGATGGGTTCGTTTGTCATATTCTCATCGGCATAACTACGCACAGATAACTTTTGTCATCTTCCCCTTCCACCATGCAGGGACGCTCCGCGTTGATGATGCTGATGCGCACCATGTTTTCTTCCACAGCACCCAGGGCATCAATGAAGAAACGGGGATTGAATGCGGCCTCAATGGCCTCTCCGTCATAATCAACCGGCATTTCCTCTCTGGATTCGCCAATATCCGGGTTGGAGGCTGTCACCAGCAGACGGTTTTGGGCAAAATTGAACACAACGCCTTTGTAACTGTCAGAGGAAAGGATGGACATGCGTCTGAGCATTCCCAGAAACTGTTTTCTGTCCAGCAGAATGTCGGTTCCCCGGTTTTTGACAATGTCGGTGTATTTGGGAAAATCCCCCTCCAGCAGCCGTATGGTGACTGTTTCACTCTGTTTTTTTACAATGAAATGGCTTTCCTGCAGTCCCACCTGCACACTTCCCTCAGAATCAAGGAATTTGAGAACCTCCACAAGTCCCTTTTTGGGAATCAGCACTTCCGCTGCAAACGGAGGTTCGTCATCACAGGGATCATCCACAGTGGAAAGACGGCTGCCGTCCGTGGAGACCATGCGAAGCACAAAGGAGCCCTCCTCTTTTTCAATTTTTTCAAAAAACACGCCGTTGATATGGGAACGCCGGTCATCATTGGCTCCTGTGATAATGACAGATTTTTCAATCATTTTCCGCAATGCCTGGGAATCCATTTCAAAAAAACTGGCATCCGAAAGTTTGGGACTGTCCGGATAATCTTCGGGATTCATGCCCACAATATGGTATTCAATCTTGTCATTGCCAATCTTGATCCAGCGGTTTTCCACTTCATGGACATGCACATCCTCTCTGGGAAAATCCTTTACAATTTCAAAGAGTTTTTTGGCATTGATGGCAATGGCGCCCGTGCTTTCCACCGCAGCGGAATAACTGCCTTCAAATCCGGTTTCCAGATCGGTTGCCATCATGCGGATGCCCTCATCCGTTGCGGTGATAAGCACAGTCTCGGTAATGGCCAGATTGGTTCTGCGTCCGGCCACACCCTGCACCTTTGCCAGAATGTTTTTGATGTCGCTTTTGTTGATGATGAATTTCATGACACTCTCCTTAATGGGTTTATATGTAAAAACTGCTCAAATTTGAACAACTGCAACAAAAATGTCCCAGGGGCAAACCCGCTTTGAAAAATCCGGACTGCCCCGGACAGAATGCAATTTTGCCACACTGGCTGCTTTATCTGTCTAAATGAATACGCTTTTGAAATCCACTTTTATGCCTTCGCAGGCTACAACCTCACGGTGAAATGTTTCCTTTTTTTGACTGCTCATAACAATAACGGTTCTGGCATAAATATCAACAATCCAAACCGCTGATACACCGGCCGCAAGCAGTGTTTTTGCTTTTTCAACGAGTTCCAGTATCCCCTGTGGGGAGAGGATTTCAATGACCAGAAAAGGAATTACTTCACATTTGGTTTTATCTTCCAAAAAATCCGGTTGGATTGTGTTTTCTTTATATACAGAAATATCCGGTGTCAATCCTTTGTCAATGTCCAGTGTGAGTTCAATAAAAGGCTGAATCCCTTCATTTTTTAAAAGATGTTCTATGATTTTGGTACAGATATAGCTGTGATTGACAGAAGGACTCATTATTTACCTCCTTTGATTAATAACCAGCGAGGCAGTCAGAGCCAGGCTTTTACATCCGATTGATTTGATTGTCAGGCGATTCTTACCCATTTGCCATCAACTTCTCCAGCACAATAACTGCCAATATAAGCATTATTTTCATCAGTTTCAGAGAGTTTCCATTCTTTTGCCTTTGAATGCTTTATTGCTTCCTGCAATACAATGTTGACTGTATCACCGGTAACCGGCCATTCTGTGCAAGGTATAGTATTTTCATATGCGTAACGCTGTGCTGATGATAATATGTGCGATGTTGCAGATATCGTTGGAAAGGTATGACACATGATTATATCAAATTCCATCTTGGTTTTGGACAGTTCATTCAAAACCATAAGAGTATCATCCCGATACATGCCATCAGCACACAGCTTTGTGTTTAATACCATGCCGAATGCTGCGGCAGCAGCAACAGCATCATCATCAAATACCTATCTCAATACTTTCATAACATCATGCAAGTTTTTACAGGTGCCAGCGTAGCCAAAATGTTTCGACTCTTCAAAGTCATCAATTGAATTCAATCTGTCTGCATTTACGTTTTCCAGAAAAATTTCGTAATTCATTATTTGCACCTTTCACCTGACAATAATTCAGCGGCACGGCATTAGCCGTGTCCGCTGGATGACTGGTCAGGCAGTTTCTCTCGGATCAAAAAATAGAGCAAAACCCTGTTCTTTCAGATAGTTTTTCAGCTTTTTATCTCCTGTCCAAAACACAGCTTTTTTTCCAGGGGATGAATTGTCGTTATCAGATTTATAAAATGTGCCTCTTATTTTTTATGACATAATGACAAGTTCACCGGCATGGCGACAGCCGTGTCCGGTGCAGCGAAGGGTCAGGTGACTATTTTTTCAGAAATCCGTATTCATAAATTTTCGGTTCAATTTTCTTTTCCATTTGTCTGAGCTTTTCTCTCAGTTGATGAATCAATGTCATGTATGTTTCATCACTGCTTTTACTGTTCATTTTTCCCCGTTTGTTTCTGCCCTGAAAGTATTCTCTGATATCGTACAAGGAGGCATTTGCATTGCAGTCAGGCTGTGAATGATAATAACGCCACAGTTCACGGCCTGCATCAAAAACAGCTTTGGCTTCTGATGAAAATATTAATTTTTCAGTAGGTTTTATTGCGCCTTCGTTATATAAATCTGCTTTTTTCTCAATTTTTAATTTACCATTTATAAATTTGCTCATGAAATTGCTTTCAAACTTTTCGCGTGAGTTTACCTCGCTTTCAGAAAACGGTATCCAATGATTTACACCGCATTGACTTCGAATATTATTGCTAAACAAGGTATAAGCTAAACAATCATTTTGAAATTCTTTATCGTTTTGCCAACCGTCATTCGGATATAAAAATTGGTCTCGGTCATTGAGCCATGTTGCTTCGATGCAATGCCGAACTGTATAATAAATTGATGTTGCAGTCAAATTTTTAGTGGTGATAAATGTCCATCTGTTAGGATGATTTTCAACATTATATATACTGATAAAATTATTGTGTTGAAAATCGCTTCCGTATAAACCAATTGAACCTATGCAATCATTACTCTCTTTTCTGTTATGATATTTTCTGAACCAATCTGTTATAAAAATATTCTCATCATAGGCATAAAAAATTTTAGTATCTTTTAGCAATCCATCACTATTATAAATATCACATGTTATTTCTTTAATCTGTTTCTGATTATTTAAATCCCAAATCATGAATCCAATTGGAAACCGACCTTTTACATTATCAAAAGAATTCGCGGGACATACGAAACCTTTTTTAAATTCAGCTTTAAAAAAATTGCGAAATTTTGAAAAATTAGGACCTTGAATTATTTTTAATTTTGAAAATTGTCCAAGAACTGAATTTGGAATTTTATCAAAAATTCGTGTCAGGAATTGTGCAAAGAGTTCTTTTGTTGCAATTCCAACTTTCTCACTGTATTCAATTTGAACTTTTGTAAACGAGACTCCTCTTTTGTTAATTCTTTCTTTATCTTTTGTGTCATTTGTTGCCGTTTCAGCATACGGGGGATTTATATAAATAACCAATTTTTTTCTTTTTTCAGCGTCATTTATGATATTTTGCAACGGTTTCGGCAAGTTTGAAAAATCATCATTCAAAAAATCAAACTGAAACACATGGTCTTCCAATAAATTTGCGCCGTTTTTAATGCGGTCTTTCATGACTTCCACATCCTGTTTATCAAGTGTGGAAGCCCAAATATTGTACTTATTGGTAAGTCCGGCAAGCAGGTTTCCTGTTCCTGCGGCACAATCCCAGACACAGTATTCGTCCTGCCAGTCTTCGCCCAGAACATCGGCAAGATATTTTTGTGAAAGTTCAACCCAAATCCGGGGCGTAAAAAAACTGCCCTTTCTTTCCCGGACATCCTGCGGAACAAGCAGATCACGGCGTTCAACAATATAATCCCAATACTCTTCTTTGGGCGGTCTGTCATGGCGGTTCCAAAATTGCGTATGCGCGACCTGTTTGTCCGTAAAGTCTGTGCGTTTGCTGCTGAACATTCCTGCTTCATCCAGCTTTCTGTCAAGTTCATAGTGATCGTGCTTTAAAAGAACAAAAAGTTTCTCCTTTAATGTGTTGTTTTCCTGTGAAAGCAGGTCCGCCAGGTAGAAATCGCCGTCAATGATGCCGCTTTTTTTTGCAATATCCCATTTAACTGCAATTGTCGGTTTGACTGTCTGCAGCCATTTGTTATAAATGACCATGAAGTTGTTTTTGTCAATCCCGGTTTTTGTCAAACCCGGTTTTCCGGCAGTGAAATTGCTTTTGATAAATTTCCTGAGTTCGCTGTCATCCTTTTTGTAGTTGAACAGAAGCGTTTTTCGGTCAATGGTGTGTTTCACTTTTTCATGAACGAATTTAAACTCTTTGCTTTCACAGTCTGAGGGCGCAACATTCCAGTTGAAATCGTTTTGATAAAAGATGTCGTGAATTTCATTATAGGGAATAAAAGCAATCTTTTCTCCGTCAAACGCCCCAAGCATGGGAGGAGGCAGGAACCTGTCAAAAGTCCGCGCCTTTCCAATGGTGAGAATGAGCTGAACGATTGAACTGTAAATATCCGATGAACCTTTTTTCGCTTCTGCCCAAAGTAATGACTCCTGTTCAAATAATTCTTTTTGACTTTGGTGCATACAGACACAAAAGTCAATATTGCCAATAATTTTGGTACAGTCAAATTCCCGAAAATAATCCTGCGCAATCCTGTTTTTCAACTCTTCTTCTCTGATATCCCTGTATTTCATATTGATTTCTTTAAAATATTCCCTATCGCGTAAATCCCGCCTAACGGCAAGGTGAGCGGCGGGGCGGCTCATCCGCCCCGCCCGCTCGACCGCCGGGTTAAACTCTTTTTCCTGACTGTCTCCGTTGCCGATTTCTCAGTTTTCTATCCGAAATTTACATACCAGACCGTGTAGTCGTCAAGAAGCTGTGAATTTTTGGAATTCTTTTCAACTGTTTTCAGGTCGGCAAGCGGCAGAGTGAATTTTTTCCCGTCAGAAATTCTCCGCACCTCAGCGCACAGACCTTCATCCTCATCAAAATCCTCACTGAAACTAAGGAGTTCATATTTGTCCGTGAATGAGGGATATTTCTTTTTAAGATTTTCATATTCGCTTCTGCTTCCTCCCCCGAAAGTGTAGCGTTCCTCCCATCCGAAACATCCCATGTCCTCAATGCCGGTAACTGTGACAGGAAAAACAGTCTCTTTTTTCAGATACTTCAGATATCTTCCCAAATTCTCATCACCGACGGCGGCTCTGTCGTCATCCTCTTCATCCTCTCCGACTTCCACAGCCAATATTTTATATATACGCTCATATTGTTCATCGACATCGTCATGGCTGACTGACACTGTGTTTTTAAGTGTTTTTTGCTCAGCAGCCAATCCGCCTGACTTTTTTTTCCCGCTTTTCCTCTTTTTGGATTTTTTTGCCATATCACCTCTCAATTTCTCCAATTTATATCACCATTGTCTGATATGATATGTTCCTGCACTTCCTGTCTCCGCAAACGACAGGCGGATTTCTACACTTCCCGTCTCTGTAAACGGAAGCCGGATACTTCTCTCCAATTGGCTGTACCCGCTTATTTTTTGCTCTCCCGTTTTAACCAGGAGTTATGCGATTTTTTGTCTTAAAGCATGAAAAAATGCGTGTTATGCGGACAGCAAATTCCATGCCAGTTTTCAGATGACCTGTCATTTTTCATCAGGGATATGACCTGATGCGCAGACCCAAAACGAATTATATATACACCAACTGCCTGTGAAGTTACAAGAAAAAAACAGGGGATCGGAAAAAACAGAATTTTCAGCAGCGCAGGACGGGCAAAATTGCTTCACACATGGGACAGATCGGATTTCTGACAGCAGTTCTGCACACCCCGCAGGGCAGATTCCTGCCTGTCAATGATAATCTTTTGATAGTGGGGCAGATCGGCTGACAATGTCATCCCTTCCGGGATTCTGATTTGTTCTTACAATTTTTTCTATAAAATGTCAATCCTTTTGGATTTTTTTGCCTGTATGTCAGGTTCAGAACAGCCGATTTGACCCAGTACCAATATTTTCCTGTTCCATAATTTTTAAACAGTTCTCTGTTGAAAGGGAATAATACACGAATCAAACGAATGCTTTACGGATGCAGTTTTTTTGTGAGCTTTGTGCCCTTTGCGGTTAAAATCCGTCAGAAAAAACCTGACAAAGCACGAAACCCCTTATTCCAAATCCACATCCTCCAGTTTTACGGAAAAGCGGCGGAGCATGAGATCATGGGTTTTGCAGTACTGTTTTGCCCCTTCAAAATTGTTGGGCTGGCTTCCGTTGAAGGAAACCAGCACTGTGGAAAATTGATGTTTTTCCCGCAGTTCCTCCATGCTTTCAAAGGTTCCGAGGATGGGATAGCCCAGCAGTTTCTTGCCGGTTTTGAAGGTGTCATCATCAATGAATCCCACCGGCTTGAGTCTGCGGAGTTTGTTGTTGAGGATTTCCCGCAGCAGAATTTCCCCTCCCCTGCCCGCGCCGTAAATCAGCACGCTTTCACCGGATGCGGTTTTGCGTTTGAGCATATCCAGTCCGATGCGGAAAGAACCCCGTGTTCCCAGCAGCAGGCCGGTGGTCAGAAGCCAGTCAATGAGAAAAATGCCTTTGGAAAAATCCTGAAACCGGTAAATGAATGTGACTGCCGCGACCGAAAAAAGAGTGGCCAGAAAAGAAGCCTTGACAATGACAAACACATCGTCAGAACTCATGAATCCCCAGATGCCCCGGTACATGTGCATAAGGAAAAAGGCAATGAACTTGCATGCGATAATGGCAGGAAGAGAATGGAGGAATACCCTGAAAAAGAAAATAAACTCATCACCGCTGAAGCGAAGCCGGTAGGAAAGGTAATAGGAAAAGGACACCAGCCCGAAGTCCAGAATGACCATCGCGATCTGTTTTTTGTAGGTCAGTTCCATGAGAATGGGCGTATAGGAGTGATTCCGCAGTACGGAAAATTCCTTTTCCGGATAGACCCGGATCTGGGCCATGTAGATGCCCATCAGGAGAACGGCAATGCCCAGGGGAATAATGACAGCAGGAGAGGTAAGGGTGTCTGTACTGCTGACAAACCATGCCCCAATCCCGGAAATCGCACCCACGCCGTAAAGAAAAAGCACTGCCTCTTTTTCGCTGAACCCGACCAGCACCAGGCGGTAAAGTATGATCTCTGCCGCCGACAGAGGCTTTCCTGCCGCTCAGGGCCGGATAAGGGTTACAGAGTGGTATCCAGTATCGGGACTAACAGGATCATGACAGGAACAGCAATCATTGCCAGCCGGGAGACCTGCCCGGAACCGGAATAGTGGATGCCCAGCATGGAAAGAATGAATCCGATGAGCAGACTTCCGGAATCGCCCATGAAAATGGAAGCCGGATTGAAATTGTATACCAGAAATCCGGCCAGCGCACCGGCCAGCAGCAGAGAGGAAACCATGCCTCCTCCGGCTTCCCCTGAAAACAGGAAAGCAAACCACACTGCCGCAACCATTGCCACGCCTGTGCACAGTCCATCCATATTGTCAATCAGATTGAGTGCGTTGCTGATGCCCACGATCCAGACAATGGTGATCATGGTATCCAGCGTAAGGGAAACAAACCATTGCAGCCGGAAGCCCAGAAAGGCAAAAAGGGAGGCTATCAGTATCTGTCCCACCAGTTTCGTCTGGGGTTTGATGCGCAGAAAATCATCCACCAGCCCCAGAACAAAGGAGAGTGTCATGCCAATCCATATGGCCGCATCCGCGGCAGGGGGTTTTCCTGATCCCGGTTCTGTGGTGAATTTGAGAAGGGATGCAAAATCTGCTGTGAAAAACAGAGGAACGGCAACACCGAGATATATGGCAATCCCCCCCATCATGGCCGTGGGTTTTTTGTGCCATCGATCCTTTACGGGACCGGCAATCCATCCTCGGCGGCGGGCAGTATGTCTTACTGCGGGCGTAAGGAACAGGCACAAAAAAAATGAAAGGAAAACAATAAAATATTGCATAATAATTTCAGTTGCCAGTTATCAGGGAACAGTTACCGGTTGTCAGGGATAAAACATTGACACCTGAATACTGACAACTGTTCACTGACAACTGACAACTGTTTACTGACCTCTGATTTATTCTGTCCACCGAACACGGGGGCCCGGACCTTTGCGTGCCACCACTTCTCCAATCAGCCGGGCATCCTCATTCATGGCCCTCAGACGGCTCAGCACTTCCGGCACGGATTCCCCCGGCACTACGGCTATCATGCCGATGCCGTTGTTGAAGGTCCTCCGCATTTCCCCTTCCGGCACATTGCCTTTTTTCCGCAGAAATTCAAAAATGGGCGGAATGACCCAACTGCCGCTCCGAATCAGGACATCGCAGGGCTGGGGGATGATGCGCACGATATTTTCATCAATGCCGCCGCCCGTGATATGCGCCAGACCGTGAATGGGCAGATCCCGTATCAGTTTCAGAACTGTTTCCGTATAAATCCGGGTCGGGGTAAGCAGTTCCTCGCCCAGAGTCCTGCCCAGTTCCGGTACATGGGCATCAATATCGATCTTCAGGAGATCAAAACAGATTTTGCGCACCAGGGAATAACCGTTGCTGTGAAGTCCTGAGGCGGGAATGCCGATCAGTCCGTGTCCCACCCGAATTTCAGATCCGTCAATGATTTTGGCGTTATCGACCAGTCCCACAACAAAACCGGCCAGATCATATTCCCCCTCCTGATACAGGCCCGGCATTTCCGCGGTTTCTCCCCCGATCAGAGCGCAGTTGGCCAGAGAGCATCCTTCCCCAATGCCTTTGATGACATCGGCAGCAACACCGTCATCCAGTTTGCCTGTTGCAAAATAATCGAGAAAAAACAAAGGTTTTGCACCCTGAACCAGTACATCGTTGACACACATGGCCACCAGATCGATTCCCACGGTGTCATGTCTGTTCATCATGAACGCGATTTTCAGCTTGGTTCCCACTCCGTCCGTGGAGCTGACGAGCACCGGCTGGGCGATATTGGCCGTATTGAGGGAATACAGTCCGCCGAAGCCGCCGATATCGCCCATCACCCCATGCCGGGGAGTCCGTTTGGCGATTTCCTTGATCCGGTCAACCAATCTGTTGGCTTTGTCAATATCCACACCTGCATCCGCATATGTCAGAGATTGGCTCATATTCTGTCCTTGCTGTCGAATTTTGTTCGCAAAATTTATGAGAAAATGATAAGATCATACAGAGATTCAGAGAAATAACTAAACCCGTTTACTGCAAAAGTCAAAACAATTTTTTTGACATTGTCCATCTCTTTGGGTAATAATGGCTTGTCAGACGAAATTCACAAGAATTTCAGTCCGGGAAAATATGAGATAATTTAAAAAAACAGACTCCCGCATTTCCATCCGGATGCCAGAGGCAGGAGGAGTGTTTGGCAACACTGTGAAGATTTTTTTAACTCATCAGACTTTCAAAAGGATTAAGGAGCGGCAATGAAACAGATTCATGTGGCAATACTCGGTTTCGGTACGGTGGGTTCGGGTGTGGCAAAGATTCTGCTGGAAAACAGGGAGATTCTGCGCGCCAGAACCGGAGTCGATCTGAACCTGAAATATGTGGCTGACATTGATACGGAAAAAGACAGGGGAATCCCTCTGGCCAAAGGAGTGCTGATCAATGATGCCCGCAAAGCCATCCATGATCCGCAAGTGGATATTGTGGTGGAACTCATCGGCGGAAAGGGAATTGCCAAAACCCTTATCCTGGAAGCCATCGGTCAGGGAAAGCATGTGGTCACGGCAAACAAGGCTCTGATAGCCGCGCATGGCAATGAGATTGTGGCAGCAGCCCGGGAAAAAGGCGCGGATTTCGCGTATGAGGCCAGTGTGGGCGGATGCATGCCCATCATCAAATCCCTGCGGGAATCCTTGGTGGGCAACCGGATTGCTGCCATGACCGGCATCCTCAACGGCACATGCAATTATATCCTGAGCAAAATCACTGAAGAAGGCTCCACGTTCGCGGATGCGCTGAAAGGCGCGCAGGAAGCCGGTTTTGCCGAGGCAGATCCCACGCTGGATGTGGAGGGATTTGACACCGCCCACAAACTGGCCATTCTCAATACGCTGGCCTATGGCATGAAGATCAGCCTCGATGACATTTATGTGGAGGGAATCACGAAAATCACGCCTGATGACATTGCTTTTGCCGGAGAATTCGGATACAGGGTCAAACTGCTGGCCATCGGCAAAGACAAGGGAAATGCGGTCGAGGCCCGGATTCATCCCACCATGATCCCCCTGTCCAATCCGCTTTCCAATGTCAGCGGCAGTCTCAATGCCATCACCATTTCCGCAGATGCGGTCGGCAATATGATGCTCTATGGATACGGCGCGGGCATGATGCCCACAGGCAGCGCAGTGATAAGTGATATTGCAGACATTGCCCGCAACATTGCTTCCGGAGCCGGGCAGAGGATTCCCCATCTGGCCTGGCAGCCCGAATCTGTAAAGGAAATTCCGATTCTGCCGGTGGATGAGATTGAAACCCATTACTACTTCCGTTTTGCTGCCGCAGACCAGCCCGGGGTATTGTCCAAAATTTCCGGCATCCTGGGAAAATACGGGATCAGTATTTCTTCCGTGCACCAGAAAGGCAGGAAAAGTGAAGGCCCGGTTCCCATTGTCATGCTGACCCATAAGGCAAAGGAAGCGGATGTGAAAAAAGCCATGAAGGAAATCATGGCTCTGGATGTGGTGCGCGCGGAACCCATGCTTATTCGGATTGAAGAAAGTGAAGACTAAACAGTTGTCAGTTATCAGTGAACAGTGAACAATTGTCATTTATCATTGAAAAAACTGATAACTGAACACTGACGGAAAGGAAAAACATGCATATCATCTGTTCCGATTTGGAAGGAGTGTTTGTCCCGGAAATATGGATCAATGTGGCGGAGAAGACCGGCATAAAGGAACTCCGTCTGACCACGCGGGATATTTCAGATTACAATGTGCTGATGAAAAAGCGTCTGGCCATTCTCAAAGAGCACGGACTGAAACTCAAAGACATTACCGATGTGATTGCGACCATGAAGCCTTTGGACGGAGCTTTGGAGTTTATCAACTGGGTCAGGGAACGCTCGCAGATTGTCATTGTTTCTGACACCTATACCCAGTTTGCCGGGCCGCTGATGAAACAGCTCGGATGGCCGACATTGCTGTGCAATACGCTGGTCATTGGCCCGGACGGCTCAGTGGAGGATTACACCCTGCGCCAGAAAGACGGAAAGCGCAAGGTCGCGCAGGCTTTGAAAGGGCTGAATTATCAGGTCATTGCCATGGGAGATTCCTACAATGACATCACCATGCTGCAGGAGGCGGATCACGGCATTCTGTTCCGCCCCCCGCAGAATGTCATTGACGAGTTTCCCCAGTTCCCCGTGACGCGGGAGTATGCGGAACTCAAACCCATTATGGAAAAAATTCTGTCCGGGGAGACGCAATAGCCATGCTGCGCCACAGAATCATCTACCGGGTCATTTACGGGGATACGGACAAAATGGGCGTGGTGTATCATGCCAACTATCTGCGCTGGTTTGAAATGGGGCGTACCGAAACCTTCCGGCATCTGGGTCTGGCCTACAAAGAAATTGAGAAAAAAGGCATTCTGCTGCCGGTTTCCGAAGTCTGGTGCAAATATCTCCATCCGGCCCGGTATGATGACATGCTCATCATTGAAACCGGTCTGGATGAGGGGATAAAAGGCGGAATGAAGTTTGATTACACCATCTTCCGGCAGCCGGAAGATGGTATGACAGATGAAAAGCCTCTGGTCAGGGGATATACCAGACATGCCTGCATCACGCCCGAAGGCCGGGTGGTGCGTCCGCCCCGTTTTTTGCAGCAGCTCATTGAAGCATATGCAGCGTCACATTCCAATGAGAAAGAGGCAGCGGATCAAGACAACTGATCTTTTTGTGCCTTAATTTCGCAGAAAAAAAACTCTGTGTGACTCTGCGGTTAAAAGCAGTTTTTCAAACGGTTTTCAGGCTTATACCGATCCGCCTTTGAAACCATGCTTTCCTTTAACCTTTGACCGCAAAGGACACAGAAAACAGACAGAACTCTGTAAAATCGGCGGTGAACCGGTATTGCCTTCCGCAAAAACTGCTTTCCATAAAGTATATTTTCAATGGCGAATCGGTATGATACGGAAAAATCACAGTGAATGCTCTGCCAAAAGAAAAAGTGAGCCCGGAAGAATATCTGGCAAGGGAAAGAGAGGCTCCGTGCAAAAGCGAATACTTCAACGGCGAAATATCTGCCATGAGCGGAGCCGGCCGGAAGCACAATCTTATTTCCCTGAACACAGCATCCGAACTTCGATTTCTTGCTTATCAATTTTTTTGAAAAGCACAGCAGTTATAAATAAAATGAAAGGAGAGTGTATGACAGCACTTGAAAAAATCAGACGATTGGAGGAATATATTGCCATCAGCAATTCGGTCGATTCTGTCATAGAAACAACCATAGACAAACTGCTGGAACGTGAACGCAATCGCATATCAGAAATAAAAAGGCGTCTGACTGATGACATAATCTGCTTTGAAAAACGTTACAGATTAAAATCAGAGGATTTTTACCGTGAATATGAAAAAGGTGAGGCAGGTGATTTGACAGATTTTGTGGAATGGGCAGCCACCATAGAAATGCTTGCCGGTGTCAAACAGCAGTTTGCACTGCCGGAGACATCTGTCAGCCAATGAATCCTGTCATCGTTGAATATTTTAGAAATATTGAAAAACAGTTGCTTGAAAATCAGCTTGTCATCTCATACAAAATACTGCGGAGGGAAGTTGCATATACCGATGGCAAACTGCGGATAAAAGTGACATTTGCTGACAGAAGCATGGCAGAATTGTTTGAATATATAACAATATCAGATGGAAGAATGAATCTGTCAAAATACGGCTTCCACTGGCAGGATAAACAGGGGGAGCTTAAATGCCGGTGGGACAATGCACCGCATCATCCTGAACTGCCCAATGCGCCGCATCACCGCCATAACAGTGATGGCTCCGTAAGCGGAATTATGCAGCGTCCTCTTTGGTGTTCTGGAAGAAATACAGCAGATATTGATTTCTGAACAGTCTGAAAAGGAAATCTGAACAGACGCCATGCTGACGACTTTCACTGTTGCCGGGCTGGAGATATGCGGGATGGATTTTTCCAATGAAATTCAGGATGAATCATTTTTCAAATCAGAGGCAAATTTTTTTAACGGATTATCATCATATGCTGACAGATATTTCCCAATTTGATCACTGCCGCATGCTGGTGGCGGGCGATCTGATGATTGATGAATATGTATGGGGAAAAGTGGAGCGGATTTCACCCGAAGCTCCGGTTCAGATTGTGGAAGTGGAGAAAGAGGAGTACACTCTGGGCGGCGCGGGCAATGTGGTGAACAACCTTGCTGTTCTGGGCGCGCAGGTTTCAGTGGCCGGTGTGATAGGCACAAAGAAAGACGGAGATCGGGTACTCGAAATGTTTGCCGGACTGCAGGCAGATACCGAAGGCGTGATTCGGGAATCTCAGCGTCCCACAACCCGGAAAACCCGCGTCATTGCTGCCAGTCAGCATGTGCTGCGCATTGACCGGGAAACCCGGAGGGAAATTTCTGATGCCACATTTGAGAAACTCAGCAGCTTTGTCCAAAAGAAAATACCGGAATGTGATGCTGTTCTGATTTCCGATTACGGAAAGGGGCTGATGACCCGGCCTTTTCTGAAAAATCTGATTTCCCTTGCCCAAAAACACGGAAAAATCTCCATAGCTGATCCCAAAGGACTTGATTTTACCAAATATGCGGGCGTTTCCCTGCTCACGCCCAACAAAAAGGAGGCGGCTTTGGCCGCAGGAATGGAAATCCGAAATCAGGATGATTTGTTCCGTGCAGGCCGGAAACTGCTGGAAAGCACAGGCATACAGAATCTGCTGATTACCTGCGGCAAAGACGGGATGGTGCTGTTTGAGCCGGGACAGGAACCCCATGTCACTGCCGAAGCCCGGCAGGTTTTTGATGTTCTGGAGCCGGGGATACTGTGGTATCGGTTTTTCGACCAGGCGATCGGGTTTTTCTGCCTCCTCGGGATGCCGCGCTGCTTGCCAATACGGCAAAGAGGCATTGTAGGTAAGGTGGAACCGCCAATTGTCACCCGGAATGAACTGCTGGCAGCAATGGGAAAATCTTCTGATGAGATTCTGACAAAATATAAAAATCTGAAAGAACTGACTGAAATTGCAAAAGATCTGAAGCGCCGGAACCGGAAAATTGTGCTGAGCAACGGATGTTTTGATCTCCTGCATGCGGGCCATATCCGGCTTTTTTCCGCATCAAAGCAGATGGGGGATGTGCTGATCGCGGCCATTGATGATGATGCATCCGTCCGGAGCTTAAAAGGGGAAGGGCGTCCGGTCATCAGCGCGAGGGAAAGAGTGCAGATTCTCAGCGCGCTGGACAGTGTGGATTATGTCACTGTTTTTTCTTACGGACAGCTCAGCACTGTGATTGAAAGCATCCGGCCCGATATTCTGACCAAAGGAAGCAATTACGCTCCCCATGAGGTCATCGGCAATGAACTGGTGGAAAAACTCGGCGGACGGGTGGTGCTGATTCCTGTAAGGGAGAATACCTCATCGTCTGATATTATCAACGGCATCAAAGCACGCTGAAAGAGTGTCTGAAAAGCACATCTTAATACCGATTCACCATTGATTTGACACAGTTTGCACCTGATCCGGAGGAGTGCAGAATCAGGCGGATCGGTTTTCTGCACAGACAGAACTGCGGAAAGACTGACACTTGCCGCATTATGTCAATGGCGAATCAGTATTATTGAAAAAAACAAAGAAACATTGTGTCTTTGCGCCTTCGTGGCAAAAAACAGACACAGAGACACAAAGAAGCGAAGATTCACAAAGAGCGGGACTTTTCAAACTGCAAAAAAAGTCTGGCACAGGGAGTATGAATGAACAGTTTTGTCAAGCGCTTTGTTCCGGACAGATTTCAGGATAACCCTGATCTGGAGAGGCGATGCCGGTATTTTGTCATTTACGCATTTCTGTCCCCCCTGTTCTTTATCCCCAATGCGCTCAAATGGTATCACATGGGGCATCCAACGCTTGGCACCAGCATGATGGCAGTGATGATCATTGCGCTGATTTCCCCTGTTCTGCTCCGTGTCACCGGTTCTCTGATCTTTTCTGCCAATCTCAGTTTTGCTGCCCTGGCCTGGCATTTCATTCTTCTTCCCTGCATGACAGGCGGAATTGCAGCCGGAGCCCTGACCTGGAATCTGGTGGTTCCGATATTTGCTGTCACCTTTGTGGGCCTCCGGAGTTCCCTTTTCTGGTCTGCCTTCATGGTGGCGGAAATTGCCGTGCTGTACTGGCTGAAAATCAGCGGTCATGAACTTCCCGCAATCCGTCTGACATCTGCGCAGACACTGCAGACACAGGTGGCAAATATCATCGGTCCTCTGCTGTCCATGACTCTTGTTCTCTATTTTGTGGAAAAAGGACATAACACAATGACAGATGCCCTGCAAAAGGCATTGAGGGACAGGGAGCAGGCAATGCGGGATTTGGAGAAAAGCAAATCTGTTATGGAACACATGACCGCACAGCTTGAACAGGTGGTTTCCCGTGTCCAAAGCCATACGGAATATCTGATTCATGACGCGCTGAAACAAATGGGTGCGCACACGCGGCAGAATGTTCTGCAGGCACAAAGTTCCCAAACTGTCATGGGAGATTCCCGGCAGGTGATTGCACAGGCCGGTGCAGTCATGAAAGAACTTGCCGAATCCATGCGCAACATTTCCGCATCCAGCCGGGAAACCGTGCAGATTGTGAAAAATATCAATGCCATTGCCTTTCAGACCAATCTGCTGGCCCTCAATGCGGCCATTGAGGCTGCAAAGGCCGGAGAAGCAGGCGCGGGCTTTTCTGTGGTGGCCTCCGAAGTCAAGCACCTGGCCCGGCAGGTGGCCGATGCTGCCCGGAATACGGAAAAACTGATTGAGAACACCATTGGAAAAATCCGCAGAGGCGCAGAACTGACAGACGGAGCGGAAAAATCCTTTGCCCAACTTGCGGACAATATCCGGAAAGTGGCGGATCTGGTTTCCGGCATTGCGCAGGCATCGGAAAATCAGTCTGCAATCATTGAAAAAATTGTCAGCACCATTGCAGAAACGGATCGCATTCTGCAAAACAGATGAGGAAAGGAGGATAGAATGCACATCAGAACATCGGATCAGCCAAAACTGCGCATGGGGTTTGGCGATTATACCTGCAACTGGGGCATTCATCTCTGCGGCCTGTATGAAAATGAGGCTGAACGGGATGAACTTCTTTTCGGTTTTCTTCATCAGGGCGACAGGGACGGTGATTTGCAACTGTACTGTCCCTGCGAACAGACTGGGGATGGCTTCAGGCAGAGGTATGCCCGGCTTTTTCCGGACTGTGCGGATCATACGCAGCATATGAATATTTTTCAGATTTTTTCTGCCAAAGATTTGTATTATCCCAGCGGAGTGTTCTCTCCCTGGGCAATGGATGAGGGGCTGGATTATTTCTATATCCAAAGCCAGTCCAAAGGCAGGCGCAATGTCCGGGCCGCAGCGGAGATGGTATGGGCTTTGGAAGCAGTTCCGGGTGTGGAGCATCTCATGGCCTATGAATCCCGGCTCAATTATTTCATTCCCTCCAAGCCCTGGATCAGCATCTGTCTGTACAATGTGACAAAATTTTCCGGTGCGGTGATTATGGATGTGCTGCGCACCCATCCCTATACCATCAGCGGCGGCGTGATCACAGAAAATCCCTATTATCAGAATCCGGATGAATGGCTGTCAAAGAATGCACCTCAGTTTCTCACACGCGGCTGACATTCCGGCCTGGATATTGGGATGAACTTTGCAATCCGGATGATGTGTGATGTGCGGCAGGCCCGCCGGAAAAAACTGTATGGCAACTGCCTGCCGATGGCAGCAGAATCAGAAGGCGGATGAACCGGTCAATCAGAGTTCCATAAATGCGGAGTCAGCTTCAGATAATACCGATTCCCCATTGAAACTGTGCTTTCTGTCAGGTTTGTTTTAACCGCAAAGGACCAGCCCTTTCAAGGTGTGAAAAATAAACCTTTGACATCAGGTTGTTACAGAGCGCCTTTTTTGATACTGTCTGTCGGTGGCTGTTGCGGCCTGCTGCAAAAACCGCCGGACATTGCGGAGTTGCGCTGACCGGACAGTGACTCACCTTGAAAGGGCTGCCGCAAAGGACACAAGGGGGGGCAAAGGTCACAAAAAAACTGACAGCACTGTATAAAATCAACGGCGAATCGGTATAATACCTGATTCGCATTTTCAGCCGGAAAATCCCCGGCCGGCAATCCTTTGCAATATCCCGGCATTTCTCCGCAGAGACCCCGGAATTTCTCTCAGGGCTTTCCAATGATATTCCCATCAGTCCGCAATGATGAAAATATTTTGAAATCCTTTGGATTTGAGGGTATTCTGATACAGTTCCGCCTGTTCAAGGGAAGTGCATTTTCCCACCAGCACCCGGTAGAGTTTCTGTCTGCTGTCAGGAATATAGGCAGGTTTGATCTGGGCATGCTCATAGGCATGGCGCAGTTCCTGTGCAAGTTTTTCCGCATTTCCCCTGTCCCCGAATGCGCCCACCTGTATGGCATAGGTTCCCTTGTCATAATCCACAGGCATATACATGGCCTGCATAGGCGTTTCCGATGTTCCGGGCCGGGCTATGCCCAGGGCTTCAATTTCCACTTCCGCAGTTCCCAAATGTAAACCCCAGTTCCTTTGCGGCAGCCACGGAAAGATCTATGATTCTGCCTGCCACAAAAGGGCCCCGGTCATTGATGCGCACCGCAAGGGATTTGCCGGTTGCCAGGTTGCGCACCCGCACCCAGGTGTGCATGGGCAGTATCTTGTGGGCTGCGGAAATGCCGTGCATATCATAAATTTCCCCGCTGGACGTGGCTTTGCCGTGAAAATCCTCTCCGTACCAGGAAGCAATGCCCCTTTGCCGGAAGTCTTGGTATGAGCCAGAGGCTTGTACCAGATATCCCCCACCTTGTAAGGCCGGGAAGCTCCGGAATAATAATCAATCTGGCCGGATGAAGGGATGGGAAGGGGCCTTTTTTTCACCACACGGGCTTTGGACTTGGGGGAAAGTGCAAGAGGCTGCACAGTTGTGGCAGCACATCCGAAAAAAAAGGGGAGCACAAGCAATTAGTCCGATGCAAACACTGTAAGGGAAGTTCCTTGTTTTTCTTTTTCATCTGCTGCCTCTGTAATACCAATTCTCTGTTGAAACCATGTTGCGGAAGGCAAAAAAGCCGGTTCTCCGATTTTGTGCGGTGCTGGGTCTGTTTTTTTGTGTCCTTTTGCGGTTAAAATTTCAAAGGAGAATCGCAGTATAAATGGAAATAATGATAACCCATGAGAACCGAAGCCAGGCTGATGTAGACAGCGCAATTCCTTTCCTGCTCTGAAAAGGTTTATTTACTAGTGCCATATCCAGCACCTCCATCATTTTGTCCGCAGGTAAAAATGAAAGGTGATGTCCTTTTGCACCTTTAGTGAACATCTTCCAGGTCTTTCTGGTTCCATTTGGGAAGAATCACGGCTTTTATGCCTGCCTTCCGTGCGCCGCCAGCACTTTTCCTTGATGCTCCCACCGGAAGAACCATGCCGCGCAGCGTGATCTCACCGGTCATGGCCATATCCTGGTGAATAACAGTTGGCAATCAGCGAGAGGGCGGTACATGGCAGGACAATTTGCGGATGGGCCGTCCTTGGGATTGCGCCTGCCGGGATATGGATGTAACATCATTGTTTTCAAAAATCCTTTTGATTTTCAGTTTTTTGGCATTTTGGCACGGACGAAGCTGAGAGCCGCAGTGGTTGATTCGCCCATCATGAATGCCGTTGACCGGTCAGATCAGGCCTCTTTTTCCTTCTTCATGGCAGTGGCCTCAAATTTGAAAAGGATTTCCGCCTGCCTGGGTCCAGGCCAGACTTGTCACCACACCCGGCACAGAGGTTCTGATTTTGGTTTCGCATGACTTCACCGGCCCGAGATATTTGGGAACATTGCTCACTGTGATGGCTACGGACCCGGCTTCTTCAGCGATTTTCGGCGGCCACGCCCCGGCAGATGGATGCTATTCCTGGCTCCAGATTCCGCAGCCCTGCCTCACTGGTGTAACCTTGATGATCTGCCGACGGTCCCGCTGGTGAAACTGATGTTCGACGGAGTCCATGCGCTTTTCTGCTGGGGAATAAGATAGTGGTTGGGTATCTTGATTTGTCATCCTCTGTATAGCCCAGCATTTCAATCACTTCCATCCTGTCCCTTGCGGGCAGGGAATGATCCAGTGATGGTTGTGGTGATGAACATGACCTGGACAGATCAAAGGGAATATCCTGTACGATCGGAAAAGGTGGCGTCTGTTCCGGATCCAGAACCTCCAGAAGAGCACGAGATCGCCCGGAAATCGCTCCCCACTTTGTCAATTTATCGAGCATGAAAATGGGATTGTTGGACTCCGCTCTGCGAATGCCCTGAATCACCCGGCCAGGGAGCGCACCCACATAGGTCTCATGATGCCCCCGAATCTCAGCCTCATCCCGGGCACTCCTCCCGGTGGAAATACGGATGAATTCCGGCCAATGGCACGGGCAATGGACTGGCCCAAAGAGGTTTTGCCTGTTCCCGATGCCCGGCAAAGCAGAGGCTGGGACTTTTGACCTGATTGAGCTTGCGCACAGCCAGATATTCAATAATGCGTTTTTTGGGTTTTTTCCAATCAGTACGATCCTCGTCGAGAATTTTCCGGGCTTTGGCAATATCCAGATTGTCTCCGGTGCTGTCATTCCAGGGCAGAGAGGTCAGCTAGTCCAGATAGGTGGATGCCACTTGTGTATTCAGAAGAGGAGGATGCATGCGGAAAGCCGATCCAGCTCACGGTGTGGATGGCCTCTTTCGCCACTCCGAAGATTTTTTGCTTCAATTCTTTCCGGTAATCCTCAATCTCAACTGCGGGTTCATCTTTTCCCCAGTTCATCCTTGATGGCTCTTCATCTGCTCGCGCAGATAATACTCCCTCTGGCGTTTGTCCATGTCGCCTTTGACTCCGGGTCCGATTTGTTGCCCAGTTCCAGAATTTCCAACTGGTACGTGGCCAGCCGGTGGCCTCCCGAGTCCGTCCCGGATTTCAAAGGCTGCCGTCAGAACTTTCAGTTTTTCCTCAATGGTGGAATTGGAGGGGGTGGAAGTAATCATATCTGCCAGAATGCCCGGTTCCTTGATGGATTTTGGCCATGTTCATTTCAGGCGGAAGCGGGTGAGACTCACGATTTTGGTGAACAGCTCAATGAGGCGTCTATCGCGGTCTCGATTTCCTTGTTCCTTTGATTTCATCCTCGTGATATGCTCCACGCCTGCAACCAGATAGGACTTGCCTCCCACATATTCTTTGACCGTAAAACGGCTTACTCCCCGCACCAGCAGTTGCGCCCGGTTGTCATTTGGTTTTTGCCATTTTCATAATCAGCGCGCTGGTTCCCACAGATTCCAGATCCTCTGAGGGATTGCTTTGCTGATGGCTTTTTGTCACCACCAGCCCAATATACCGATCCCCTGGTCGCTATCTCACACGAGCTGAATGGATTCCCCCTGCATGACCATCCAGGGAAGCACCATTTTTAAAAAGAACAGTATCGAACAAAGGAGAATGGGCAGGTCGTGGGGCAAATTTTCTGTATTTTCTGCTACAGCCGCCTGCTGTTGTGACATGTGTACCCGAAAAAGCTTATGGTTAACCGTCGCTCAGATGTTGCAGTGACCGATTTTCAGGGATGATATTTTTCCCTTATCCGTCCGAAACAGTGACTTTGTGGGTTTTGTCCACAGGCAGTTTGACCAGCCGTATCCGCAGCAGACTCTCCCGTGATAGGACGCACTGACTTTTTCCGTATTGATAAGGTTGGGAAGAAAAGCACCCGCCCGAATTTTTCTGCACTGTATTTCGCAAGACGGAAGGTCGCATTTTGCAGCCGGGGCAGATTCATCCGGGTTTTCCGCTATTTTCACGGCTCTGAAATTGATTTCAATATCCAGATCATCCCGGTTGACCCCCGTACTTCTGCGAGAATCATAATTTCGTCATGGGTTTCATAAATATCCATTTGGCGGTGTCCACGACATTCCGTGCAGGTGAAGCGCGGGCCGATGGTTCGAACATTTTTCGTAAATTTCTTTCAAAATCTGTACTGAGATTATTCAGATTGTTTCCAAAACCGAATTTTGATATAATCCATTTTCGGTCCCTCCGGATCATACGATTCAGATCGTACTCTCTCGAAAAGTCAAGTTGTTCTCCCGGTTATGGGGAATTAGCATAATAACTGGAACTTGTAAAGGAGATACAGTTTTTTTTGAGGGACAGGGAGCGGGGATGGATGATGGGAGACAGGAAAAAGGTTTCAGATGTCAGAACTCGCATGAAACAGCTTTGTTTTTCTGACATCTGAAACTCGGGAGAACTTGGGTGATTTCTGGAAATAAATGCAGCGGTTCAGTCACCTGAACGATTTGACAACTTTGGAAAGCTTTCAAATCTGAGGGATGTTCTTTTCCGGAAATCGTCTGCAGAAAGGTTTCCACTTTTGCAGATGCTCTGATTTTCTCAATATACTGATTGACAGATTCCATGGTTTTCTGCTTCTTCAGATGCTCAGAGATTTTTTCCTTTGCTTCATCCAGACTCACGGTGGATTCCGGTTTTCTGTCTGTCACCCGAATCAGGTGATAACCGAACTGGGTGACAACAATATCACTGGTTTCCCCGGTTTTCAGGGCAAAGGCGGCATCCTCAAAGGGTTTGACCATCCTGCCTTTGGTGAAGTACCCCAAATCTCCGCCATTGGATGCACTGGGACATTCTGAGCCGGCTTTGGCAAGTTCGGCAAAATCCTCACCCTTTTTCACTTTTTCCTGAATGGCCCGCAGTTTGTCTCTGGCAGCTTTTTTCTTTGTCTCATCGTCTTTGACCGAATCGGATTTGATCAGAATGTGACTGGCCTTCACCTGCTCGGGTTTTTTGAAATAATCCGGATGTCCGTCATAAAAGGCTTTGATTTCCTCATCAGAAACCTTGATGTCCGCTGTGATTTGGCTGTCTATGAATTCCTGAATGACAAAACTCCGGCTGATTTCATTTTTGATGTCTGCTTCTGAAATATCCATTTCTTTCAGCATGTTCTGAAAATCCGCTTCGGTGGGGGCACTCTGCTTCACTTCCGCAAAACGCGACGCCACTTTCTGCTCATCCGCCTTGATTCCCTTTTTTTCCGCTTCCTGATACAGCAGTTCCCGGTTGATCAGGTTGGTCAGAATTTCTTTGCGGAACTCATCCTGTTTATCCGCGCCGATCTCTTTTCCCTGCTGCATAAATCTCTGGCTCATGCGTTTGCATTCACTGTCCAGTGCGGCACGGGAAATGACTTTGCCGTTGACTGTGGCAGCCTTTTCGTCTTTGGCCTCCGGTTTGCTTTCAGATTTTGTCTCAGGGGCTTTGTCCGCAGCGGGAACAGTATCGGCACCCGCTTTTGCAGCCGAATCAGCAGCTTTGTCACCGGCTGCGGATGCACAGGAAAAACAGGTAAACATCATCAGTGCGGTCAGACAAACGGGAATGACACGCATTTTTCTCAGTTTCATCTCCAAAACTCCTTTATAAAAGTTGCTGTCACAGATGATAAAGAATCCGTAACAAGTCTCGGATACCGCACCATTCGGTCAAAAACCGGAACAGCGGCATCCTGCTGTTGCATATGGAACGCTCACTTCATTATGACAAAGAAACCGGGTTTTTGAAAAACCCGGTTTCCTTTGCACCGTTCTCCCTGAAAAAAGCGCTTTCGCAATTTTTCAGATACAGACTTTCAGAAATTTAATTTCAAAGGATAATCTGGAATAACGCAATTGCCGTCATCCGGACACAGTGAAATCATTTTTCCGGAAAAGTCATCTGCTGCTGCGGGGCCTTCTCCTGTCGTCTCTGTCACCCCGCCCGCCTCTGTCCCCCCTGTCTTTCTGGGGCGGGTTTGCCTGGCTGACTTTCAGGGCACGCCCCTGAATCTCTTTGCCATTGAGCGCATCAATCGCTTTTTGACCATCCTCCGCACTTTCCATTTCCACAAAACCGAAGCCTTTGGATCTGCCTGTATCCCGGTCATTGACCACTTTGGCATTCGCCACTGTCCCAAAAGGTTCAAAAATCGCGTGCAGATCGGTCGAGCTGATTTTGTAAGAGAGATTTCCCACGTAAATGTTCATACCCATAATAATAAATGATTCCTTTCTGAAAGAGTTGACAGAAACGATTTCGGATTCTGCGTGATATTCAGGGAAAGCGGAAGGGGTCACGAAAATGCGAAAAAGATCTGTGCGGTTGAATGTCCATATCCAGTATTTGCACTTTAGTTTCACTTGCTTTTTTTTTCAAGGAAAATTTTCAGATTCTTTGTGTATGACAAAAATCAGGGAATGCACTTAACGTTTTCCTCTCATTCCGCAGTGGTGCTGAAAAGTGTTTCATACTGTTTTTGTTTGTTTTTTTTCTGTTTTTCCCTTTCTCTGCCTGTCCAGACGCGCCTTTACAGTCTGCTCATATCCCCGATCTGCCGGATGATACCAGCGCATTTCCCCCAGTTCTTCCGGCAGATATTCCTGATGAACACAGGCATCTCTGAAATCATGCGCATAAAGGTATCCCTTTCCGTATCCCAGGTCTTTCATAAGTTCTGTGACCGCGTTGCGGATGTGAAGGGGAACCGGAAGTGCCCCGGTTTTCCGGATGATTTCTTTTACCTCTCCGTAAGCTGCATAAATGCTGTTGCTTTTGGGAGCAGTTGCCAGATAGACCGCAGCCTGGGCCAGAGCAAGTTCCCCTTCGGGGCTGCCCAGAAAGCGGTATGAGGCATTGGCATCCAAAGCCACACGCAGTGCGAAGGGATCCGCGTTTCCCACATCCTCGGAGGCAAAACGCACCATGCGCCGGGCAATATAAAAAGGATCTTCACCGGCCTCCAGCATTCTGACCAGCCAATACAGGGCAGCATCCGGATCACTGCCCCGCATACTTTTGTGAAAGGCAGATATCAGACTGTAATGCTCCTCTCCGGATTTGTCATAGCGCAGAGAAGTTTTCTGCAAAGCTTTTTCAAGATGTTGCAGATTGATTTCCGCAATCCCGGCTGCCTGGGCAAAGCGAAGTGAAATCTCCAGACTGTTCAGGAGGGAACGGGCATCGCCATCGGCAAGGCGAATCAGATGGGATGCTGCTTCAGGTTTCAGGGAAATGCCGGAAGTTCCCATGCCTTTTTTCAATGCTCTGCGGAGAATACTTCCCAATGCTTCTTCTGAAAGAGATTGCAGGACAATGACCCGGCACCGGGACAGCAGTGGGGCAATAACTTCAAAGGAAGGATTTTCCGTGGTCGCACCGATCAGGGTAATCAGCCCGCTTTCCACATGGTGGAGAAAGGAATCCTGCTGATTTTTGCTGAAACGATGGATTTCATCCACAAACACAATGGTTTTTTTTCGGAACATCTGCCTTTGCCTCCGGGCTTCCTCAATAACCGCACGAATTTCTTTGACACCGGAGAGAACAGCGGAGAAATGGATGAAATGGGAATGCGTTTGTTCAGCAATAATTCCGGCCAGTGTGGTTTTTCCGCATCCGGGAGGCCCCCAGAGAATCATGGAAAAAATATGATCCGATTCCACAGCGTGACGGATGGGGGAATCCGATCCCGCAACCGCGTCCTGTCCCGCGAAATCATCCAGACTTTTGGGCCGCATTCTTTCGGCCAGGGGTTTTTCAGAATCAAATTCCCTTTCAGACTGATATTCGAACAGTTCCATGCAGATTCCATAAGGTGGCAAAAAGTTGCAGGTTCAAAATATTCAAATTTTGAAATTGTAAACATTTTGCACAAGATTTTCAATCCGAATTTATGTGTTTTGTTATTTAATCCGCAAGGATTGCTGAAAAAAGCGGCTTAAACATGTTTGCTTCCCAATTTTTGGCAGATCATCAAAAAATGATGATCTGCCAAAAATTGTTTTCAAATTTTGTTATCTTGCATCTTTTTTCCGGTTTGGGATCATCCGTTGTTCATTTCAATTATTGTTTTTATAAACAGCTAGCTGAAATGAAATCATCAAAATTTGAAGCCCGGTCTGCTTTTAATATGTCAAACAATATCAATAGGTTTAAATTTAATTTGATGTAATCAGAAAATTATATGTGAATCTGTCAGGGAAGCCTGATTTTTTGCTTATAAAATCAAAATATTGTATTATTTTCTCAGAATGCTTATGAAAAAATATATAAAATGGCACAGTATATGCATGGAACGGAAGCATAATCGAAGCTGTCAAACAGGTATTTATCATCATTAAATCGGAAAACGGAGGAAAAAAATGAAACACTTGTTAAAAAAACTGGCTGTGACAGCCGTGACTGTCACCTTTCTGTATGGAAATGCAGCGGCGCTGACAATGGGAACCGATATCACCATCAGTGACAAAAATGCTGAAGGTGCGGGATGGTATTCCAACAGAGAGGATCAGGAAGTGGAACCGGGCATGGTGGCAAAACAGATATGGGATCTGGAAGGTTTTTTTCTCAATAACACAATCCTGAGCATGGTTGGCGGATACAATTTCAAGGACGGTGTGCTGGATGGCAGGAGATATACGACCGGAGATATATTCCTTGATATTGACGGGGATGCGGTTTTTGGAGATATTCATGGAAAAAAAGATGGAAATATAAGTGTGACAAATACCTTTGGCTATGATTATGTGCTGGATCTCAATTTTGACACTTTTACCTACAATGTTTTTGAATTGGACAGTTCAGCCACAGTCATTACTTCCTATTACAAGCAGAATCAGGGTTCAAATCCCTGGCAGTATGGCTCCGGGGGAAAACTGATGGAGGAAAATATCCGTTTCGAATATCTTGCCGGATTAAGCGATGCTGCTGTCGGTTTTTTGGGAGACAGCAAAAAAGTTGCAGGAACCCATAATCTTGTGAGCGGATTTGATCTCGCTTTTCTTGCCGGAAAGGATTTTACCGCGCATTATACCATGGGATGCGGAAATGACAATCTTATGGGACAGGGCACAGTACCGACACCCGAACCTGCCACCATGTTTCTTCTGGGAACCGGTCTGATTGGACTGGGCGGTATGGGAAGAAAAAAAGTTTTTAAGAGATGAGAAAAAATCAGGCAAAAATCTGATGCCTGAAAAACGGAGGCAGCCGGATTTGCAGCCATCCCGAAGGGAAAAGCAGAATTCTCTCTTCGGGATTTTTTTGTCTGATACCGATTCTCCTTTGAAATCATGTGTTCTTTTTAACCGCAAAGGACACGAAGAGGGCACAAGGGGCACAGCAAACTGACAGCACTGTCTGAAATGAATGACGAATCGGCATTGCCTTCCGCACAATATAATTTCAATGGAGAATCGGTATGATACCAATTCTCCATTGCGCCATTGACATGATGCAGCAACTGTCAGCTTTTCCCCAGCTCTGTCTGTGCAGAAAACCGCTCCGCCCAATTTCTGCACTCCTCCGATCAGGTGCAGACTGTGTCAAATCAACGGCGAATCGGCATGAGTCCTTCAGGAGAGGCTGATTCATATCTGGAACTCGCCCAAGTTCTTGAAAATTTTCAGAGATGTGAATTAACCGTCAGATTTCAATAAGGTGATTTATGAAAATGAATGTACCTGTTCAGTCTCCTGAAAGATTTGGCAACTTTTGGAAAGTTGTCAAATCTGCGGGATGTTCTTTTTCGGAAATCGCCTAAGATTTGACAATGTTTTTAAAAGTTGCCAAATCAATGCCCCAGACAGCGGCTCAGTTTCACAAATTCCGCCACTGTCAGGACTTCAGCCCGCCGTGTGGGATCAATGCCTGCTGCTTCCAGGGCTTTGACTGCTGTATCCGGATGGATGTGCAGTTCGCTTCCAGACAGCGCATTGCGAAGGGTTTTCCGGCGCTGGCCGAAACAGGCTTTGATCACTTTGAACAGAAACTCCTCATCTTCCGCGGATTCATCCGGCTCTTTGAAGCGGATTTCCACCACCTCGGAATCCACTTTTGGTGCGGGGTAAAACATGGCTGCCTTCAGGGTTGCCACTGTGCGGATATCCGAGCAGTAGCGGAGCATCACACTCAGTCGCCCGTAATCCTTGGTGCCCGGATGGGCTGCCAGACGCCGGGCCAGTTCTTTCTGAAACATGAGGATGGCGCGGGAGATGTGTTTCCGGCAGGAAATAAGCTGCACCGTCACCTGGGAAGAGATATTGTAGGGAAGATTGCCCATGACCACAATTTTTCCCCGGATATTCTCTGCGCGGACAAATTCTTCCATGTCAAAGCGCAGAACATCCTGCTTGATGACCTGCACATTGTCCGCATGGTGAACCAGCAGTTCGGTTTTCAGCAGATCAATGATGCGGCTGTCGGTTTCCAGTGCATAGACCTGGGCAGCAGCTTTGGATGCCGGAATGGTGAGCGCACCAAGTCCGGCCCCGATTTCCAGTACGATGTCATTCGCTGAAATCTCTGCACGGTTTACAATCATTTCAGCAGCATCCGCGCGCAGAAAATTCTGCCCCAACTGCTTTTTGGGCTTCAGTTCCCAAGCTTTGAGAAGTGTTCCCGGAGATGTCATTTTTGTTTTGCTCCAATTGTTTTTTTCATGTGCAGATACAGGCCTGCTGATGCAGGGATCGGATAAATCATTTCAGGCTTAACTCACTTCCCCTCTGACCTGCCGGAGTTCTTCATTGATGCTGCCTGCTGCACCTGCAACCTCATCTATGCCCCGCGCCAGTTCCCCCGAAGCTGATGCAATCGCTGCCACAGTATTCCCCACTTTTTCCGCATTGGATGTGACATCGGAAAAAGCCTTTGCTGTCATGTAAACCAGTTCACTGCCTTCTTTGATTCGGCTGACCGTGTCTGCAATCAGGCTTTCCGTGTTCTTTGCGGCCTCGGTGGAGCGCATGGCCAGATTTCTCACCTCTCCTGCCACAACCGCAAATCCTGCCCCGTTGTTTCCGGCTCTGGCTGCTTCCACTGCTGCATTCAAAGCCAGGAGATTGGTCTGAAATGCAACAGCATCAATGGTTTTGACAATCTGTGAGGTTTCCCTGCTTGCATGGGATATTTCCTCCATGGCCTGGGTAAGGCGATTCATGGATTCGTCAGCCTGCCGGATGACCGCAGCGGAATCCTTCATCAATTGGTCAGCTTCCTTTGCTTTTTCCGCGTTGCTGCGGGTAAGGAGCGACATCTGCGCGAGTGTGACGTCAGCCATCCTGCGGATGGTTTTTTCCACACGGAACAGAACCGATCTGAGATGCTCATTGTATTCCCGAAGCCGGTGTTCGGATTCTCTCTTCCCTTCAAAAACATCAGATACATGCCTGAAAACCGGAAGCCAGGTTTCCGGCATTCCTTTTGCATCCGGAAAAGCAGCCCCTTCGGATGCGATCAGTCTTACCATCTCCTTGGACGGATGAATGAAATATTTTTTGGTAAGCCCGGAGAACATCATCAGCAGAATGCAGATAGCTGTAAGCACGGACAGGGTTTCCAGCCCGATTTTTTTTGCAAAGCCTTCCATGACAGACGGCTGCGGCATGAGAAAAGCCACTGTCCAGGGAGCATTTTTCATTTTTTTCAGTATAATCCTGTGACTGTTCATATGCAAAATGCGCAGTTCATCTCCATTGTCTTCATTCATACTTCGGGCACTGTCTTCAGATTTTTCAGGAAGTGCTGCCTGCACACCGGTCACTTCCTTCTCTTTGCTGCTGACAATTTCCGGATGGGCCAGCAGTTGCTTTCTGTCATTGAAGAGGAACATTTTCCCCTTTTCCGGTTCAAAAACACGGATCTGTGTGCTCAGAAAATCCAGTGTGATGTCAATGGCAACAGTGCCTTTGAAGTCATCGGCCAGATATACGGGAGCCGCGCAGGTCACCATCAGTCCCTTGCCGTATTCATCCATATAAGCCTCTGTCCAGAATACAGATCGCCCGGGATTTTTTTCCGGAAGTCCCAATTGGTAAAATTCATGGGTCAGCATTTCATCAGCATATTTGAAATCAGCAGATGAAACCCGGGGATAGATACTGATGAATCTGTTTTTTGAGGTATAATACACCCAGGGAGCTATGCCCAGTGTATGGAAGCAGTACCGAAGAAGGGGACTGAGATGGAGACTCATGCTGATTTCATCGTAGAATGCCGTATTCCTGTTCCGGAAAGATCCAATGCCTGTAAGATTGGCGTTCATGTCTTTTCCCATAATATCCGGGAACCTGTCCCCATGAAAATACGCTCCGTCCTCACTGTCCCCGATATGTTCGAACAGCATATGCCGATTTTTTCCTCCGGAAGACATATGGAAGTAAGCCTCAGCCTGGGTGCGGAGAACACTGACATCCGCATGCACTGTTTTCAGAAAATTATCGATATGATCGGCCTGAATGCGGAATCTTTCCTGCAAATGGGAAAAATCCTGTCCGATTTGGGATTGTATATGCAGGTACAGCAAAGAAAACAGGACGATGAACAGAAATGAAAATACAGTGAAGTTCATATAACTGTATCTTCTGAACATCTGCTCCAGGGATGATATTCGGGATATTTCTCTGTCCATTTTCCTTTCCTCCGTGGACGTGAAAACAGATTTTTTTGAAAGTATGTTTCCCCAGTTTTGACAAGATTGGGGGCTGCGGCAAGGGGAAAAAATATAAGTATAGTCCCAACTATCATGTTTTTTTGCCAAAACCAAGTGGTTTTTCATTGCAAAAAACGGCAGTCCCGATGTCAAAGGATATTCAGAAAATATTTCAGGGAGATATGCTGAATGATACCTGATTGGAGCAGATATTTTTTTGACTTGGAGATCACAAATGTCGGGGAAGATTGTCTGGAATAGGAGCAAGCCGGCTGACAGAGTGTTTTTATCCCGGATTGGCGCAGAGTTTTCGCAGAATCACGCAGAGTTTTTTTCTGTGCCAAATCTGAATAAAAATTCAGGATTTTCCAGAAAAGAATATCCAGCGAAAGTGGCATAATACCGATTCCCCATTGGTTCTGCACAATACAGCCAGTCAGCCGCCAGGGAATATTCATGTACGTCCGGAACACAGGACGCAGAGCGTTCCCGCGGCATTCCCACGCAGAGCGTGGGAACGAGTGTAAAAACAGTTTTGAAAAACCGGATTTTTGGGAAAAATCCGGTTTTTGCAAGGCAGGGTTGGCAGCGTACTATGCCTCTGCCCGGTTTTTGAGCAGCAGATGATAAATCAGATCGCAGTAGCGATCCATTTTGATCATTTCCTTTCCTGCCACAGAATAGCGCCAGAATCCGTAAAGTTTTGTCAGTTTGATGAGTTTGTCACTGTAAAGATCCCAGGTATACTTTTCCCTGACCCGGCAGATGCCGTTTTCAGAGATTTCCTTCCAGTATTCCTTATTCTTTTGGCAGGACTGCACAAAGGACCAGATCACATCCGCAATGAGTTCCGGTTTGCTGGTGTTCATGAGAAATCCGCTTTTTCCGTTGATGATGATTTCAGACGGGCCGCCGAATTCGGGACCAAAGGTGGGAAGCCCGGAAAGCATGGCTTCCAGAATGGTCAGCCCGAATGCCTCAAACAGCGCGGGCTGGACAAAAATGCCGCGCTGATCTGCAATAATCCGGTATACCTCGCCGGTGTCTGCCTTGGGAATACTGGGCAGCCAGCGGACTTTGCCGCCAAGTTTCCATTCCTCAATAAGCTGATAGGCCAGGCGGATCTGCTCCTGCTCCTCCCGATCATGGGACTCCCCGATATGGATGGTTCCCGCGGCAAAAACAAGATTGCAGGATTCCTGCAACTGTTTGTGTCTGCCAAAGGCTTCGATCAGCCCTGTGATGTTTTTGATCTTGTCAAACCGGGCCATGGTGAAAATCGGAGGTTTTTCCGGATCATCCAGACAGCCGAAAATATCTTCGGATTTATCGTAAAAAAGACGGTTTTTCCAGTGCTGTCCATGATTTTCCGCCCGTTTTTCCTTTTCATGCCAGGGAAAGTAATTGTTTTCATCCACACCCGGAGGCACAATATTGAATTTCGGGGTGAAAAGATTCACACCGCCCACAGCCCGGTAAAGTCCCGGCAGCGTGAAAAACTGGTGCGCCTCATACTGGCCGATGGAATCCTGGGTTCCGGCAATTTCCTGAAAAGTGCTGGCAATGACAAAATCCGCTTTGTTCATGGCGATCATGTCTGCTGTGAACTGCAGGGAAAAATGATAATCCTCTTCCATGCGCTGCCAGTACAGATCGGAAAAAAGGTATTTGGTTTTTTCCAAAGCATGGGCAATGGTGCACTGAATCACATCCATCTGATCCGAAAGCAGGGTTGCCACCAGATTTCCGTCAGAATAATTGCCGATAATCAGATGGGGTTTGCCTTCAAATTCTGCCATGAGCTCCCGGCGGGAATCATAGGCAAAACGATCCAGATACGGCCAGATGTGAAAGCGGGAAATCCAGTGGCGGACGGTTTCCAGATTTTTGTCTTTGAAAGGAACCCGCAGAATCCAGCAGTTGTTTGTGCGATGGATCTTTTCCAGCCGCTGATCGCAGGTGGTGTTTCCGGCATCAGGAATCAGACGGGTGAGAACCGTGATTTTGGGAACCGCATCAATGCCCGCGAGTTCAAAGCGCCGGAGCAGATAGTTTTCCAAAGCCCGCACCTGATCCAGAATGTAAATCACCTGACCGCCGGTATCCGGTTTTCCCAGCACATTTTCCTGCCCGAACCAGCCGTGGGGGGAGATGATTGCGATTTTGGAAATCATGGGAATGCGGGAAATGAATTTTTCCAGCAGATCGCTGTCCGGTTCATTAAACAAATCCAGCAGCAGTTCCATGGTTTCCAGAATCCGGCCCGCATTTTTGCCCCACCCGCTTTCAAATCCGCTTTTTTTCAGTTTTTCTTCCAGTTCCGAAAAAGGGGTTTCGGCTGCTGTTTCTTTGAGCCAGCTCCGGGTTTTTTCCAACTCCGTGCTCAGTTCCTCCAGACTGCTGAGAATCGCGCCGTTGAGCAGCAGGGAAATGCCGTCAATGGTGTGCATTTTGATAAATTCATACAGACGCCGGCCCCAGCGTTCCCGATCCTGAAACAGGCTGCTGGAAAGATGTTTGTTGAGAAAACGGATGCCGTTGCCAATGTTTTTGCTGTCGCGCATAATGGGGGAATAATCTGTGAACGGCATGAAATCAATGACAAGGGGCGGATTGCGCATCACGGATTTTCCCAGGATAAACAGATCCTTGTATTTGAGATATTCCGATGCCCGGATCTCTTCCATGTAATCCCCGCTGAAACCGAGACGGTAAAAGCGGTACCGGGCAATGGCATGGCGGTGAAGGACCAGAATCTGATCCTCGGCTATGAAGATTTCCGGCACCTGGCGCA
Organism: Desulfobacterales bacterium; assembly: GCA_041390465.1. Lineage (GTDB taxonomy): Bacteria > Desulfobacterota > Desulfobacteria > Desulfobacterales > Desulfococcaceae > JAABRU01. The sequence continues at coordinate 18,362 of JAWKPW010000018.1, read as the reverse complement.
GGAAGCGGGCAATAGAGGAATTTTTGATAAATTCCGGTGATTTGTTTTTTTCTTTGCAAATCTCTCCGAATTTCAGCACAATGTCATTGCGGAGCAGATATTTGTTTTCCAGATTGCAGATAATAAAGATAAAGTCTTTAAAATCCTGATGTTCGGATTCGTCAATGAGACGGTTCAGGATGTTTTTCATGATTCTCCTTTTCTTCGGTGGGTTAAGCAGGCAGACAAAATTTTTCGTGCATGCAGAAAATCCGGTTTTTCCGAAAATCCGGATTTTTTCGAAAACTGTGCCCCTGAAAATTTATGCTGCCCTGCCTGTTAGTGATTTTGCTTTTTCCATAAGCTGATAATGCCGCAGTCCGTCAATGATTCCTGCGGCATGGGCTTGCGGAGAAAACCAAATCCGCCTCCTGTCTTTCAATTTTTCCAGTTCCGGCCGGTAATTGCTTACCACCACGCCCGGACAGGTGCTGCTGGTGAGCATTTCCTCATCATTGCCGGAATCCCCGCAGACCAGGATGTTTTCCAGCGGAATATCCCATTTGTAGCTCAGATAGCGCACAGCCCTGCCTTTGGAAGCACGGGCGGGAAGAATGTCAAGATACTTGTCATTGGAATAAATGACATTGCAATGGCATTTGTTCTGAATCAGCACATCACAAAGCATGGGAACCCGATCTTTGACCGGAGCCATATAATAACTGATTTTGCAGGCACGCTGGGTCTCCTCTTCCTGATAAGAAAGAAAATCAAAGGAATCCAGAATGTTTTTGATTTTCTCCCGGTCCCAGCGTTTGGAAATATGGGTCTGCCATCCCCGGTCCGGAACACAGGTGGTTCCATAATAAATTTCCGCGCCCACGGAAGTGATAAACACATCCGGCATGATCAGATCAAGCTCTCTGAAAAGCTGCACTGTGGATTCCAGTGTGCGGCCAGTGGCCACACCAAAGCCCAGATATTGACGGTTTTCCCTGAGAAGGTCCATAAGCTTTTCCAGAGAGGCATCATTGCCAAGCAGGGTGTCATCAATGTCTGTGATCAGAAAGGTGCTGAGACGGGTCAGACGCTCCCCCACCGGATCAGACAGGGCTTTTTTGGAAGCAGGTTCACGGCCTGCTTTTTTGAACTTTTTGATTTCACGGATGTATTTCTGTGCATGGGCATCCCAGTTATAATGTTTGTGAACCCCCCGTATGCCATTGCAGGAAAACTGTTTCCATTTTTCCGGATCCACCAGAATCTCTTTGACAGCTTTGCTGATGGCAGCAGAATCTGTGGGATCTGTGAGCAGACCGTTTTCACAGTTGCGGATAATGTCGCGGGGGCCGCCGTCATTGGTCGCCACAATGGGCAGACCGCAGGCCGATGCCTCAATCAGGGTCAGACCGAAAGGCTCGGTTAAGGCAGCATTGACAAAAACTCCCTTTTTTTCTGCGGCAATGCGGTAAAGTTCCGGAACTTCGTAGGTGAAATCATGTTTTTTGGGAATGGCCATTTTTCCGTAGAGATCGTATTTGTCCATCATCATCAGCATCTCGGTCAGCACATCTCTTTCATTGTCTTCCATATCGGCTATGTTTTTCCGTATGCCCGCAAAAATGGCAAGATTGGCAATGGCCTGCAGTTCTTTGTCCTGACCGAAGGCTTCAATCAGTCCCCGGATGTTTTTGCGTTTGTCCGCACGGCAGAGCGCAAGAATCAGGGGTTTGTCCGGTGACTTGAAGAAACGCATGAGTTCTTCCACAACCGAGGCATAGGCCATGACCGAGTCTTCACTCCGATGCTGATCCGGCATCAGATTCCGGTGATAGGGATAAAATTTTTCCAGATCCACACCCGGAGGAATCACGGTGTAGGCAGCCAGTTCCCTGTTGTCATACATGCCATACTGATCTTCGGCTTCCTGATGGGTGCTGGTGACAATCAGATCCGCATGTTTGATGACCTCCTCTTCTGCTGCAATCCGATGACGGATGAAATATTTTTTCTCTATGTCCTCTTCTTTCATGCCCTCGCCAAGGAGTCGCTGTTTCTTGACCCGGCCCATGGAATGGCCGGTATAGACAAAGGGCGTGCCAAAATACTCGGAAAGGCAGATGCCCACATATCCGGCATCCGGATAATGGGCATGAATGATGTCCGGATACTGTTTCTGTCTGCGGATGAACTGAATGGTTTTGTCAATGTATTCATCCAGATAAGACCAGAGCAGTTCCTTGCGCATGTATTTTCTGCCCCCGCACTGAATCCGGATGATCCGGCATCTTTCGCTGATATTTTCCACCGGACGGCTGTAGTCTTCCGAAACCCGTTTGTCCGCGATAAGCCGGGTAAACAGATCCACCTGTTTCACATTTTCATCCCGGGCCAGAGCCTGCGCGAGTTCCACCACATATTTGATCTGACCGCCGGTGTCCGCATCCCTGCCCAGTTCCATGTTTTCATGGCGGATCAGGCCGTGAATGCTGAAAAGCTGGATATACAGACCTTGTTTCACTGGGAATTCTCCTTTGTCCATTCACTGTAATGTTCATAAAAACCGGCATCCTCAGGAATGGCTCCGGGAATGCCGCATACGGCTCCGGCAAAGGCAGTGGCGCGTTTCACAATGATTTCCGGTTTCCATCCCTTCAGAAATCCCATTGCCAGCATGGCCGAATAGGCATCACCCGCGCCCACTGTGTCGGCAACCGGAATTTCTTTTCCGGCCGGTTCCGACCAGACCCCGTCCGGGGTGAACAGAGAACTTCCCTCCGCGCCCCGTGTCAGGCAGAGCCAGCGGATGAAATAATTGTGCATGAGATCTTCAATAAAAAGACGGTCTGAGGTATCGGCACCAAACAGGGATTTGAGAAGGCTCAGTTCCGCATCACTGACTTTGAGCACATCGCAGTGAATCAGGGATTTGATGATGCTGTTGTGATCATAGCATTCAGGCCGCAGATTCATGTCATAAAAGCAGAATGTGTCCGGATCCCTGTTTTCCAGAATTTTCATAAGGGTTTCAGCACCTTTGGGTGTACGCTGGATCAGAGTTCCGCAGTAAATAAGTTTGGGAATTTTGTGCAGTTGCGCCGCGATTTCATCCCGAAATTCCATCTCATCATAGGCCGCATCCCTGAGAATGTGAAAATGCGGACTGCCCTGCTCATCAGTTTCCACCAGAACCTGACCGGTCTGCTTTTGGCTGTCCTTCTGGATAAAGGATGTGTCAAATCCCTTTTCTTCCAGAAAAGAGAGAATGCGCCTGCCGTTTTCATCGGTTCCCACCCGGGAAATCAGAATGACCGGAAAGCCCAGTGCCCTGAGATGAAAGGCAAAATTGAATGGCGCTCCGCCCATTCGCCGATATGTCGGAAAAATGTCATAAAGAATTTCACCAATGCTGAGAATCATTGTCACCTCACTTTTTGTAAAAAAAATATTTATAACTGATGATAAACCGGATCGTCATACCGATGAAAGCCGGTATCCGGAACAGGCTGAAACAACCGGATTCCATTTTTCACCGGAATGACAATAATTGTATTAACATGCTGAATTTTATTTCAAAATTTCGTAACATCAATTAAGTGCGGTTCCATAAATTTTCGGGTATAAACTTTTCAGAAAAACCGGATTTTTCTGAAAAATCCGGTTTTTTGAATACACTGAAAATTTCGTTTGTCTGCTTATCAGGGTGATTGCCAATGGGAGATTTGCACAGTTGGATTGCAAGACCTTGCCGGATGTGCTGAATTGCAAAAAAACACAATGAGGGGAAAAATTTTTTCTTTCACAGATGCAAAAAACGTCTGACAACTGCTTCCTGTCCGGATTCCGGATTTCAGCGAACAGTCAAAAAAAACGACATCTCATACTTCCACTGCCTGACTCCCTTTTTGTTTGCATTCTTTTCCCCGCACAGCAGACGGTGCGCAAAATCTGCGGATGCAAATTTTGACCATCTGAAATATTTAACAATGAAAAATAGTTATATTCTTATACAATAAATTTTCCATTCTGTCAAATATGCATCTGATATATTGCGGACAATATTTCCCAAAAAACGGACCTGTGGCAGCACAGGACAGACTGGAAAATCCGCAAGAATTGATATTTTATAGAAAAAAAAATTTAAAAACAAAGCGGAATCCCGGAAGGGATGACATTGTCAAGCGATCTGGTCCATCATCGAAGTTTGCCCCGGCAGAACCGGAAGCAGGAGTGCAAAAACTGAGCGGAGCGGTCATTTTTTATAATAAGGCTGATACAGAACAGGAACAGATTTTTTGTCAAAATATTCTCAAAAACAAATCTGAATTTTTCAGCAATGACAAGCGTATTATCTTGATCTTTAATAATATTGCAATTTGTCATGTTATACAGTTAATGCGCAAATTATGCCACATTGCAAAAACAGGCACTGGTTCAGTTGAATGGGAAATATCATCGGATACTGAAATTTTATCCAAAAAAATCAAAATTTTATCTGCGGATGATCCGTAATGCGTTCCCATTCAGGTGAACCGGTGCCCGATTTTATGCACAGCTTAGCTGTGACCTTTGTGCCCTCTTCGTGTCCTTTGCGGTCAAAAAAAGTACAGTTTCAATGGAGAATTGGTGTTGCCGGTTTTTTTCTGCCCTGCCTTTCCGAAATAATGATTACAGATTCTGCAAAGGTCTGAAAATTTCACCTTGTCAGGATTCCATCCTGCCTGCTCAACCAGATCCTCCATATTTTCCATACATTCTCTCCCGGATCATTTATTCAGTAATGGTATCATCTGTCAATGCGTTCTGTCCGCAATAAAGCAGAGCAGCCAAAATTTTCTGTACAAAATTCTTTCCCGGCTTTATAACAGTGCCATGAAGAATCTTCACTCTTGCATTCCTGCCTTTCTGCCTGCCACGCGACAGGAAATGGAAGAACTGGGATGGAAAAACGCGGATGTGATTCTGGTTTCCGGGGATGCGTATATGGATACGCCCCATGCAGGCATCGCGGTCATCGGCAGAGTGCTTGCGGATGCGGGGTTCCGGGTGGCAGTCATTGCCCAGCCGGACACAGACAGCGATGAGGACATTGCTGCCTTGGGGGAACCGGCCCTGTTCTGGGGCGTGAGCGGCGGGTGTGTGGATTCCATGATCGCGAATTACACGGCATCGGGAAAACGCAGAAAAAGCGATGACATGACACCGGGGGGGCTCAATGTGCGGCGGCCGGATCGGGCGGTGATTGTTTATGCCAATCTCATCCGCAGGTATTTCAAAAACACCCGGCCCATTGTTCTCGGCGGTGTGGAGGCAAGCCTGCGCCGGATTTCCCATTATGACGCATGGTCAGATTCGCTGCGCCGCTCTGTGCTTTTTGATGCAAAGGCTGATGTGCTGGTCTATGGAATGGGCGAGCAGACTGCGGTGGAACTTGCGGAAAAATTCCGGCAGGGAGCGGACATCCGCTCCATCCGGGGCATCTGTTATGTCAGTCGGGAACTTCCGGAACCATGCCCCGCATTTCCGGAACCGGCACTGGAACTGCCTTCCCATGCCGATATCTGCCAACGTCCGGAGGAATTCATCCGCATGTTCCGGATTTTTTATGAAAATGCGGATCCCTTTGCCGGAGCCCGTCTTTTCCAGAAACAGGACACCCGCTGGCTGGTGCAGAATCCGCCGCAGTTTCCCCCTTCCCCGCAGGAACTGGATCGGATTTATGAACTGCCTTATACGCGGGATGCCCATCCCTGTTATCAGCAAAAAGGCCCGATCAAAGCCCTTGACACAGTACGCTTTTCCCTGACCACGCACCGGGGATGCTATGGCGAATGCCGGTTCTGCGCGATTGCCGTGCATCAGGGCAGACATGTGGTTTCCCGCACAAAAGACTCTCTGATCCGGGAGGCCATGTCTTTTGCAGCGCATCCGGATTTCAGGGGAATCATATCGGATGCCGGGGGCCCCACAGCCAATATGTACGGAATGGAATGCCCACAGAAAAAAGAAAAGGGCGCGTGCAGAAACAGAAGCTGCCTGTTTCCGAAAATCTGCAAACATCTGCCGGTATGCCATGCCAGACAGATTGAACTGCTGCGGGCTCTGCGGAATCTTCCCGGCGTGCGCTGTTTTCATCGGCTCCGGCATCCGTTATGATCTGATTCTCAATGACCGGTGGCGGCGCAGCCTATCTCGAGGAAATCCCAGGCATCATAAAGCCCGGACAGATGAAAAACGCTCCGAGCATACCGAAGATCAGGTGCTGAAACATATGGGCAAGCCGGGCAGGAAAAGTTCCGGGAGGTATTTTCTTGGTTCCGTTTGACCGGGTGAAAGGAAAATACAGGGGAAACTCCTTCTGACCTATTATCTGATGGCAGCCCATCCCGGATGCACACTGAGGATATGCACAGACCCGTGCCTTTTCCTGCGCGCACCCAGGCTCTGCCGGAACAGGTTCAGATCTTCACACCTTCTGCCCTCCACCTGGTCAACACTGATACCGCACAGAAACAGATCCCTTTGCAGGGAAAAATTTTTGTGGAAAAAGCCGCAGCCCGGCAGAAGCAGAAGGACGTTTTTTTGAAAAGCAAAGCGCAGCACAGGAAAACAGATAATTGTGCCAATCTGTCAATCTCCCAGAACCGGCCCAGCACTGTCATCAGGGAACAGTCTGTTCAATGCCTGAAAGAGCGGGTCGGACATAATCGTTCCATTGCGATTACGATGGAAACCTGATCTCTGAGACAGACGGGGACGGAAATCCGATCCAGGATAAAGAAAAGCCGGGGCAGCGGAGAACATTGCAGAAAAGGATTTGACAAAAAGAGTTTTTATCCTATTCTTCTTTCTTTTATTTTTTGAACCTACGCCAAACCTTGTTGTGAGGCAGATGGAAAACAGCGGGTCTTGATCAGTGAAAGACAGCCGGATTGTACAGGGCAGTCCGGCTTTTTTGAGCGGCTTGCCGGACAGGCCGTTAACGGCGTTTTTCGCAGTTGCTGCCGGAAGCAGCTCAATTCAGCAGACACTGCTTTTAAAAATACGGAGAGATGCAAATGAAAAACAGAAAATTTTCATGTTTTGTCTGTAAGATGATGTTGTTATACATTCTGCTTTTTTTAATGCAATGCCTGCATTCTGTGAAACAGTTTTGTCTGAGGACATCAGCTCCTCCTGGCATCCTCAGATCAATCCGGCCCCCTGATTTTGGACAGACCTTCTTCTTTGATCCCCGCGAAAACAGCGTCGTGAGGTATCCGTATCCGGCGGAGCAATTTTTGTACGAGGATTTCAGCTCCGGCAGTCTCGCAGATATCGGTTCTCCGAATGCACTGCACTGGTCAAAGATGATGCCAGGCAGTGCGCATACAGGGTTCACCAATTATTTGAAACCGCCATGGGCACGTCAGTCAATATGAACAGGGAAGCATCCGACCCGCTGGACAGTTGAATGGAAGTTCTTTTTTCAGCATGAGGAGTTTTCACCGTATCATATGATGTCCGGTGATGTTCAGGGCTTGTCGGTGCATACAGTGACAATCATCAGTATATATTTCAGATTTCGCCTTTTTATGGAGGATTCGGCAGGCCGTTTTGTCAGTGTGGTATGCTGGAAAAACCGACCAGTGAGTGGCCGACCGGGAATGGGCGGCGGCGGACAGATAAGAGAAGTCATGCCTGCCAACACATAGGGCATCCGCTTTGAGCTTTACCCGCCCCTCGGTTTCGAGGTGATTGAACCGTCAGAATGCTGCTGATCTGTGACGGGAGAGGATTTGCCGAGTATTCCCGGGCCAGGGTGAAATTATTCCGAATTCTGCGGGGTTTATTTTCAGTATTACTCCGCTCTACGCAGCATTCCGTTTCTGCTCTGATGATCTGGAAAACAACCCTCCTCACATGACAGCGAACCCGTCATCATATGTCACCTGGACATAACACCTGAACCGTCTCACCGGGGGCGGAATACGGGGACGGTCTCTATACAATATTTTTGCTGACAGTGCCGGAACCGGACACAGAAAGCCCGCTCCGCACCGTAAAACAGAACTGCTGAGATAATATAAACCGTGAACCGGAAATATTCTGTACAGCTTCTTTGCAGAACCCGAAATCCGAATTAAAAGGAGATACAGATTGAAAAAAATAATTACAGCAGCGTTTTTTTTATTTTTTTCGGGCTGTCGCCTTCCCGGTATCCGCTTTACGCATTCATACAGTTATGATACGATAGAAGAAGCAGCGGAGGAGGCGCAGCATCTGGCTTCGGGATTTTTTAGACCGGAGGGTAACAGGCGGGAATGAATTACGTTCCGTGGGGCGGTGAATCTGTCTTTGCAACAAACGGTGGCACTGCCCTACCCGCCGGTCCGTCCCTACGGCAGCCCGGCCGATGTTGCCTCAGGATATATCAATGATCTGGCCTGCTCCCAGGCCGACCGGTAAAATCAGTTCCGGGGGTTCCGCCTTATGGTTATCCGGGCACATGCTGTCCGGACCCTTGTGACCAGGATGAAAAAACTGGAACTGTGATTCCTGCAAAGGGTGCAGATAGCCGGTGATCCGGTGAATATTGCCACCGGAAACACTTTTTTATCCGCGAAACTGATATTTGAACTGTCCGGTCCCGCCTGCCTTTTCCGTTATGTCCGCCATTACAACAGCCGGAGTGCGGAAAACGGATATCAGGTCGATGGGACCGGGTCTTTTTCCGAAAATCTCTGTCAGTCCGCAGGAAATTATTTACAGCAGGCCGACGGGAAAAAGGTGTGGTTTTTTCCGGACGAACCAGGGACTATATCCCGGGAAACCGGCCATATACGGAAAATCCTCATCTGTCACCGGGGGATATGTTCTGACCGAACCGACGGAAAAGAGATGACCTTTGACACGGCGGAAAAACTGACACAGATAAACGACTGTAACGGAAACAGCATATATAAAGTCGCATCACATGAGCGGTACAGCTTTCCCAGTTGCGGTTTTGTGGGAAAGAGTATCTTTTCTTATACAGCCCGGAAGGGAAACTGGCAGTCCTGACCACCTGGTCGGGGATTTTTCTATACCTATGATGCGCGGACGGCAATCTGACACAGGCGGCAAAACCGGATCAAGATCCGCAACAGTAAATATGAGGAGAAACGATATCCGCAACCTGACCGCCATTGTCAATGAAACAGGTGGCACATCGTTGATGGGGGAACAGGATGCGAAGACTCCGGGCCGTATATTCGGCACATGCCGGAGGAGCAGAGGCCGTCAGCATTGAATACACCGATCCGATCACCCGGACCCTGACCGACAGCTGTGAACAAAATGGTCCACACCCTGCTGATAAAAACGGATCGCCAAATCATGAATCTCAGGATCGCAGATATTCTAACGCGTTTCAGTCCGTCCGGTGCCACCTTGCGGTACAATTCCGGCTTTTCAGGTCAGGTCAAAGTTCGCTGATGCGGAAGAAAACGAAACCGTTTACCGTTATGATGACCGTGGCAACATTCTTAACATGACCGAAGCCAGGGAACACCGCAGAAGAGTGACCTCTTTCACATGGCATCCGGATTGCGTGCTTTCCGCTGACCGTGACCCGTCCTCTGGGTCCAGCGGAACCGTCACGGATCAGTATGGTTGAGTAGACGCAACGAAACCTCGCAGACCCTGACGGAAAACAGCGGCACGGCTTCGGCACGCACGACATCTTTTTCCTGGGACAGCTCAGCTGACGCGATCGGGCATTGATGTCACAACGATGTCGCGTGACACGGTACCCGCCTGAGCACTCCTGCTCCCGGCGGTCATCTCTGCAGAGCATGCTGACGGACTCGGCCATCACATCTTTCAGTGTTACAATATCTTCGGAAAACCGGGCCGGATTACTGATCCGAACAGTGTCATCACGGATTTTGATGGCGACACCGAGTATTGATGACTTCCGCCAAAGACGCTGCGGTGGCCGAAACACCACCGGCGCCCGCACAACCGTTTCGGAAAAACCTGACAGGGATCACCTGTCTCGGATCACGGAAATCACATATGAATACACCGATGGATATTTGGAAAAATCATGCACAAAGTTCAGGGAATTATATTTCATGTGCGTATGACATGAGGGAAACCGGAGAGAAGATATGATGTTCACGGCAGCGCCGAACCCGAAGGCTTATACAGACTATGCAAGGATGACCACAACCGCCTGTCACAGAGTTCTGTGTATCCGGGTGCGGCGAACATCTGATGAGTGACGGCAATGCATGTGGCCTGACTTTCCACGGAAACGGAAAGGCTTACTCGTATGTCTATGATGCATTGCGGCGCATGACCGAGATAAAACCCGGAAACATCACCGAAACCGTGGAATATGATGTTGCGGACAATCTGGAAAAAAAGTCACGATGCCCGGCATGCCACTGTTCACACTTTCACGATGATGCGGGAAACGTGCTGAGTGTAATCCTTAATCAGACCCGCATACACGTGATGACAAAGCCGGAAATACGGTCCTCGCACGGATGCCGCCAATATCACGGTGACATACGTCGATGATGCCCTGAACCGGTTGACAGACATATATTTTCCGGATTCACCGCAGGATATGTTCTTACGGATACGACAGCGGAACCAATGGCATCGGAAGACTCCACCTCCGTTAGCGATCCGGCCGGAAGCACTTTGTTTACAATGCGCTGGGACAGATCACACAGGAGACACGCACGGCGGACAGTTTGACCTTGAGACGGTGTACGGGCATGATGCGGCCACAGCCGATCTGAACACACCGACATATCCTTCTGGGAACGGTTCTCACGTATCAGCGGACAGGACGGGGACGGGTTCTGGGGATTTCCGCAGACGGGCAGAGCCTTGTCAGCGGTGCGGCATACTTCTCTGGCCCGGTCAGCGCGCCGCTGACATTGCCTCTCTTCCGTCACCTGCAGCTTGATCAGCGGTATCAGGTCCCGGCATTGCTGGCCGGCACGGTCATGAACCGGACATACAATCATATGACGGGGCCGGGAATGTGACAGGCATCAGCGGGGATCACAAGACCGCCGGTCGTTCCGGAACCACGGATATGTTATCCTTCTGGGAACCAACCGCATCCTCCGGCAGCACGGGACAGACCGCAAAAGCATACAGTTAAGTGACAGCCACCGGGAAAATCACATCGGACGGTGTGCGGACATTTGTTTACAATCAGAACGGTCAGTTGATCCGGGTCACGGCGGGATCAGCAGTGATTGCGGAATACGCCGACGGATCTGGCCGCAGGGGTGAAAAAGACAGCCGATGGCACAACCGTTCTGTATCATTACGATTATGACGGAAATCTGATTTCTGAGACAGACGGGGTTGGAACCCCGATCCGGATTATGTGTACCTCAACGGCGAACCCGTGGCCATGAAGGTTTACGGAGATACAGACGCCTGGTATTTTCCTCAACGACCACCTGGGAACCCCGCAGAAAATCGTTGACGCATCCGGAACCGTGGTGGGGAAGCCGGGTACATGCCCTCTGGAGAGGCACGGGTTCTGTGGCCGATGTTGAGAACAACCTGCGCTTTCCGGGGCAGTATTTGATGTGAAACGCGGGATTGCATTACAACTGGCACCGGTATTATGATCCGGACAGCGGGAGATACCTGACGCCTGATCCGATTGATTGACGGAGGGTTGAATCTGTATGTTTATGTATCAAACAATCCTGTAAATCTGTTTGATGGCACGGCTTATGATGATGCAATCCGTAATCACGATCGGCCAAAGGATACTGGACAGTGTTACGCCGTACCGTGCATCAGTTTACCCATCCTGATGAATGTGGGCCGGGTCAGGCACTGACAACCTCATGTTCATTATGGATACGTATCCATTTCGGCATGGGAATCGGAGCTGTGGGTATGGCTTGTCTTTCAAAGATGACTTCAAAATAACGCAGTTAATGATTTTGCTGAAATTTCTGGCAAAATTAGTCAAAAGTTAACAGGACACATAGCTGGACGAAATGAGTATCGTGGTGGTGGCTTTTTAAATAATGTTGATGATGCTCAAAATGTACTTGATGCCTTACCCAGCAAACTACAGTTCTTGGCAAATCAAAGCAAGAAGTCTCCATTGTTCGTTATGAAGGTGTTGCAGGCAATTACCAAATATTTCATCAGGTTTTCCAAATCAATCAACCAATGTATTTATGATTAAAGGGACGAAGAAATCCAAGTGTTGTGCCCATGAATCCTAATTGGAAACCGTAAAAGGAAAATCAGTTTATGTCATTTTTACAACAACAAGCTTTGATATTGATGCAAGCCTGTTTTGGAGTAATATCACCAAACCGAATGGTATCTATCTCTGCATTAGAGAGCAAAATATTAATTACAATAATTCTTGAAAATGAATCAGCGGGTGATATGGAAGAGATTGATGATTTGTCGTCTGAATTTGAGGCATTGCAGTCTTGTCATATTGATTTTGAGATTAGTGTTGAAATTTTGAGAGAAAATTTGAATTGGCCAGACGAATCTACGATAGTGGTATTCTGACGCAGAGAAGATTAACTGACTTCAATGCCGAAAAAAACAATTCATATAATACGGATTTGCTCCTGGCGAAGCCCGGATTCTCATTGCGGACATAGAAAACAGCCTGCGTTTTCCGGCCAGTATTATGACAGAGAAACCGACTGCATTACAATCGGCAACGCTATTGAGGATCTGGACACCGGACGCTACCTCACACCTGATCCCATCGGCCTGGAAGGCGGGCTGAATCTGTATGCCTATGTGGACGGCATCCGGTGAACTGGGGTGATCTGGAGGGGTTACATATTCAACTTATTGGGACCCAGAACAACAACAATACACTCCTCCCTTAAACTTTTCCCCAAATTTAATTAAAATCCTGTAAACCCTTGTCTGCCAGGTTTGCTTGCATAATCTCTAATCTGTAAGAGCCGATTTTAATTCATTTTTAACTGCAGGCACCTCCGATCTTTGTCAACTCATGATACGCAGGCATTTTCCCTGTTTTCAGGATCTGCCGCACTTTTGCCTGCTTTTCAGTGACAGAGTCACTGTCATCACCTGTTCCCGGCAGACCGTTCGCAGCAGCATGTACGCTGCGGATAAAGGCAGAACATGTGATGAGACTGATGAAAATGTTCCTGCTACTGTTCAAAACCGGGCGCATTTTTATATGCTTGTGAAATATTTCAATTTTCCACCGGAATCTGTATGCGATCAGAATCTGACGGGGCTCCATTTTTCAGGTCACTGAGCAAAAATTTGCGGCGTCCGTCGCGTTTTTTCCTGAATCTGGAGCATACCGCACGTATTTTCCCGGTTTTTGAGAAAAACTGGCATGTCTTATGCGGAACTCCGTCCGCTTTTTCGGACCTCCCGTGAAAATACGGACGGTTGACCATGGCAGATTCTGAATTTTTTGAAAAACTGCAATCCCGTCCCAGTCTGACGATTTCTAGATTTTTTTGGCATATTTTGCTTCGATTTCACCTGCTATTGCTTTTCAGTGCGCAGTATTTAGCCGCCACTTTTTTCAGCACGGCCTTCTGTATTTTTTTTTGTCATCAAAACCGCTGTCTGTCAGCACGATCACATCACTGCTGTCATGCGGACCGATATATTCATTTAAATTCAGACTTTTAATATATTCAACAAGTCTCTGATGCGAAGTTCTGCATATTATATTTTTTTCCCGGCAGTATTTTGGTGTAAAACGGAATCGGAGGCAGAGGAACTGTTTTTTCTTTAAAAATCAGAATGATATTTGTCCACTGATGCCCGATGACAAATCCGTGCCCGTGGTTGAATTTCTGCACATTTTCACTTTTCAGACTCCTGGCAGTACTTTCGAAGAACGTCATCAACAAGAACAAAATTATTTGCGGTGCCTTTTTTGCGGCATTCAATGCACGCGAATATATACGTGCCTGTTTTTTTGACAGATCATTCATGCTGAAGACAGCATTTTTTTCATTGCCGCACAGGAATTTGCCAAATGACGGAATTCCGATCCCGGAAAGTCCGGATGCAAATGAAAGGGAATGTTTCCGGGTTTCGATCATCAGTGACAGAAGATACCAGAAAAAAAGCATCTTAAGTCTTGATTTCACATATATTTTATTAAGAACTGTGTCTCTGAAAAAATGGAATCTCATCAATTTTTCTCCTTTGCATTTCTGAATTTTTTAAAGCGCATTTACCAGAATGCAATGCAAATGTAAAGAAAAATATTCTGATTACCGGCTCTTAGGGTCAGCAAATCAGACAACGCCTTATTTGACAGGGATTTACAGCGATATGATCAATTTTGGGGAAAACTTAAGCTCTCCGTCTTTCAAAAATTTTATAAGAGGAACTTTGTCCATTAATGATAAAGGAATGCTTCGATGGCGTATTCCTTGTGCTGGTGATGAAGACATTGAATCTGATATTGATGAACTGATTGACAGTCCAAATTTATATAGGATATACCCCTATTTACCGACTGACAATTTGTTTTGGCCGTTCACACACTGTCCCACGGCCTGAAGGTGGTGCTGATATATATTTTGATCCGAATGTTCATGCAGCTTACTGTTCCGGATTCCTCAAAACATCATTGGATTACGCCGTCGGTTGAACTTGCACATGAATTACTTGGCAGAGGAACTCAGGATTGAAAGAGGTATACCACATGGCCGATTGGGAAGTGAGACCAGACGCATTTCCAATGACAGGGCAGTCAAAATGGCGAACCGGGCTTTTAAACGAATGGGAATGAAATTCAGGATTTCTTATTGATTATGAAGCAAATTATTGTCTATTGTATAATATTTTTTGTTATTATTTGTAGCTTCAGCTTATTCTCTTATTTGATAGCTAAAAACCGTGCTGACAATATTGCGATGGAATCTGAATGGGCATCATCATTAAAAGGTCAATTGGTTATTTTGGTGATGCCCTTTTTCTCCGTGTTGGGTATTCAGGGGGAATATGCAGATGTCATGACTGGGGCGACATTTGATAGATGTGACTTTAGGGGAAAGGTATTAAAAAAAGTTGAAATCGTAACTGACAAAAAACAAAAGCAAGCCGGTTAGAGTGGGCAAAAGCGAAGCATTGTCCACTAATCCTTTGCTGATAAAACGAAAAAGAGGTTGAAGATTTTTTAACTGCATTTTTTTCATTCCCGGCCCACCCGTTTTCTGGCCTGTTATCTCTGATATTTTGTTGTTAATTTCGTGGGAAGATCAACACGGCCGGAAATGTCCTGCCCGGATACACCCTGTGAACCTTTCCCCGGATGTTCCGGAAGGCCCGGTGAAATCCCTTTGCGTCCCTGCGGACACTCCGGCCCGCAATGTTCAGGGCTGACAGAGTGAGGCTCCGGGCTGCTGTTCGCATGGCTTCCGCATTGCGGTTTCTGTGAAAATGCAACAGGGACATTCCTTTTCGGAAATCCCCTAACCGTGAAGCATCCGCAGGATATAATTCGTAATCCGCAGAGGCCAGGCCATGAGACTGAACCCCATTATCTGGGGCAGAATAATGATCGCCATCAGAGCCAGAGGCCCCATGCGGCAGAACTGCTCCCAGGCATCTCTGTAACGATCCGGCACAAAATACTCCATGACCCGGCTGCCGTCCAAAGGCGGAACCGGAATGGCATTGAACACGGCCAGAATCACATTCATAAACACCATGATTTCCAGCAGCATGTAAAGGCCGAATGTCTGCGGATGGTGCAGGGACAGGATTCGGGAAAAAACAAAAATCAGCAGCCCGCAGACAAATGCAAGGCAGAGATTGGAAACCGGACCTGCAATGGCCGTAAGCATGACGCCTTTGCCCATATCCACATCCCGGCGGAAGCGCAGGGGATTGACGGGAACCGGTTTGGCCCATCCAAAGGGAACGCCCATAAGGGGCAGCAGAACGGTTCCGATGGGATCAATATGGGCCAGAGGATTGAGGGTGAGCCGTCCCATATGTCTGGCTGTGTCATCCCCCAGCCGCGAGGCAGCCCAGGCATGGGCCCATTCATGGATGGAAAGGGACAGAAGCAGGGGAACCAGATACATCATTTTTTCCAGCAGCCAGTTTTGACCGATATTCATTTCTTTTTCCTTTCATGACAGATCAGGCATCTGCCTGTCTGAATCTTTCTGCTTGACCGCAGAGATGCCTGCCTGTTCCTGCGCGGTTAAGAACTTCCCGGACTGCCAAATTTTTCGTTCGGGATTTGCCAAAATTATCAGAATTCTGTTTTTTCTTCAAGAGATAAAAAAAACAGGATGGGGTGACGGGATGAGGGATGCCGCACAGCGGAAGAGCCGGCAGGCGGAAAAAAATTGCATATTCTTTATGCGAATTAAGCGTTGAAATTTTCAGAATGAACAAAAACAGACAGTTATATCTTCATTACAGAATTCATGCAGGATTTGGCAACTTTCAAAAAAGTTGTCAAATCTTTTGGAAATCTGACGCTTACTTCGCATTGTCTGCATTGCCTCACCATACCCTGCATATTTATGAGAAATAGTTATTGACAATTACTCATAACTTGCATACACTTCTTTATCAGTTTACTCTCTTATTAATTTCTTATCTTTTATATCTTTAAAAGGAGCATATATGGTAAGACCAAAGAAAAACCGAGTGGTAGCCTTTAATCCGGAAATCAGTTACTTCAAACCCAGAGGCATTCCCATGACCAATCTCACGGAAGTCTGTCTGACAGTGGATGAACGGGAGTCCATCCGGCTTTCCGATCTTCTGGGCATGTCCTATGAGGATGCAGGCAGAAGCATGGGCGTTTCCAGAGCCACCTTTGGACGAATCATCCAGAGGGCCCGAAAGGTGATAGCGGATGCGCTTATCAACGGCAAAGCCATCAATGTGGAAGGCGGAAATTATACGATGGTGGATGGGGATACCCGGATTTTCATCTGCGAAAAGTGCAAACACAGATGGGAAGAACCCAAAGGTACGGGCAAACCCGAACACTGCCCGGAATGCAAACACGAATATTTTCACAGAATTGCCGAATAGTCGGCAGGTATGCAGGCGTAACGGACAGAGCACTGACCGGGAAATCAGCAAAACCCGTGAAAGAGACTGCTGATTTCATATTGTCCGGTCCGTTCTGATCCGGAAAACATGCAGTAACAGTAAGGAGATGGGGATCATGGAGATGATAACGGGGGGAAGCTGCAGTGCGGCAAAACGCAAACAGGAACAGGATGAGCAGGATGAAGCACTGAGAGGTTCTTTGAAAAAAATCCGCCATAAATTCATTGTCATGAGCGGAAAAGGCGGTGTGGGCAAAAGCAGTGTCACGGTGAACCTGGGTATGGCTCTTGCGAAAAAAGGCTTTAAGACAGGAATCATGGACGTGGATATCCATGGCCCGGATGTTCCCCGGATGCTGGGTATCAGCAATGAAATGCTGGGGGTAAATGCGGAGCGCAAACTGACCCCGTTGAATTATTCGGAACACCTGTCAGCCGTTTCCATTGAATCCCTCAGTGTGAGCAAGGATGATGCCATTATCTGGCGGGGACCTGTAAAACATTCGGTCATCCGCCAGTTTATTGCGGATGTGGAATGGGGAAAACTGGATTTTCTGCTTATTGATTCCCCGCCCGGAACCGGTGACGAGCCTCTGAGCGTGGCACAGGTTGTCACAGATTCCAGAGCCATTATCGTGACCACACCCCAGGAGATTTCCCTGGCAGATGTGCGGAAATCCATCAATTTCTGCAAAACCGTGGGAATGGATATTTTTGGCCTGATTGAAAACATGAGCGGTTTTCAATGCCCCCACTGCGGGAAGGCCATTGATATGTTTGGCACGGGCGGAGGGGAAAGAACCGCAAAGGATTTCGGCATCCATTTCCTGGGACGGATTCCCTTTGATCCCAACGTGGTGGCCTGCGGGGATTCCGGAACCTGCTATCAGGATGTCTACAAAGAATCACCGGTGACAGCCGCATTTGAGTCTGTGGCTTCCCGCATGGCAGAACTGGCCTGAACCGGATCATCCGAACTGTTCCGGCAGGGCAAAGGGAATCTTTCCCTTTGCCCTTTTTTGTCAGGAAGCAGGAAAGGCAAAAAACAAAAAGACAGCGGGTCAAATCCGCTGATCTGTCCGCTGACTCCGGGCCGGAAAAAATCCGAACAGATTGCCATTATTACAGAAAAAAATCTGAAAAACAAATCAGAATCCCGGAAGGGATGACATTGTCAGCCGATCTGACCCGCTGTCACCAAATTTTTGTATCAACGTCTGCCGGGGAGAAAGCATTGGAATGCGACAACCCGTGGAAGGAGGCGCTGGAACTGTATTTTCAGGATTTCATGGGCTTCTTTTTTCCGCATAT
>JAWKPW010000017.1:0-66523 GCA_041390465.1 Desulfobacterales bacterium | reverse complement strand
TTCATTTCCTCTGACACATGCCGGATGCGGTCTGCCATATCATGAAAGGCCCGAATCAAATCACCGATTTCATCCCCGCGCTGCACCGGAATTCTTCTGCTGAAATCCCCGTCTCTGATGGCATTGACATTTTCAAGAATCTGACGGGTATGGGGGATGATGTTGAGAATGAAAACACTGAATCCGCCGATGAGCACAGCAGTCAGAACAAGAGAGGCCATAATGATGCATATCCGAAGGGTTTGCAAAGAGGAGGCTGTTGTCTGCCGATTTTTTTCCAGCAGAAGATCCGCAGTGCTTTTCAAATCATAAGACAGATTCTGCAGTTTTTCGTCCGATGCCTGTCTTTCCTTCCATATCCTGATTATCTCCTCTGTAAATGCTTTCTGATCGGCAATCGCGGTTTCCACTTCTCTGCCAATCTCTGTCAGGGAATCATCCCGAACCAGTGCAAGGGAGTTCCGGTAGTTTTCCACAATGGTTCCCATGTTTTTGTCAATGAAGACCGTCTGTCTTTCATATCCGGCATTGTCGGAGAAAAGAACCAGTCCGGTTACAGCCAGTTGCCATTTTTCCAGTATTTCCAGCAGATAAAATGCAGATTCCTTCAGGTTGAGTTCATTCTGATCAATAAAATTCCCGGAAAAGGAGGCCTGAGTCTCTTTTTCGGAAACCAGAAAGAGTATTTCCCGTATCCGGACTGACAAATCCATAAGTTTTTGATTCTGAAGTGCAAATTTTTCTTTCAGAAGGATGGTGCTGGCAGACAGTTCACTGAATATCCGGGCATATTCATCCAAGGCCGCAAGGGAATCCGGAGCAAGTGTGCGTATGTTCCGGATTTCCTCTGTCACTGCATCTGCTGTTTTTCTGGTCATTTCCAGAACAAAGCGGTTTTTCCGGGATTCCATCTCCGCAGTCCCCGCAATGACAGTATGAACTTCATTGCTTTTCCGAATCAAATCAGATGCCAGATAAAGGGAATAAAAATTGAACCCTGTCAGTGAAGCTGTGATGGAAACAGATATGAAAAGCAGGGTCCATATCTTGAATCGAAGGGTTTTCATCCGTATGGCCTTCCTTTCCGTGATTGAGAAGTTTCATGATTTCTTCCGGGGCCGGAGCAGGGTGCAGAATTTTCAGGGATTGAGGAGTTTCATGGCTTCCTCCAACGTGTGGCCGCCATGGATTCCCACGCCCGCGAGCATATCCTTTCCGGGAACATTTGCAATATAAGACAGTTTGGGTTCCGGTTCAGACCCTTCCAGTCTGGGCCACCAGTATTCTGACCAGCCCTCTCCGCTTTCACTTTCCGCTATGCGCAAAAACTCCGCTGCAAATATCTTTCCGTTTCTGTCCCGGACACGGAGAAAATTTTTGCCCACCAGCCCCTGACGGGGATGGCCGATAATCACGCCCCGTTCAGCGCCTTTGAGACCGTAAACAAAAACATACAAATCCCCCTTCACCCATTTTCCTTTGGGATCGCTGATTTCCGCAAGCCCATCCCTGCCTTTTTCCAAAAGAAGGGTTACAGCCTCTTTGGTCATCTGCATCACCTCCCTGTATTTTTCCGCCTCACTGTTTTGGGCATTTTCCGCATGAGCCAAAATGCAAACTGACAAAACCGTAACCATGATCACAGACAGAAAAACTCTCTTTTTCATTTTTTTCTCCTTTTGATGGGTATCGGGAAACCGGAAAAATTCTCATTCCTTTGAGAACTATAACAGATGGATACATACCCGTCCATAAATTTTTTCCTCTCCCGGAACCTCATTTCCTGACACACTGAGGCGATGTATAAAAAAAATGCTGCATTTTTTTGGCATTCCCGCATTTCGCTGCATTCAAACTGTCTGTTAACAATTCTTTTTTGAAACAATATGTTGCGGAAAGCAAGGCCGATTCTCCGCAGATTTTGCACAGTGCTGTCCGTTTTTTGTGTCCTTTGTGCCCTCTTTGTGTCCTTTGCGGTTTAAGTCGATTTACGGAAAAAAACATACCGCCAAAGCTTCCAGCTTGTGCCTTGTGCCTGTCAACTGAACCGGTATATTTGCGCCTAAAGAAAGCATGGTTTCAAAGGAGAATCGGTATGTCAGAAGATTTGACCCTGTGCATAAAAAATGGTATGGAATTTCTGATAATGGGATTTTTCATGCTGATAAAATTATGGGTTCCTCGTAGGTTTGTGGGGTGGAAAAAACTGTTTTCTTTTGATAAGTTAAGATAATTACAGTTTTTTTATAAGCAATAAAGCATCCGGAATCCGGACCATGCCTTAATCTTATTAAAATAAATGTTTAAAGGCAGTTATGCTGAAAAACATGTTTTACCGCCCCCGCAAACTTCCAAAGAGCCTGTTATCGGAATTATCAGCATGAAAAATCCCACTATCCACTTATGATCAAAAGATTATCACCGTAATCGCATTTTCAAACAGGCCTTACAGAAGAAATCTATTCATTCCCTTCTGCCATTCGGACAAACAATTTGATTTCTTTGGCCAAATGAATGGTGAATTATGTAAAAAACTATGTGCCATCTCCGCAGAGCGTCGCGGCTGGAGGGCAGATCGGAATTCAATATTCAACATTTACAGGGAGAAAAGCAATGGCAGATGCTCCCTATCGGGAAATGTGGGGAAAAACTCAATCTGATCTGGACGCGCATGACGCAAATGGCCGAAGTTCTGGGAAAAATTTTACGGAGATATCTTTATGAGCCAGGAAGGCAGGCTCAAGGGCATGGAATATCTGGATTTTGTGCTTTTTACGAAGTCTCATGGTCTGCGCATTAAGGAACCGCAGGACGCAAAGGCTGAAGGCAAAAATTGTGGGAACTCAAGTGCTTTTGTTCCCGAAGAACTGACTCTGGCCGCAGAGTGCCATACAGTGGACTGTGCGCGCGTATGCGGGCAGGGAAGACGCTGAAAAACTGGTTCCCGCAATACCTTGCGCGCCGATCAAATCCCTTATCGGATTCAAGCTTGCCCGGGTTGTGTCCCTTTACCGAATCCTGCGATATGATTAGTGGGCGAAACCACCTGTGACGGAAAGAAAAAGGCATATGAAGCATTTGCCGAATATGTTCCCATGTATGGGGATGGAAGTGCCGCAAAGAGAAAAACGCGTGACCGGGAATTCGAAGGCTGAGGTGGCCGCGTTACAAAACTGAACTGGAAAAACTTACCGGCAATGTCATCACTGCTGAAAAACTGAAAAAAGGCATTCAGATCTGCAACAATCGGCGCCGGGCTTTGCAGCGGCTCAACCGGCTTCGTGCGGCTGTTCCAACACCCATTTCCGGCAGAGATGTACTGCTCATCAATCAGATCAGTTTCTATGACAATCCGGTTCGGTTTACGCAAAGCATCAATACCCTCTGCGATCAGTTGGAGGAACGCATTGCCAGAAAAGAGGGAATTGTGCCGGAAAAAACGCCCCGGCTGATGCTCTCCGGCTGCCCTATGGCTGTTCCCAACTGGAAACTGCCTTATCTCATTGAAAGCTCCGGAGCAGTCATTGTGGGGGAGGAATCCTGCATCGGCACACGCAACACCCGTGATCTGGTGGCGGAATCCGGTGAGACTGTGGAGGAAATGATCGATGCCATCTGTGATCGGTACATGAAAATTGACTGCGCGTGTTTCACTCCCAATACGGAGCGGCTGGATAACATCAGGGCAATGGCAAAGGAACTGAACGCGGATGGTGTGATTCATTACGCGCTCATGTTCTGCCAGCCTTACGGGCATGAGGCTTTCAAAGTGGAAAAAGCTTTGCGGGAAATCGGCATTCCCATGCTCTCTCTGGAAACAGATTACAGCATGGAAGACATGGAGCAGTTGAAAACCAGAGTGCAGGCTTTTACGGAAATGGTGAGATAAATGATCGCGGGAATTGACATTGGCTCCCGGTCTGTGGAACTGGTTCTGATGAACGGACAGAAAATGGTTCATCAGAACAAAGTCCTGACCACTTTTGATCCCCTGTCTCAGGTGAGAAAACTGCTCAACGGTTTTTATCCGCACCGGATTGTTGCCACCGGATACGGCCGAAATCTGCTGGCAGAATCAGAACTGAATGTTCGTGTGGATACCATCACGGAAATCAAAGCCTATGCCTTGGGCGCTGCGCATCTGTATCCGGAGGCGCTCACCATTCTGGACATCGGGGGGCAGGATACCAAAGCCATTTCTCTGATGCCCGGCGGAAAAGTGGCAAAATTTGAAATGAATGACCGGTGCGCTGCAGGAACCGGAAAATTTCTGGAACATCTGGCAAATGTGTTCCAGATTCCGGTTTCAGATTTTGGAGATTACGCGATGGAAGGGGATCAGATTCTCTCCATCAGCAGCATGTGTACGGTTTTTGCCGAAACTGAGGCCACTTCCCTGATGGCACAGGGACATAAACCCCAGAATATCGCTTTGGGGCTTCATGCCTCGGTGGTGAAACGCACGGTGAACATGCTCCGGCGGGTGGGGCTGGAATTTCCCCTGATTTTTGCAGGCGGAGTGGCACGGAACCGGTGTGTGGCACATCTTCTGGCACAGGCTCTGCAAACCGAGCCTGTCATTCCGGAGGAACCGGATATGATCGGAGCCCTTGGCGCGGCTCTGCACGGAGAAAACAGCAGGCATGGCTGAAAATTTGCACAGTATCCCACTCTTTGCCTGTTTTCCGATGTTCAGCGCAAGAAAGCTGACCGCTCATCGGTAAAACCAAAAAACGAAAAAACAGGGGGAATCATCATCTGTGACTCCCCCTGTTTCAGAAGCCGGGATGTTACAGCAGTTTTTCCTGCTTGAGACGATTGAGGATTTCTGCCGTTGATTTGCTGCGATCCATGGTGTAAAAATGAAGTCCGTCAACCCCTTCCTTCAGCAATCCCCGGCACTGTTCGGTTGCAAAGTCTGTTCCCAGATTTAATACAGCATTGCTGTCGTCTGCATTCACCGCATCGAGTCTGCTCTGCAGTGCATCCGGAATGGAAGAGCCGCAGACACGGGAAAGCATCTGTGTCATTTTTACCGTATACACCGGCATAATTCCCGGAATAATCGGCACATTGATTCCTTTGGCTCTGCACTTTCCGACATAGTCAAAAAAATAACTGTTGTCGTAAAAATACTGGGTGACAATGTATTCCGCGCCGCTGTCAACCTTGCGCTTGAGATATTCAATATCTTTTTCAAGGCTTTCAGCCTCAATATGGCCTTCGGGATATCCCGCGCAGCCCAGTGCAAAATCATACCGGTCTTTTATGAAAGAAATCATGTCGGCAGCATAAGGAAAGCTTTTGGGATGCGGAGAAAAATCTCCCACCTTTGGTCTGTCTCCGCGAATGACAAAAATGCTTTCAATGCCCAAATCTTTGTATTTGTCCAGAACGGCTGTTATTTCCTCAGGCCCAAGTCCGTAACCGGCCAGATAGGCAACCGTGGGCTGCTTTTTTTCGATCATCATCTTTTTTACGCTCTGATAGGAACCGTCTCTGGTGGATCCGCCTGCACCAAAGGTCATGGACATGTAATCCGGTTTGAGTTCTGCAAGTTTATCAATGAGTGCGCCAAAGGATTTTTCGGCCTCCTCATTTCGGGGCGGGAAAAATTCCATTGAAACAACAGGTTTTTTGCTTTTGTACAAGTCTGTGACACGCATAACATAATCTCCTCTGAAAAAATATCACAAAAATATTGAAAACCGTTCGTGCCGGGCAAGGCGGAAGTGATCCGGATTGTGCGGCACCGACTGTCATATACAGCAGCAGTTATGAGATTTCAAGAATTATTTCCTTTGTTTTGCAAAAAAGCGTCCGTACATCGGCAGTGGGCTGATCGCCTGTTTTTAACCGCAGAGTGATACCGATTCTCCTTTGAAACCATGTGTTATTTTTAACCGCAAAGGACACAGAGAGGGCGCAAAGGTCACAGAAAACTGACAGAACTTTTGCAAAATCGCCGGAG
Organism: Desulfobacterales bacterium; assembly: GCA_041390465.1. Lineage (GTDB taxonomy): Bacteria > Desulfobacterota > Desulfobacteria > Desulfobacterales > Desulfococcaceae > JAABRU01. The sequence goes on along the minus strand of JAWKPW010000017.1, from coordinate 60,552 downwards.
AACTGGTGCTGTCTTCCGCAAAAACTGCTTTGCATAAAGCATATTTTCAATGGCGAATTGGTATGACACAGAGTTCCGCAACTCCCTGTTTCTTCAGATCAGACAACTTTCCGGAAGTTGTCAAATCTCATCACAGAGTCATACCGATTCGCGGCTGATTTTATTACAGTGCTGCCCGTTTTTTGTGGCCTTTGCGGTTAAAGCAAACCTGGGAGAAAGCATGGTTTCAATGGGGAATCGGTATCACACAGCGTTTTTTCTGTGTGAAATTCGGATGTAAAAAAATAATGGCTATTGTCCAAAATTGGAGGCAGAGAGACGGAAAACAACTTGGCAGACATACATTTTCAGATATAATACCGATTCCCCATTGAAAAGATACTTGTAAGCAGACAAAAGAAGTTTTCATGTGTTCAAAAACCGGATTTTCTGAAAAATCCGGTTTTTCTGAAAAATTTTATACCTGAAACACTTATGTTTCAGATCAATGGAGAATTGGTATAAAAATCCATTGATTTCAAGAACAAAGAACGGACAAGGGGCAGAAGAATTTTCAGACGGCTGTCCGCCGTTTTTTACATGAAAACTTTCCGTTGCTTAACCGGTGTTTTTGAAAAAAGTCAGAAAAATTTCTTTATTCCCGGCAGAAACACTGCCATTCCCGGAGAAAGAACTCGCCCATGAACGCTGAAAGGACACCTGCGCCTTTGCGCATATGTTCCATGACATATTCAAAAAGCAGCAACTGCAAATCCCGGTTGGATACCAGACTTCTGTAATTTTCCCGGCGATCCAGCCGGGGAAGGATGCTGCCGATACATCTGCCGGGCAGTTCCTCTATGAACATTTTTTCCAGCAGCCGGAAGATGCACGCGTCCATGCGGAAATCCGGATCAATCGCGTGAAGCACCCCGTCCAGCGTAAAAAAGCTTTTGCGGAACAGCAGCAGATCCTTTGGAAAAACAATTCCCCGGATGGCTGTCTGATCAATGAACCAAAAGGCTTTTTCCATGAATCCGCATTGCGCGTATGCCGAATCTTTCAGGAGAGCCCGCACAATGCTTTTTATTCGCAGAGCTGCCTCATTTCCGGCATTCTCTTCTGAAAGCAGCTCCAGGATTTCACAAATCAGATCCTCATTGCCCAGAAGAATGGCCAGATGCAGGCGCACCATGTTCATTCTGTGTTCTCTGGAAAGCGTGCCGGTCAGGCTCCAGTCCAGAAGAACCGGCTGAATATGCCCTTTTGCATCCCGTGTTCCGAAAATGTTTCCTGCGTGGGGATCTCCGTGGAAAAGCGGATTTTCCCCGCGCGAAAACAGAGGCTGCCAGATTACGGTTTCAAACAGTTTTTCCGCGCACTGCTTCCGCTCTTCCGCAGTCATGGGAATATCCGTTATTTTGTCCCCTTCCATGAATTCCATGACTGTCATGTTCTGGGTGGAAAAAGGCAGGAGGGCAGGAATTCGCACAGCCTCATTTTTCTGATAAAAACACTGTGCCTGCCGCAGGTGTGTCTGTTCACCGGACAGATTGATCTCCTCGCGCAGCGCGTCCCGTATGTCTGCAAAGGTTTCCACAAAGCGGAAATCCCGGAGCGGGTAGTTTTTCCGGTTCCGGTGAAAAAAGCGGGCCAACTGATCCAGAAGCCGGAATTCCTCTGTGAGATATTCCCGGATGCCGGGCCGCAGCACCTTGAACACCCCGCGCGAGGTTTTCCCCGTATCCGGGGCAGTCCATGTAAAACCCACCACCGTTCCCACGCTGGCCTCGGAAAGAATGCGCTCATCAATCCTGACATTGCAGGGAACCAGATAATTCCAGATTTCATTCCGGATTCCCTCTGTTATGACGGCAATGTCAGTTCCGTGCATTCCGTTTTCCAGTTGAATAAGCCATTTTCTGAACTCCGGATCTGTATTCCTGTTCCGGGCAATGATCTGGCCGAGTTTGTGCAGCGTGGGAATCTGCTTTGCCAGCGCGATCAGTCGTTCTGTTACCGGCACTTCCTGCTTCATCAGCAACTGATCTGCGGTAATGGCGAAAATCCGTTCCAATGAAAGACGGGAAAAGAGAAAACGGATGCCGTCTTTGACAATGGGACGGTATTCCCTGTAAATCTCAGGCACAGCCTCTTCCGGGCGGGTTTCCTTCAGCAGTTCTTCTGCCGCCTTTTCCTGAAATCCTGGTCCCTGCATTCCTGCGGCAGCACGGAGCCGGGCAATGATCTGGGAACGGCCTGCAAATCCCGGCATAGATTTCAGATACGCACGGGCCTGTTCAAAACTGATGGGGTTTATCATGAAACATTCTCAATTGAGCAACTGGTAAATGGTTTCTGATGCGTATGACATGTTCCGATCAGATTTGACAACTTTCAGAAAGTTGTCAAATCTGATCGGAAGCTGACTCTTCATTCGCATATGCACTTTACTCATCCCAAACCTCACCCCGCAATCCACCTGCGCATTTTCGGGATTACCTCATCCTGCCATTTTGCCGAAATGCGCAGCTTCAGAAAATAAGTGTAAAGGCCATCGATCAGACGGAAAATTTTGTCATACAGATAGTATTTTTCCAGCACTGCGCCTTCAATATCCTCCTTTGTTTCCACCACCCCGCTTTCCGGCACTTTGAGATTTCCCAGATGGAAACTTTCGCCTTTGAGGGTAAACCGCCATTCCTGTCCCCCGGATTTGTAAACCAGATTGATTTCCGTGACCACAGCGCCTTTTTTCAGGGCCAGAATGCCCTCCTCCAGCCCGGCCTCATCACCTTTGATGGTAATGCTTTCCACAGCATCATGGATGGTATTTTCCAGCAAAATGCGGTTTCCCACATCCAGAGCGGTCATTTCCGGATCAGTCTTTCGCAGCAGATCCCGGTCATTTTCCATGAGAAACCACAGCCAAGTGAGAAATTCATATCCCAGAAATTTGTAACGGTTATAGGAAACAGAAACATCAATCATAATTTACTCCGTAAAACGGGACGGTTCCAGTGCAGTCAGTGCCTCCCGCTGGCTTTCTGAAAGTCCGGAGCCCAGTTCCGCAAGGGTGTAGGGAAAAAGTCGGATCAGGGTCAGACCGAAGGATTTGGTGAACAGGGTTTCCAGTTCCTCATTGGCAGACTTCTGGGTGGAAAAAAACCACAGACTCGTTTCTTCGTAACTCCACAGCAAATCATAGATGCTGGGCGTTGCGGGGATGCGGAGACTGAGAACATTGAGAACATGCTCTTTTGCCGCCTGTTTTTCATTGCGGGACAAATGCTCCCTGCCGCTTTCCTTCAGGCGTCTGGCAATTTCCATCTCCAGATGTTTTTTCACCACTTTCGCGGGAATGCTTTTCTTGTCAATTCTCAGAGAGAAAAGAAACTGGGTTCCGATTACAAAGGAGTTTCCTTCAAAATCCGGATGAAAGGGACTGCCAAAGGAAGTCCAGCCCACAGCCTTGTCGGCAGGCTCGCTGTCAATCTCGGACAGGACGTTTTCCCTGAGCCCTTTTGCAATATTTTCCATAAGCGGATGTTCCATCTTCCCGTCCACTCTGTAACGGGTGATGGAAACCGTCGATGACAATAATCCCATAAAATCATTCCAAAATAAATACTCATCCCCGCAAATGTGTCATTCCTGCGAAAATTTGCATCCACAGCTTGTCAAAATTAATGGAGCCCAATTTTCACAGGGATAACAGTGGATCAGCAGACTGCTGATTTTTGAAAGGACTGCACTGCATGAGACAAGTATTCAAAAAAAAGAGAAAAATAAGGATTCCGAATTGTTGCCCCCAGGAACCCGGTTCAGCAAACCGCTTCTTAAAAACGAAATATTATAACTTTTTTGGGGAAAATTTACAAGGATTTTTTATCCGGCCTGCTCTGATTGAAAGATATTCTGACTGACAACCTGATTTTCAATGCCGACTGCTGTTGCAATGAACATGATTTGCGGACGGATTTGCTGCGGAGAAATCACCGCATTTGCAGAGTCCGGCAAAAACAAATCTCAAAAACATCATGGCCGGGGCACACTATTATCTGGGAAAATACTGCCGGAACAAAAGGGATTTCAGAAATGCCATCTTTCACTTCCGGCAGGTGCTGAAACTTTCGGATGATCCGGCCCGGAAAGCGGATGTGGAAAAAATGCTCTCCTTTTTGCGAAAAGAAAGGGACATGTCTGAAGAAGACAGGATCAGAAAAAGCCTTTTTGCAGGTTTACGGAAAAAAATCTGTGATTGTCTGAACCCGGATTCTCAGGATTTCCGGATTTACCGGGATTTTTTTAACCGCAGATAATCTGGATGGCACAGATGGACTTGTGATATTTTTCAGCGTCTTCAATGGGTTTTGCGGAATTCTGGATTCCGGCTTTCGCCGGAATGACGTCATGCCTGCGAACGCAGGCATCCAGAAAAATTTTCCGCAAAATTCATTGAAGAGCCATTTTTCATCTGTAAAATCATAATCCCGGTCAATCCTTTCATCCTGTAAATCCCGGCTCAGACAGGCACTTCAACTGCCGGACAATTGACATGCAGGCAATATATCATCCGGTTTTTCCACTCTTTTCAGCCATGAGACAGTATCAAAATCTTTATCAAAACTGACCATCAGCGTTATCCCGTATTCACGGCAGCAAAGAGCCATCATTGCATCATGAAAATTCAGTTTTCCCTCTGATTTCAGAATCTGCTCAAGAATGTCATCATACAGACGCCGGGTTTCCGAAGATATCCAGGTTATCTCTTCCGGAGGTATCATCCGGCTCAACGAGTCCAACAGTGAAGACAACTGGCCAGAACGCTTCTGTTCTTCCGTCCGCCATGCCAGAACGCTTATTGTTTCATTAATGACACAGTCAAACCATACAATACCAATATTCTGAAACCGGAGCGCATCCAGCAGGGCCGGAGTTTTTTCATGCCATTTATCATTGCTGTCTGTCACTGCAACAAGCACATTGGTGTCAATAACAGCCTTATTCATAAATCCGTTCAGCATCTTCAACCGCATCTCCTCCCCATGAAACCAGTCCGCTCAGCGAAGCAATCCTGGCAGCGGAAACTGTCTTCAGTTCCGCTTTCCGGCCTTTGACAAACAAGGCAAAGGTAAATACCTGATCGAACTGTTCATCAGACAGTTCCTCAAGGATTCTGATTAAACCTTCTTTTTTATATGAACGTAACATACCGTCCTCTTTCATCTTATTTCGCATTGTACAGGTATTGTCTTAACCCGGATTTCGGGATTTACCGGGATTTTTAACCGCTGATAATCAGGATGGCACAGATGGACTTGTGATATTTCATCTGCGCCATCAATAATCCGGGTCAATCCTTTCATCCCGTGAATCCGATACTGTCTGAACCCGGATTCTCAGGATTTATGGATTTACCAGGATTATTGCGCCCTGCCTAATCCCGGTCAATCCCTTAATCCCGTAAATCCCGGTTCAGACAAATGGAACCCGGATTCTCAGGATTTCCGGATTTACCGGGATTATTGCGCCCTGCCTAATCCGGGTCAATCCCTTAATCCTCTATATCCCGGTTCAGACAGGAGGGGCATCCGGGTTCAATTTTTCCTTTCCATCCTTCAATGCTCTTCCGTTTCCGGTTCATCAGCCGTTTATGCTCCAAGCTTTTCCCACCAAAATTGATGAGCAGTCCGGTTTCCAGGCTAAAGGCTTCAAGATAATTGAGAGCCTGGGTCAGATGGATATTTTCCAGGCAGTCAGCGCCTTGATTTCCACAAGCACCCGCTGTTCCACCAGAAAATCAACACGGCGTTCACCGATTTCCACTCCTTCTGTAATAAATCGGCATTTCCTGCTCCCAGAAATTTCAGACCCCGATTCCCCATTTCAATCGCCAAAGCCCACTGGTAGATAACCTCCTGAAAGCCGCTTCCCAAGACATTATAAACCTTCATGGCGCATCCGATAATTCTGTACGTCACATCGTCCTGAATCATAAACATCCTGCTGACTGTCTGAACCGGGATTCTCAGGATTTACGGATTTACCCGGATTTTTTTATGCCTGTCTCATCCCGGTCAATCCTTTAATCCCGTAAATCCGGGTTCAGACAAAAGAAGGGAAACAGTCCCCGTCTCAAAAGAAAGTTCCTGTTTCCCTTCAAAGAACAGTTCAAATCCCTCAGCCTGCCCCGGTTCAGCTTCGGTCAAAATGGGAAAAGTGCATGGTAAAGGTGGCGCGTCCCTGGGTGGCTGAACGCAGGGAAGTGGAATAACCGAACATTTTCGCCAATGGAACCGTGGCACGTATCACCTGCAGTCCCCGCTGGGCCTCTATTGCGCCAATCTTTCCGCTGCGGGAACTGATGTCTCCGATCACATCCCCCACAAAGGCTTCCGGCACAAATATTTCCACCTTCATAATGGGATCGAGCAGATAAGGTTCCCCGGCTGCCAGCGCCTCTTTGCAGGCCATGGAGGCACTGACCCGGTAGGCCAGTTCCGTGCCTTGGGATTCCCGGAAGGAGCCGCCTGTCAGAACCACCTCGGTATCCACCACAGGATAACCCATCAGGGAGCCGCTGCCCAGAGATTCCATGACCCCGGCTTCCACTGCGGGAATGTAACTATCCGGAATCTGCTCTGCCGTAACCTCGGAACGGAAACGGTTTCCTGTGCCGCGGGAAAGGGGTTTGAGTGTGAGCACCACTTCTCCGAAATGGTGCTGTCCGGCCACATCCCTGTCAAACACAGCCCGGCCTTCGGCTTCCCGCGCAATGCTTTCCCGGTAAACCACCTGGGGTTTGCCCACATTCACACTGGTGGAAAACTCCCGCTGCATCCGGCTGATGATCACCTCCAGATGCAGTTCGCCCATGCCCGACAGGATGGTCTGGCCGGTTTCCTCATCTGTGCGAACCCTGAGCGTTGGGTCCTCTTCCAGAAATTTTCCCAGCACATCTTCCAGCTTGTCCTGATCCGAATGGGTTTTGGGCTCAATGGCAAGGGAGATGACCGGTTCATAAAATTCCATTCTTTCCAGCAGAACCGGTTTGTCCGCAGAGCACAGGGTTTCCCCGGTTCCGGAATTCTTGAGCCCCACCACGCCCACAATGCTGCCCGGACCGGCCACCTCAATGCGCTCCCGTTTGTTGGCATGCATCCGCAGAATCCGGGAAAGCTTTTCTTTCTTTCCCAAAGAGGGGTTATAGACATCCTCTCCTGCGTTGATCCGTCCGCTGTAGACCCGGACAAAGGAGAGTTTTCTGCCTTCGATCATGGAAACCTTGAAGATCAGAGCTGCCAAAGGATCTTTGTCCCTGGGATGGCATTCAATGACTTCATGGGTGACAGGATCGGTTCCCCGGATGGGGGGGACTTCCAGAGGACTGGGCAGAAAACGCACAATGGCATCCAGCAGCGGCTGAATTCCCTTGTTGCGCAGCGCAGTGCCGCACATGACCGGCACCAGTTTCAGAGAGATGGTGGCTCTGCGGATGGCATCCAGAATCTGCTCCTCGGAAACCGGCTGTTCCGCCAGATACAGTTCCATGACCTCATCGTCAGCCTCGGCCAGGGTTTCCAGCAGTTTTTCCCGGTATTCCCCGGCCTGATCCGCATACTGTCCCGGTATCTCCCGATCTGCATAGTGGCACTCTTGTCATCACTGTCCCAGACAATTTCCTTCATGCGGATCAGGTCAATGACACCGGAAAAACGGTCGCCCTCTCCTGACGGCAGTTGGATAATCAGGGGATTGGCCTGCAGCCGGTCGCGCATCATCTGAACCGTGTTGAAAAAATCAGCGCCGATGCGATCCATTTTGTTGACAAAGGCCATTTTGGGCACGTGGTATTTGTCTGCCTGGCGCCACACGGTTTCTGACTGGGGTTCCACACCGCCCACCGCGCAGAACACGCCCACAGCGCCATCCAGCACGCGCAGGGAACGCTCCACCTCAATGGTGAAATCCACATGACCGGGCGTATCGATCAACTGAATGTCACATCCCTTCCACTGGCAGGTGGTTACGGCTGAAGTGATGGTAATGCCCCGCTCCTGCTCATCTGTCATCCAGTCCATCACGGCCTCACCGTCATGCACCTCTCCCAGTTTGTGGGATTTCCCTGTATAATACAGGATCCGTTCGCTTACGGTGGTCTTGCCCGCGTCAATATGCGCGATGATACCGATATTTCTGATTTGCTGCAAAGGGTTCTTTTTCATAAAAAAATCCGCTTTCTCATTGCTGTTCCTGAAGTTTTTTCCCATTGACCGGCAGCCATACCGCAAAGCGCTTCCTTTGCCCGGTTCGCTTTCCACTTCAATGCTTCCGCCCAGCTCATCAACCAGACTTTTGACAATGGGCAGTCCCAGCCCTGTGCCGGTAATAAACCGTGTGTTTTCATCCTTGACCCGGAAAAAGCGCTCAAAGATCCTTTCCTGATGCCGTTTTCAATGCCGAAACCGTTATCTTTGACCTGAATGCGGATGCGATCCCCCTCAACATCCGCCTTTACAAGGATTGAACCGCGTTCGGGTGTATAGTTGACAGCATTGGAAATCAGGTTGCCGAAAATGCTTTCCATTGCAACCGGATCAGCCGTGAACAGGGGCATGGGAGAAGAGGGAAGTTCAAGCACCAGGCTCTGCTCTTTTGCCTTTGTCCGGGCTTTCATGAATTCTGTAATATTTTTCAGCATTTCTTCAATGCAAACCGGTTTTGCCTCATGAAAGGCCACCCCGGCTTCAATGCGGGACAGATCCAGCAAATCGCCAATCAGGGAGATCAGTCCCTGGGTTTTTTCCTTTGCCCTGGACAGAATGTACTGATCCTCCCGTGATCCCTCCTCATCCACCATATCCTTGATGACCATTGCCAACTGCTCATGGATGGTGGACAGGGGGGAGCGCAGTTCATGGGAAACCTTGGCCACAAACTCGGATTTTACCCGATCCAGTTCCTTGAGTCCCGTAATGTCCGCAACATTCACAGCCGCACCCAGGCATGCCCCATCCTCCCCCAGCACAGGCCGTCCTCTGGCCATAAGAAATTTGCCGCCGGGAAGTCCTATTTCACAGGTGGGAACCGTATCGGAATTGGGGTATCTCCCAGAGGATATCTCCCTGACAAAACGGCAGAATTTTTCATTTTTGACATATTCCTCAACAGGTTTTCCCGGTTCGGTATCCGGACTCAGACCAAAATGCTGCAGAAAAGACGGATTCATCAGCCCCACACGGCCTTCTGTGTCCGTAAAGGCCACCCCCGCAGGCAGGGATTCCACAATGGTTCGTATCCGGCTTTTTTCCGTGTGCAGAAAGCTGAGGGTGCGTTCCTGTTCCCGGACCATGGCTTCTGCTTCCCGGAGCAGACGCATTTTTTCTCTGGCACGGCCCACAACAATGCGCAGATGATCCGGCTCAAAGGGTTTGGGGATGAAATCATAGGCTCCCTGTTTCATGGCCTCGATGGCTGTTTCCACAGTGGCAAAACCGGTAATGATAATCACAAGGATTTCCGGATACTTTTCCTTCACATGCCGGAGAACCTCCATGCCGTCCAGGCCCGGCATCTTCAGATCCAGCAGCATAATGGAAAATTCTTCTTTTTCCAAAATTTCCAGAGCCTCATCACCGCGGGAGGCCGTTGAAACCTCACAGCCCATGCGGGAAATAATCCGCCGGGATCCTTCCCGGATATCCTGCTCATCATCCACTATCAGGATACGCGTATCTGTATCTTTATCTTCCTTCATTTTCCCCTTCCTTTTTCACTTTCGGATTTACCGGCAGCTCCACAAGAAAAACGGTTCCCTGTCCGGGCTTGCTTCTGGCTGTGATTTTGCCTCCGTGATTTTCCACAATTCCGTAAACCATGCTCAGTCCCAGACCGGTTCCTTTTCCGGCCTCCTTGGTGGTAAAAAAGGGTTCAAAAATATGAGACAGCACATTTTCCGGCATGCCCGGCCCGGTATCGGATATCTCAATGCAGACATGCTCTCCATCAGCAGAAAGACGGGTTTCCACCGTAAGCACCCCCTTTCCTCCCATGGCCTCGGCAGCGTTGAGAATGATGTTCATGAACATATGGTTGATTTGCCGGATATCTGCCGGAATCCCCGGAAGATTTTCAGCAAAAAGCCTCTTGATGGTGATATTGTGAAAAAGCGTCTGGTTTTCCAGCAGAAAAAGAGTTCTTGACAGAGCGGTGTTCATATCATTGATGCGAATGTTCTGCCGGGGCTGGCGGGCAAATTCCAGCAGTTCCTTTACCGTGTCACTGCATCGCTGTGCATCCCGGAGAATGCACTGCAGATCATCTTTTGCCCCTTCCGGCAGATCGTATTCCTCCATCATCAGTTTGGCAAAAAGGATAATGCCGCCCAGAGGATTGTTGAGCTGGTGGGCCACACCGGCGGCCAGTTTTCCCATGGCTGCCATTTTTTCAGCCTGCAGCAGTTGAATCTGGGTCTTTTCCAGTTCCTTTTTCATCCGGATAGTTTTGCGCATGTCATGAAAAAAACCGACCGTTGCCACCTCTTTTTCTCCTTCATAGACAATGGCCGCATTCAGACTGATGGGAACCGAAGATCCGTCCCTGCATCGCACATCCACCTGGTAGGCTTTGAGTTTCCCGTTGTTTTCACGCAGTTTCTGCATAATTCTGTATGCTTCGCCATCCCTGGCATAAATGTCCCGGATATTCACCCTGTTGACAGCCTCATTCTCATAATATCCGGAGATTTCCTTTGCAGCTTCATTGAATATAAGTATTTTTCCTGTCCTGTCCGCTGCCACAACACCGTCTACCGAGCTGAGAATCAGATTTTTGAGAAAAGCATTGGAATACCGGAGCCTTTCTTCCAGCCCCTCCATGGTCGGAATCTCAAAATCAAGCATAACAATGGCATCCATATGCTTTCCCGTGCAGATGGGATAGGAATACAGACAGGAAGGTTTTTCCGGTTCCACATACCGGGACTGGGGACGCATTGTCATGGGTTTGCCGCTGATCTTCACTTCCTCCGCGGGGCAGTCTTCACAGGGGCAGGAAAGATTGTAGAGCACCCTGTAGCATTTTTCTCCCACAATAATCCGCTCCTGCATTCCGTTGAAATCTCCGTTTGCGGCCAGAATCGTGAAATCCGATGAAATGACCAGAATCTTGCGTTTGAAAACCTCCAGAGCCTTGATCAGATATTCCTTTTCTGTGTCAGTTGGCATAACCTGTCCTTTATATAAAAATCAAAGTATTCAAAATGCCTGCGCGTTTCATGGGGCATATTTTAATAAAAGATTCAATTATACAATCAAGTTTGCGATAAAAGCAATTGAAAAAATAATATGAGGGGCAAAGAATCTGTTTCATACTGTTTTGCCTCTGCGCATTCTCCGGCAGTCCCTGTCCGCCTTTTCCGGAATATGCGCAACTCTGTTTCTGTTTTTTTGGGGGAGGAAATCTGTATATACCCAACGCATGGATTTTTAAGATATAATACCGATTCTCCTTTGAAACCATACTTTTTTTACCACAAAGGACACAAAGAGGGCACAAAGGACACAAAGGACACAAAAAAAAACAGAAAGCACTGTGCAGAATCTGAGGAGAATCGGCATTGCCTTCCGCAACGTATGGTTTCAAAAGAGAATCGGTATGATTTCCACAGAAACACGGACCGGGAAGATTTTGTCCGGAATGCCTGCCTGCACAGTGTTTGTCAAGGCAAGCCCCTTATTTCAAAGAGAGGCTGCGGACATGACATACTGTGAACAGACAGTTGCACTCCGGAATTTGAGATTGAAAATATCTATCATTCAGCAATTGACCTATTGAAAATTGAAATTTGCCTTTGTTCCTGCCTGATGATATAAATTCCTTTCTTAAACTTATTGGTCTGTCAAATAAGTTTCTTTGCTCAGGACAGGACAGATTTGACAATTTTCTGAAAGTTGTCAACTCCTTAATATGAAAGAACTTTTTGACGGACCATTGAGTCCAAACTGAAAGTTTGGCACTCCTTCACATATCTTTCTGAACGGGACTGAATGAGAAAGAGTTTGTTTGACAACCCACTTATTCAAAAATCAGAAAACCAGTCCCTTTCGTCATGATTCCGGAGAAAGCCTGAATCCATTGATGTCAAACAGTTGTGGATACCGGCTTTTGTCAATATGACAGGGATGCGCAGAGCAGGTTTTGACTTCTGAAAGATCGGATAATTCATGAAATTTGTCTTTGTATGCCCAAAAGCGGGCAGGTGTTTGAAACCGGGGCATTCTGCATTGCGGAAAACCGGGGCGTTGTCACAGGCACGGACGGCAGCAGAAAACTGGAAGCCAAAGTCCGGCTGACCTCTCCCTGTCCTTTGTGCGGAGATCATCATGGATATGAAGCCATAGAACTCTCGTGCCCTTTTGGAAAGGAATCAGATTCATGACAGACAAGCCTGTAAAACTTACGGAAAACATCAGCGGTTCCGGCTGAGCATCCAAACTGCCTCCAGGGGACCTGGACAGGGCATTGTGCGGGCTTTCCTTTCCCACAGATGAAAATCTGCTGGTGGGTTTGGACAGAGCTGATGACGCGGGCGTTTACCGGGTGACGGATGAAATCGCCATCATTCAGACTGTGGATTTTTTCACACCGGTCACGGATGATCCTTTTTCTTTCGGCCAGATCGCGGCAGCCAACGCGTTAAGTGATGTGTATGCAATGGGCGGCGTGCCCCAAAACCGCCATGAATCTGGTGGCCTTTCCGCTGGGAAAAATGGATCTGTCCGTGTTGCGCAGCATTCTGGAAGCCGGACTGGACAAAATGCGGGAAGCCGGGGTGGTGCTGGTGGGCGGACTACAGCATTGAGGACAGGGGAACTCAAATACGGGCTGTCTGTCTAGGTTTCATTCATCGGACCGCATTCTCTGCAAAAAAATCTCCGACCCGGTGACCGCCTCATCCTCACCAAACCTCTGGGAACCGGCATTCTGGTCCCTGTATGAAAGCCGGACTGGTGGCGGAAACGGTTGCAGAACACTGTCATCCGGCTTATGGCGGAACTCAACAAAAGGCTGCCGAAATCATGCAGGATTTTCCGGTTCATGCCTGCACCGACATCACAGGCTTCGGTCTGCTGGGACATCTGGCTGAAATGGTGGGAAGGATCAGGCTGCGGTGTGCGCATTTTTGCCAATCAGGTTCCCCTTATCCCGGAAGCAGTGGAATTTGCGTCTATGGGGCTGATTCCGGCCGGAGCCTACCGGAATCTGGAATTTCGGGAAAAAATGCTTGAATTTTCAGGAAAACCCAACAAAATTATGCCGTATCTGCTTTTTGATCCCCAGACTTCCGGGGGCTTGCTCATCTGTGTGGCTCCGGAAAAAGCGAAAGACCTTTTGCAGACCCTGCGGCAAAAGGGTATAGCAGCCGCTGAGATTGGCGAAGTTTGCAGGAAAACAGAGAGATCATCAAGATAGAGTAGAACAAGTTTCCAGCTTGTTTTCATAGTCAATGTCAGGCAAAGTGGAACAAATTTCCAGCTTGTTTTCATGTGCCAAGTCACAAACTGGAAGCTTGTTCTGCTTTCTGATAAGGAGATCAGATATGAAAGAAATTGATGCCAGAGGGCTGGCCTGTCCGGCTCCGGTGCTGATGACAAAAGCCGCGATTGAGAATGAGAAAGCCGATGTGCTGAAAATCATTGTGGACAGCAAAGCCTCCAAAGAGAATGTGTCCCTTTTTCTGGAATCAAGGCAGTTTGACATTTCCGTGGAAGAAAAAGAGGGAAATTTTCACATCACCGGAAAAGGCAGAGGCATCAGCCCTGCCGGAAACTCGAAGAAAAAACCGGAACCGGAAAGAAAAGATTCTGATTGTGATTCCCACTGATCGCATGGGATTCGGCGATGATGATCTGGGAAAGAAGCTGATGCTCAGTTTTGTCAAAACCCTCAAAGAAATGGGGCCGGATCTCTGGCGTCTGGTGTTTGTGAACAACGGGGTAAAACTCTGCATACAGGGTTCCCCTGCACTGGATGATCTCAATGAATTGTCGCAAAAGGGCATCAGCATTCTGGTCTGCGGAACCTGTCTTACCCATTTCAACCTGCTGGACCGGAAAGCAGTGGGCGAAACCACCAATATGCTGGATATTGTCACCTCCATGCAGGTCGCGGATCAGGTGGTGAATCTCTGAGCACACAGGATATTATAATAAAAGGAAACAGATTCACTTTGAACTCTTTCTGTTTGAACAGATTGGGATTCCAATCCTTTCTGCCGACCGGTCAATTTTGACTTATACCGGTTCGCCTTTGAAACCATGCTTTCCTTTAACCTTTGACCGCAAAGGACACAAATCAGTCAGTTTAAAAAACTCTTTTTCTTTAATTATCCCTTTGGGTCCCATTCCTGTTTTTCATTTGCCAAGTGTATATCTGCAAGCATAACGAAATACTGTTCAGAATAAACCTGTTGACATTCATCTCCTGATTTGAGATTCTGAAATCAAACCGATGCAGGAAAAAATCGGCCTCCCGAAATTCCGGTCAATTCTGATTCATAATGAAAAAATTATTATAAACAGTTATACCTTATCTTTGTGAGGAAAAAAAGATGTCAATAAGATACGAAATAGCAGGTTTTGGTGTCACCGCGTCCTTTCTCCTGATCATCCTTCTGACGGGTTTGGCATTGGGAAAGGAGTCACAGTCATCTGACAGCATGACAGCATACAGGAAGGCCCTTGCAAACCTGAAAACATCACAGAAAGAAAGCATTCTTGCCGCCAGGGAGGAATTTCACAAATCATTTCCAAAAAATGACAAATATGTGCAGGATGGGTTCCGTTTCTTCATGGAATTCTATGACAAAGTCTTAGAGGAAAGCAGGGGACAGTTTTTTTCCAAAGAAAAATTTCTGCATTTTTTGTCTGAATTTTACGAAATTGCGGATGGAAATTACAGCAATCCTCTGCGGGGATTTGACAGGATGGAGCAGGAAAGGAAAGAGCTTGTCCGGAAACAGTATGCCGCTGAACTGGAAGAATTCATCCGGTATGCGAAATGCGGGATAAAAATCGCACCTGATGGGGAAGGCGGATGGGATCTCAGACAGGATTTTGATTTTTTGTGCGATATGCTGCGCGACTGGCCTGTGGATGCAAACAAATATCTTGTGTTTATGAAGGAAGAATCAAAACAGGATGTTGTCATGGATGGAGGTCTGGTCATCCCCTGGGATGAACTGAGAAAGAGAATCATCCGTTTTGAGGAATTTGCCACCAGGTATCCGAACCTTCAGGAAACAAAAACAATCATTGAGCCGGAACTGAAATGGCTGCTCCATGTTTATCTGGCCGGGCTGGACAATTCCCCTGTGTTTGACTGGGAATCCAAAAAGATGAACCCGGAGCTGAAGAAAAGTTATGAGATTTTTTTGGAGGAAAACAGGAATTCCGCATGGCACAGGGCAGTTGGAAAGGTGTATCGAATCCATCAGAAACATCAGTTCAAAGAAAATACGCAGGCACATGATTTTGTGAACAGACTGAATCTGATAAATCCGTGACAGTTCCGGAATGAATTGCGCAGCATTGGCCTGCTGTCAAAAGACCATCCGCAGAACAGGCTTTTCTCAAAAAACGGCAGTCTGCCCAAGCTTTGAAACAAGTTCTTTCCGCTGCTGCGGGGAAAATGTTTTTTCAATCATCTTTGCAAGCAGATTCGGATCGTTGGGCAGAGTCGGAATATCCGCTGCATCAGCATGGATTTCCGGAGATTCGGCAGCCTTTTCTGCGGCAATCAGCAGGGCTTCAAACGCGGACAGCATGGCAGGATCCCATTTGTCTTCCAGTTTCATCAAAGCCAGCGTCTCTTTTGCCGATATGATGTCACTGCTTCGGTTCTGCAGGCAGGTTCTGTCAAAAACTTTATGATCAAACAGATTTGCAGCCAGAATAATGCCTGCATCGGGTGTTTCGGCACTCGGATGCTGTATGTCTGTCAGAATTTTTTCCGCAAGATCCGCATTTATGTTTTCCGGAATCTGCGTTTTCACATCAGAGAGATAAAAGGACTGGGAATCCGGAATCAGCGCGCAGACATTGTGCCATAAGGAAGCAAAAACAATGGCATTGCGTCTTTCCTCATCCATCTTCACATATTCCGCGACAGCACAGGCAAACAGCGCCCGTGCCATGCAGAGATTGTACACCCCTGCCAGATGCTCCAGATAGGGAATGTCCACATCCAGATATTCATTGATTTTGATGACCTCTTTGATCTGAATTTTTCCCACAATGATGCTGTTCATCAGAAAAGAAAGCATTGGCGGAATGTTGTTGCAATAGAGTTTGTAAAACTTTGTTTTGGGATAAATATTTTCAAACACAGACTGAGACCCGATGACGCGGTACCCGGTCTGAACCCCCAGCCCCTTCAGGGTAATCTGGGGCAGCTCTTCAAGCTGATACACATGGGAGACCATCTGTTTGGTATTTTCTCCGATATGGATATGTCCCGGAGTTCCGCTGCTTTCCAGACGGAACGCATAAATCACTGCACCGCCCTGGGCTGTATAATCCACGTAGGTCTCGGCTCCCATCATCACCATCCGCATCCGATCGATTTCTCTGCTGCTGTCCGGATCTGAGGTGTTGATGCCGATGCGGCACTGGAATTTCAAATCCTCAATCCGGATGCTTTTGCGGTCTTCGTCAGATAAGGAATTATGACGATTGATGATTGCCGTGTAATTGTCCTGAATGGCCGACTGCATAATCGTGTTGATGGCTTCTGCGGCCCTGATGAGTTTCAGCGCGCAGGCAACCGCATCAAAGGGATGAATCGGGCTGGCCGGAGAATCGTCTTTGGGCATTCCGAAAATCGCAACGATCTGATCCCCGACTGTTTTGTCAAACATGCCGCGATACTGGGCCAGAAGTTTATGGCTTTCCCTGAAAAATTTTCGCATAAACTCGCCCATCAGGGTTTCGCCCAAAATCATGTTGAGTTTGGTGTAAGTGCATACATCTGCCACCAGTTCGGTTGCATACACCAGACCCAGTTGCTGCCGGTTGTTGCCAATCAGCTTTGACACCCCCGGATTGAGTCTTTCCAAAGTATCCTCCAGAGCCGTGTTTGCGCTGATAAGCTGCTGATTGGCAATCTGCAGTTCAGCCGTGCGCTCTTTGACCCGTTCTTCAAGCTGCAGATTGTGTTCCCGGAGCTGCCGGTCATATTCCCGCAGTTCCTGAGACATGGTGTTGAAGGATTCGGTCAGTTCCCCGATTTCATCCCCGGAGCGCACCTCAAGGGTATGCCCGTATTCTCCGGCCCTGATTTTTTCCGCCTCTTCCCTGAGCTTCTGCACCGGGATTACAATATCCCGGCCAATGATGGTTTTGATGCTGAAGGCAAGAATCAGTCCGATGACAAATATGCTCAGAAGCGTGACAACAGCCGTATTGCGGGTCTGCAGGTAGGATTCCACACCGCTTTGCACCATCAGGAGCCCGACCGGTGTGCCGCTGTAATCTCTTACCGGCAGACCTGCGGAAATGCTTCCTCCTTTGTGCATGTCTTTGACATTGAAAATGGTATTTTGTTCAAGCATTCTGGCCATGTCAACCCGCGGGGGAATAAAAGGTTTCACTCCTTCTGCACCGGATCGCTCCCCGGAAGTCTGGATAATCTGTTCCTTCATGCTCAGGGCAGCGCTGACATTGAGAGATTGGGTGATGTGCTGTATGGGATCCGGTTTGTTGTTGAGTATGCGGCGGACAATGATTGTCCCGATGACAGTGCTCCTGTTCCGGTCATATACCGGTGCCGTGCCGGTCAGGGTAATCACTGAGGCATTTTTTGAAAGAAAATTCAAATCATTTGCAAGACCGGCAAGACCTTCCTCCTTCAGTTCACTGAGATCGAGAATTTCTGTGAACCCCAAGGATTTGCCGGAAAGCACTTCAGCGGTATAAGGTTTTTGCAGATAAGGTTCATTGATCTTGAGCGGCGCATGGGAACGCACCATGACGGCATTGGATGCGTCTGTTATCGTGATCATGTCAATATGATCACTTTGAGCCGACCTGTTCAGTTCCGCCCCCAGCTTTTCTCCCACATTATATCCAAGCAGCACTGTGACTTCTTTTTTCTGAGAGTAGGCATCAGCAAGGTTTTTCATTTCCTCAAGTGCGTTCCGGTAGATCAGCTCGGCGATCTTCAGTTCTGAAGTTATTGTGTTGACAGCTTCCTGTTCAATTTTGTGGCTGTAATACACAATGGAGAAGACTGTGGCAATAATCATGGGAACGAACAGAACAAGTCCGAAAGAGATGTTCAGGCGGGTGCCGAGTCTGAGTTTTTTCATCATAAGATAAGTCACCGGAACTTTCAGATGTTATAAAGACTTCCCAAGTCTGGGAAACTTCGGAAGGCGTTCAGACCTGAGTTTTGCAAGAACCGGGTTTTTCCAAAAAAACCCGGTTCTTAAAATACACAAAAACTTTCGTTTGCCAGTTTTCCGTCACTTGACCAGCCGATCTTCCGGCAGTGTGATTTCCTGAAACAGTTCATCGGAAGCAGCCAAGATGTCAAAGGGCGGATTGAATCCGATCTTTTCAGCCACATGCAGATTGAAGGATATTTTGGGAATGGCATTGTCCACCATGGGCAGAGACCGGGGTTTTTCGCCCTGCAGAATCTTTACGATTTTATCCGCAACAAATTTTCCTCTGCTGGAAAAATCAACCGTGGAAAATCCCATCAGCGCGCCTGCCTTGACATCTCTTGTTCCATTTCTGGCAAAACTGGGGATTTTTTTCTCGCTCAGAAAATCCAGCAGACATTACCATCACTTGCTTTCCAGTCAAACAGTTCAGAGCGAGGATAAAAAAAGCGTCTATCTTTGCCGAAACAGTTCCTGATCCCTGAGACAGTCTTCCCCTTTCCTGATTCATGACTTTGTTGTACTCGATTATCTCAAATCCCCGCTCTTTGGCAACAAGATGAGCATCGTCAAGATTGGTGTATTTTTTCCCGTTTTCTGTATCCCAATCATCAATACCGAGTTTTTTGAATCCTGCCCTATCATGGAAAATTTCAAACATGCGTTTGAACTGGTTCGGCACAATGCGGACAGTGAAATTGTCAATTCCTGAATCCTGTTCATTCAAAACAAATTTGGATTTTATGGGATCACTGACAGAAATGGCAACTATCGGAGTTTTTCCGTTATTGACTTTTAAGAAAAACAGTTGCAGTATCTGTTCTAGCCGAAATAATGAGATCAATATCCTTTCGTGCCATCAGTTCTTCCGCACGTTTCGTCCGCAATGGCTTTTTATCTTCTTCACGGCCCGGACTGAAAGAAGCTTATCCGAGAGATTCGATTCTGTCTTTCCATCATTTCAGCGAATGCTTTTTTAATCGCCTCAATTTCATACGAAAATATCCAGTAAGGCGCAACCTCAAGAATATCCTATCCGATAGATTTTCTTATTTTCTGCATCTGCTGAGAGCGGCAGAAAAATTGCAAAAAATATCATCAGCACACTGAGAGATATTATACCGTTTCTGCGATCAAACTTCATACAATCCTCCTTATAAATTTATAAATCATGTTACGCCCCACACAATCATTCCTGCTCGCGAAATGATGATACATAAAAAATAAATTTTTGCAAGTACCCGGTCATATTTCCGGAATGCCGCGGGATTCACCTGCATGAACAACCTGATTTTCACCAGAAAAATCAGATTCTTAAATGCCAGGAAATTCTGACCGGGTACATAATAACATACTCAGGTTCTGTTGATATTTCTATGATAATTCTGAATTTAATGAAACTGATCTCTCCGGAATGAACCCGGCTGGCTGGTTCCAGCAGGATGTGACAACTTTTCAAAGTTGTCACCCATCTTCATTCCCGCTGTCTGTGGCGAAATGTCAGCTTAGAACCATGGGTGATTTACGGAAAAGAACATACCCTAAGATCCGGGGTCTTTCAAAGCAACATAAGCTTCCAGTTTGTGCTGCTTTGTCGGATATTCTTTTCTAGAATAAACTACAATATAAGCAATTTAGTTTTTTATAGAATAACTGTATGTTTAACAAACTAAATTTTTTAAAAAAACTTAGTTTGCAATACACTGAAATTCACTGTTGGTCATGATTTTGTTTAATAATGCGTTTTAAGTTTACTTTAAAAAGTTTCCTTTGCGATCTATGGAATGATGCGAATTAAATGTTAATAAAATTAAAGTTTTTCTTTAAGTTCCATGAGATTTTACCTTGTGAAAATCAACTGCATGACCATAACCCCCATCAGTCCTTTCGGCCCGTAAAATCCACTGAATTTGGAATATAGCTTTGAATCCTTTATATTTTTATCCCTGCATACATAAAAGACGCGCTTTCCTCCATGGGAAACATCCCTTTCTGGATAGTCCCAATATCGTTTTCTGCAATACTCCTTTGCAATATTATCAAGAAATTCTTTGCACTTGATCCGGGAATAATTTCCCATAAAATATACACCTTTGCTCCCCCATTTAATCAAAAAATCGCTGCTTGCGTATTTGATATAATAATTCCTCTGCTTTTGTGAAAGGTTGCATAAGTCTTCGAGGGCTGATTTTTTTGTCCCATCTTCAAGAACAACACCTTCAGGTGATAAGTTGTGTATAAGGAAACAGTTCCCGAATCTGATCTGAATAATAATGCCTTGTTTTATGCCAGAAGGGAAGCATATAGAGCATTTTTTCATCAAACAGGATGATTGGAGGCAGGTCGTATTTCAGCTTTCCGGCTTTATAGCAAGCCAATCGATCCGAAGCATAGTTTTCCGTCCAAAGCCCTACAAAGATATGCGCTCTGATAAAATTGCAGTTATAAGGCGTTATCCCCCTGTCATACGTAAAATATTTCAACCCGTGTTTCCGCGTCTGCTGCAGAAAAAATCTGACATCATGCGGAATGGAGGAATGATCAATAAGATGATGAATCAACGGAGGTTTCCCTATATGTTGCGTCAAAGCATCTGAAAAACTTTCAGACAGGCTTTTGGGAAAACTGCTGATTTCAAAACCGAAGTGTCTGTAACAATGATACAACTGCTCATAAATTCCCCATGCAGATGCAGGACATTGTATTTCGCAGATTTTCCCCGGTATGACCTCATCGGTTCTGAAAAAAACCGGAGTATCCTTCATATTCAGGGCTTTGTGATATTGCCATCCCTGCTGTTCCGGAAGTTCGTTGAGTATCAGGGAAGCGATTTCCGGATCTGCCTCACCATTCAAACTCGCGTTGAACAGTTCCAGTGTTGTTTTCTGAAATTCTTTGATCAGGGCATACCGATCAAAAAATCCTTGGAGAACATCCGGAGCCAGCCTGTAGGGTTCAGCACCCGGAAAATTGTTGAATTCCAAATCTGTTTTGAGGGCCTCATTGAGCTGATCATCCAGAAAACGGTAATAATCCATTATTTTTCTCCCTTTTCAACAATTGTCCGGAATATCCTCGGCATATGGGGAAACGGCATTCATTTCTGTTTTTTTCCAGACCTTCCGTATGCGGCCTCCGAAACATGCCGGTTGGGTTTCCGGCGGCTCCGCCTGCGCTTTTCCGTCTGATTTTTCCGTCTCGGAATTTTCTCTGCCTTTGCCGCGTGCGGGAAACTGCCATATGCCAGCTCCCCGGATATTGCCGGTGCTTTTTGATATTTCTGCCAAAAAACTGTGACAAGATACAAAAGACTGCATATGACAGACATGCTTCCCAGTACCGCAAAGGTTTGTGCATATCCCAGTTTTACAATCAGAAACCCCGCGAGCAGAGGTCCGGCAACATTTCCCAGTCTTTCCCAAAAGCGGAAAACCCCCATCCCCGTGCCTGTCCCTATCTCTTTGATAACCTTTGTCTCTGTGATGACAGCCATTTGGGAGGATATGGAAAAGGTATGGGAAATCCCTATGGCGATGACCAGAAGCAGGGTTGCAAGAAAACCGGAATCCGCATACTCCCTGTAAAAACATATCATGGAAAGACCGGTAAGCATTCCTCCGGCAAAAATGTAATATTTTCTGTGCCTTTGCTTATCAAGATATTTTGAAAAGAAATATCCCAGCAGCACAATTGCCATATTATAGGTCATAATAACACGTCCGATGTCGGACTGCAAGATCTGAAGATTTTTCAGATACAGCGGCACCAGATAAAACAGGCATCCGATGAGGATGATTTTTGCCGGAATTGCCTGTAAAAACACAATGGAAAAAAATTCAGGGTCCTTGAGTGCCTTAAACACTTCCCTGAAGGGAAAGGCTCCCTTTGTCTTTTTTTCACTCTCTTTGGATTCATTTTTGAATATATACAGGCAGCAGAGCAACGCTGTCAGGGAAATCATTCCGCTGAAAAAAAAGACATTCCTGTAGCCAATGCGATCTGCCAGCATCCCACCCATCACAGTGCCGCAGATACTGCCCGCAGAAAATGCGGCCAGAAAAGAGGCCATTCCGGCAGATCTCTGCTGAGAATCTGTATACTCTGCCACGAATCTCTGCCCCCCAATAAAAACAATTCCAAAACCGATTCCCGTAAGACAGCGGAACAGAAGCAGTTGAAGCATGTCCTGTGCCATTGCGGTCAGAATCAGACCGGATGCATTGGCAAAGATTCCGATCATCAGGGGCCTGTACCATCCTGTCCGATCAGACCAGTTTCCGGCCAGGAGCATGCTGAACACGACAGAGAGCATGTAAACGGAAATCGGCAGACCTGTCATCACTTCTCTGGAGATCCCCCACAGGGGCTGATAGAGCATATCCGCATACATGGGAAAAAACGAGGTGCAGAAGCCGTCTGCCATGATAAACAGAAAAATGACCGGACGGATGTAGGAATAGGGGATGATATGCTTCTCCTGCTGCAATTCAGCCGTGCTGCGCTTCAGGGAAAAGGTCAGAACCTCAAACGCGATCAGAAGGGAAGTCAGAATCACGGTTATCATATCCAGCAGAATTTCCCGCGATTTGCTTTCTATCATTTCCGGAGATATTTTCATCCCAATCATACCGACCTGACGGTTTTCTTTCTGATAAAAAACAGGTGTCACAATACTGGCAGAGGCATCGCTTTTCCGTTCTCCCGGATCAGTCCGTCTCATGGACTGGTGATCCGCATAATACAGAACATTTCTGTCCATGTCAGAAATTTCGATAAAGGACAGTTCCGGAGTCACATCCGCAATCTCTTTCAGGGTGTTTTCCAGTTTTATCAGACGGGACAGAGGAATATTGAAATTCAGCACATATTCCATATCCTCTTTTAAAAATTCTGCCAAATTCAGACAGGTTGTCTCAACAGTCTCCAGATGGCTTTCCTGAAAGGTCCTGATATTGACAAAGGAATAAACAAGCTGTCCCGCGACAATCATCCCCATTGCAATGCCAAAAATTTTCAGACGGATATTTTTGTGCAGATCCCCGCGCATAAAAAAAGCAAGCAGTCCCACAAGCAGAAAGGAGGCTCCCGCAGTGACAGATGCCACTGCTTTTACATTCTCAACTGCCATTTTGCTGAGTCTTTTGTATATGACTTCCCGTGAAAATGACATCAGGACAATGCCTGCGGGCTCATCCGCGCGCTTGAGAAGCGGCAGAAATGTCAGATACATTCCCCTGTCAAGCCGGGTAATCGCAGTCTGCCCCGGAGCAAATTCCGGCACAGGATACGGAAAGGTTTTTCCAATCTGCTCCGGATCTGTATGATACAAAATATCCCCATCAGGCGTTCCCACTGCCACATAGGATATATCCTTCTTTTTTTCAAGAACTTCTGCAAGCAGCACCTCCATCCCCTGAAATTTGTCCAAAGGTTTGCCGAATCGCAGAGACTGCTCTGTTTTGCGCTTGAGGTTCTTTCCGGCCGCTTCATACACGGATATCAGCGAAGAGGTGTATATCTTCTCAAAAGACACGAGACTCAGGACTGAACTCAGTGTCATCGCGAGAATGAGAACAAACATCGTTATGGCTATGATTTTCAGTTGAAATTTCATAATGAGAATTTGCAATCAATACTGTGACAGTGAATCAAATCCGTTGCCGGAGTCACTGCGGCAAATGAAACAGCATGCGGATTTCCCGCCCGGGCTGAGGCTTTGGAATGAATCAGAAAAAACCTCCGGAAGGAGGCTCCGGGACAGCCGGGATCACCCGGCTTTGCGGAATCAGCCCGGAGGTTCACCTCCGGGCGTCAGGCTGTTTATTTTGAAAGTTGTCATATTTTGATTCTCTCCTTGAACCGGCATTATGATATTTTAAACAGCAACAATAAGCAATAAGGAAAAACATGAAATATGGTATGGGGAAAAATCTTACACAGGCAGAGTCAGGGATTGTCTGAACCCTGATTAACGGATTAACAGGGTTCCGGAAATGCATGACGATCCGGCGTGACATCAGTTATGATTTGTCTGGTTTTTCAATCCGTTAATCATGTGAATCAGGGTTCAGGACAGTATTTCCCATACGCTTCCGGGTATTTTTCCTTATGCAGCGTCAGCCACTGCCGGAAGATTTTCATGCGTTCTTCGGCCCTTTGGCTTCCGGCAGTTATGGCTTTCGAATACCAGTGATATGCCTTATCCAGTTCATTGTCCCGGTCATAAATAATTCCCAGTTCTGTCATTGCATCGGCATTGCCGGATTCGGCTTTGGCAAGCCAGTGAAAAGGATGGGTTTTGGGCCATCGGGGCGGATGGAACTCTTTTGAGGGTTCAACAGGAAGCAGTTCCATTTTCACCAGTTTCAGATGATACCTTTCCTCAGCTTCCGTGATTTGTTCCCCAAGGGAGCGGAGATCATGCAGCCGGGACAGATCCCACAGACAGATGCTTTTGTCCCATGATCCGGATGCCAGGGTTTTGCCGTCAGGCGAGAAACGCACACTCATGACAGGTTCCATATGCCTGTCAAGCACGGCTTTTTCCTTTCCGGTTTCCGCATCCCACACCCGGATGCTGTTGTCAAATGATGCGGAAGCCAGCATTCTGCCGTCCGGTGAAAAACTGACAGAAAGGACCGCTTTTGCATGTCCTTTAAGCACGGCTCTTTCGCCTGCCGCGCCTGTCGCAGTATCGATATTCCACAGGCGTATGTCATTGTCAGAGGAGCCGGAAGCCAGCATTTTTCCGTCCGGTGAAAAATCAAGGCTGGTTACGGCCTTTGCATGTCCTTTGAGAACCGTCATTTCTTTTCCGCTTTTCACATCCCACAGGCGGATGCCGTTGTCAGGAGAATCTCTTCCAATGCTTCCGCCTCCGGAAGCCAGAATTTTCCCGTCCGGAGAAAAACATACTGCCAGAACAGGAAAAGGGTATCTGCCCAGCAGAGCCTTTTCCTTTCCGCTTTCCATATCCCACAGCCGGATGCTGCTGTCCGCGGATGCAGAGGACGGGGATGGCCTGGCACCGGAACCGGAAGCCAGAATTTTTCCGTCCGGAGAAAAACTTATACTGGTGACCGCTTCTCCGTGTCCGTTCAGCACAGCTTTTTCCTTTCCGGTTTCCGCATCCCACACCCGGATGCTTTTGTCAGAAGATCCCGAAACCAGAGTTTTTCCGTCCGGCGAAAAACGCACCGTCCTGACCGCATCCGCATGCCCGGTCAGCCGCTCCTTTTCCTTTCCGGTTTCCGTATCCCACAGGCGGATGGCATTGTCTGCAGAATTTCTCCAGCTCCCTGCCCCGGAAGCCAGGGTTTTTCCGTCCGGCGAAAAATGCACACTGGACAGGGCATCGGCATGACCGGTCAGCACGTTTCTTTCTTTTATGATTTCCGCATCCCACAGCCGGATGGCATTGTCTGCGGAAAAAGAGGAAGCAGAGAAACTCCTTCCCGCTCCGGATGCCAGTATTCTGCCGTCCGGTGAGAAAACCGCAGTGACAACCGCGTCCCTGTATCCGTTCAGCACGGCTTTTTCCTTTCCGGTTTCCGCATCCCACAGCCGGATGGTGCTGTCAGATCCCCCTGAAACCAAAGTTTTTCCATCCGGTGAAAAATGCAGGCTGGAAACAAAGGAGGCATGTTCTTTGCGCATCACGCCTTTTTCTTTCAGCGTTTCCATATCCCACAGCCGGATGCTTTTGTCCCATGATCCCGATGCCAGGGTTTTGCCATCAGACGAAAAACACAGAACCGGCACAGGTCCCTCATGGCCTTTGAGCTGTGCCCGTTCCTTTCCGGTTTCCGCATCCCAGACACGGATGATTTTGTCCCATGATCCGGACGCCAGGGTTTTGCCATCAGGCGAAAAACTTACACTTAACACAGCGGCCTCATGTCCTGTGAACCGCATCTTTTCTTGCAGGGTTTCCATATCCCACAGCCGGATCGTTTTGTCCCATGACCCGGATGCCAGGGTTTTGCCGTCAGGCGAAAAATGCACACACATGACAGAATCCCCATGTCCTGTGAGCTGTGCTTTTTCTTTTCCGCTTTCCGCATCCCAGAGACGAATGCTGTGGTCTGAGGATGATCTGGCCCCGGCGCCGGAAGCCAGAAACCTGCCATCAGAGGAAAAATCCAGCGTCCTGACCGGTTCGCTGTGTCCGGTCAGCACGGTTTTTTCCTTTCCGCCTTCCACATCCCAGATGCGGATGGTTTTGTCATCTGATCCGGACGCAAGCATTTTTCCATCAGGGGAAAAGGCAAGGGTGTTGACTGCTCCCTGATGATGAGCGTCCGCGGGTGAAACAAAAATCTGCGGACAGTCCGGACAACTGAGCAGGATTCCGGAGGCATTTGCCTTTTCCTCTCCTGCCTTTCCCAGATCAAAATTTGCCAGAGAATGAAGGGCATACAGCCTTGCGGCATTGAAATTTCTGTTCATTGCCGCACTTCCGGCTTTTTCCGTGAACACAAACCCCAGATTCAGCCGGGCTTCAGTTAAGCGTTCTTTGGCTTCCTTTCCTTTCTGCTCTGCCTCCTTTGCCTTTGCCTCTGCCTTTGCCGCCTGTCTGGTGGCCTCCACAGACTTGGCATATCCGAAGATTCCCAGAGCAGAAACTGTGAGCACAAAAACAGCGAGCGCTGCAGCCAGAACAAGCATCCGCATTTTCCGGCTTTTTTCAGCCTCTTTTTTGCTTTTTTCCATAAAATCCGTCAGTTCATCTTTCAGATGCAGACGGCTTTCATACGGTGCGATGTATTGCAGCGCAGCCCTGTCCAGCAATGCCAGCCGTTTTCTGTCAAAGGGTTTGCTGCCCGGAACCGATCCGGACGGGGCAGAGGCATTTCTGATCTGCTGATACTCCCGGAACCGGTTCTCAACGGTCTGACGCACTTCCATCAGTTCCTGCTCAATGCCGGTCATCCACTGCCGGATGGTATGTGCCAGAAAATCATGGCGGAGTTCATACAGACCATTGTCCGGATCTTCCCGGAGAATCCGTTTGAAAACCAGTTTTCTCAAAATCTCCCGCAGGATCAGAGGTTCAATGCGGTTTCCATAATTTTCGGCTGTGTCGCTGATTCCTGCCATATCCGCAATCCGCTTGGTGCCTTCGGCTGTAATCAGAGACTTAAGCACCTGCCTTGCGGTTTCCTCCTCCGGCATGTCAGCAATCTGCTCTTCGATAAAAGCGGACAGGATGTTTTTCACCCCGCCCTGGGTCTGAAAATCCTGTGCTTTGATATGGGGCTGACGGGGATCCCGTTCCATTGCCCGGCGGTACAGTCTGTCCATCACCACCTGCACATAGGGAAGTTCCATGCCTTCCCTGCCCTGGGAAAGCTCGGTGATGACCTGTCCGGGAACATCCGGGTCAATCGCGACGCCGCATACCCGGCAGGGACTGACAATTACACTTTCCACCTGCATGCGGGACATGCTGCGCACCCAGATCCGGTTGGACAGAATATCCGGCACCACCCGTTCAAATTCAATCAGACGGGCAAAGTATTCCTCCCGGATTCCCAGGATGATTTTGATATCCAGATCCGAGGCAATGATTTTTTTCAGCAGAACCGCCATGTTTTTCCGGGTTTCCACAGACTGGAGAATGAAGATTTCCTCAAACTGATCGAAAAACAGAAACAGGGTTTTTTTCACAGTCCCGGAAGCGCTGGCAAGATTTTCATACAAATCACTTTTATCATCATATGTTATGATTTTTTCAATGCAGTCATTTTTCAGGGATGCAAAGGGATCCATTCCGGAACGGATGAGAAAGAATGCGGCTTTTTCCGGTCTGATCCGGGAAAACAGTCCGCACTGCACCAGAGAGGTTTTGCCGGTTCCGGAATTTCCGAAAACAACCGTCACCTTGTGGCTGAATGCCTGATGGTAGAGTTCCGCAATTTCCAAATCTCTGCCAAAAAAGATTTCCCGATCCTCGGCTGTATAGGCATCCAGAAATTTGAAGGGATTGTGGGGGCCGGGTTCCGGCTCTTTTTCTTCTGCCGTATCTTTCTGCGGTTCTTCCGCAGGCTCCTGTTCCTCGCGGATATCTTCTTTTTCCAGAAAATCTTCCAGAAAGGCTTCAAACGCGTTGGGTTCTTTCATGATACAACCTCCTGTTTATCCAAGCAGATCCGCAATATGATCAAACTCCTGATGCAGTTCCGGGGAAAATTTCACATTTTCCCTGTCTGTGCTGCGCGCCTTTCCGGACATCAGCAGATCAAATTCCTCATCCACATCCAGACTTTGCTCCTGCTGTCTGTTTTCCACAAAGAATTTGCCGCCCGGGTCAATGCCGATATATTCCAGCCGTTTTCCCTCTGTGCCGTTATAATAGAAGACATCCGCGGCATCACCCGCGGATTCCTCATAAATGTAAAAAGGATACAGGTTCAGATAGTTTTCCGCGTCATAGCGGATGATGACGGTGTCGGTCTCCTTGAAACTGTGCAGTGTGCTGCTCAGATTGATGCCCTTGCCGATGCTGTCACCCTTGAGGGTTTTGCCCTTGTGCAGAAATTCCGGATCCTGCCGGGGTTTTTTGTTCACCTCAATGGATTTGATATAGCCGAAACTGACCTGTTTGAGAAATTCCAGACGATGCAGGGCAGTGTGCAGATAATTGAGGGAGATGGCAGCCGCGCTCTCCTGCTTGTCTTTTGTATCCAGAACCACCTTGTGATGGGCAATCGCGTTTCGCAGTTTGATGAGTTTGTCCAAAGCAGTCTTGAATTCGCTTTCCTTTCTGTTTTCATAGAACAGATCGTTGAGTTCCGGCATGACAATTTTTGCACCCGTATCCTGCAGAAAGACAAGTCCCTCCCGCGCAAAGTTCATCCAGATGCCGAAACCGGGACGTCTGATGTTTTTTTTGAAATCAGATTTTATGCTGTTGGGAATTTCAATATTTTCTTTTTCTTTCAAGCTGATAAGTTCTGCAAGGGCAATGATGCCCACCAGCCGGGCTGCGGATTCTGCTGTCTGCAGAATGTATTCGAGTTTTTTGTCCGGGTCTTCTTTCAGATTCAGACCCGCTGCAATCCGGTACAGGATGGCAATCGGGTAGGGATACTTTTTGATGATTTCATCCGCGTTTTTTTCTTCCATTTTAACAATCTCCTGTGAGGATGGACAATTGTCTGTGTGAGATGCTTATATAGCTTTTAAGATAATTATTTTTGGCAGGTTGGGGTGAGGGACGAACCCCAACAGATTCAGGATGTTGGGGTTCGTCCCTCACCCCAGCCTACACGGAACCCCAAAAATATTATCTTGAAACCTATATATCAAACCTGAGGAAATAAAACAGCCCGCCTGTCACCATCTTTCATGGAGGGCCTGCACCTCTTCTGCGGTCAGAATCGTTCCTTCTCTGGGGGAATCCACAATGGTAAAGGCATGTCCCCATCCGAAATACCAGGGATCCGCATTGTTCGCGGGAAAACGTCTGGGCTCTGCCGGACGCGGCTTTCCCTCTTTTTCCCGTTTTTCAAATTCCTGCTTTTCCAGCACTTCCCCCAGCCCTTCCAGATTGCATCCGGATTCCGGGTCCACACTGATGACAAACCGGTTCTTTTTTTCTCCGGACTGATCCACCGCAAGCAGCACATACCCCTTGCCTCCGGGCGCGCGGGGATCGGTTCTTGCCCATTGCTTGAAAAACCGGCTTCCGGGTTTGTGCAGCCACAGTCCTGTGACTTTCCGGGAATCTCCCGTTTCCGGCCGGTTGATCCGGGCTGTGTAGATTCTGCTTTCCGGATGGGAAATGTCAAGTTCATACTGCGAGCGATCCGTTCGGATCAGTTCCCTTTCTTCCGGAAACCATTCCGGTTCCTGCACAAACACAGAGGAAAATGCCGCATCCGGATTTTTTTCCATAAGGTACATGGCCGCGTCAATCACCCGCAGTCCGGCCTCAAGCAGACGAAGATCCGCTTTTGCCGGCGAGGATCTTTTTCTGACAAGATGCTGGTGTGCCATGAATATGCCGTAAAGGGAATCTGCCAGACGATCCGCATCAGGGATCAGTCCCTGATCCGTCTGTCCCACATACCTGCCCAGTTTTTCCAGAAGGGATCTGCGGCTCTCCTTTTTGTCATCTTTGATGTCATAGGCCGCATACAGGGTGGCAGCGCAGTCCAGATCCGGCATGGTGTGAACGCGGAATTCTATTTTGGAATCCGGAATTCCCCGGATATGCTCAAGAAGCAGTTCCGGTCTTTTCAGCAGCAGTTCACACGCGCTGTCTGTTTCGCGGCCGGAAAAATGATGATCAAGAATGCCGTGCTGACAGGCGTTTCCTGTGTCAATGTAGACCACAGCCTTTTCCGGCATGGCAACAAATCCCATGGGAACAAAATCCACCCGGTAGCGCAGCAGAGGACTCACAGCGTAAACATGAACCGGTTTCATATGCCGGATCTGTATAATCTTCAGATCCCGAAGGGAAAAATTGATTTTCGCGGGATGTTTCCAGATATCCGGCTCTCTGCTGTCAAAACAGTATTCGGAAACCAGCATGTTTGCCGGAACCTCTTTGGTCTGGGATTCAATCCGGGTGGCCAAATTGATGGTGTTGCCGATGACCGTGAGATGACATCTTGACAGTCCCCCCAGATAACCGATGGCAACAGAGCCTTTGTCAAGGCCCATGCCCACCTTGATTTCCGGCAGACCGGCCTCCATTGTCATGGCACTGTGGGTCAGAACCCGCTGAAAACATCGGATGGCATGCGCGATAATATCCGGCATATCTGCCTGTTCTTCTGAAAACACATTGAACAGGGCAATGATGCAGTCCCCGACAAATTCCAGAATGCTTCCCCCGACTTTTCCCAGTTCCTCATGGATGATTTTGAACAGGGGATTGAGGATTTCAAACATTGTCGCAGAGGAATACTGCTGGCACAATGCGGAAAAGCCGCGCACATCCATTGACAGAATCACGGCATTCTGCTGCACAACCTCTGTTTTTTCCCTTTGCTCTGTCACCTGCTGCATCCGGAATTTTCCCATGAAGCGGGTCAGGGAAAACTGATGATGGGTTTCGGCATTTTTGTGTTTGAGAATTTCTTCAAATTCTTTCAGAGGTCCGGGCAGTTCCCACTGGGCAGTGCAAAGGGCATAATGCTCAATGTCACTGACAGAAAGATTTTCAATGGCCTGACGGTTGCAATAGTTTCTTCTCAGTTCACACAGGTAGCTGAAATCCTCTGCGCACGTGCCTTTTGTCATGGCTTCCGGCCAGTGCCATGTCACTCCGGTAAACAACGGATGGGGTTCCCTGAAACTTTTTGTCTGCACAGGTTTGTGGGAAAAAAAGCTGTCTGTCCATTCCCGCAGAAAATCAACACCGGGTTTCCATTCCGCGGGATAATCCCCAGGCAGCAGTGCAAGGTTCTGCGCACAGGCTTCCCTGTCTCCGTAAACCAGGTGAAGAATCTGAAGCGCCATGACCGAACAGAAGAATTCATGCTTCAGATCGGCCTGTTTTGCAACCGCATTCCAGTTCCGGGCAAATTTGAGCGCCATTTTCAGATTTCTGTGCATAATGGCTGCACTCATCACTGCCCGAAAACCCAGAGCCCTGTCCACAGGATGGATCAGATGCTCCGGCTGCTCTGATATGCCGAAGAGCACATTGGTGATGCCCGGATTGGTCAGGTGCATTCCAATCTGGGCAATTCCCTTGTAAAGATAGGAAATATACCAAGATTCATTTTTTTCGCATTTGAAACTGTAGATTTTGTGGGACAGTTTCAGGCAGAGCCGGAAGGAATCCTGATTCCCGGTTTTGATCTTTAGACGGCAGATTTCAGACAAAGAAACTTCGGGCGGGGCGGTTCCGGATATTGTGAAAGGAAACTGCTCCAACATGTTTTCCATACACGGGATGGGAACGCAGTGCAGAGGTGAACAGATCCGGACTCGGTCTGCTTTCATCGGAAGCAGATCACTGACAACCTGCCAGAAGCCCCTGCCTGACCTGAGATTCGGTTCTGCGCGTCAAATGCGGATAATTTTACTGTTCATTGCGCTATCCTCCCTTCTGCCTTCGGGTGTTCTTTGTGCAGCATCAACTTTTCCTCCTTCGGATCTGAGTCTTTTGATGCCGTTTTTTTGGCTGTCTGAACTGTGATTTCGGTTACTATGATGATTACCACGATTTGGGTGAGCAGGTCAGGTTAATCGGCGTAACCCAACACCATCTGTTAAAAGATGATGAACCGGTAAATGTGCGCAATTCACATCACCATCATTCCGGCAAGCCGGAATCCAGTGTTTTCCGGCAGTTGCGGACTCCGGCTTTCGCCGCAGTGATTTTTTCTAATTCGGAATGATTGTAATTTTTTTTTTACAACAATAATTTTCCATAAAAATAATCACGAAAAGCCTGTAAATCCTTTCATCCTGTAATCAGGTAGATCATGGTTCAGACAGCGCCTCGGGTATTCATTCTTTGTGATGGGAGAGGCATTGTCTGAAGATTTTCATGCGTTCTTTTGCCTCTTGTCTCCGGTTTTGAAGACTGTACCATCTGCTCTGTCTGAGAGGCAAGCCATTGATTGATGCTTCTGCCGGAGCGTTTTGCAGCCGCATAAACTTTCCGGTGCAAATCCGGGGACAGGCGCAGAGAGATTTTTCCGGAAAAAGGTTTGTCCGGTTCTTTTCCATGCCGTTTGCAGAAATAAGGAAACGGCGAATGGATTTGACTGTTTTCATATGCGATTCCTCTGTTTGAAAAAGTTATGCAGTTCTCATCTCATTTTAGTCATAACTTTCAAGTTCCAATGCAAAGATCACCTTTACGGATACTTCTTTCATAATCACAGAATCCAATGTTCCGATGTATTTTTTCAGGATATGTTTGGGTAAGGTATGAATATTATCGGTCTGAATAAATGACTGTTTTGGAAGATTTGCACGGTCTTCAATAAATACTTCAGTCGGATAACCCTTACCCTGTGTGGTTATCTCAGCTACCGTAACTTTGTTGAGATATGGCAGCACATTCTGCCTTGTCAGAATAACAACCGGTCTGGTACCGATTTTTCCGCCCAACTCGGCAAGCCATATATCCCCCCGGTTCATTCTTCACTCCATGACTGGACATTGATCCATTTTTCTGCATCCTCCTGATTGTCCGGGACTTGTCTGAGTTTTTCGATCCACTCCCTTTCAAGCCTTTCGCTTTCTTTTTCTTTGAGCCAACGACTGACCGCATTCATGATAATTTCGGAACGGCTCATATGTGTTGCAGAGACAACACGGTCTATTTCCTGAAGAAGCCGGTCATCGAAGAATATTTGAATATTCTGCATATTGTCACCTCATTATTAAAGATTAATCAAAGATGATGAATCTGTAAAAAATCGGAATTTCAATTTTTTCGTCGTTCCGTCGAAAGCAGGAACCCAGTATTTTCGGCATATTCTGGATTCCGGCTTTCGCCGGAATGACGGTTCTTTTGACTTTTTACCGATTCATCAAAGATAATCACGAAAATCACATAAATCACAGTTCAGGACAATCACCGTCCTGAACTGTGATTTATGTGATTATGATGATTACCCGCATCATGCCAATCACAGAAATCGTTTGAATCACAGTTCAGACAAATGTACCTGAAAAATCATGGTAAATCCTTTAATCCTGTAAATCTAGGTTCAGACAAATTCAGTGCAGATTTCGATACACATCACGCCTGTGTCCGATTTTGACGATCCATACACTGAGTTCCTGATCCTGTATGGAATAGATAATCCGATAATTCCCCTGTCTGATTCTGTACCGTTCATGACCTGCCAGTTTCTCATGACCCTTTGGCCGGGGATTGTGGGCCAGAGATGCGATCCGTTTCACAATGCGTCTGAGATCGTTCTTTGGGATCGAATCCAAGTCTTTTGCGGCTGAATGTTTGAAAAATATTTTATATTCGGCCATTCTGTCTGAGTTCTTTCAGCACATTTTCAAAGGGAATCAGAGGTTCATCAGCACGTTCCTCAAATGCCGCAAGATCTTCGGCTTCTTCCGCAAGCAAAAGACGGACAGCTTCATTGATCAGGGCAGATACAGAACGTGATGTTTCCGCAGATTTCAGGAGCAAAGCACTGTGCAGGTTTTGAGCCAGATAAACTGTGGTTTTTTTTGTCAACGTTTCCATAACACAACTCCATGTTTTTTATTTTTCAGTTCTCAGGAATACGATATAATATTTTTATTTTATTATAATTTGTTATGCATATCGTCTCTGTTCCAAACTGTGATTTATATGATTATGATGATTACCGTGATTGCTGTCATCATGTTCATCACGGAAATCACCTGAATCTCAGTTCAAACAAATGTGCCTGAAAAATCATGGTAAATCCTTTAATCATGTGAATCATGGTTCAGACAGCGCCTTCGGGTATTGGTCTTTGTGCATGGTGAGCCATTGTCTGAATATTTTCATCCTTTTTAACCAGTGGCTTCCTGTCCTCAGTTTTGGTAAAAGGCAAACGAAGGTATTTATACCATCTGCTCAATCTGAGAGGCAAGCCATTGATTGAGACTCCGTCCGGAGCGTTTTGCCGCGGCATAAACTTTTCGATGCAAATCCGGAGACAGCCGCAGAGAGATTTTTCCGGAAAAAGGTTTGTCCGGTTCTTTTCCATGCCGTTTGCAGAA
Organism: Desulfobacterales bacterium; assembly: GCA_041390465.1. GTDB lineage: Bacteria > Desulfobacterota > Desulfobacteria > Desulfobacterales > Desulfococcaceae > JAABRU01. The sequence continues at coordinate 25,436 of JAWKPW010000017.1, read as the reverse complement.
ATCTGTATAAACATCAACTGATTTATGAAATTCCTGCTTAATTTCAGACACGGATTTGCCCTGAAATGTAATGACATCCCGTGTGTTGATGACCTCACCGTGAAAGATTTCGGATTCATCATCAAATTCCACATAAGCGATATATCCTTTGTATTCCATCATGGTTTTACTCCTGCTTCTGAAAGGAAACGGCGCATTGATTTGACTGCACCCTTATCTGTTTCCTTCTGCGGATGCGGACGGTGAAAGACTGCCGCAACATCGTTTAACAATATTCCCACTCGTGATCCTTCAGCCTCTTCAATCAATGCTCCGAGAGATAACAGCATGGATTCTATATCACGCCAGGGGATATTTGCTCTCACGGGGTTTTCAAAGATGGCTTTCAGTGTTTTTCGATGCTTTGAATTCATTTATTCCTCATTATATATTTTTCCAAATCAATCCTTCCCCCTATGAATTATGGTTCGGACAAATGCTGTCCTGAACTGTGATTTATGAGATTCAAATGATTGCGATGAATTAATCAAAGATAATCACAGAAATCATTTTAATCACAGTTCATATAAATGTACCTGAAAAATAATGGTAAATCCTTTAATCCTGTAATCATGTGAATCAGGGTTCAGACCATATTTCCCATACGCTTCCGGCCTGATAGTTCACTCATTATTATCGTGAAGAATTTTCTGATATAATTTCGGATTTATCCAAAATCCGGCTTTTATCCGCATTTCATCCAAAAGCGGTCTGATTTCAGAAATAATTCTGTTTCTTTTTGCTTCAACAAGGCATCCGATTGAACCTGTGAATGGAATTTGATATGATTCAGCAGTCATTCTGACTGTGATTTCATCCAAAAGAATCAGTCCGGGATTCGTTTCCAATGCAAGAGCAATAACTTGAGACTCCCCTTCATCCAGCTCTTTTGTAAAAGCATCCGCAAGCATCCTGTTTTTCAGTTCGGCAATTTCAAGGAACCGGGCTTTTCGAAGCTGTACCGCACTTGGATAATGCCAGCCTTTTATAAACAGTTCATTTTTAACAGCGGGCGGAATGCAGATTTTTTCCAAAAAGTCTTTCTAAAATATCCAGGCGGTCAATGGCTGAAAAATTGATAAGCGGGGTTGAATTGGAGATAATCATTCACTGCTTCTCCATTTAGCAAGATTTTCCAAATCTTTTTCATAATCATCCACATCATACTGCCGGTGGATTCCCCGTTCACCCAGCAGATAATGAAATTCAACTTTTTCCATTCCGGCCAGTCTGCGGGCATTGGCAAATGAAATAAAGCCTTCACGGTAAAGCTGAAGCGCAAGTTCTTTTTTTCAGACCTGTTTCCCATTGCTGCCTGGGAATTTTTATGGAAAACAGCAAATCTTCCGGGATGTTGATTGCAACAGTTTTCATTTTGCCCTCCGGTTAAAATCGTCCAGTCAATCCCTTAATCCTGTTAATCCGGATTCAGACAACGCTTCCGGGTATTCCTCTTTGTGCAGTGTCAGCCAATGTCTGAACCTTGATTCACCTGATTAAGGGATTAGCATGACTGTGTTGTTCCGTTTTTGAAATGTTTTGATTTAATATTTTGTTATTATGTACTCTTTTGAACTCCAGACTTTTCGCACCGAAATTGATCAGCAGACCGACTTCCATTTGAAAGGCTTCCAGATAATTTTTTGCCTGTGCCAAATGCGCCTCTTCCAATTTGAGCAGGGCTTTCAGTTCCACCATGATGCAGTTTTCCACAAAAAAATCAGCTCTGCGGGAGCCGATTTCCTGATTTCGGTAATATACGGGCAGTTCTTTTTCCCGTTCAAATTGCAGATTGTTGAGTTTCATTTCAATAGCTAAGGCCCGTTGATAGATGACTTCCTGAAATCCGTTGCCAAGAGTTGAATGAACTGTCATGGCACAGCGGATTATTTTTCCTGTAATATCGTCATATTTCATGATTTACAGTCCTTTCGGTTATCTATTGTCTGAACCCGGATTCACTATTGTCTGTCTGACCGTGATTCACCTTTGTCTGAACCTTGATTAACCTGATTAACGGATTATCATGATTAAGACCGCATTGGTAACTTTTCAATTATCTGATTTTTTTAATCCTTCAATCCTGCAATCATGTGAATCAGGGTTCAGACAATCCCCCGTCATGGTTCATCTGTCTGAACCCTGATTAACCTGATTAAGGGATTTCATGATTCAGACAATTATTGGTAACTTTTCAATTATCTGACTGATGTTACACCGCCCTTTTCACCGTCATTCGGCGAAAGCCGGGAATCAGTAATATTAAACATTTACCTATACAGGTTGTTGCCGGAAATATTTCCGGAAAGGTTCCCTTTCCCGTCATTCTGATGCAGGCATAAATTATGCAATATCAAACAGTTCTGGATACCGGCTTTCGCCCGGTATGACGGGGTTCCTCACCATCACTTATTTGATTTTTTTAATCCTTCAATCCTTCAATCCTGAATCAGGGTTCAGACAATCCTCAGGAGTTTCAGACAATATTTCCCATACGCCTCGAAAATTCTTCTTTATGCAGTGTCAACCACTGCCAGAGAAGATTTTCATCCGTTCTTCTGCCGTTTGCTTCCGGCTTTGATGGCTTTGCTGTACCAGTGATAGGCTTTTTCCACTTCATTGTCGGTCATAGATGATGCCGAGTTCGACCATTGCTTCGGAGTCGCCGCTTTTGGCTTTGGAAAGCCAATGGAAGGGATGGGTTTTGGGCCCATTTGGGTGGTTGGTTTTAACTCCGTAAGGTTCGTTCGGTTTAATGGACTGTAATTCCAGATTCACCAGTTTCAGATTATACATCTGTTCAGCTTCTTTCAGTTCTTCTTCACTCACCTGCCTGTCCCTTACCTCATAAAAAAAATGATAACTCCCACAGACGGATGGTCTTGTCAGTTGACCCCGAAGCCAGGGTTTCCATCGGCGAAAAATTCACACTCCAAACAACATCCGTATGCCCGGTTAACTGCCTTTTCTTTTCCGTTTCCACTTATCCCACAGACGGATGGTCTTGTCATATGACCGAAAGCGGAGTTTTTTCCATCGGCGATAAACTCACACTAAAAGCAGAAAACATATCCCCATCCCCGGTAATCTGAAATTTTTTCTTTTTCCGTTTCCACATCCCAAATACGAATAGTATTATCAATTGAGCCTGAAACCAAGATTTTTTTATCCTGTGAGAAACACATTGTATATGCTTCAGTATGCCCGGAAAGTAATGCTTTTTGTCTTCCATTTTTGCATCACAAACGGATAGCACTGTCATCTGCTCCGCAAGGAGCAGAAAATTTTCCGTCTGCTGAAAACACCTAAGCAATGACAATAGATTTATGCCCATCTAAACGCATTGCTTCTTTCCCTGACGCGGCATTCCAAAGATGAATAATATTGTCGGCTGAACAATTTCTGCAAAAGATTTGCTGAAAAGATTTTCCACATCCCAAAGTCGGATATATTTATCGGTTGTAGAAGCCAAAATTTTACTGTCAGGAAAAACAGGCTTTCTAAAAAAATCATTATTTCCAATCAGTCGAGCTTTTCCTTTCCGCTTGCAACTTCCATAATCGGACCAGTTTTTTCCAGGGACAAAGGTTGATACCAATAATTTACCATTCGGGGAAAAAGATACGTTTATTGTTTCATCATTATCCCCTTTGAATTCATTTATTATTTTACCTGTTTCTATATCCCACAGATATATGTGTTTATCCTGTGAACCTGAAATTATTACTTGCTATCCGGAGGAGAAAAAATTTACGCTGTAAACAGTACCCTCATGCCCAATAAGTTCTCCTCTTTTATTTCCTGTTTCCAAATTCCATATACGCATGGTTCTGGTATCAGTCCTGAAATCAATAATTTACCGTCCCGGAGAAATAATCACTTCGTTTACTCTGGAAATATGTCCATTGATTACAGCATTTAAGTTTTCTTTTCTCGACAATCCACAACCGGGTGTATTGTCATCGTCCGAAACCAGAGGGTTTTACCATCTGGAGGAAAAATTTACATTTTCTACATAACTGGTATGACCAGTGAAAACTGCTCTTCTTTACCCGTTTCCATCTCCCAAAGTCGGATCGTATTATCAGACAGAACCGAAGCTAATGTCTTGCCAAAATCTGGGAGAAATAATCACACTATTAACAAGAGATTGATAATCGCTCCAAGTTTTCTTTCTGACCTTTTTCAATATCCCACAACCGGATTGTCCTATCCTGAACTCAGAACTGAAATTTTCCATCTGCTGAAAAATTTATACTATTAATATATTCTTCTATATTGATAAGTACAGATTGTTCTTTTCCTGTTTTTCACATCACATAAATGGATAGTCTTATCATATGATCTGATGCCATTGTGAGTGCACTTTTAATTGAAAAAGATATACTTTCTATACCATCCGTATGTCCAGAGGCACATTTCCTTCTTTCCTGTTTCAGGATTCCATAAGTATAGTCTTCTCTGTTTCATTTTTAATTTTAATATTATGGATACGAACTCGGACTATCTTCCGATAAATTAGATACATATGGAGAATAGGAATATCCGCCTGTTGAGCAAGTATCTTGTTGTCAGGTGAAAACTCATACTGACAACATCATTCATATATACCCGTTTAGTTTATGAACTACTTTTCCGGTCTAAGCACATCCAAATACGAATAGTTCATCAGATGAACCAGGAGGAGCAATCTATCCTGTTGTCAGAAGAGATGGTCAAACTTTTTATGGAATCCGTATGATTTGAAATCCATTTATTTTTTCGCCCTGTTTCCAAATTCCATAAACAAAATTGTATTGTCCCATGCGCCGGAGCCAATATCTTACCATTCGGTGAAAAAGCGACAGTCAATACGGGATAGATATGACCGAAAGCTGACACATTTTTTATTTTTCCTGTTTGAATATCCCACAATCGGATTGTGCGGTCATCGGACCGCAAGCCCGGGATATTGCCGTCTGGGAAAAACTTACACTCTCTACCGAATCTGTATGTCGGAAAGTAAAGCATTTTCCTCACACCTGTTTCCATATCCCAGATACGGATAGTTTTATCATCTGGGCCTGAAACTAATTTTTTCCGTCAAGGAAAAATCCAAAGTCAGAACAGAAGATGTATGCTACTGCAGAATTTTTTCATTCCTGCCATTTGTTATATTCCATAAGTAAATTGTATTGTCCCATGGACCGGAGAGCCAATGTTTTCCGTCAGGAAAAAAGCCACACAATAAGCGGGGACATAGGCCTGAAAAAACTGCTTTTTCTTTTCCGTTCCACATCCCATAAACGAACAGAATAGTCCTCTGAGACAGATGCCAACATCTTTCCATCAGGAGAATAACAAACATGAAAAATATAATCTGTATTACCATTCAGTACAACCTTTTCTTTACCTGATTCTATATCGAGTCGGGCGTAATATCTTTAGGCCGGAAGCTAAAGGTTTTCCATCCGGTGAAAAACTAACCGGAAAATATATTGCCGGTATGCCCTTCTAACTAGCTTTTTCTCTCCCGGTTTCAATATCCTAGACGGATGGTACTGTCAAAGAACCGGAGGCCAGCATTTTTCCATCGGGCGAAAATTTAACACTGAAAACGGGTCCATCATGATGAGCGGGAAAAAGAATTTGCCGAGAACAAACGGGGTATGGCCCAGAATAGCCAAGAATAATTCCAAATAACTCCTCCTTTCGGTTCCTGAGGATTGTGCGAGATCTAAATTTGCAAGACCGTAAAGAGCGTATAATACGGATTCGTTGACATTATGATTTTCAAATTCCTGCTGAGCCTTTCCGCAATAAATTAATCCCCCTCAATATTATGTCGGACTTGAATATAGTTCTGGAGTCACTTCTTTTTCTTTTTTGTTCGCTAAATCTTTTGCGGACGCTGTTTCAACAAGGCTTTGTACCGAAATTTCTTTCGGGTATTTCTCGCCTAGCCAACCGCCCATAGTCATCGGTAGAATGATGAAGCGACAGGCGATTCTTCGGATATTCTTTTGCAGATTTTCTTTTTCCTGCCGTTCTCGTTCTTTTATTCTTTCCTCTTTTTCCCGAATATCTATCAGGGATTTGAATAAAGCAATTTCATCCTTTTTAAGTTCGTCTCCCCCGCTCCCGAAGTTTATCCTCCGCGTCCGTCAAACGAACGCCCCGCAATAACGCTCCGTCATCTCTCCTTGATTTTTTCCCAATCCTCAATAGCCAACCGCAAATTATTCTGCCAAACCCGAAACGCCCGATCTTCATTCATCCATTCCCGGAGCGGTTTCCAGTTTCGGATCAACGCCTCATACACCACTTCAACGGTTTCCTGTTCACTTTCTTCCTTTCTGCCGGTCACAATCAGTCTTTCATCAACCATGCGTTTAATGAAATGCCATTTGTCATCGCTGAACTGGTGCTGGGAGCCTGCGGGTGTCTTCCGTGCCTTCGCCGGGACGCACGAGTTGGATGAAAATCTGGCCCAGAGCCGCTGTTTTCTTCACGGCTGAAATGCTCAAACACCGTATCCGCATGGCGGGCAAAGCCTGTTTCACCCGCCGTTTCATCACTTAGGATTCATGTGGGTCGGGGTTCGGAAATGCTGTTTTTCCCACAACTGGGTCAGGGCCAAATTCCAGCAGGGAACGGTTGCCGGGTTCATTTCCCAAATCCTGCAAAATGCGGCCCAGGTCGGAGCCGGGTTCCGGTTTTTACGCCCGGATTTTTCCGCGGGTTTTTCAATACTGCGGTCAGTTCTTCTGCATTCATGGAGGAAGAATCTTGGGTTTGTATTCATCCGGTGCATGGGCAAAGGGGCTGTAATACCGGCCTGACTCATGAAATCGGCCCGCATGGTAAAGAGGAAGGCAAAAGGCGGGAGGAAGGAAAGCGGTTCAGTCAGCATGTCCATAAACCGGTGCTGGACCAGTTTGTCCGGATTTGCGGTGAACAGTTCCTCAAACTGGTCGGCCGACAAGGAGAAGTTTCTTCTGGGGATGTTCCTGGGCAATCAACCGGATGATGTCCGTCAACTTGTTATTGCCTCTTTGCAGTTTTCCCGTGGTTCCTGATTTTTTCCAGTTGCTCCAGTTTATCTTTGTACAGCAGTGGGATAAGTGATAAGGACAGGTTATAAAACGGAGCGTCTTTGGGCCGGAAATCCGGATCACATCCATTCTCCCGAAGCTCTGAGTTGGGGAATCAACCCGGCCAGCGACGAGGATTTGCCGGACAAGCTGCCCGGTTACGGCAGTGAAAGGCTGTTCTTGCACCTGTTTCATAAATTCCCGGATTACGGTTTTCCCGACCGAAAAAGAAGGGAGCGTCTTTTTCCTGGAAGGCTTCCAGTCCTTTGTAGGGATTGGGCGGTCGGCTGAGGCTGTCCAGTTCCGGGAAAAGCCCAGATCAGTGTTATGGCCGGAATCCATATAGGCGAGGTTTCCCCGTCCTGATTGTGGATGCTCACAATCATGCCGCACACGGATTTTTCCGCTGTGTCATACCGGGGTTCCGCTGAATCCGGGCGTAACGGTACGACATTTTCTCAAAATCAATCTGGATCAAGGCCGGTTGCCACGAGACCGGTTCTGCCGTCCCGCCGAGTCGCCGTCATCCATACCTTTGGGAAAACCGCACATCCGCACCCTGCGGTCTCAACCGTATCGGACAGCACAAGGCCACTGAGAACAGCATCGAAAACGGGGAACATCCAGCTGACAGTTCCAGAACTGCAATATCTTCCACATCCCCGGTTTTGGCAGACTCCCGCACCGGAAACCGTTTCTTCACAACCGTTTTTACAAGGGGATGTCCGGGTAGGAAAATCAAGAAAAGTGCCGCTCCGGTTTGCCCTCTGCGGATCGGGAGCAGGCGGAAGGCATCTGGACCACGTAATGTGCCTGGGTCGGAAATGGCGATCCGGGCAAACCGCTCCGATTGGATTGCGGGGCGACCGGTCATCACTCAGGACACCTTTTAAGAACCAAGTGAGATGGGGTTTGTGCATTGTGCCTCCTGCCTTCGGCTGCGCTCATGCAGCCAGTCGGAGATGGGCTTCTATTGTATCCCAGGAAACTTCCAGCAAATCCTCGGCTCTGCGGGAGATAATCCCTGCTGTTTCCAGTTCTTTGGTCTCTGTGTGAATGCTGCTGCAGTTCATACCGAGTCTGCCTGCCAGGGAATCCTCTGTCATAGGGCCGTTTATCCGCAGTGTTTTTAACAGTTCCCATCGTGACGGAGTAAGCGTTTTCAGCAGGGTTTCAAGATTTTCAAAATAAAGACGGTATTCTGTTTCCATTGTATCCCCGCTTTCCGCTATTTTCCATTTTTCAATGAATTCCCCGGCGGTATCATCGGGACTGCCGATTCCGACTTTGATCTGTGTTTTCATATCACTTCCTCCTTGCCTCTTCGATGTCTTTCAGGAAATCGGCAACCAGTGTTTCCACATCATGAAACAGATACGGTTCCTCCCTGTTTCTGATATGCCTGTGATCCCCTTTTCCGCTTTCATAGCGCAAAATACAGGTTCCGTCTGAAGATCCGTAATAAAGACGGTATTTCAGACCGTGCGGTCTGTCAGATGTTCTGGCGGGAAGCTGCCAAAGAACCATTTCACGGACAGAACCGTCTGCACAGATATACTTTTCCTGATAAATGAGTTTTGCCTTCATACATTCACACTCAACAGACAATCAAGAATCAACCGAACAGAAAGTATGAGAGGAGTGCGAAAATGAGCGGAGCGAAATTTTCGCAGAACATCGGAAGACCATGCAAAAATTTCGCTGTCGCTCATTTTTGCACTCCAGCGCATTACTTCTTTTCATTTTTCCACTTCAGAGAAACCTTGAACGCTGCCTCACTTGCGGCGGATGCAAAAAAGGCTCCGGCTTTGGCATTGAATTTTACGCCGAATTCCAGCCCGATTTCATCCGGTGTGTTCATTTCCCGGAGCGCACTGAGAACCGCTTCCGCGGCAGGTCTGATTTGGGCAATGGCTTCGGCAAAGCGGATTTCGGTTTTCAGAATGCCGTCTTCTGTCCTGCCCACCCGGCGCACTCCGGCAAAATCATCTTCTATTTCCACATATACCGGTTTCCCGTCCAGTTCAAACTCCCCAAGTGTTTTCATGAAGAAATCCTTTCTGTTTTCAGATTGTTTTTATTGTCTGTTTTTACAGTCTTCTTTATACAGATGCAAGAAGAAACAGGAAGAAAAATGACATAAGCAGGCAGACGAAAGTTTTCAGATATTCAAGAAACCGGATTTTTTTCGAAAAAATCCGGTTTTTCTGAAAACGCCATGCCCGAAAATGTATGCTGACTTGCTTAAGGTGATTTTTGAAAATGAATGTACCTGTTCAGTCACCTGAAAGATTTGACAAATTTTGAAAAGTTGTCAAATCTGGGGGATGTTCTTTTCCGGAAATCGCCTCAGCACTTATACGGATGCATTTTTTCAGAAATTCTTCCTCTTCATCAGTTAGGTTCTGTTGACATTTCAGATCAGTCTGCGGGTTCCGGTCTCAGTTCTGAACCGCAGACAGTGCTGTGCCTCATTTCTGAGAGTGTCCGTGAAAGTCCGAAGGGTTCGGCTCAGAGATGCCGCCTGCAGCAAATTCAGAATGCTGCAGAAATGTCAGCAGAACCTGATGACAGTAAGGTTTTTGCAGATGCGGATGTAAACGGTGACGGGAAAATCGGAATACAGGAGGCGGTTTATATTCTTCAGACAGTTGCTGAGCTTCGGAAGGACTGATTTTTCTTTACAGCTCTGATTTTCCCTGTGCTTTTCAGCACAGGGAAAATCAGCCGGGTGCGGAAATTCGTTTTCCGCACTCTTTCCGTTTTTCGGACAGGAAATAACAACAATTTCGGCAATAAGATACGGGTAATGATGAAATGGCATTCAGTGGTATCAGGTATTCTGTGAAATCAGCAGTATCATTTCTGCTGAATCATATTCACATTGCTTGCATGGCACTGCCAAATCTTCGATCTGCTCACTAGGGCATACGGGCTTCCTGCAGTTCCCACAACTGCTGATCTTCCCCCCCGCAGGAGAACTGCCGGATATTGTCCCCCTCTTCCCCGTTTCCTCCGGCTTCCAGACATTTTCCGCTGTTGACAGAGACAATCCTGACATATTTTTCTCCGGCAGATTCGATGATCCAGTGCTGGTTGTCTTTGGCCCTGTAGCGGAACTGCTGCACACTGGCTCCGTCATTTCTGCTTTTCCCCTCCACATCCAAAACCCTTCCGCTGTGGCAGGAAACAATGGCATAGGTGGGTACACCCTTCCGGAATCCGTGATGCCAGAGGGTCCACAACTGGTTTGCCCGGCCATGAGTCCGGAAGAGTTGAATATCGGCTCCGTCTGAGCGGCTGCTGGCTGAGATGTCCAGCACTTTCCCGCTTTTTTTGGAAGCAATCCTGAATATCTGCCCTGCCTGGGGATTGGATTTCAGTGTCCAGATCTGATACCCGCCTGCACCGCAGGAAAACTGCCGCACATTGGCAGGATCTCTTTTATCGGTATTTTCCGCATCCAGACATTTGCCGCTGTTGAGCGATATGAGGCGGAAACTGTCACTGCCTGCGGGCACAATGTGCCATCTCTGGTTGTTGGTTCCATAATATTTGAACAACTGCACATTGGCCCCGTCATCCCGGCTGTATCCCATCACATCCAGCACCCTGCCGCTTTTGACAGAAACAAGGGAATAACTGTGCTCCGGATATCCGGGCCCGGCCGGTTTGAATCTCCAGCTTTGACTGATGCCGCCGTGGGGAACAGACACTTCGATATTGGCAAGATTTTCCTCTCCCCCGTCTTTCACCTGCAGAGCTTTCCGGATCTGTGCAGAAAAAATGAGGTATGTCTTTTCGGGATCAGGATATTCAAACGCGCACACGGTTCCGCAGAGAGGAATCTCCACCAGCAGCAGAACAAAAACCGTTATCCTCTTCAGGAGATTATTTTTTGCGGATATATCCCCATTCTGACAGACGGGCATAGGCATGCTGGGCATAGTCCCCTTTCTGAACCGACTCACGAGATAACGCTTGTACTGTTCTGCGGCTGATTTCTGCGCCCCATTCCCTCCTGGCAGTATCCCTTGAAAAACGTAAAGATTGGGATTGCCGGGAATGGCTCTGTCAGCGACATCAAACTCCTGATGCGCAGCTTCATATTTTTTCATCCTAGAGTTTGGCAAAACCGCTGAGATGGTATCCCTTGAGCCTCGGCGGATAGGCCAGCCTGGCATTTTCACGCGTACTGCTCAGCCTGGGGATATTTTCTGGAGCGCAGCAGGCATTTGCTCATCATGGCCAGCCCCGCGTAATCCCCCGGAGTCTGCCGCAGAGCGCTCTGGAAAAAGGATTCGGCCTGAGCATAGTTTTTTTTGCCCATGGCAGTTTCCCCCTTCTGCATGGATTCAATCGCGTCTTTGATCCTGCGGAGTCCGGCTGTCTCATCCATATAGCGCTCCCGGCTGACGGGATACTTCTGCGTATTGGCATAGACGGTGCGTGCATTCTGCACGGCAGAGGAATAGCGCTCATCACTCATGGGATGGGTGGAAAACAGCACATCCGCATATCCGGGACGGCTTTTGGACAGGCTGTTGAGCATGGCCATCAGTCCCACAAATCCCTGTGTGCTGTACCCGGCCTGCACCATGTATCTGTTGCCCAGAGCATCAGCCTCGCGTTCATTGTCCCGGCTGTAGGAAGCCAGCAGCATTCCTGCCCCGATCTGCCCCAGTTGGCCTGCAATATCAGCATAATCCGAATATTTTGATCCAATAACGGCTGTGCCAAGTCCCACCACCAGGGATGTCACCTGACTTTTGGACATCTGCTCGGCTGTATGCCGCGCGTTGACATGCCCCATTTCATGTCCCAGCAGCGCTGCCAGTTCAGCCTCATTGTCCATTTTCAGGAGAATGCCCCGTGTTGCGGCAATGGTTCCGCCCGGAAAGGCATACGCGTTGACATAGGTGGCATTGACCGCCTGAAAGTTATAGGGCATTCCGGGACGGTGGGTGTGGGGCGCCATTTTCCGTCCCACTTCGCTGAGATAGCGGTTCAGTCCGGCATCCTGCGCTTTGCCGTAGTCAGAGGAAAACTGGGACGGTGAATACTGCCGGTCCATCTGGATTTCCTGATTTTCGGAAACCAGCATCAGGGTTTTCTGACCCGTGACAGGGTCAACCGCGCATCCGCTGCACCCCATTGCCAGCCCCAGGGAGGACAGGGAAACCGTCCACAGAAAATGACGGCGTGTCATGTCATGAAAGTCAATATCTGCAGGGAAAGTATTTTTCATGAATTTCTCCTTGTGATTTTTTGGGAATGATTTGGGGATTTCCGTGCGGACAATCATAAAAAAACAAAGGAAAAATGTCAACAGGATGCAGGGAAAATGTCTCATGGGGATTGCAGCCCGATGAAAAGGTCGCAGACCGGAATCTGCCATCAGAAAATATCCTCAATCAGATCGCTGAGGGTTTCCTGCAGTCTGGCATCATCTGTCAGGGGCAGGCATATGGCGGAAACACAGGCATCCCGGACCGGCACATTCCCCCGGATGAGCCGAGCGGCATAAATCAGCAGCCGGGTGCCTGCGCCCTCACTTAACCCATGCTCCCGGATATTGCGGATTTTTCCGGCCAGCGTCACAAGCTGCCGGGCCGTGTCCCTGTCTATTCCTCCCTCGCTGGCAACAATTTCCGTCTCCTTTTCCGGTGCAGGATAGTCAAATTCCAGGGACACAAAACGCTGCCGGGTGCTCTGCTTGAGGTCTTTGAGAACTGACTGATACCCCGGATTGTAGGAGATGACCAGCACAAAATCCGGGTGGGCAGAAATGATTTCCCCTTTTTTGTCAATGGACAGGCTGCGGCGGTTGTCCGTGAGCGGATGAATGACCACAGTGGTGTCCTTTCGGGCCTCCACCACCTCATCCAGATAGCAGATGGCTCCCATGCGCACAGCCTGAGTCAGGGGGCCGTCCCGCCACACGGTTTCATTCTGCATCAGCAGATAACGGCCAATAAGATCCGAGGCAAACAAGTCCTCGTGGCAGGCCACTGTAATCAGGGGCCGTCTGAGCCGCCAGGCCATGTATTCCACAAACCGGGTTTTGCCGCACCCGGTCGGGCCTTTGAGCATCACCGGCAGCCGGGCCTCATAGGCTGCCTCAAACAGTTCCCTTTCATTGCCGGTGACAAGATAATAGGGTTCCTCTTTGATCAGATAACTGCCTGTGTTCTCCGTTTCCTCTGTCATTTCTGATGCTTCCTGATGCTGCAATACTGGCAAATCCTGTTTCCAAACGTTCCGTTCCGCTCCCCATGTCCGTTTCACTGCCTTTTTTGCAGAAAATCCGCTATGGCCCGCAGTTGGGCCAGGGCAAGCTGAATCACAGCCTCATTGCCGGAAGAAAGAATCTCTGCAAGCAGATGCAGTCCCTGTTCACGGCAATCTGCTGTGTTCTTCGGATCATCGGATTGGGTTTGCACAGGGGATTTTGCACGGATTGTGTATCCGGGAGCCTCGCTGTCAGACAGGAACTGCGCGTCATCTTTCATTTCTCTGCCGGATACCAGCCAGTCCAGACTGACATTTCTCTGCATGGCCCATTCCACAAGCAGGGGAAGCAGCGTGCCCCTTTTTTCCCGCTGGCTGAAATCCTGGGGAGAAATATGCAGAATTTCCGCAAGTTCCCTTTTTGTGCGCGTGCCTTCCCGTTCCCGGATTCTGCTGAGAATTTCCTCAATATTGTGCTGCATATAAATTAATGCTTGATTAAATTTAAACGAATCATTAATATTGTTTCTGATGATCTGTTATCATAAAAATCCTGAAAAACACAAGCACAAATATGGAGGATCTATGAAAGAGGCGGATCAGATCAGCCTTTTCCTCTCTTTTTTCAAAGGACGGCAGGATGCGGTTCCCCGCTACTGGCATTCTGCCAAAAGCGGAAAAAGCGGGTACGCTCCGGTATGCGCCAATGAATGGCATCTTCCCCAATGCCGGAAGGGACATGTGTTTTCCGGGTGCGCGGGATGTGCCCATTTGCGCCATGCGCGTCTTTCCCGGCAGATGCTGGAGGATCATTTTGCAGGCAGCCACATCCTGGGGATTTATCCGCTTCTGACAGATCACAGATGCTGGTTCCTTGCTGCGGATTTTGACAATCACTGCGGAACGCACAATCCTCTGCGCGAGGTGAAACAGTTTTATGAAGTCTGTGAATTTCAGGAATTTCCCTGTTATGTTTTGCGCTCCAAATCCGGCACAGGGTATCATGCTTTTGTCTTTTTTGAAGAGCCGGTGTCTGCAGCCAAAGCCCGGACTGTGATTTCTGCTCTTTTGGATGAGGCAGGCATAAACAGGGAAAGAGATTCCGCTTTTGACCGGCTTTTTCCCGCGCAGGACAGACTTTCAGGAAAAGGACTCGGCAGTCTCATCGCACTTCCTTTTCAGGGAAAGGCAGCGCAGAAAGGCCATACACTTTTTCTTGATCCGAAAACAGGTTTTGCCAAACCTTATGCGGATCAGTGGAATTTTCTCAAATCTGTGCAAAAAATTCCGGAATCGGATTTGGATCTGCTCATGGACGAATGGCATTTGGGGGAAAACAGGGAGAATCCGGCTGCCGGACAGAAGGGAGGCACAGATCATCACAGAGATTTTGCCATACGGTATCCTCCGGCAGATTTTGAGCAGATTGCCCGTCTCTGTCCTTTTATCGCACACTGCCGGGAGGATGCTGCCGTGCTTTCTGAACCGGACTGGTATGTGATGCTGACCATATCGGCCCGGTGCGCAGACGGCAGGACGTCTTTCCCACAGATTACATGCGCTCCCTATCCCGGTTATTCGTAGGGAAGAACCGAGGCCAAAATCAGCCGGGCACTCACCTGCCGGTCCCTACTGCTGCCGCATTTGCCGGGATAAACAGAAGATACTGCAAAATATTCTTATTATGGAAAAATCAGAAGTCCCATTGTCACGAAGACGACGGAAATGCAGGCATTCCTTTGAATTTGTTCCCTCCCGGATTTTAACCGCAAAACACAAAGGAGACACAAAGGGCACACGATGCTGAAAACTTTGTGAAAAACAGGAGCGTGCTGTTCTCAGGATTTCCACAGAGAGCACGAGTTTTTCTCTGCAATCTGCGGGAAATTTTTTTATCATTCATCTTCTGTTCATACCACCAGTTTGCTGCTCAGAGTTTTCCCTCTGTGCTCTCTGTGTCTTCTGTGGGAAACTTTTCTGTCCCGATGTTATGCCAATTCGCCATTGATCTGAAACATAAGTTTTCAGAAAAGCCGGATTTTTCCGAAAAATCCGGTTTTTGAACACACGGAAATTACTCTTTTTTATTTCCCCAAAAAATCCGGTTTTTTGAATACCCTGTGCTCTCTGTGGGAAGGCTTCTTTATCTGTTTTTACATTCCCGCACCATCCTGCACAACAAGGAACGCCAGCACGAGCGTTCCTGAATCACGCCGCTTGAGAGATCCAGTTTCCTTTTACGCCCGGGCGGATTGGATGCTTCCTGCATTCAGGCGCGCGCAAAAAAAGGCCACTAAACCGGTGCAATCCATACCCGGTAATTGGCCAGCATGACCACCAGCAGGGCAAGATAACCGTAACCGCTGCAGAATAAGGCAGATCAGACGGTGATGAATATCTGTCACTGCCTGAATGCTTCAGCCAGTCCCCGCAAAACCGCCCGCAAAACATCATGGCCACCAGCATATAGCGTTCCGGTTTCAGGCCAGAAAAATACATGCGGCTTTCGGATTGCCGCCCGATGGCTTTCAGCAGACCGTGCGGGTGTAACGAAGCACATCAGAGGCGAAAGTAATCACAATGGCTGCCTTTGTCAGGCACAGGGCTGAAAGGACAGGCGGAGATTTGCGATTTACGGCAGCAACAGCCACAGTTCACGGGGCAACGCACCGTGCCGCTCATGGGAGCCACGCCCGGACGTTTCCAGGACAAAATCAACCACGGATAATGCCTGGGCCACGAAATTGAGCTAACCCCGCCAAAGATTTCATTCACCCCGCCTTTGGTTTTCCAGATACCAGCCAGCAAAGCCCATATCCCGCCTCCGGCCGCATTCCGGCAAGAAAACAATGATCAACGCACTCCGGGCATGGAAGTTCCGTCCATGCCGAGCATAGAACACAAAGAGTTGTCACCGCGCCCATCATCATCTGTCCTTCCACGCCGATATTCCACAGCCCCTATGCGAGAAGGTGTAGAGCAGGCCACCGGAGCAGAGGGTCGGGGAATCCATGCGGCAAGGACGCGGGAAAAACGCATCCAGGAACCCGAAACCTTTGACAAGATGCAAGCGGTATCAGAGGGCGGTGCACCGACCGAAACAGAATCAGGGTGGTGAAACACAAAACTCCGGCCAGCGTCATGAGAATTTTTGGTGCATACTGCGTCAGTTGCTGTGCTGTTATTCTTTTATTCATGTCAGTTCCCTTCCAGAGCCGGATCTGCGGTCTTTCCTGAAGCATAATTTTCGGTAGCGGGACTTCCATGCTGATTTTTTTTATCTGTAATTCAAGATGTGTTGGAATCAGCATAAGCTTAATTATTTATGGATGTATCATTTGACAGATTGTATTTTTTATATACAGACAAAATCAGTATGTTTTAAAAAATATAATAATATTAACTGGTTATTTTTTGTCAGTACGTGCACCCACTGCTCCCGGCAAATCCCTTCATCACCAAGTCCGCTTTGGACAAGGGTATCCGGGGCGTTCCCACGCTAGGGCGTGGGAACAGGAAAAAAGAAAGTCTGTTTTCTGCCCGGTTTTCTGCCTAGTTTCCATATGTCCACAAACAGACCTGGGGATTTCCTCAGCATTGAGAAAGGTCAGGGGCGGAGAAAATCTGCTCATCTTTGATGACAAGGGTGTTTTCAGGTTTCACCTGGGATTCTCCCCGCTGTTTCAGGCACACAGAGACAGCGGAAGACTCAGCATCGCGGACAGCAGCACAATTTTCAATGCAGTTTTCATTACTTTTGCACTTTTTTATCAACCCGATCAGGGTTCTTGCATACAGCAGGATGCAATTTCATACAGTTATACCGATTCGCTTTTGAACTGATACAGTATTGTCAGTTTTCCCATCGCTTCGAGTGTCAGAAAAACCGGATTTTTCTGAAAATCCAATTTTTTGGATACACGGAAATTTCTGTCCGCCTTATTTACGGGTATCTTTTCAATGGCGATTTGGTACGTTATAATCCTTTCTGACAAATCATTGGGGATTGCGGGCGGAGCATTTTCCATCAGTTCTTCCATTTCCCGCCGCGTGTGGTTTCAGAGAGCAGGAATATAAGTGTGAAGATTCTTTATCGGCGGTGTTATAAAGCCGGGCGGGAATTTTGTACAGAAAGATTTGAACAGGGACAGGAAAAATAAATATGCAGATGAATTTTTCCCCTTGACGAAATTCTTTTCGCATGATGTCAGAAAAAGCGTGTAATTCAGAAAAATGGCCGGGCTGATTTTCCGGTTGGCGATATGCTGCCTGCATCTGCCCACCGATTCCTCTGAAGACCGTTTCTGAGAAAAAACATATCATCACAAGGAGTGTGCATATGAATCCGCTGCATCTTGTTCCTCTGGCTGAACCGGTTCCGGCAGGATGGGGCTGGTTCAAACTGTTTCTCATTCTGGGCTTTGCAGTCCACATTCTTCTGGTCAATATTGTCATCGGGGTCAGTGTGATTTCCCTCTTTGCCTCTTTTGGCAGGAAAAGACTCTGGCGCCGGTGCGCAAGGGACACCGGATCCAGGAGAACTGACGGTTGTTTTTGCGCTGGCTGTCAACTTCGGCGTGCTGCCTTTTCTTTTCTTCAGGTGCTTTATGGGCTTAGTTTGTCTATATGAGTTCGCAACTTATGGCGGTCTATTGGCTGTCTGCCGTGCTTCTGGCCTGATTGCCTATTGTCTTCTGTACTGGAGCAAATTCGGCAAGGATACGCCCGATGCAGTGGGAAATGCTGCAAAGGCCTGGCCGTGCTTCTGCTTCTGACAGTCGCTTTTCTTTTTCAAACAATATGACCTGATGCTCCAGGCCGGAAACATGGGCAACTTTTTCACCCACGTAAGACGGAACCCTGCTCAATCTGTCAGATCCGGTTCTCCTGCCGCGATTTCTTCATTTTGTCATTGCGTCCGTGGCAAGTGGGCGGACTTTTTATCGCCATCGTCCAGACCCTGAAAGGAAAAGGAAAAGAGGCTGATGCCGGGGCCATTGCTTTGGGGATGAAATATCTCACGTTTGCCCACCCTGCTTCAGATTCACCGGGCTTCTGGTTCCAGATGCGTCTGCCCCGTGACATCATGCACCTTTTTCTGGAGGCAGTCTGCACACTTTTCCTGAATTTCCTCCTTTCTCTCCTCCTGATCATACAGACGCTTTATTTTGGCCTGAAAAAAGCGGTATGGGCCCTGGGCCCGGTTCCATGCTGGTGCTGGTCTGCCGCGATCAGCATGCGGGACATGGTCACTTTAACGTATCTGAATCCCTTTTTCCGCATCAGGTCTGGAAAACACAGGCCAGTATTCCGCTTTCCTCTTTTTGCCTTTTCCCTGTTTGTCAGTGCGGGGCTGATATGGTATGTGACGGAACTGGCGCATGAACACGGTCAAACCTGAAAGGAGCGGAATATGAGAATCACGGCACTGGGGGGTGGGTCGGCGTTTGCCACAGGAACCTATGAGGAAGCCGTTCCTGCGGAAAAGGTGGGAGAAATTGTCAAAGCCCTGGCAGGCCGTGCCGAAAATCTCACGGGCCTGGAGCTTGCAGAGGAAATTGCCAAAAACAACCGGAAAATATACAATCCCAAATGGCATTCCAATTTTCTCGTTGAATTTGAGACCTCTGGAAAAAGGGAAAAAGTCGCATACCGTCTGCTGCTGGATGCCGGGCGGCGATATTCGTCATTCCATCAGACAGGTGGGCTGTCTTCTGCGGACATTGACGGCATCTATATTTATCCGCACAATATTACATCGGCGGAATAGAATATATCTCTCTGACCACACTTTTCAACCCCATGTACACCCCGGCAAAAAATGGCTCGGCGATCAGTTCATTGTGGAAAAACTCTTTCTGGGACAAGGGTGGTGGCCCCGATCCGCCGGAAAGTGCAAAACCGGATCTGTTTGTGCACCGAAAGGTGCTGGAGCCTTACTGAAAAGGGCAATTGGGTCCGGGACTGGATACGGTGCAGGGGTTCCGGATGTGAGTCTAGAACCTATTTTGACATTCATCTGATTGGCAAGCAGGAAAACAGGGAAACCCTGACACACACCTTTCAGGACGAGGACGGGCACGGGTCATCCGTCCCATTTTTGCCATGCACGTCATTCCAGTTCCGAAAGAATGGCCAGTTACGGAATTGCCTTGGAGCATTTCAAGCGGATACAATGTGCTTATGCCCACCGACACCAACACATGATGCCGCCCGCAACTGATGGCCCATGCAAACGGGCTGACAGAATCTATATGGACTGCGAAACATCCCCGTTTCCCATCAGGGGTGCATCACATTTCTGAACTGATAAACCGCATGTCCCCGGATATTCAGAAAAAATGCCTGCTCTACTATGATGAATATCCGCATGTGCCCAGAGGCATGTTTTGCGGAATGTTAGAGAGGCGAGCGACTGCCACTGCCTATCGGTCTGATACGGGGATTGCATAAGGTCAGGCGGTTATCGGACACAGTCCGCTACTGCCTGGCGCAGTTTCGGCACAGTTTTGAAATTTGACCCAAAACAGGGCCATTCTCATACTGCTCCGCTTTCCACAAAATCCTTGTGTTCGTCACTGTGACCGGAATGACTGACCCGGTGACAGGCCGAACTAGTAGAAATAGTTGGGATAAGGATCCTTCCCGCACATTCTGCACCCTGCGGTTTTTTTCCGCTGACTGAGGACGAGATTCTCATTTCATCACTGTGTCTGATCTGTGGGATCGGCCAGTACGATCTGTTGGCATTTTTCTGTTTCGCATCGTGAGGCCTCCCCGGAGCAGATGAATAACTTTATCGGCAAGTACGATGCTGCCCTGCCTGTGTTTTCGCATTTGTGATATGCCCGGTTTCCCTATTCCGCCCGCTGCGGGTTCCTGAACCGAAAGTGTCTGCACCCCGGAGAGATCAGATTTTCCCTTCCTCTTTTGGCGGATCATGGCATCGGTTCTGTGATCCATTCGGATCAGGTTTCGGTTCCAGTACGGCATTCTGCCGTTTACTGTCAATCACTTTATTTTCAGAATCTTATCCAAAAAATTTTTTCCCTGTTTCTTTGCTGAAATAATAAGAATTATATAATTTTTCTCCTTTGGTGTCAAATCCTGTTTGAACCTCCGGGCAAATTCCCTTTTTCAGAAAATCTGTTTTTGCTCCCCGAAAATTTTCAGGTGACTGCCCTGCCAAATCAGATGAATTTCAATGCCAATCCATTCCGTTTCTTTTCTGCCCGGACTCAGTCTCATACCAATTCCCCATTGAAAAGATACTTGCAAGCAGGAAAAAAAGGGTTTCCGTGTATTCAAAAACCAGATTTTTCGGAAAAATCCGGTTTTCTGAAAGAAAAACTTTATGTTTCAGATCAATAAGCGAATTGGTATCATACCAATTCGCCATTGAAACCGTGCCTGTCTGATTCCGGAGTGCGGGAATGGGGTGAAACGGAATTTCAGCCCGGTTTCCGGATCATTTTCAGTGTCCCAGACTTTCAGTCCCGGACTCCCCTGCCTATGACCTGAGGGCGGGCATTGCACAAATTCAATGGAGATTTGGTATTATGCGGATTCAAAATCTGCGTTCATCTGCTTGATATGCAGATTTTTGTCTACAGATTGCACAGATTTTCGCAGATTGTTTTATAATGATTCTCCATTGAAAACAAACTTGTATTGGGATCAAGTCAATGTCGATTCGGTATGAAGCCGGATTCACCGCATGAAAGGATTATCATGTTTTTTTCATCCTGAGAATCCGTTCATCATGAAAATCAGGACTCAGACAACTTCCGTTTGGCATTCCCTCTGCTTACTGCAATGGCAGAGATCTTTTTATCTTTTTTCCCGTAAACCGGCAGAACAAAAATGACAGAACTGCTTTCTGACAGCATTTTCTGATTAACACTATGAAACTGCTGTTTTTTCACATAAAATGCCCTGCTGCCGCAAAATGAAAGACAAATTTTTTCATTAAGTGCTTGACAAACATATCGGGAAGTGATAACGC
Source organism: Desulfobacterales bacterium (assembly GCA_041390465.1). GTDB lineage: Bacteria > Desulfobacterota > Desulfobacteria > Desulfobacterales > Desulfococcaceae > JAABRU01. The sequence goes on along the minus strand of JAWKPW010000017.1, from coordinate 4,088 downwards.
ATGACTGAGCGCTCGTTCAAATAATTTCGGTTTTTTCCGGATTTTTATATTTATAAAATAATGATTACAAAATATTAGGGAGCATATATGGGCAGTGCAGGCAGTCTGAAGGATATCCCCACACAGATAAAAAATCCCGAATTGGTAAAAAAAAGACGGCGGCAGATTGTGGACGCTGCTGTTCAGCTTTTTATTGAAAAGGGATTTCACAAGACCACCACACGGCAGATTGCAAAAACAGCCGGATTTTCCATCGGATCTTTGTATGAATATGTTTCCTGCAAAGAGGATGTGCTGTATCTGGTCTGCGAGGCCATTCATGCCGAGGTGGAACGCGGTGTGGCTGAAGCGCTCAAACGCACGACAAAGGGCAGGGAGGCACTGGCTGAGGTTATCCGGGAGTATTTTCTGGTCTGCCACCGCATGTGCGATCATATTCTGATGATTTATCAGGAAACCCAGTCCCTTCCGCCCCAGTGGCGCAGGAAGGTGCTGGAAAACGAAATCAATATCACAGGAATTTTTGTAAAGGTGCTGGCCCGGCTGGTGGAATCCGGCAGTTTTCCGCATATGGACAGCAGATCCGTTGAACTGGTGGCACACAATATCTCTGTGCTGGGTCATATGTGGACCTTCCGCAGATGGTTTCTGGCCCGGCATTACAGCATTGAGGATTATATAGAACTGCAGACCGAATTCATCCTGGGACTTTCCACAGGAACAGGAAATCACTGAACAGTTGTCAGTTATCAATTGATGTTGCAGAATGTTTTGACAACTGACAGCCGTTGACTTCCTTATTTCATACAACTCAATACCGGCAACTGACAACTGTTCACTGACAACTGTTCACTGACAACTGACAACTGACCCCCGGTTTTCCGTCCCTGCCCCTCAGCGGAAGAAAATCCTTCCGGGTTCCTGAGGGACCGGGACTGACCCTGAAAACCTGATACCTTTTTATACCCAATATAAGGAGAAAAAATATGAGCATTGAAGTACAACCCTACAAACCTGAAAACAATGTCAGAGTCGTGACAGCGACTTCCCTGTTTGACGGGCATGACGCATCCATCAATATCTTCCGCAGAATTCTGCAAAGCACCGGCGTGGAGGTGATTCATCTGGGACATAACCGCTCGGTGCAGGAGATTGTGGACGCGGCTGTGGAAGAAGATGTGCAGGGAATTGCGGTTTCCAGCTATCAGGGCGGCCATATGGAATTTTTCAAATACATGGTTGATCTGATAAAGGAAAAAAATGCAACCCATATCCGGGTTTTCGGCGGCGGCGGCGGCGTGATTGTTCCCGAGGAAATCCGGGAACTGGAAGATTACGGTGTTGCCAAAATCTATTCTCCCGAAGACGGAGCCAAATGGGGACTGCAGGGCATTATCAATCACATGGTAAAAACAATGGATTTTCCTCTGGGCAAAGAGGAAACCTATGATTTTGATCAGCTCAGCCCCCAAAACAAACTTCTGACTGCCCGGCTGATTACCGCAGTGGAGCAGGCTGCATCCCAGAAAAACGGGCATCTGGCAAAACTGCGCGCAGAACTGGCAAAGCGCATCGGAGATAAAAAAATTCCGGTCATCGGCATCACCGGCACAGGCGGCGCGGGAAAATCCTCTCTGACCGATGAACTGATCCTGCGGCTGCTCCATGATATTGAAGGCATTACCGTTGCCATTATCAGCAGTGATCCTTCCCGCAGAAAAACAGGCGGTGCGCTGCTCGGCGACCGGATTCGCATGAATGCCATTGATGATCCCCGTGTATATATGCGCTCTCTGGCCACCCGGCGATCCCATGTGGAAATTCCGGATTTTCTGCCGGATGCCATCAATGTGGCCAAAGCGGCCGGATATGATCTGGTGATTGTGGAAACCGCAGGCATTGGTCAGGGTGATTCCATTATCACGGATCTGGTGGATATTCCCATGTATGTCATGACCAGCGAATTTGGAGCGGCTTCCCAGTTGGAAAAAATTGACATGCTGGATTTTGCTGACATTGTTGTGGTGAACAAATATGAAAAACGGGGCGGTGAGGATGCCGTGCGTGATGTGCGGAAACAGGTGCAGCGCAACCGCAACGCGTGGGACAAAGCTCCGGAAGACATGCCGGTTTTTGGAACCATTGCATCCAAATTCAATGATGACGGTGTCACCGCTCTGTATCACTGCCTGCTGGATACAGTCGCGGAAAGAACCGGAGTGAAATTTGAATCCCATCTGCCCAGACCGGAAACCAGAACATCGAGTTCCAAAACCATCATCATTCCGCCGGAAAGAACCCGGTATCTGGCGGAAATCGCTGAAACTGTTCGCAATTATCATGTTCATACCGAAGATCAGGCAGCAGTTGTGCGAAGAACATGGCATCTGGAAGAAACCGCAAAAACCGTCAGTGAAAGTGATTTGTCCGGAGATAAAGCTCAACTGCTGGAACGCCTGAAAAAAGAGGCGAAGCCGCCTGGCGTTTGCTGGATAAAGGAAACTGCTGAGCTTCTGTCACAGTGGGAAAGAACTCCGGGCAGCTACACCAAAGATGATCTGGTGTATTATGTGCGGGATCGGGAAATCCGGGTTCCGCTTTACACGGAATCTCTGTGCCACAAAAAAATTCCCAAAGTTTCCCTGCCCCAGTTCACAGACCCCGGAGAAATCTACCGGTGGATGCGCCGGGAAAATCTGCCCGGTTATTTCCCCTTTACCTCCGGTGTGTTCCCTCTGAAACGGGTGGGTGAAGATCCCACCCGCATGTTCGCAGGAGAAGGCGATCCCGCGCGCACCAACCGCAGATTCCGTCTGCTTTCCGGAAATTACGAAGCCAAACGTCTTTCCACCGCGTTTGACTCCGTTACGCTGTACGGTTATGATCCGGAAGTCCGGCCCGACATTTACGGGAAAATCGGCAATTCCGGTGTGAGTGTCTGCACATTGGACGACGTGAAAGTGCTGTACAGCGGATTTGAACTGTGTGCGCCCAATACATCCGTTTCCATGACCATCAACGGCCCCGCGCCCATCATGCTGGCCATGTTCCTGAATACAGCCATTGATCAGCAGGTGGACAAGTTCAAGACGGAAAACGGCAGAGATCCTTTTCCCGAAGAATATGATGAAATCCGGGCCATGGTCCTGTCCAATGTGCGCGGAACTGTGCAGGCCGATATTCTCAAAGAGGATCAGGGACAGAACACCTGCATTTTTTCCATTGAATTTGCATTGAAGATGATGGGTGACATTCAGGAATTTTTCATGCAGAACAATGTGCGCAACTTCTATTCCGTGTCCATTTCCGGTTATCACATTGCGGAAGCAGGAGCGAATCCCATTTCCCAACTGGCCTTCACCCTTGCCAATGGTTTCACCTATGTGGAATACTATCTTTCCAGAGGCATGGACATGGATCAGTTCGGGCCGAACCTGTCTTTCTTCTTCTCCAACGGCATGGAGCCGGAATACACAGTCATCGGACGGGTGGCACGCCGAATCTGGGCTGTTGCCATGCGGGAGAAATACGGGGCATCCGAACGCACCCAGAAACTGAAATACCATATTCAGACATCGGGAAGATCTCTGCACAGCCAGGATATTCAGTTCAATGACATCCGCACCACTTTGCAGGCCCTGTGCGCGATTTATGACAACTGCAACAGTCTGCACACCAACGCGTTTGATGAGGCAATCACCACACCCACAACAGAATCCGTGCGCCGTGCGCTCGCGATTCAGTTGATTATCAACCGGGAATGGGGTTTGGCGAAAAACGAGAACCCGTTGCAGGGCAGTTTCATTGTGGAGGAACTGACCGATCTGGTGGAAGAGGCTGTGCTGTCGGAATTTGACCGGATTACCGAGCGCGGAGGCGTGCTGGGTGCAATGGAAACCGGTTATCAGCGCAGCAAGATTCAGGAAGAATCCATTTACTACGAGGTTCTCAAGCATACGGGAGAGTTGCCCATCATCGGTGTCAACACCTTCCGCGATCCCAATGCGGACGGCAAAGATCTGGTGGAAGGCGGCGGTTTCGGATGCGTGGAACTTGCCCGAGCCACGGAAGAAGAAAAACAGTCCCAG
>JAWKPW010000016.1:0-67453 GCA_041390465.1 Desulfobacterales bacterium | reverse complement strand
TCTGCTGATTTCAGACAAAAATCATGCCCCGTTCAATCCCGCGTCCCGTTTAGGCAGGGGACAATTTGTCTGAACCGGGATTTGGAGAATGAAAAGATTTGCAGGATTTTTCAGTGAGATGCGGAATCCATCATTAACTGCGGGGATTTTTTTAAGCAGGGATTGCATATTGCATGGAATCTGAAAAATCCTTTCTTAAAAAAATCCTTGCAGTTGCTGAAAATCCCGGTTCAGACAGACTGTCACGCCCCGTTTATGCAGGGGAATTGAGGGGCGAATAATCATTCGCCCCTGCAGGTTCAATCCGCACCCTGTTTATGCAGAAGGAATTTGAAATGATCCGCAGCAGGCGGTTCTCAGGGGAATGATCTTGCGACTGTTCAGTTTCAGGGAAACCGGGAAAAAAATTTTTACGTATTTTCTGTAATTTTTTCACAGACTGTGATATGGATTTTCGGTATTTCAGACGCTGATGCCGGGCCTGCCGCCATACCGATGCAAGCCGGATTTGAACCGTGCGGCAGCAGTTGGACTGAATAAAGATTCGGATTGATTCTGAACCGGATATGCCCGAATCATATTCGGAATCAAGGAAAGGGTGCTGCTGAAAATGAAAAGAAACTCTTCCGGACGGGAAATGGGCATACTGCAGAGCATTCGCTGGAAACTGATGCTGACAACCATCATCCCGATGTTCTTTTTCCTGGTTGTTATGGCCTTTTATCAGATATTTTCCCAGCAAAAGCTGCTTGCGGAGGAACTGGACAAACGGATTGCCCTGATGCGGGAAAACTTGGAGGAAAGGGGAAAGAATTTTTCAGAAGGTTTGTACCGTCAGGTGGAACAGGACATTGCGGTTTTCAATTTTTCCGGACTGGTGGAAAACATCCGGCAGGCGGCAGAGCGGAATCCCCATATCCGATATGTGATTCTGACCGATGCCGGGGGAAGGGTGTTTGTTCATACCCTGAAACCTGAATTCGCAGGCAAAATTCTTGAAGATTCCCGGAACCGTTCGGCCCTTGAAGAGAAGCGGATGAATCTGAAAACCTGCAGTGAAGAGGGGGAATCTGTGACGGAAATCATTTGGCCCATCCGTTTCAGTGAAAATCCCTGGGGCGTTTTGCGGGTGGTTCTCAGTCATCAGGCTCTGGAGAAGGAAATCCGGAACTCCAGAGATATGATAGCAAAGAAGAACCGTATGATGATCCGGAATATTCTCCTGATTTCCCTGCTGATCATGGTGGTGTCCCTTGTCTTTGTCCTGTTTCTTTCCGGAAAGGTCTCGAAACCTCTGATCCATCTGACCCGATCTGCCCGAAAACTTTCCCAGGGCGATTTCACCCAGCATATCCAGGCAAGGGGGAAGGATGAAATCGGAATTCTGGCCAGGGCAATGAATGACATGGTGAAAAACCTCAATGAGATTATCCGCAAAAATATGCTCACTGCCCAAAATCTCTTTGAAGCCGCATCTGATCAGCGCACAGCTCTGGATGAAACCTCGTCCCGGCTGGCCGGAATGGCGGAAAAAAACCGTCAAAATGCAGAAAACGCGAAACAGGCGGACCGTTTTATGAAAGAAACCGGTCAGGTGGTGCGCATGGCCAATGAATCGGTCAAACTTCTGACCTCCGCGATGGAGGAAATTTCGGCTGCAAGCAATGAAACCGTCAAAATTGTCAAAACCATAGATGAAATTGCATTTCAGACCAATCTGCTGTCTCTGAATGCGGCAGTGGAGGCAGCCAGAGCCGGGGAATCCGGGGCCGGTTTTGCTGTGGTGGCAGGGGAAGTGAGAAACCTTGCCATGCGTTCAGCCCAGGCCGCGAAAAATACGGGCAATCTCATTCAGGATACGGTCAGCAAAATCAGGGATGGGGCAGAGATGGTAAGCCTGGCCCATGAGGGATTCAAAGAGGTGTCTGTAAACGCGGACAGGGCAGCAGAGCTGGTGAGTGAGATCTCGCGCGCCTCAGGCGAACAGACCCGGCAGATTGATCAGATCAATGAGGCTATGGACAGAATGGGGAGAAGAATCCGGGAAAATGCAGACAGTGCGGAAGAACTCAATGCCTCCATGTCCGTGTTCAAAGTGCTTGCACAGGAAAGAAAGGAATGACAGCAAAAAACATACAGGAAAAATCCCCTGAAAATCTGCCCACAGAATTGAATTGGGAGATGACAAAAGAAAAATGCGATGACAGACCGTTAAGAATCTGCCTGCTCAGTTACCGGAGCAATCCCCACTGCGGGGGGCAGGGTGTATATGTGAAAAATCTGAGCCGGGCTCTTTGCGGACTCGGACATGAGGTGGAGGTGGTTTCCGGGCCCCCCCTTCCCATGCTGGACAACGGTGCAAGACTGTCCTGCCTGCAGAGTCTGGATTTGTACAATCCCGCCGCTCTTTTCCGCACCCCTTCCCTGAAAGAACTGGCCGATCCTGTCAATCTGATGGAATGGCTGGGGGTTTCCACCATGGGATTTCCCGAACCCTTCACCTTTGGGGTCCGGGCCTGGCAGTATCTCAAAAATCGCTTTGGCCGTTATGACATTGTCCATGACAATCAGAGCCTTTCCTACGGGGTATGGGCCATCAAAACACGTATTCCCGCGATTGCCACCATCCATCATCCCATTACCGTGGATCGGGACATTGCTGTGCAGTCTGTGCGCTCTTTGTGGAAAAAACTCAAGCACCGGCGCTGGTATTCCTTTATCGGAATGCAGATCCGGGTGGCCCGGAAATTTTCGCACATCATTACGGTTTCCGAATGCACACGCGCAGATATCAGCCGGGAATTCGGGATTCCGGCAGGCAGATTCCGGGTGGTTCCCAACGGCATTGACACCGGCATTTTTCATCCTGTGCCGGAAATTCAGCGGGAGAAAAACCGGATCATTGTCACCAACAGTGCGGATATGCCCCTGAAAGGGCTGTATTATCTCCTGCAGGCAGTGGCGGAACTTGTGAAAACCCGCGACATTCGTCTGGTTATTATCGGCACACCCAAAAAGGACGGCGGCGTGGTGCGTCTGATTCGGGATTTGGGGATTGGCGCCCATGTGCAGTTCACCGGCAGAATCAGTGATGAGGAATTTGTGCATCAGTATGCAAGAGCGTCCGCGGCCGTGGTTCCCTCGGTGTATGAGGGATTCGGACTGCCCGCAGGCGAAGCTATGGCCTGCGGGGTTCCGGTCATCAGCACCACAGGCGGCGCGCTGCCGGAAGTGGTCGGGGATGCCGGGCTTCTGGTTCCGCCTGCGGACCCTGCGGCTTTGACAAAGGCTGTCACGGATCTGCTGGATCATCCGGAAAAAGCCGCACAACTGGGGCAGGCAGGTTATGACCGGGTGCAGAGACATTTCACCTGGGAGCAGGCCGCGCGCAAAACCGTGAATGCGTACCGGGAGGCAATCCGTGATTACCTTTGATTTCAGCAAATTCGGCATCCGGCCCGGATTTCGCATTCTGGATATCGGCTGCGGCTCAGGACGGCATATGGGTGAGGCTGTGTGCCACAGCAAAACCACGTCTGTGGGAACCGACCTGAATCCGGCAGATCTCAGGCAGGCACAAATCCGGCTTGAGGATCTGAAAAAAATGGGATTTGGCAGGGGAATCTGGCATCTCGCGGCTGCGGACATCACCCGGCTCCCTTTTGCGGATGCGTATTTTGATCTGGTGATCTGCTCGGAAGTGCTGGAACACATACCGGATCATCGCAGGGCGATTGCAGAAGCCGTGCGCGTGCTGAAAACGGGCGGTCATCTGGCTGTCAGCGTGCCCCGGCATTTTCCGGAAAAAATCTGCTGGATTCTTTCCCCGGCCTACCGGAATGCGGCAGGCGGTCATATCCGCATTTACAAAAAAAGGGAACTGGTGAATCTGCTGGAAAGCGCGGGAGTCAGGCTTTGGAAATCCGCGTATGCGCACAGCCTGCACACGCCATACTGGTGGCTGAAATGTCTTCTGGGCGTGGAAAGAAAGGACTGCACAGTTGCAAATCTCTGGCACCGCTTTCTGGTCTGGGATTTGATGAAGCATCCGGCACTCACACGTTTTGCAGACCGGCTGCTCAATCCTCTCATGGGCAAAAGTCTGGTGCTGTATCTGCGAAAAACCCAAAACTGAGAAATCCGATTCCGGCTGTGCCGTCATTCCTGCCAAAATTCTCAGCAGGGCGTTGTGCCCGCCATTTGCAGCCGCGGGCAATGTCCCGCTTTTTCCCACCCTGCAAGATGGTGTTTTCGTCATCCAGTCCGGTCTGTCAGCAAAAACCGGAAGCATTGTGCAAAGTCAGCAGAGAAATCCGTATCACAATTTGCATGTGAACAGCAAAAGAAGAGGAGAAGGAAAAATGAATCCCATTGCAGTTGTTGCCACCCTGAAAGCCAAAGCCGGAAAAGAGGCCGAACTCAGAAAAGAACTGCTTGCCCTGATTTCGCCCACCCGGCAGGAACCCGGCTGTCTGCGTTATGATCTGCATGAGGAACTTGAACATCCTGAAGTTTTTGTTTTTTATGAACAATGGAAAAGCCCGGGACATCTGGAGGAGCATCTCACTCGTCCCCATATGGAGGCATTCAGGGCAAAGATGGATGATCTGCTTTCGGAAATGCCGGATATCAGAGTATTGGAGACAATCGGGTAAAAACAGGTCAGATTGATATGGCGGAGAGAGAGGGATTCGAACCCTCGGTGCCGTTTTTGACAGCACACACGATTTCCAGTCGTGCACCTTCGGCCAGCTCGGTCATCTCTCCATATTTCGCAGGCAAAAAAACAAGAGGAAAAAAATTTTTTCTGTATATGTCCTGTCTGATATGCTCTCAGATTCGGATGGCGGAGAGGGTGGGATTTGAACCCACGATCCCGGTTTTGGCCAGGATACCGCTTTTCGAGAGCGGGGCCTTCAGCCGCTCGGCCACCTCTCCTGTTCCCCCTCTCTTCATCAGCACAGATTTTTCTTTTATATAATTTTTCACACATTCTGTCAATGATATTGTTGACAAAAAATGGGCAGAAAATGATCTTTTTCCGGCTTTGCGCATGGTTTCAGAAAAAAAAGCGGAAAATTCCTTGAACAACGGTTCTGTTTTTAGTATCAAACGGCAAACTGATTTTTGGACATTATTATTTCTTCTTATTTCAACTGTGCAAAACGGAGTTTGTCTCATGGCCAACATACGCCCCTTCAGGGGAATTGTCTATAACCCGGAAAAAATATCGGACCCCGCGGATGTCACTGCGCCGCCCTATGATGTGATTTCTCCGCAGGAACAGGAAGATTTTCACAAACGGCATCCCCGGAACATCATCCGGCTGGTGCTGGGAAAAAAATCAGAACAGGACACAGCGGAAAACAGTTTTTTCACCCGTGCCGCAGCCTGCTGGAAACAGTGGCGGGAGGAAAAAATACTGATACAGGACAGGGAACCTGCTCTTTATGTGACTGCCATTTCATTTGATGTGGAAGGCAGACCCGTCACCCGTTTCGGTCTTATTGTGACAGTGGGACTTGAACCTTTTGAGAAAAAAATCATTCTTCCCCATGAACGCACTTTTTCCAAAGTCAAGACCGAACGGCTGGAACTGATGAAGAACTGTCATGCCAATTTCTGCTCCATTTTTTCCCTGTATCCTGATCCGGAAAATCTCATTCTTCCCATGCTCCGTGCCGCTGTCACAGACAGGGCTCCGGATACGGATTTCACAGACACAGCAGGACACCGGCAGAAAATGTGGCGCATCACGGACAAACAGGTAATCGAAACCATTGCAGAGCAGATGCGGGACAAAAAACTGTTTATCGCGGACGGCCATCACCGCTATGAAACTGCGCTCAATTTCCGGGAATGGCTGAAGGCCAATGATCCGGATTTTGGCCCAGACCACCCGGCCAATTCTGTGATGATGTATCTGGCCAGTATGCAGGATCCGGGCATGGTGATTCTGCCCGCGCATCGGATGCTCAGGGCCATTGATCCGGAAACAATGGAAAATTTCTTTTCCAAAGCAGAAAAATACTTCACGGTCCGTACTCTGCCTTTTTCCGGAGAAAAAGGAAAGGCAGAAGCCCCCGCAGATTTTTCCGCCGGCCTTGCCGCAGGTGCATCCGCCCATACCATCGGCCTTTTCATGAAAAACCGGCACCAACTTTTTCTTCTGACCTTAAAACCGGGCGTGATGATCGATCTCTTCTCACAGGAGATGCCCGATGCGCTGCTGAATTTGGACGTCACCGTGCTGACCCGGCTGATTTTCATGGAAATTCTGGGCTTTGATCAGGAGCGGCTGGACAATCATGATCTGATTGGGTATTCAACCTCCGTAAGCAAAGCTGTGGACGGGGTGCTGTCCGGTGAATATGACATGAGTTTCATCCTGAATCCCACACGCATTGAACAGGTGCGGGAAGTGGCGGAACTGGGGCTGATTATGCCCCGCAAATCCACCTATTTTTATCCCAAAGTCATTACCGGCCAGGTGATGAATTCTCTGCGCCCCTGAATTGAAATCAAAGTGGAACAAACTTCCAGTTTGTTCAGGTTCTGCTGACATTTCAGATCAGGCTGCGGGAATGGAGATTTGACAACTTTTCAAAGTTGTCAAATCCTGCCGAAATTTCGGTCGGCGGGTTTTTTGTGGCGAGATCGGTTTCACTAAATTCAAATGGTTATAAAATGTCAACAGAACTGTCATTGCACAAACTGGAAGCTTGTGCTGCTTTGTCTCTAACGGATAGGTAACAGTTTTTCCCTCATAGTTACGGATGTGCCAGGCATCCGCTTCTTTTTTCACCGCATATGAGCAAAGAATTTTCCCCACCTCCTCCGAAGACAGATCAATCATATACTGGGACACACAGCCATGCCGGAGGTGTGACCTGGAAGCTTCCATGATTTCAGACCGGTTTCCAGTGTGGAAATGACCGGTTCCCCGCACCTTGTCCCCTGATGGATATAATAGGGTTTCACACGGATTTGCAGGAGTCTGTGCATCGGATTTTTTCATGGTTTCCGGGGAATCATTCACGCCCTTGAGCAGAACAGTCTGACATCTGGAAGGGAATGCCTGCAATCGCGAGTTGTGCAGGCAAGCGCGGCACCGGTGTGATTTCCTGCATCCGGATGATTGAAATGCGTATTGACATACAGCGGATGGAAATTTTTCAGCATCTGCACCAGTTCCGGTGTGATCCGCTGGGGCAGAGTGCAGGGAATCCGGGTATGAATGCGGATGATCTCCACATGGGACATGCCCCGGATTTCTGCCAGAATCTCTTTGAGTTTTTCGTCTTCCAGCAGCAGGGGGTCGCCGCCGGAAAGAATCACATCCCGAATTTTCCGCTGTTTCCGGATATATTCCAGACCTGCACGGATATTTTTTTCTGTCACGGAAAAGGGAAGCCCCACCCTGCGCTTTCTCATGCAGTGGCGGCAGAACATGGCGCACTGGGAGGAAATCAGAAAAACCGCCCAGTCAGGATAGCGGTGAATCAGGCCCCCAACCGGAGACTGATTTTCCTCACACAGGGGATCATCGGTTCCCTGACTGTCCTGTATTTCTGCCATATCCGGAACAGCCTGTTTCCACAGGGGATCGCCCGGATATTGCATCAGGCTCAGATAATAGGGGTTGATCCGCATGGGATACTGATTCGTGACCTTCCGGATTTGATCCGGATCAAGCGGAAAGCGTTTTGCAAGCTGCTCTGCTGTGACAATGCTTTTTTGCCAACCAGTTTTTCCAAAGTCTGCGGCCTGTGACGGTGTTTGAGAAAATGTGTGTGTCAATTCAGATATACCAATGTGTGCAAAAGAATTCCGGCAAACGTTTTGAATGCCGGAACGCTTCATACGCTTAAATGGGAGGAGTGTCAAACACAAAATTGGGTCAGCAGGGTGAAATTGCTTCTCTGCACTTCAAAATCTCCCTGAACACCCGCAGATTCAACCGTTTTCCGCTTTATGCCGAGGCAGCGGTGCTTTTTATATGAATTTTAGGTAATGGGTCAAACCGGTTGATAATGTCATCCCTTACGGGATTCTGATTTGTTTTTTCAGATTTTTTTTTATAATCATGTCAATCCTTACGGATTTTTTTCCGCACCGATGTCAGTCGCGGATCAACGGATTTGACCCACTGCCGAATTTTAATTTATAAATCTGGATATTATCTGCAGACGGCATGAACACTGACACAAGAGTCAGGTGGCTTGGAGTTTGGATTTTGATACCCCGCTGCTTGCGGCGGGGTTGTTCATTCTTTCAAAACGACAAATTGCAATTTGAGGGGAACAGATACAAAATAAAAGCAACTCCCGTTGAAATCCAATATGAACTGGTTCTGTTTCCCTAAAATAACTTCCAATATTTGAAGATAAAACCGCTCCAGATTGATATGTGTGTTAATAATAACGTGAGTTCGATAGGTTAATCCAGATTATCAGTGAAACCTCTTCAAAATTGTTGCATATACCGCTTTCATACAACTTTAACCTTTTCAAACCGGAAAAAAATGAAAACAATCGATCCGAATCAGGAAAATATACAGATTTTTACCGAACTTTATTATGAAATCAGTGAGTTCATGAAAACATTCGGTCCCCTTCTGAGATGCACATCTCATCAGGACCGCCGTCCAGCGTCCTTTCTGCCGGATGTCCGTCTGTGAAATTATGACAGTACTGATCGGATTTCAGATAATCGGAGGTCAGAATTTCAAACAATATTATAAAGATATTGTCTGTCAGTTTCACCAGGCGGAATTTCCCGCTTTGGTGTCATACAGCAGATTCACAGAGATATGTCAGAAGCTGACATTATAATTCCCGATGCTGTTTCTGAAATTCCGGATGGAAATGAGTCTGCATACCATGATATATGTAATTGATTCAACACCTCTTTCTGTCTGCATAAATCTCAGAATCCGGCATCACAGAGTTTTTGCGGAGAACAATATAGCCCGCGGCAAAATGCTCGGATGGTTTTACGGTTTCAAACTTCATTTGGTAATCAGTCACATCGGAGAACTGATGTCTGTTTATCACATCGGAAATACTGATGACCGGAAACCGGTGCGGAACATGGTCAAACTCCTGAAAGGAAAGCTTTTCGGGACAAAGGGATTACATCAGTGCAGCACTTTCGCAGAAGATCTCGCGGGACACGGTCTGCAACTGATAACAACACTGAAAAAAAATGTGAAAAACAGGATATTGAAGCTGCTGATCGTATCTGCTCCGCAAAAGGGCTGTCATTGAAAGTGTCAATGATCTGCTCAAATTATTTTCAGGTTGAACATTCCCGGCACCGTTCATTTTTCGGATTTGCCGCAAACCTGTTCCAGTGCTCTGATCGCGTATCTTTTTATCCGACAAAACCTCGGATGGGGAGGAATTGATCTGGAAAAAGCACTGGTAACATTATAAAACTCATCAGACTCGTTAATAATGCAGCAGCACTGATACAAAAACTTACGAACGCCCCTATGTGTTCGAAACAAAAGAAGTGCAAAGAGACACTGTCAATAGTTCTACTTTGGTAACTTAAACGATAATGCCTTGATTTTATTGCAAATGCTAAAAATTGCGTATTTTTTAAATATTTAATAAAATCAATAAGTTGTGTTTTAAGTTACCAAAGTAGTAATAAACGACAGGATAAAAAATATTAATACAAAATATAGACGAACTCCCTGAAAATATTTTTATCCCAATCAAGGAGTGAGCATAGTGGGTCTCTCTTTGACTGGGAGAATATTTCAAATAGTCATATTTCATTTTGGAGATCAACAGAACGCAGTGTTCACTGAAGCAGAAGAGATCGAAGCCCTTCTGTGCCTGAATTCAGCGCCGGGTTGTACCAATTCTCTGTTGAAAATATGCATATGAAACACACCCATGTCCCTCTCAGGAGGGGATTTTTAAAAAATCAGTGGATACCAGATTCGTTGTTGATTTTATACAGTGCCTGGGTTTTTGTGGCCGTTGCGCCCTCTTTGTGTCCTTTGCGGTAAAACAAAATAACTTCCTGTTTTTTTGGAATGGCTGTGCAACGTGCGTTCGGTGATTTCTGAAAATGAATGTCCCTGTTCAGTCATCTGAAAGATTTGACAACTTTCCAAAAATTTGTCAAATCTGAGGATGTTCTTTTTCCGGAAGGCTAGCGTCATCCTTTGTCACCACTGATGCAGAACACAATGCCGTCAGCAGTCAGTCTGTGCGCATTTTGCAGACCCTTTTCCAGAAAGGGGCAGCCGTCCAGAATGGCAATATAGGTTCCGGGAGCCATCAGCTCCGCTGTCCACAGTTCCGGGTCCTTCCATTTGAAATCAGTGTATATCTGTCTCAGTCTTTGCTGATACCTGATTCTGCTTTTTTTTCTGTGTTCTGCGTTCAGGGATTTGCGGGAGCCTGCGGGAATGTTTCTTTCGTGAAAAAGCCTGCCCTTTGCATCACAGACCCACAGTTCCAGAATATCCGCGCCCAGTCCGTTGACAGCGGAAGGCTCGGTTTCTGCATGGAACTGCAGCCGCTCCCGTCTTGTTTCATATTTTCTGATCTGAAAATGGGCAGGAATTCTTGCTGTAATCCATCCGCTTTCCAAATGCTGATCCTTTGTCCAGTCCACTGTGCGAGGGGTTCCATCTCCATAGCTTTGGGAAACAATGGGGGTGAGTTCTGCATGATCGGAAAAACGGAGTCCTTCTCCGGGGGTGAGACGGCAGTAATAGGCAGCCATGCCCAACGTAGCAGCCTCATGTCTGTTTTCATCCAAAATGGTAAATGCGCTGAGCCGTACATCTGAATCCATTCCTTCGGAAAAAACCGCATAAAAAAACACGGCTCCGCAGGTGAACAGGGAAATGGCCGGAACCGTCCACAGAAGCCAGATTTTTTTCTTTTTCCGGGAAAGAACAAGAACATTGAGCGGCCCTGCGGCAATCACAAAGATAAGCATTCCCAGAAAAAGCCCTCTGACATTGATTTCCAGATCTTCAGCCACCGGAAATGCCGCATTGGCGGATGAGGGGCTGTCAAATTTCTGCCAGGGGGAAAGGGTTTCAAGCCACATGCGGTGCAGTCGGCGCGCCTGCCTTTCACTGAGCTGTGCGGATGCGGAAACAGGAATCACAAGGCACTGGCCAAAACCTGCATGATACACGGTTGTTTCGCCATCAGATTCAGCCGGGACATCAGGCAGTTGGAACTCTCCAAGCACTGTCAGGGTTCCGCCGCATTTCACATAGGCCAGCAGCGCCCATTTTACGGGAACAGGCATGGTTTTCATATCTGTGTCCGCCACAAGGATGCCGTCATAGCGGGAAAAGGCCAGCCAGTTTTCGCTCCAGGCGGATGGCGGAAAAACGGAACGGATGAGGGAAAGATTTTTTTCCGTGATTCCGGCTGTCCGCTCCAGAAGGCTGAAGAGATCATCCCGGTTCACCAAAGGACTGCTCAGGACGCAGAGCCGGTTTTTTGCGTAAGAATTGGCCGCATGTTTGTAATAGGGAACCGAGGTGCGGGACAACTGCTGCACTTCGTCAATGAAAACTCTGGCAGAAGAGCCGGACAGGGGCAGCGGCGGCTGCATCAGGGAAACCCTCATATCCGCGCGCGGAGGAAGCAGGACGGTTTTTTTCATTTCCCGGATAAGATTGCTTCTGACAGAGGAGGTTCCCGGATTTCCGAACACAATTTTCACCTGATGCGCCTGTGCCGGAGAATCATTTTTCAGGTGAATGCGGTATTCAAAATATCCGTGCTGACTTTCCCCTTCGGTCTGGGCTGTCACTTCCATGCGGATGTCCCCAAACTGTTCCGCACCCGGGCATTCCGCACACATAAGGAAAATCAGCAGACCTGTCCGCAGAAAACCTCTGAAGAAGTTTGTTAATCCCGTTCCCGCGCTCCGCGCGGAAATGCGGACTGTGCGCTCTGCGCAATTCGGTGTGTTCCCGCTCGGCGCATGGGAACGGGGGGAAAAGAGTTTGGGACTGCTCATTGCACCTCAACCTTGTCCGGCAGATTCATGCCGGTTTCATCCAGCCCGGCAAGCAGTTCCTCCAGAACAGAAAACGAATCAATGCGGTCAATCCGGGCTTTGTAACTCAGAATGAGACGGTGGTTCAAAGCATGGAGAGCCACAGCCTTGACATCTTCAAAACCCGCCGAGGGCCTGCCGCAGATCAGGGCATGACCGCGTGCGGCTTCGGCCATGCCAATGGCTGCTCGGGGAGATGCACCAAAGGAAACATAATTTTTTACCATTTCCGCGGCCTCCGGGGATTGGGGATGCGTTGCGCCCACCAGACGGGAAATATAGCGTGCCACAGGCACGGGCAGGGCTATGCGATCCATCAGGGCAAAGAGTCTGTCCATATCTCCGGCCTTCATTATGCCCTCGGGTTCGGGAGGATTTCCCCTTCTCCGGGTGGTGATGATTTCTTCCAGAATCTCCGGACTGACGGTATCCATCTTCAGTTTGAACAGAAAACGGTCCACCTGCGCCTCCGGCAGAGGCCAGGTTCCTTCCATTTCAATGGGATTCTGGGTGGCCAGCACAAAAAAGGGATTGGGCAGTTCACGGGTCATGCCCAGAAGGGTGACGGACTGCTCCTGCATGGCCTCCAGCAGCGCGGACTGGGTTTTGGGGGATGCCCGGTTGATTTCATCAGCCAGAAGAATATTTGTAAAAACAGGGCCTTTCTGAAACACCAGTTTCCGCTCCCCGGTTTCCGAGGTCTGGAGAATATGATTTCCCAGAATGTCTCCGGGCATGAGATCCGGTGTAAACTGCACCCGTTTGCAATCCAGTCCCAAAAGCCGGGAAAGCATCCGGACGGTCAGTGTTTTTCCTATTCCCGGAACCCCTTCCAGCAGCACATGTCCCCGGCTGAGCAGGGCTGCAAGAAGCATACGGTGCACAGATGCACCGCCCAGAATCATCCGGTCAAGCTGTGCCAGCAGATTTGGGATGAGCTCCCCGGCAGGCTGCATTTCCTCCGGAGTCAGCAGTTGTGTTGCGGCTTTTTTCATGATTTCCTTTTCATCGGGATGGGGGATGAATAATTGGGAGCAGATCCGATTTGCTGACTCCCCAATCTCCTCCGGCGCTTAATCAGCAGGGTGTGCAAAATCACTGTCGGAAATCCGTTCTGCCCTGTACGGAAAACGATTTTGCACACCCTACTGCTGCAGCCGATTTGATTTACCGCCGAAGAACGGACAGTCTTTGTCAGGGTTTTTCATATTTTTTTGCCAAATCCCCGTCAATGACATAAATGCAGACCTCTTTTGCCCCCTGTTCGGTGTAACGGTGCTTTTTGCACAGATTGCTGATGAGAAAACTCACATCCTCCCGGATTCTCTTGTCATAGGTTTTGAAACTTTCCTTTCCGTAATCCTTGATGGCCTGACGGAAATTTTCATTTTCCAGAAAGGGATCCAGCACCTTTTCCTTGAGATTGTGCACATAGCGCCCGTGCAGTTCCATATAAAGCTTTGTTTCGGTTACAGGTTTTCCATCCAGCATCATTTCCTGGGTCAGGGTTTTGGAGGTATAGGTTTTCTGGGTATCTTTCCGGAAACTTTGGCGCTGGCCGGCATCTGCCCTGGCCCCCAAAAGCCGGTTTTCAATGCTTTGGAGAAAATCTTCCGTGATTTCAATCGGCTCTCCCGTAAATTTGCAGACTTCCCTGTCCCCGATCTCAAAATTGATGGCAAAGAGATAGTTGCGGATATCCCTGGAAATCTGGGCTTCGTTATAATAGTAAAGGGATTCCTTGACTTCCTGCAGAATGGTGTAATCATACATCCGGGTCAGGGAGTCCAGAAAGCCTTCGGGAACCGATTCACTGAGATCAGGCCGGATTTTGGTAAAATACTTGCGCAGGGTGTACATATTGATCAGCCGATCCTCTTTGGCACAGGAGGAATAGAAATCATTGAAGATTTTGATGGAATCCCTGCCGGAAAATCCGTTTTTCCCTTCGGTTTCGGATTCCGCGATGATTTTGCGCCGGATTCTGGCCGTGAATTTCTTCCGATCCTCTTCCGAAAGCCAGGCCGGAATATAACCTGTGTAAATCTCCATCTTGAGCAGTTGCAGATTTTCATCACAGTATTTCGCGTATTTTTTCGCATCCCCTATCCATTCCAGAAGCGCATCAGATTTTCGGTTCAGCCGGGTGGAGATGATGACCCGTGCAAAATTGTGCAGGACCCGCGGCAGAAAACTGTCATCGATATGCTTGCCGAAGATGTTGCGGTAGATTTCCACTTCTGTGTTCAGATCAAGGACATAGAGAATCTGAATGTATTCAATGCGGTCCGAAAAGGACTGGATGCCGTGAATGTTCTTTTTGTCTTCGGGATTCATGAGCGCAAAGAACAGGGAATTGACATTTTCCTCAATTTCCTCAACCTTGTGAACCCCTTCACTGATGATGTTGTGCAGTTCAATCAGGCGCTCCACATTGTGGGATTTGATGTCCATGAGCGCGTAAATGCCGTTGTTGGTTTTGGCATACCGGGAAAAGATGTATTTGACCTGATTGCTGTCCTGCAGCAGTTCATTGATGCGTCTCTGCAGCATGGGATTGGCCAGCACGGTCTGGCGCATGGGACGGTCGCCGGGGTTGAAGACACTGATGCCCTCTCCCAGCCTGCGGTTGAAGCGGTAGGGACGCACATACACCATTTTGAACACTTCCCAGGGGCTTTTCACTTTGTTGAGCAGAGCCTGATACAGGGAGCTGCAGATGGTGCAGGGTTTGTCCCGGAACACCCATTCATAGGCTTTGTCCGTGAACAGGTTCCATTTGAATTCATCATTTTGGAACAGATCATCCAGCAGTTGCCTGCGGTAGCGTTTGGGAATGATGAGCAGGGGATATTCATGTCCGGGACAGGGAATTTCCAGATAATCCCCTGTCATACTGATCTGATACTGATCTCCGAACAGATTTCCGCATTCCTGCGGACGTCCGGGCTCTGAAGGCTCGCCGTTCATATTCATGTCCGGCATACCCATTTCCGGCTCGGAAAGATGGGGACTCCCCAGAAGCCGGGACAGTTTTTCAATCAGCGGATGCGTGGTTTCAGGCCCCGAAAAATTGCCGCCCAGAAGCTTTCGATCCAGACGCCACACGGTTTCATAGCGCATCCCCTCTTCGGTATTGGCATAACTTTCAAATTTTTTGAACAGATTGTTCAGAAAAGTGCTTTTGCCGCATCCCGGAGGGCCGTCAAAGATGTAGATTTTGTTTTGCTGCGCGCCCCGTTTCATGGCTTCCACATGGTTGATGAGACGGTTGGCAAAAAGACGGTCTGCAAAAAAGGGATGATCCACATCTTCCACAAAAAGCCGGCTGCAGTCATAATACATGTACTGTATGGATTCCGGATCATCCGGGTATTCATCCATCCCTTCTGACACATAATGGCGGATCATGTCATGAAAAACCTGAAAGATGTTGCGGATCACCTGTTCCGGTTTTTCTGTGAGTATTTTCAGAAACTCCTCAAAGGGAATCAGATCCACCTGATACCGCTCGCTCATGCTGCGGTTGAGATTTTCCATTGCTTTTCTGATATTTTCCATGTCATTGTCCATAGGGTTTGGGGGTTGGGGAACACAGGAGGCTTTTCCGTCCGCTCTCATCCAAAGATCGTTTTCCATTCCAGCCGAATCTGCAGGGCAGAATCAACAATGTCCTCATTGTGAAACACACGCGCCCGGCCGTCTGACGTATACACGCTCACCGTCTGCGCAAATGGAGCTGCAAGCCAGCATGACTGAATTCCTGCCTGAAAATAAATGTCAAATTTATCCATCAGTTCCTGAACTGTCTGGGTGGGAGAGAGAATTTCCACAACTGCGGATGGCATTTCTTTCATGCGGATGATGTCTTTTTCCATCAGATTGACTTCGCGTTTGGGATAAAGGCAGATATCAGGGATATAATCTTTTTCTCCAATTTGCAGGGTCAATTCGGCAAAGACTGTGATATTCGGCACAGTGCTCAGGGCCACGACAAGTTTGCTGCAAAGATAGCCATGATGATAGGAAGGACTCATATTTTACCCCCTTTATAATGCGAATTCAGAATCAGATTCCCACAAGATTTGCCAACTTTTGAAAAGTTGGCAAATCCCGCATATCTTCCTTTCCGGAAATCAATCAAGGGATTATCCCTGTATATGCTATATAAAATCAATTTTGTCAATCTGCTTCATAAGGCTGTCTGTCCGGTTCAATGCCGCAATGATTTTCTGGTAATGCAGAATGTCATCAAAATTCAATGATCTGCCTTTGCGGTCTTTGAGCCATTTCTGTGCGGGCTGATAACCGCCGATGTAAAATTCCCAGGCTGTCTGGGGAACCCTGTCAAAATACTGGTGATCATTTATCCATACCCTGCCGGTTTTCTTTTTCTTATCCGTGAGTTCAAAGTCTTTTTTTGAGATGCTCCGGGTGACGGTGCTGTCCCCGTCTTTGGGATAACTTGTGATAAACTGTTCGGTTATCGGGTTTTCCAGCAGATGGACGGTGCGGAGTTCTGTCCCGATTTTCACCAGTTGCCAGAAAATTTTTGCATTTTTGGGATAGGGAACGCGGGGAAAATCAATTTTGAGGAATTCTTTGTATTTTTCCCGAAATGCCGGGGAATGCAGCACAGCATAAATATAATCCAGAATGTCAATGGGCGCAAATGTGCCTTTGGTTTCCTCTTTCTCCGGGTAGATTTGAGATCAATGGCTTTGGCAATCTGCTGAACAATTTCCATGTTAAGATTGGGGTTCTTTTCTGCTTGGCGCACATCTGTGGATTGCAAACCTCAGTTCCAGAATAAAGGTAGAGAGGCGCTTGCTGTGGAATACCTTTATAACTGAAATGATAACGATTGTCTATCATTGAATTTGTTATCTGAATATTACTCCAGTACTCATCAGTAGCCTGTCTTGAAAAGACCAATCCCACATTTTCACCTTTGAGGAGTGCTGCATGACTTTCCGGACAGTCCGCCAGACCAGTTTATCTTCGTAAAAGATATATTTACTGTCAAATGGACGATAAGATATTGGTTTTATATAGTTGGATAAATCTTTTTCATTTCTGATATTGTCATATCCGTGCAAAATATTCCAGCCCCGCTTTTTTTCTTACATTGAATTTTTTGTGAAGTAAATCAACTTATCCAGTCAGAATTCTGAAATTCTTTGTAAAAATTCAATAATTCAGTTCTGTCATTTTTTATCACAAAATCGTAATAGCAGTTTGTCATTCCAACACCGTTAATAAAGAACAAATCATTGCAGGAAAATCCGTTTTTATAATCTGCATCAAGCAAAATTTTTCGGCACAAAAAAATAATCAGGTTTGCATTCGGCGAAGTTCTGCAAATGGAATTTGTTTTAGCTGATTTTCCCCGAAAGCATATTTGTCTTCCTTTTTTCCGTAGAGATCAAATAAAACACTTTCCCGGTTCACCAGAGCTTCTTTTTCCCTGTTTTGACAAACAGATTGATGGAAACGCCCTGCATAATGTCAAAGACATTTTCATCTTTGCTGCCATCCGGACAGACTTCACTTTCTTTTTGCTGTTGCCATACCTGTAGATCAATGGTATAAATTTTGTCGTATGTTTTCAGAAGATTCAGCGCATTCCCCTGGAAATTGGGATTGTCCAGATACCCGTGGGGATTGATGAATGCCATGACACCGCTTCCGTTTTTCTCTATAAAATGCTGTCCATAACGGATGAATTTGACATAATCATCATTGGCTCATTTGGTTCGCTCTTTTTTCAGTTTTCCTTCCCACCGGCTCTTTTTGTAATCTTCCATCAGTTTCATAATCCATTCGCCTTTGTTCGCGCTTTCGCCGCTGTAAGGAGGATTTCCGATCACCACCATAATCGGCGTATCCCGCTTGATCAGATTCGCTTCCGATGCTTCCTTTGACAGCCATGTGGTGAACATGGAACCGGTATCCTCATCCGCTTCCTCAAGACTGTTGGTAAGGAAAATTCTGAACCGTTCCTGTTTTTTCGCCTTGTAACCAAGCTCTGTCAGCAGCAGGCCAAGTTTCAGATGCGCCATTGCATAGGAGGCCATCAGAATTTCAAAACCGTTGAGTCTGGGTATCAGATGCTCCTCAGCGTAACTGCTCCATATTCCCTGCTGATTTTTGAATTTTTCATGAATCTGCCTCACAATTTCCGCCAGAAACGTGCCGGTTCCCGCGGCAGGATCAAGAATCTGAACCCTGTGGAATTCTTTTGGTTTTTCCTGCCCCCTGTTCCTGCACCGCAATTTTTGTTTTTGATGTATCTGCCAAACCTGCGGAAAGCCCGAATTCCGTCTTTAAAATGTCATCCACAGCCCGGACAATGAAATTCACCACAGGCGCGGGCGTGTACCATACCCCTCTGCTTTTGCGCAGTCTGGGATTGTATTTTGCAAGAAAGGTTTCGTAAAAATGGATTACCGGATCAGTTTCTGATCCGCAGAACCGAAATTTTCCATCAACTGCGCCACATCCGCAGCCCGGAAAACATCGGCCAGCGCATCCACAATCCACACAATGCGCTCATCAATGTCCGGCCCCGCAATATAACTGAAAAGACTTCGCAGAAACGGATTGGTTTTCGGTATCAGTTCCGCGGCTTCCTGTCTTGAGAAATCCTGCAGGCTCCGGTCATGGAGCCTTGCCGCGAACATGCCGTAAGCAATGGTCTGTGCATAAATATCCGCAAATTCGGAGGGTTTTATGTCATGAATCAGAATCTTCTTAAAAGCAAGCATCTGATCCTTCAGGGTGCTGTCCTGCTCATTTTTTTCATCTCCGGTCAAAGCCTTTTCCATGACCGACTGCAGCATCCGGGCTTTGGCTGCCATCATTTCCGCAAGTTCTGACGGGGATTTTACGGTCTGACCAATATAAAGACAGAAATCTGTGACAAGATTTCTGAAATCATCAAAGGCATCCGGAATTGCAGCAATTTCTCTGCCTTTCACTTCTGCAGCTGTGACGGAAGTGACAAACCCCGTTCCGGTACAGCGGGATTAAAGATAATCCGTCAAAACAAGGTTTTTGACTTTCCCTGTACCGTTTCAACTGCTCCTCTTCCTCTGCTTTGTCAAGGGGAATGCCGATGTTCTTTGCTTCAATGTAACCAACGGGAATTCTGTTTTTTGTGAGAATCAGATCCATGACGCGCCGCATTCAATTCTTTTAGGCTCATTGGTCACAATGATTTTTCTGTCAAACTCCTCAAAAATTCTGCGAGATCGCCCCGGAACTGAATGCTCGGTGGTGTTGCCGTTTCTGTATCTTCTGCTGATATTTTCAATGTAGGTGTTTATCAATTTCATATCCTTAACATAAAGCAGGTCAACGAAAATTTTCAGGTATAAAAACGCTTATAAGCTTCCAGCCTGTGCCCGGTGCATAAACACAATCCTGAAAACTTCATGCCCGAAATTTATGGAACCTTACTGAATTGATCAACATTCAGACCTTCCTCTTTTTCTGTTTGAGATGGAGGCGGATGCGGGTTCAGGCAGCCAGCATTTGGAATATAACTGTCTGTTGGTATCCTCCGGAGAATCAGTTCGTTCAGGGAGGATTTTTGCTTTCGCGTTGTCAATGTCAATGCCGACGGGATTTCCGTCAATGTCATAATCAGGCACAACTCCCGGACTGACTTCCCGGGTCTCAACGCCTGCATTGTCGGATCAATCTGCATACATTGAATCTGTATCAGGATAACAGACAATCTTCATGGCAGATCTCCTGTCCGGAAAACGCCGTTATGAATGGTGGTTTTGTCTTCGCAGGTATGCCAATTCTCCATTGAAATTGTACTTTGCGGAAGGCAGTGCTGATTCACTGCCGAATTTATGCAATGCTTTCATTTTATTGTGATCTTTGTGTGATCTTTGTGTCCTTTGTGGTTAAAAAAAGACAGTGGGTCAAATCCGTTGATTCGGGTCTGACACCGGGACAGAAAAAATCCGCAAGGATTGATATTATTATAGAAAAATATTGAAAAAAACAATCCGAATCCCGGAAAGGATGACATTAATCAACCGGTTTGACCCACTATCAAAAAAAGCATGGTTTCAAGAAAGGAGAATCCGTGTTATCACTCGGAAAAGCGTCCGCCAGGTTCTTCGCAGGAACCTTGGTACCGGAAACAGTTTTCTTCTGAAGATTGTTCGAATTTTACAGGATCTTCCAACACCTTAATACACCATTCTTTTTCAGATGGTGTTTCCTCAGAACTTCGTTCTCAAAATATTCCGTAAATTTGTATTCTTTCATAAAAAATAAGATCGGCCTTAATTTGGCTGGGGAACTGTCTGATGAATCAGTCTGCCGGTTTCGGTCTTGGGCGATTTTCGGAAAAAACATTCCGAACGGAACGCAGAGCGTCCGATCTGCATTCCCACGCAAAGCGTGGGAACGAGGGCGATAGCACCGCATAATCGCAGATGGGCTACAGGGAAGATAAGTATCCAACAGAAAATTTTCAGGTATAAAAAACCGGATTTTTCCGGAGAAAAATCAGTTTTTTGTGAAAACTTTATCTTTTTGATACTGTTTGTCCGATGTTTCATCGTATGTTTGCAATTTTTTACCCAAAAGCAGGATTACATATCGGAACCGACTTTCCCGTCTTTCAATACATCATAACCTGACAGTTCCCACTGATCTGGCACCGGAATGCCGCTCAGAACCTTCAGTATGCCGATCACATCTGCCAGATTGTAAACGGTATTCACATTGATCCAGTCCAGATAGTTACAGACTTTGGTATATACGCCGTATTCACCCAGCTTGGCGCATGGTGTCCCCCCCCAACTGACAATGCCTGCCTGTTCCCAATGATCTGTGTCGAATATCACCAAAGGGCCTCCGCTGTCTCCTGCACAGGAATCACCCGCCCTGAGAATATCCGGCACAAAGCATATTATCCGTAATATTGTAGATACTGCTCATAGCAGAAGCGCATGTTGCCTGGGAAACAACCGGCACATCAACTTCCTGAAGCAGATTCGGATAAAACGAAAAATATGTGCTGCTTGTATCTCCCCATCCAATAACTTTTGAGATCTCATCGGTGTCCGCCAGCCCCGGATTGTCAATCAGCCTGATTGGTGTCAGAGAAGGGTTGACAGACTTGGAAAGCCTGAGCAGAGCAATATCATTGTCCATAGTCGCACTATCATAATTTTCATGTTTCAGGATTGCCGACACTTTGATCCGCTCCCGGATTCCCGGATTTTCAGAGGGATTCTCCAGATCATGCGCGCCGACCAGCACTTCAATATCAGCCGGACTGCTTACCTGTCCATCATAATCTGTAACACAATGCCCTGCTGTCAGAACCAGATCGGATGAAATCAGAGAACCTCCGCAAAAATGTCCGTCAAAATCGTTTGGTTCAGCAGTCTCTGCAATGCTCACCATCCAAGTATATTTGAATGCCGGACTGACCTCGGTTCCGCCGACAATTCGCGGCACATTTTCTGAATAAGCCGGAGCACAGAATATCACCAACAGCAATGCCATATATCTATATATTTTTTCCAATGATTTTATTATCTTTCTCCCTCATAATCAGTTATTGCAAATTTTTCCGGCCAACATGCAGTTTTGCATATCAGCCGGAAAGCAAAATTTATGCCGATTACGAAGATTTCAATCAGTCACCTGATTGTGTTACTGGATCAGCTCCCAAGTCTTATTCTTGATCCGCACCATGACAAAGGCATCCGGGCCAAGTCCGTTATGCTCTTCGGGGCTGAAGGAGAAGGTGCCGCTGACACCCACAAATCCCTTCATGTCCTCTATATTCTTGCGCAGTTTTTCCTTGTCCCCGCTGGTTCCCTCCAGGGCTTTGGCAACAATGAGCATCGCGTCATACGCATATCCGCCAAAACCGGACACCGGCATATTGAATTTTTCCGTGTACTGTTTGGCATAATCACTGAGAATGGTTTTCTGCACATCCTCGGCAGGCAGGAGATCGCTGACCAGAATTTTTCCTGTGGGCAGCAGAATGCCTTCTGCCGCATCTCCGGCCAGTTCAATGAATTTGGGAGAGGCAACACCGTGACTCTGGTACAGGGGAATTTTCAGCCCCAGTTGCTGCACATTCTTTGCCACCACAGCAGGGCCCGGATTGGTTCCCCAGCAGACAATGGCTTCCGGTTCCGCAGATCGGATTTTGGTCAACTGTGCAGTCATATCCGTATCCTTGTTGCCGAATTTGTCAGCCTGCACAATGGTCAGACCGAACTGGGCAGCCTGTGCCTCCAACTGCTCCCGTCCGCTTTCCCCGAATGCGTCAGACACGGTCAGGATACCGATTTTTTTGATATTCTGCTTCTGCATATGCGCATAGATGGCCGCAACAGCCAGAATATCGCTCTGCGCTGTCTTGAAAACCCAGGGATTCACAGGAGAGGTAATCTTGTTGCCTGCCGCGCAACTGATTAAGGGAATCTGGGCCTTTACAGTCGCAGGCATGACCGCAAGGGTTGTGGGTGTGGTGCTGGGGCCGATAATGGCCAGCACATTGTCTCTGCTGATGAGTTTGCTTACCCCCATGACAGCTTTGGTGGGATCGCCTTCTGTGTCATAAATCACGGCTTCCAGCATCCGTCCGTCAATGCCGCCTTTGGCATTGATGGCCTCAACCACCATTTCCATGCTTCTTTTTTCCGGATCACCCAGAAAGGAAGCCGGGCCCGTGACAGCAAAAATGCCGCCGATTTTGTACGTTTCCGCAGCAGGGGCATGGGAAGCCGCCATCAGACCGCAGACAAGAAACAGTGCCAAAGCCAGTCTTACTTTTCTGTGCATGAACCTTCTCCTTTGTGATTGGTTATGTGTTATGAATTGCATCAGGGGCAGAAAATTTTTATATTCCCATTTTTTTTGACAAAATCACCGGGAATGCAAAATCCTTCCGCCGCCCTCAGAATCCCTTTTTCAGATTCCGCCAAAGCAACATAAGCTCAAAGCCGTTTCTTAAGTAAAAAGTTCCCTCCCCCGATGGGAGGGGTCAGGGGAGGGTGGGTACGATTATCAGTCTGTAATTAAAAACAATGTCCACCCTCCCCTGCCCCTCCCTCAAGGGAGGGGAGTCTTAAGGAAACAGCATTGTGACTATGCTTCTGCTGTGCGGAGATGAAAATGATCACAGATTTTTCCAAAAACTTCCATTTCATTTATCTGGGGGAAAAAAATCCCCTTCCCTCACTTCCTTTGCTTTGTCCATATCTCTTTAATCTTCCGGTGACTTTCCGGATCATAACATTCTCAAAGTCAGTTTCAGTTTTTTCTTCTGAAAACAGTATGTTTTCTTCCCAATCCTCCGGCGTGCCTGAAATGTTGTACCAGCCTGCATCATTGCTGTATGTGATACGCCGCACCATGTCATGTTTTTTCCAGTGTTCAAAATGGAACAGTCCGACATTTTCCTGAATCGCTATGTAAATGGCTTCCCCGGTTTTTTCAGAAAAAAATCTGCATGAATTTTCTTCAATGTCCGGAGAACCATTTTCCATTGGCAAAGAAAAACTCACCGGCAGGCTGCTTCTCAATATAAGAAAGAAGCTCTGTGTCAATGTCCCGGTTTTCAAAGCGATTATCTGTTTTTCTCAAAAAATGGACCCCAAATCTTGCAGACATTCCTCTGTCTCCTTTCCGAGAAACTATCCTCCCGTCATTCCGGTGTAAACCGGAATCCTTATGATTTCAGGAAATTCCGGAAACCGGCTTTCACCGGTATGACGATGAAGCGCAAGTGCGTCAGAAATTACATGGCATAGAGTTTGCTGCCATTGATTACGGTAATGCCGTTTGTCTCCAGCAGACGGATGGCCTCATCAGTATTGTCAAAGCGGAAAATCATCACCGCGTTGTCCCCGCTCTGGCGGACAAATGCGTACATGTATTCCACATTCACATTTGCCCTGTGCAGTATTTCCAGAATATTG
Source organism: Desulfobacterales bacterium (assembly GCA_041390465.1). GTDB lineage: Bacteria > Desulfobacterota > Desulfobacteria > Desulfobacterales > Desulfococcaceae > JAABRU01. Next base: position 43,427 of record JAWKPW010000016.1, on the reverse strand, counting down.
TTCAGTCCCCCGGGTCTGTCCGGCACTTCCACTGCCACCACATTGGTTTTTCCCACTGTGAAGCCGCTGCTTTTCAGGGCTTCCCTGGCTTTGTCATTGTTGTCCACAATCAGGCGCAGCACACCGAAATCCGATGTGTCGGCCAAAGCCAGCGCGCGGATGTTCACACCTGCATCCGAGAGAATTTTTGTGACCATGGCAAGACGGCCGGATTTGTTTTCCAGAAATATGGATATTTGTTCCACTCGCATCAGCACAACCTCCTTATGGTTCGGTTTTTCCCTTTCAAACCCTGAGGGTTTTGAAAACCCTCAGGGTTTCATGCCCCGGTATTTCACAGGAATTATATCTTCCTCCGGTCAATGACCCGGACTGCCTTGCCCTCACTGCGCGCGATGGATTTGGGTTCCACCAGTTTCACCTTTGCGGAAACACCGATGGTTTCCTTGATATTCTTGGAAATGCTCTTTTCCAAATCCTGCAGGGGTTTGACCTTGTCGGAAAAAACCTTTTCCCCCACTTCCACCATCACAGTCAGAATATCCAGATTGTCTTCCCGATCCACCACCAACTGATAATGGGGTTCCACTCCTTCCATTTCCATCAGCACACTTTCAATCTGGGACGGGAACACATTCACACCCCGGATGATGAGCATGTCATCGGAACGGCCGCTGACCTTGTTCATCCGCACCAGCGTGCGTCCGCAGATGCAGGGTTCCGGATTGATGGAGGTAATGTCACGGGTGCGGTAACGGATGACCGGAAAAGCCTCTTTGGTGATGGAGGTGAACACCAGCTCACCTGTGGAGCCGTAAGGCAGCACTTCGCCGGTGTTGGGGTTGATGATTTCCGGAATGAAATGATCTTCGGCAATATGCAGTCCTTTTTTGGCCTCATGGCATTCAATGGACACGCCGGGGCCAAGCACTTCGCTGAGTCCGTAAATGTCCACTGCGGTAAGATTGAGTTTTCTCTCAATTTCTTCGCGCATATTTTTTTCGACCAGGGTTCGCACCGAAAATGCCGAAACGGAATTTGAGATCCTTGAAGGAAATGCCCATCTCATCCGCGACTTCCGCAAGATGAAGTGTGTAAGAGGGCGTGGCAGTGATAATGGTCGGCCCGAAATCCCTCCTCTTAATGATTTGGCGTTTGGTATTGCCTCCGAAGCTCAGATCACAGATACGCCAGTTTTTCCGCTCCGTAGTGAACCCCCAGACCGCCGGTGAAGAGTCCGTAACCATAGGCATTGTGAATAATGTCATCCCGGCCTGCCCCGCCTGCGACCAAAGCCCGTGCCATAAGTGTGGCCCATGTGTTCACGTCCCGCGCGGTGTAACCCACCACTGTGGGCTGACCGGTGGTGCCGGAGGAGGCGTGAATGCGCACCACATTGTCCATGGGAACCGCAAACATGCCAAAGGGGTAATTGTCCCGCAGATCCTGCTTGGTGGTGAAAGGCACTTTGTGCAGGTCTTCCAGACAGCGGATATCACCGGGCGTAATGCCTGCCTCCTGAAATTTTTTCCGGTAAAAGGGAACCGTTGCATAAACCCTGTCCAGCGTGTTCCGGAGACGGCGAAACTGTATGGCCTCCAGAGCCTCTCTGGGCATGGTCTCGTATTCAATGTCATATATCATGTTGTGTTTTTTTCTCCTTGTGAAACAGAGAGTTGGGGATTAGGGGACAGGGATTGGGGGGTAGGGGACAGGGAGCAGAGGATAGGGATTGGAGATTCAGAAACCTGATCCATGAATCCCTGAAACCCATTACCTCTAATCCCCAATCCCTAACCTCTATCCCCTATCCCCAATCCCTAACCCCTGAACCCTTTGTCTTATTTCAGTTTCCCTTTGAATGCAGCCTTGCGTTTTTCCAGAAAGGCAGAGGTTCCCTCTTTGGCATCCTCGCTGGCCATGCACAGGGCAAACGCATCGCATTCAATGTTGAGACCGGTTGCCAAATCCGCCCCCAGCCCGGAGTTGACTGCCTGCTTTGCCGCGCGCAGAGATACCCGGCCTTTGGCTGCAATGGCTTTCGCGGTTTTCATGACTTCTTCCATCAGATTCGCGGCCGGACAGACTTTGTTGACCATGCCGATGGCTGCGGCTTCTGCGGCCGGAATCATTTTCCCGGTAAAAATCATTTCTTTGGCTCTGTTTGCTCCCACCAGCCGGGGCAGACGCTGGGTTCCGCCAAAACCGGGAATAATGCCCAAAGTGATTTCCGGCAGACCGAAATTTGCATTTTCCGAAGCATAGATGAAATCACAGGCCAGAGCCATTTCACTGCCCCCGCCCAGCGCAAAACCGTTGACTGCGGCAATCACGGGAATGGAAAGTTCCTGCAGTCTGCTGATGATGGCCTGTCCCTTTTTGGCAAAAACCTTTGCCTGCAGGGGACCGAAGGTGGCCAGCTCCGTAATGTCCGCGCCTGCCACAAAGGATTTTTCCCCTGCACCGGTCAGCACCAGCACCCGGATGTCCTCATTGGCATCAATTTCATCCAGCGCGCGGGAAAATTCATCCAGCAGCGCACCGTTGAGTGCGTTCAGGGCTTTGGGACGGTTGAAGGTGATGGTTGCAATTCCGTTTTCTGCGGCAAACAGAATGTTTTCATATGCCATTTTTGTGCCTCCTGTGTGTTTTTTTATAAAAAATCAAAAAAATTGTTAAAAAAAGTGGATACGGACAATCCGCATGCGCACTGTATACCTGCCGGATGCTTTTCACAATGTTTTAAGAAAAAATATTGTGAAACCCTCAGTTTTCTTTCAGACAAAGGTTTCCCCAAAAACTGCATGAACCGGATTTTTCTCTACATCAGACTGCCCCGAATGTCAACCGACTTGCCTGTCCTGAAATTTCATGTTTATAAAACCTGCTGAAAAAAATATGAAAAAATAATCTGAGAAAATATGCGGGGAGACAGTCATTCATGATTTGCTTTGACAGAACCTGCAGAACTGTGTGAAAATATCAGTCCGAAGCTTTTTTCTTGTGCCTTTGCGGCAGAACAGAAAAGCAGGGCCGCGAAGACACCAAGTTCTGTTGACATTTCAGAACCGGCTGGGGGAATGAAGATTTGACAAGTTTTGAAAAGTTGCCAAATCCTGCCGGAACCGCACACACCGGAGCCCTCTCAAGAGGGGAATTGCCGAAAACTGAATTGGACGGCAGCGAAAATCTGCCGAAAATTAAGGAAATGAAGGAAAGCAAAAAGAAAATGAAAAAAATGTCACTTACATTCAAACTGATTTCCGGCGGGGTCACCATTGTTCTGCTGCCCCTGCTGGCTGTGATGTATTTCTCTCTGACCCGTGTTTCAGATTCTCTGAAAGAATCTTCTGAAAATACGGCCATCCGGATTGCAGAGGATATGGCTGCCATGATTCAGATTGTCATGGATCAGGAAATCAAACTGGTATCGGAAATATCCACAGGAAACACCACCATGGAAGTCACGGCAAAGGTGCATGAGCTGGGAATTGATGCAGCTTCTGCCGAAATTTCAAGACTGGATTACAAGCTCCAAAAGTTTATGAACAGTAATTCCGAATTTTATGAACAAATCTTTGCGGCAGATTCCAATGGTGTCATTTTCTCTGACGGCATCGGGGGAAAGGCAAAAGGAATCCGCATCGCGGATCGTGATTATTTCCGGAAGGCTCTCAGCGGAAAAAAAGCTGTGCCGGAAATCGTCATATCCAGAACGAGCAATGAACCCAGACTTGTCATTGCTCTTCCTGTGTATTCTGATGCCGGAACCATTGTGGGGGTGCTTGGAAGCACGCTGAAGATTCATTTTCTCACAGACCGCATTGTCACCATGAAAATCGGCACCACCGGTTACGGATATGTGCTGGACAGAACCGGGCTCTGCATTGATCATCCAGACAAAAGCCTGGTCTTTTCTGCCAACGTGAATCAGTTGAAAGGAATGGAAGGCATTGCCAAATCCATCATGGCCGGAAAAACCGGAGCAGAATTTTATACCTTCAAAGGTGTCAGCAAGGTCGCAGGATATGCTCCGGTCCCCCTGACAAAGTGGAGTGTGGTGATTACGCAGGACGAAAAAGAGTTTCTGAAACCGGTTTCCACCATGCGCAGTATCATTCTCAATGTGGGCATTGTCTCCCTGCTGCTGACTGTGGCCGCTCTGTTCATTTTTTCCCGCAGACTGACCCGGCCCATAAACAGGATAATCGGAGAAATGGAGCAGAGGGCAGAGCAGATCCGTTCTGCCACAGATGAGATTGCCTCAGCCAGCACAACCCTGGCCCGGGGAACTTCGGAACAGGCCGCGTCCACCGAGGAGACCTCTGCATCCCTGGAGGAAATCTCTGCCATGACCCGGCAGAGCGCAGACCGTTCCTCGGACGGGAACCGTATGATACACAAAGACCTGTCCCCCAGTCTGAAAATGGTGGAACAGGGCATGGCAGAGTTGACAGCAGTGCTGGAAAACACGGTGAGCACCGGCGAGGAAAATGTCAGAATCATCAAGACCATCAATGAAATCGCATTTCAGACAAACCTGCTGGCTTTGAATGCTTCTGTGGAGGCGGCCAGAGCCGGGGAAACCGGAGCCGGATTTGCAGTTGTGGCAAATGAGGTCAGAAACCTGGCCATGCGTTCCGCGGAAGCGGCCGGAAACAGTGAGGAACTGATTCAAAAAACAAAAACGCAGATTGCCCAGGCCCATCAGAGCAACCGGCAGGTGCAGGAAGCCATGCGGAAAAATTCTGATATTTCCCGGAAAATCATTCAGATTATGGAAGAAGTGTCTGCCTCAGCCGAAGAGCAGGCAGAAGGAATCGCGCAGATACGCAGGGCTGTTTCAGAAATTGAGAAAATTACCCAGCAGAATGCGGCCAATGCGGAAGAATTTTCCTCCAGCTCCGAAGAAATGAAATTTCAGACAGAGCATATGCGGGAACTGCTGGGCGGACTTGCCTTTCTGATCAGCGGAAGGAAAAGGCTGTGAAAGAATTGCAGCAGCCGGAGCCTGTTTTTCATGAAAGGAAGTCAGGCTCCCATTCCCATAACTGTGCGGATCAGTTTCGGGTCCGTGAGGATGACAAAATCTCCGGCATCGCTGACTTCGGCCTGAAAATTCGGAAAACCCTTCACCGGCACAATGGTGATGGTCAAAATTCGCAGATCCGGACAGTAAGCATGCAGATGTTCGGGAATCCCCAGCCCCTGCGCGCTGTGGAACTGACCGTTGATCTGAAGAATCTGCGCACCGGGATTTTTCTTTGCGCGCAGAGAAATGGCATGGGCCATGGACGCATCCCACAGGGACTGCGCAGCCAGAAGATGTTCAAACTGAAACTGTTCTTTGGGGCTTACTGCGTGTCCCTGGGGCATGTTATGCCCTTTTTCCTTCATTTCTGCCCGTTTTTTTTCATTTTCCTCCCAGAATTTTCTGAATTTTTCCCGGTATGCCGGAGACGCCGCAGCATAGGGCAGGGGGGGAAGCCAGTTTTTCGCTGAGCACGGCAGATCATTCAAAGCCGCAGGCCCGAGGCGGGAAACCCGGTTGACATAACGTCCCGGAGCATTGGCCGCAATCACCGGGATACGGTTTTCCTTTGCGAATTCCACAAGGGGACGGTAATCCTGCCGGTAATTGTGCCAGGGCCGGGCAGAATCGAGAAAATGTTTTTCCGTGATGAGATCCGCCAGATATTCGTCCACCACGGCCTGCACATCCCGTTCAAACATCTCCAGGGAAAGGAAAAAGGGTCTGACTTTTTTCTGTTTTCGGGAATTGAAACAGATTTTTCTGAAAATCTCCTCCTCCAGAAAATGTGCTGCCGGATCGCCGTGGCTTTCTCCGATGAAGATCACATCCGCATTTTCAGACGCTGTGACTATATCCGCCAGATCCGCGGCAGTTCCCTCCCTGCTGAAAATTCTGTAGTCAGATTTGTCAATCATTGGCTTTTCCCTTAAGGATTTCATAAACAGATGTCTGCCATGTCCGGTGCATCCAATCAGCATAATGATGGGAAACAAACACAGCAGCAACGATAAACAATGTCTCATAAAAAATCTTCCTGTGCGGTTTTGCGCAGAATTTTTTCCTCCACTTCCTTTGCTGCCAGGGGAACGCTGAAGAAATATCCCTGACCAATATCACAGCCCAGCCCCCTGAGATAATCCAGATGATGGAGGCTTTCTATGCCTTCGGCCACAACCGCGAGATGCAGATCATGGCCCAGTTTGATCATGGATCGGATCATGGTGCGGGTCCGTATGTCCGTTTCCTCATCTGCGCCCAGCTTGCGGACAAAAGCCTGATCAATCTTCAGGTAATGGATGGGAAGCTGATCCAGATAGGACATGGAAGAATAACCGGTTCCAAAGTCATCAATGCTGGTGATAACCCCCAATGCCTGCAGTTCCGCAAGACGCCGGATGAGCAGCTTCATGTCCTTTGTCACCATGCTTTCCGTGAGCTCCAGTTCCAGCCGGTGCGGCGGCAGATTGTGCTTCTCAAGCGCATTTTTGACAATCTCCACAAAATCTTCCTGAAAAAACTGAACCATGGAAACATTGACCGCAATTTTCAGTTTGCCGTAGCCTTTTTCTTCCCATTCCGCATTCTGGCGGCAGGCCTCATGCAGCACCCAGGTTCCAATGGGAATGATCAGCTCGCTTTCCTCGGCAATGGGAATGAATTTGAAGGGCGGCACACGGCCCAGAACCGGATGATTCCAGCGCAGCAGAGCCTCAAACCCCTGCAGAACGTCAAATTCCAGATCATATTTGGGCTGGTAATGCAGTTCAAAATTTCCCGCGTCCACAGCTTTGCGCAGCTCATTCTCAATTTCCAGACGCTCAATCGCGGCCGCATTCATTTCCGCTGAGAAAAAGCGGAAACGGTTTCCGCCTTCGTTTTTCGCGTAAAACATGGCTGTATCCGCGTTTTTCTGCAGGGTCACCGCATCGGTTCCGTCATTCGGACAGATACTGATCCCCATGCTCGCGCTGATGTACAGTTGCCGCTCTTTGTGGGAAAAAGGATGGGAGAACATCACCGGGATTTTGGCTGCAAGTGCCTCAATTTCAACGAAATCACGGAAAATATCTGTGATGTACATGAATTCATCCCCGCCTGTGCGCCCAAGCTTCCCCTTTTCTCCCACACATTCCCTCAGACGCCGGGTGACATCCACAAGAATGCGGTCTCCGATGAGATGTCCCAGGGAATCATTGATATATTTGAATCGATCCAGATCGATGAAGAAGATTGCAATTTTTTCCTCAGACCCGTTCAGGCGGCCAATCGCGCTGTCCAGATACTCTGCCAGCGCTGCCCGATTGGCAAGACCGGTGAGCACATCATGCCGGGACTGATGTTCCAACTGCTCTGAAAGGCGGCTCTTTTCAACCGCAATGGCCGCGAGTTTGGAGATGGCATCCAGAAAACTGAAATGACTTTCATCAGCCTTTCGGATTTCCCGGTAAAATACGGATACTGTCCCCAGTATCTGACCTTTGCCGGAAATGAAAGGCAGGGAACAGCAGGCCCGGATGCCGTGCTCCAGTGCCTTTTCCCGTCTGCCTTTCCACAGACTGCTTTGCGTAATGTCATCCACGGCAATCCTGTGCCCGGTATAGGCTGCCATGGCTGCGCAACTGCCGGAACCGGAACCCACTGCCTGACCATCGATTTCCTCCAGAAAAGGGGGCAGGGACGCGGAGGCTGCCTGCAGAAAAAGCCGGCTGTCCCGCAGGAATGTGAAGACGCACAGAATATCCGCATTCTGTTTTTCCATGATCCGGATCAGGTGTTCCAGAATGTCCTTTAAACGTTCATTGCGGATGATCATTTCCAGAACCTGATTCCGATCTGCCTCCAAAGATTCCGCCAGCTTTCTTTCGGTAATGTCCTGAACCGTTCCGATAACCTGCCGGAGTCTTCCCTTGTCATCGGCAACAGGTTTTGCCTGATGCTGCACATAACGGAGCTTTTTGTCCGGCAGGACAATCCGGTGATCCGTCCGAAAGGGAATCCCCCGGTTTTTTGCCTGTTCAAAGAGTTTTTCCACCTCTTCCCGCTCCTCCTCATGAACCGTTCTGCAAAGATCTTCACAGGATTGAATGCCATCCGGGGCATCATAACCGTATACCCGGCAGATTTCCCCTGAGCAGCGGAACGTGTTTTCCGGCAGGTTCAGTTCCCAGTTTCCCATGCGTGCAATCTTTTGCGCGGCAGCAAGCCCGGCCTCACTTTTTCTGAGTCTTTCCACATTCCGGCTGGCCCGGAGCATATAGCGCACCCGCTGGGTGAGGATCAGCCAGTTGACGGGTTTGTTCATGAAATCTGTTGCGCCCATATCATAGGCCATCTGAATGGAATCCAGATCATCAATACCTGTGATCATCAGGATCGGAACATTGGCCCCGTCCGGCCTTTCCCTGAGTTTTCTGCATGCCGCGAAGCCGTCCATTTTCGGCATTTTCACATCCAGCAGAACAATTTCCGGACGGTCCTGTTCAAAAATTTCCAGGGCTTCCTCCCCGTTTTCCGCCTCCCGCACCTCAAAACCTGCCTGCTGCAGAGCCTCGCTTGCCAGCAGCCTTACGGTGAAATCATCATCAGCGACCAGAATCAGCGGTTTTTTTTTCATTTCATTCATTCTGTTTTTCCATCTTTTTTTGCAGAAAAATTCTGACTTTCTCATATTCGCTGCGGATTTCGGTGAAGACCCCGGCTGCTGTGTCCGAACTTCCCGCAGGTGCACGGCCAATGCCGATATTTTCCATTTTTCGGCACAGTTCAAAAAGGGGCATGGCTCCCACGTTGCCGCTGGCGGATTTCATGCTGTGCGCGATTTCACTGATGGTTTTTCCATTGTCTTCCTGCACGGCTTTTTTCAGTTCCTCAAGGAGCTTGGGGGTATGATCCAAATAATGGGAGATCACTTTTTCCAGTATGTCAGGCATTCCCTCCCTTTGAAGAGATCGGATATTGTCCAGAACCGCCATGTCCACAGAAGGAGCAGTTTCTTTGTCTGCTGACAATACGGCATGTTCCGCGGAAAGAGCATCCGGATTTTTCCGCTCATCTGCCTCCGGAATTGTGCCGGATTCCCTTTTTTCACAGGGGCCCCATTTTTTCAGGGCAGACTCCAGTTGCTCCGGCAGAAAAGGCTTGGTGATGAAATCATCCATTCCGGCTGCCAGGCACTGCATCTGATCCTCTTCCAGGGCATGGGCTGTGAGTGCGATTATCGGAGTGCGGTGAGGGGGAGATATCTGACTTTCATATTTCCGGATCTCCTGCGCAGCCGTGTATCCGTCCATTTTCGGCATCTGACAGTCCATGAAAACAATGTCATATCCTGCGCGGGAAAACATTTCCATGGCCTGCAAACCGTCAGATGCTGTATCCACACTGCATCTCAGATGTTCGAGAATTTTCTGTCCCACAAACTGGCTGACCGGATTGTCCTCCACCAGAAGAACCCGGAGGGATGGGCGCTCATATTTGCAGGAAATCTCTTTGGCAGACTCATTTTTCTTTGGAAACAGGCTGTCCTGAGGTTCTTCAGAAGGAAAAGGAGATACAGATTCACTGTTCAGAAAACGGGATTTGGCAATATCAGCTTTTTCCGCGGCTTCTTTGGCAGCTTTCAGTTCAGTCATTGATTTTTCCAGTTCCGCTGTTCTGCGGTTCACCATTTCTTCCAGATGATTTCTGCACATTTCCAGTTCCCTGTCCCTGGTTTTTATCTGCGAGAGCATTTCATTGAATCTCTCAGACAGAATCCTGATTTCATCCCCTGCGGTTTGCTTTGCTGTCACAGAAGAATTTTTTTGTTCTGAGACCTGCTTCATCATTTTCGCGAGTTCAAGAACAGGTTTTATGATGATTTTGTCAAAACACAGGAACAAAAACAGGGAGACTGAACAGGAAAGAAGGAAAATCGCAAAAAATTCTCCGAACAGGTTTTCGCGGAAATATCCGGTCTTGTCAGCAAGCAGGAACAAGAACATCAGACCGGTCAGCAGACCGGCATTCATGAACATCAGCCAGATCAGTTTTTTTCGGATTGGCAGACGGTCAAAGTTTTTTTTCATTGCGGATTGTTCCTTTCAGACGGTGCTGTGACAATACGGGCAAGTTTGAGGAGATGTGAACTGATCTGCAGACCGGAGCGACGCGCTGCCTCTGTATTGATTTCAAAACGAATCTGATCTCCGGTGCGAATCAGGCTGATAATGCCCCCCTCGGCAGCAAATCCGGGGAATTCTCCCACGGTGAGCACAGGCCGTGAGCGGAACCGGGAAAGAACAGAGACCAGACGCTCTTTTTCCAAGGCACTCACAAACACAATATGGCAGTCGTCCGCCCCCTGTTCATCCGGGCATAGGCGGAAAGAAACCGGTCTGCCCCGGACACTTCTGTTTTCCAGACTCCTGAGTGCATTCCCGAAAGGGTTTTTTCCCAAAATGCAGATCCGCAGGGGACTGTCCCTGTTCTCATCCTGGGGCCATCGCACAAATTTGGCAAAATCGCAGATAAATTCAGCCTTTTGCTGATATTCTGAGGCTGTGCTTTCACTGTGCGGGAAAATGCTCAGCAGAAAAATCGGCACCCAGAACAGCAGGGGAAAAAGGCTTTGGGGCACACAGGAACGGCATTTGAATGCGATCATTGTTTTTTTCAGTCAAAAAAGCAAAAAAAATGGTTTAAGAATGCGAATTAAAAGTTAAAAACTTCAGAATTAACAAAATCAGACAGTTATATAAGTGTTCACACAGGATTTGTGCAAGATTTGACTTTAATTCGCATTGTACAAAATAATGAATCTGCATGGAAAGAACTTGTCACAGCATGACTTCAATATAGGGGAAACAATGCAGATTCGTTGACGCTCATCCCAAGCAGGTATAGGGCGGGTTTTGCCTTTTCAGGGGGAAATTCTCCTGTTTCCCACAATTTTTTCCCATACCGGATATCCGCAACCGGCATTTTTTTGTGAAGATATTCCGCATTATATGCCCGCTGACAGCGGCAGCACGAGCGGACAGCACACAAAGGCTCCGGCCCCCTCACCTGTCGGGGTTTCGGTTCTGAAGATTTGTCCGACTGTCCTTCCAGAGATCCGGGCAATAATGGGAAGTTCATCTGTGTAGCCCACGGTTTTGAGCAGGATAGTGTATGGCATGTTTCGGATGGCGCATTTTGAGAGCAGTTGCTGTCTCAATGATTTTCCGGGCCAGTTCCTGGCATTGCAGACGGCCTGCCGGGGAAAGTTCTGACACTCTGTAAGCTCCGACAGAAAAAGATATGTCTGTCTGCAGGATCATATCCCCGAACCTTTTCCATATTTTCATTGATAATATTGATTTTTTCCCGTATTCGAATTCGGTGAGATTGAAGCGGGCCGATCGACCTGGACCATCCGGCATAGCTATTACCCTATTGAGGGCATCCAGGATTCCGCCACCGGTGCTCTCAGGATTTTCAGCCAGACGCTGCCGCACTTTGCTCTGTGTTTCCAGGGCATAATCAGACAGGGACTTCATCCCGCTGTCTTTTTTCAGATTGAGATCCCGCACAGGCTAAAAAAGAAACAGGATAAGGGCAGACAATGGCCATGCAAAAAATTTTTCTTTTTTTTCCGCATAATCAGGCCCTTCTACTTTTCCATCATTTTTTCTGTTTTTCAAGCAGGAATTCATATTCCGCAACTCTTTCCGGTACAGCAGTTCCCTGTAAAAATTCTCTGTATGTGTGTCCAGCCGGAGCAGAACTCGTGCCGAAGATTTGCCTTGACCGGAAGGATTCAGATTTTCATAGTTTTTCCGTCTCGTGCGCAGGTATCCCACACGTCTTCCAGCACCGGTATCATTTCACTGTTGATCTTTTTCCTGTGTTTTCCTACTTCAGTCAGTCTCTGATTTAGGCCGCTGCGGAAACAAAAGACTGTAGGGATATCCACGGTTACAATATTGACTGGATCCCTCTTGTGCGCCTGCCTGCGGGATGTCGCAGACCATCCACACTCCCAGAAGGAGGAACAGCGCAGCCGCTTCCTTTATGCAGATCTTTTCCAGCATGATGAGTCTGATCCCCGAATTCGAAAGGCAAAGGCAATGGTCATGTTCATATATATCATTCTCCTGAATACTTGTAAAACCTGATACTGATTCACTTTCAAATATTGTTTTTTTCTGTGCTTTTGCGGACTTCCGCTCCTGAAAGAGGCTAGAGGTGGCGCCAGTCTCTGACAGCGCTTTGGTATGAGGCAGACGGCATGGCTGAAATGCAGCCCGGCAATGCCTGTGCTGATTCCGAATCCGGAAGGATTCTGCTTTTCCTTCTTGCTTTTTCATGAGAATCCGCTACAATCTGTTTCTGTTTTTTCAGAATCTATGCAACCTTCGTGAAATTCGGAGAAATCATCTATGAAACCCAGACGTTCTGTTTTGTCAGTTCCCGGTCATGTGGAAAAAATGCACACCAAAGCCGCGCAAAGCCCTGCGGATGTGATTATGCTGGATATGGAAGACAGTGTTCCCGCAGATGCCAAAGAAAGTGCGCGTGAGACGGTTATCCGCTCGCTCCGATCCCTTGACTGGGGGGGAAAAACGGTGACAGTGCGCATCAACAGCACAGATACGCCCTATGCCTACCGGGATTTGCTGGAAGTGGCGGAAGGTGCCGGAGACCTGCTGGATTCCATTGTGGTTCCCAAGGTGAACCATGCCGGAGACATTCATTTCATTGACCGTATGCTCGACGGCATCGAGATGAACAAAAAAATCGGCAGACACATTGGCATAGAGGCATCCATTGAAACAGCGGTGGGGCTTGACAATGCATCCGGGATCGCGCGATCCTCTTCCCGGGTTGTCACTCTGGTATTTGGCATAGCGGATTATTCTGCTTCGGTGGGTGCCAGGCTGGTTTCCATTTCCGGCCACGGGGAAAAGGAGGAGGAACTTTATCCCGGACACCGCTGGCATTTTGCCCTCAGCCGCATGATCATGGCAGCCAAGGCCAACGGTCTGATGGCCATTGACGCTCCCTATGGAAATTTCAAAGACCCTGAAGGACTCCGCAGGTCAGCGATCATGTCCTGCGCTCTGGGATGTGACGGCAAATGGGCCATTCATCCCTCCCAGATCGAAAGCATCAATCAGGTGTTTTCCCCCTCACAGGAAGATATTGCGCGCGCAGTCAAAGTGCTCAGGGCCATTGAGAACGCAGAAACCGAAGGACGCGGGGCAGTTGCCGTGGAGGGGCGCATGGTGGATCAGGCCACTCTGCGTCTGGCACGGCAGCTTTGCGAACAGGCAAAGCATTTGCGGATGGTGTGAAAAATGACAGCAGGGCCTGAATCTGTTTCTGCTTTTGCACTGAAAGGAAAATATATCGGTATGACAACAGAATTTCAAAATATTGATACTGAGATCACGAGGTTGGGAGAGACGAAAATTCCCAGCCCCCTTCACAAAGAAAAAAAAGACGGAGAACGCTTTTTTGTTTCCGATGAAAAAAAGGTGCTCATTGATGTGGACGCGGACAGAATTTCGGAAATCATCCTTGCGGGAAAGACACCGTCCACATTTGAAATGGCAGGCCCCAGGGAGATGATTTACTTTGATCCCAGCAAACTCCGGTGCGCACTGGTTACCTGCGGAGGCCTGTGTCCCGGACTCAACGGCATCATCCGTTCCGTTGTGCTGGAACTGTATTACGGTTACGGTGTGCACAATATCTACGGCATCCGCTACGGGCTGCAGGGTTTTATTCCCGCATACCGGCATGATGTGGTGGATCTCACGCCCCAGGTTGTGGGGGATATTATCCGCAAGGGCGGATCATTTCTGGGTTCGTCCCGAGGTCCCCAGGATGTGAATGAAATTGTGGACAGTCTGGAGCGGATGAACATCGGGATGCTGTTCATGATTGGCGGAGACGGAACCCTGATGGCCGCAACCAAAATTGCGGACACGATTCTGGAAAGAAATCTGAAAATCAGTGTGGCAGGAATTCCCAAGACCATTGACAATGATATTTACATGGTGTCCCGCTCCTTTGGCTTTGACACGGCTGTGGATGTGGCAACCCAGTCCATCCGTGCGGCCCACAACGAGGCCAAAGGCTATCCCAACGGCATCGGTCTGATCAAACTCATGGGCAGGCATTCCGGTTTCATTGCCGCCACAGCCTCACTGGCACAGCAGGATGTCAATTTTGTGCTGATTCCCGAGGTGGATTTTGATCTGGAAGGATCCGGAGGATTCCTGACAAAACTGGACAGGCGTCTGGCCGAGAAGGGACATGCCGTGATAGTCGTGGCAGAGGGAGCCGGGCAGAAATTCTTTGAGCAGACCGGAAAAAAAGATGCTTCCGGAAATATCCGTCTGCAGGATATCGGCGTGTTCCTCAAGGATGTCATTTCAAAATATTTCAAGGAAAAACAGATTGAAATCTCTCTGAAATACATTGATCCCAGCTACAATATCCGCAGTCTGCCGGCCAATTCCAATGACCATGTGTTCTGCAGTTTTCTGGGCAGGAATGCTGTTCATGCTGCCATGGCCGGAAAGACAAAGGTTTTGGTGGGACATTGGAACAATCATTTTGTCCATGTGCCCATGACCGCATCCGCAGGCAGACGCAAACAGATCAATCCCCAGGGGCGGCTCTGGCAGAGTGTTCTGGAGGCCACCGGCCAGGGGGATTTGAAAAACAACTGAACACTGCACCGCAGATCGGTTTCAGGGAGAGAAATTTAATGGCAACCCCAAATTTGTATCCTGTCAAAAAGAGGCGAAAAAAATGAATGCAAACTGGCTGTTGGATTATCCTGTATGGAATCTGGAAGTTTTCGGCGGCGGATTCTGGATCGCGCTGATTGCCGTGGTTCATGTGTATGTGGCGCATTTTGCCGTGGGCGGGGGGCTTTTTCTGGTTTTGACAGAAAAAAAGGGATACCGGGAAAATTCCCCGGCCATTCTGGATTATACCCGGAAACACAGCAGATTTTTCCTTCTCCTTTCCGCTGTCTTCGGTTCTTTGACCGGCGTGGGCATCTGGTTTGTCATTTCCGTGCTCAGCCCGGACGCGACCTCTCTGCTGGTGCGCAGTTTTCTTTTTGGATGGGCCACGGAATGGGTTTTCTTTCTTGGAGAGATCATTGCGCTTTTTGTCTATTTTTACTTCTTTGGAAAAATGAACCCGAAAGATCATCTCCGGGTGGGATGGATTTATTTCCTTTTTGCCTGGCTTTCCCTTTTTACGGTCAACGGCATTGTTGCCTTTATGCTCACCCCCGGAGAATGGCTGCAGACCGGGGATTTCTGGGACGGTTTCTTCAATCCCTCCTTCTGGCCCTCTGTATGTTTCCGCACCGCGATGGCCTTTATGCTGGCCGGGCTTTTCGGCTATGTCACCTCTGTGCGCATCAAAGATGAGGATTTCAGGGAAACCATGCTGCGTTACTGTTCCAAATGGCTCATTGTTCCGCTTCTGTTTCTCCTTCCCGCAGGCCTCTGGTATGTTCTTGCGCTTCCTGCGGATCAGAAACGGATGATACTGGAACATTCACCGGAAACCGTGAGATTTCTCCGCATATTCCTGCAAATATCCCCGATTATTTTTGTCATTGGCCTTCTCATGGCCCGGAAAATGCCCCTGTACATGAAAAAAGCCCTGACTGTCATTCTTGTGGTTATCGGTCTGGGATACATGGGATCATTTGAATGGATTCGGGAGGCAGGCCGCCGTCCCTGGCTGATTTACGGTTATCTGTATTCCAATGGGCTCAAAGCCGCTGATTTGGAAAAAATCCGGGAAAGGGGCGCATTGCAATCCGCAGCATGGGCGCAGCACCGGGAGATCAGCGAAGAAAATGAAATTCAGGCCGGTCGGGAAGTGTTTCAGTTTCTGTGCAGTTCCTGCCATTCCGTGCGCGGCCCCATGAATGACATTGTGCCTCTGACAGCGGATTTGACAGCCTTTGGCATGGAAAGCCTTTTGGACAGCATGGGAAAAATCAGTTCCTATATGCCGCCCTTTATGGGAAATGACGCGGAGAAAAAGGCGCTTGCTGCGTATCTTGTAAAAGACCTGCACGGAAAAAAAGATGAAGCGCTTTCTCCTGCACCGGTTCCGGAAGCCCTGCCTTTGGAAATACCGGCTTTTGATCCGGACAAAGATGAATATGTGCTGCTGGCCTGGACCAGTAAAGGAATGCACTGTGTTTCCGACAGTGAGCGCTATTTCAGTTTTTCCCCTCCGGGCAGTGATCTGTATGCCCTTCTGATTCGCCGGGGCGAATCTCCGGAACGCATCACGGAAAAGGTGCGGATCACCTATAAACTGGAAAAGGGATTCGGCAATCCCTCGGCACATTCCGAATTCTGGAAATATTCAAATTCTCTGACAGGCAGGAAACTGGCGGACAATACAGGAGTGCAGGGGAAAAGAACGGAAGATGAAATGGATTATGACAGAGAAGCTGAGGTGTATGCTGCAAAGGGCGTTCCGGTGCTTCCGTATAAAGACGATGGCGGTTTCAATCCCTATCCGCTGGCGACCGTTGAGGCAAGAGACATGGATGGCAAACTGCTGGGGTCAACAAAGATAACGGTTCCGGTTTCCACGGAAATGGGCTGCACGCGCTGTCACGGAGGCGGATGGGGCAGGAAAGAGCAGACCGGGCTTTCTTCAGAAACTGCGGAAAACATTCTCCGGGTTCACGACCGGAAAAACAGTACGGATTTGCTGAAAAAAGCTGCAAAGGGAAGTCCGTTCATGTGCCAGCACTGCCATACTTCGGAAGATCCGGAAAACCTGAACTTCTCTGCTGCAATACACGGTTTTCATGCCAATTGTCTGCCTGATAAAGGAGCAGAAAGCTGTGCACTCTGCCATCCCGGACATCCTGATGGCCAGACCCGTGCGTTCCGGGGCATTCACAAGGCTGTGGGACTGGACTGCACAAGCTGCCACGGGACGTTGGAGGATCATTCTCTGGCTTTGCTCAAAGCGGAAAAAAATGCAGGAAAGAACTGTGCGGATGCCCTGATGAAAAATCTGAATCCCCGCGCGATTTCCTCTGCTGCGGAAATACTCCCGCGCAAACCCTGGATCCAGCAGCCGGACTGCCTGAACTGCCATGTGAATTTTCAGGCTCCGGAGGTCATGGAAACCTTTAATCTGTGGACAGATTCGGAAAAGGATTTGTACCGGATGCGTTCAGATGAGGCAGGTGTGAAATGCGCCGCGTGTCACGGCATGACCCATGCCCTGTATCCTGCGGACAATCCCTTTGGAAAAGACAGGGACAATCTGGTTCCCCTGCAGTACCAGAATCTGCCGTATCCCACAGGGGCCAATAAAAACTGCAAAGTCTGCCACAGAAAAGACATGGAAGAGGAAATGCACCATCCCAATTCTCTGGGCATGTTCAGAAATATAGGGAACAGGGGTTAGGGGACAGGAGCGGTTAAGGGGAGGTGGAGATTAGGGTTCAGAAAGGAAAAATGGCCTTTTTCTGATTACCGCTCCTTAACCCCTCAGTCCCCAATTCCTGACCCCTGTCCCCCAGTCCCTCTCCTAAACGCCGCAGCACTTCTTGTATTTTTTCCCGCTGCCGCAGGGACAGGGCTCATTTCTGCCAACTTTGGGTTCGGGCCGGACATACTGCCGAATCTGGGGCATTTTGGCATCAAAGAAAAACCATTTGTCATTTTTCTTTTTGAACTCGGCAAGTTCATGATGTTTTCTTTTTTTGCCCTTTTCCGTGTAATCCGCAATAAATTCTACCGTACCCTCGCTGTCATCCGGGCCTCCGCCGGTGCATTCCACCACCTGCAGACTGTGCCACTGCGTCTTTTTGGACCAGTCTTCCACGGTCTTCCGGGTATCTGCCTGCAACTGATCCGGATGCGTGGTCTCCACAATATAGTCTGTGAATTTTTTGGCATAGGCCGTATAGCGGGAGCGCATCAGTGCTTCGGGGTTTTCTGCCGGACGTTCACCTTTAATCAGGGGTTCGCAGCAGTCTGCGTATTCCTTTTCCGATCCGCAGGGACATTTCTCCATATCATCTCCTTTTTACATTCTGTAATCATGCTGAATGACGAGATCAGTCTTCAGCATTATATTATATTTTCAATGCCCTTTCTTTAACGTGAGTTCGACAAATTATATTTAAAGTACAATAAATTATGATTTAAGCAAAATTTATGCCAAAGACTGATAATCGGATAAATGCTCTGATTTTAAACGATTAAACGGTTACAGCCTTTTGTCTCCCAATATACCGAAATTGAGTTTATCAATTTGACATAACAAACAAAAAACTCGTCGAACTCACATTTTCTTTAAGAAAATCAGAGAGAGCCAAACTTTCAGTTTGACTCTCTCCGAATTGTTCCATGCCCCGGATTTTCAGTTTGGAACTCCTTCAGGTTTGGGGAAAAGACATTGACTGTCTCTTTGGAGATATACCAATATCAGGAAAAAAAGTAAATTGCCAAAATGCATTTTTTTCACAGATCCGGATTTGGAAACTGTATGCTTGCCTTTCACAGGTTTTTGCCATATAAACAGCAGACAGAAAGATGAGGCGCAAACCGGAAACAGGAAACAGTCATGAAAAAAAAATCAGAACACAGCGGGATGCAAAAAAATGCCGGTACCGGACTGACAGGCAGATCCATATCCAAAAATCTGGCCATAAGTCTGAGTCTGATCGTTTTTCTGGTAATGACGGCCATACTGCTCTTCATTTATTGCATGCGATCCCAGGATTTGCTGAAAATGGCGGAGAAAAAAGCGGATGAGCATATAGCCCGGCTCGTGAACATTCTTGCCCTTCCCATGTGGAATCTTGATCAGAAGAGCATTGCGGGCATCAGCACAGAATTTGCACACAATGACATGGTGGAGGAAGTGGTTATCACAGATGTCAGCGGCAGTGTTCTGCTTATGCATGGCAGTCGCGGCCCGGACCATATGAAAATCAGAAGAAAAGGAGATATTTTCTGGAGGAATGTCAAACTCGGAAACGCGGAAATATCGCTGAGTCTGAGAAAATACAAAGAAGATCTCCATTTCTTTTTCCTTATAGGTGTTGTCATTCTGATGGGTTCTGTGCTCATTATTTTTGTGGCGACAGGATGGCTCCTGCGCGTGTATCTGCGCAATCCCCTTGCAGAACTCTGCACAGGAATGGATCAGGTGGCCAGAGGCGTTTTTCCCCAGCATGATGTGTATGACACCTATATGGAACTGGCCGGAATTGCCGAGAGATTCCGGCAGATGGCAAAGAAGGTGGAAGACAGGGAGAACGCATTTGCCTCTGCAAACCAGATGCTCAGAGATGAGATCAGCGACCGGAAACGGGCTGAAGAGGCTCTGCGGGAAAGTGAAGCCAAATTCAAAAATCTTTTCGACGTATGCCCTCTGAGCATTATCCTGACAGAACCGGAGACCGGGAGAGTTGCGGATGTGAATCAGGAATTTTATGCAATGACAAAACTGTCCCGGGAACAGGCCATTGGCCGCACAACCATTGAACTGGGTTTTTTCACTGAACAACAGCGCAGAAATTTTGTTCTGGCCTTTCGGGAGACAGGGGAAATCCGAAACCGGGAAGAGGATATCGGACTTGGTGACGGTTCTGTGGCCCATACCCTGATTTCGGCCAAGATCGTCCGGATGGCCGGAAAAGATATGATTCTGAGCATTATTACAGACATAACCGAACACAAAAAATCTCTGCGGGAAAAAGAGGAACTGCAGGAAAAACTGGCCCGTTCCAAAAAGATGGAGGCGCTGGGCCTGCTGGCCGGAGGCGTGGCACATGATTTGAACAATATTCTTTCCGGAGTTGTCAGTTATCCGGATTTGCTGCTGATGGACATTCCCAAAGAAAGCCGTCTGAGAGGTCCCATTGAAACCATCAAAGAAGCCGGACAGCGCGCGGCCGCTGTGGTATCGGATCTCCTTACCCTGGCACGCGGGGTGGCCAGTACGCATACTGTCACAAATCTTAACTGCATAGTTCGCGAATATCTGGACTCTCCTGAGTATTCATTCCTATGCGGGGGAAATCCTGACATTCATCTGGAAACCCGGCTGAACGCGGACCTGCTGGATATCCGCTGCTCTCCGCTTCACATCCGGAAAATTCTGATGAACCTGGTGATCAATGCCTTTGAGGCCATAGAAGAAAAAGGGACCATTCTGATTTTCACCCGAAACCAGTATGTGGATCGACCCATCAGAGGATATGATGATATCCGCATCGGGGAATACGCTGTGCTGAGTGTTTCAGACAGCGGATGCGGCATTGCCCCCGATAATCTGGAGAGGATATTTGAACCTTTTTACACCCGCAAAGTCATGGGCAGAAACGGAACAGGGCTGGGACTCACCATTGTATGGAACACGGTGCAGGAGCACAAAGGATATATTGATGTGGAAAGCGGGGCCGGGGGAACCCGTTTTGATCTCTATTTTCCGGTCGCCCGGCCGGACAGCAGGGATGAAAAAAAGGAATCCCTGTCTGATGAATACAGTGGAAAGGGTGAAAAAATTCTGGTGGTGGATGATGAAAAAAATCAGCGCACAATAGCCTGCGGTATCCTCAGCAAGCTGGGCTATGCGCCGGAGGCTGTGGAAAGCGGGGAAAAAGCGCTCGAATATCTGCGCAGCCATACAGCGGATCTGCTCATTCTGGACATGATTATGCCTTCGGGAATGAGCGGCAGGAAAACCTATGAGGAAATCATAAAGATATGCCCGGGGCAGAAGGCCGTGATTGCCAGCGGTTTTGCCGAAACCTCGGATGTGAAAGAAATTCAGGCTCTGGGCGCGGGGCTTTATGTGAAAAAACCCTATACCCTGGAAAGCATCGGCATTGCGGTCAGAACAGAACTTGACAAATGAGATCGCCCGTCTTTTCCAAACATCGGAAAACTGGCTCGGCAAAGGAAATCCAAAACGGGCAAACCCATATTTTTTAATGCGAATTTATACCGGTTCGCCATTGAAACCATGCCTGTCCGATTCCGGAGTGCCGGAATGAAGTGAGACGGAATTTCGGCCCGGTTTCCGGATCATTTCAGTTTCCCGGACTTTCAGTCCGGGACTCCTCTGTCCTTAACTTAAAGGCAGGCACTGCACAAATTCAATGACAATTTGGTATAAGGCCAATTCTCCATTGAAATCATATTTTGCGGAAGGCATTGGCGATTCGCCGTCAATTTTATGCAGTGATGCAGGTTTGCTGTGACCTTTGTGCCATTTTCGTGTCCTCAGCGGTCAAAAAAAGCATGGTTTCAATGGAGAATTGCTGTAAGGTGATTTCTGAAAATGAATGTCCCTGTTCACTCATGTGAACGATTTGACAACTTTTGGAAAGTTGTCAAATCCTGCATGAATATATGAAAGTCTGTTTTTTCAATCCGAACACGCGGAATAAACAGCCGTTTCAGAAGAAAGGAGAAAAAAATGAAACGCTATTTTCACCTGCTGACAGTTTGCTGTGCAGTTCTGCTGATGAATTCTGTGTTCTGCCCTGATTCTTCTGCCAGACAGAGACTTGTTTTTGGCGGAGGCCCGGCCGGAGGAACCTTTCAGGTTGTGGCCAACGCGGTTCAGGTGTACAAGCCGGTTGCAGAACTTGCGGAATTCACTGTAAAGGCCGAGTATTCTGCCGGATCCACCGAAAATCTGATCAAAGTGGATGCAGGCAGCATGGATTTCGGCGTTGTCTATTCCGGAGAGGTGTATCAGGCACGAAACGGCACATTGAAAAATCATCCCGGAAAATATGAAAAGGTGATGGCGGTTGCACGGCTCTACGGCGCCCCGGCCCAGTTGGTGGTGCGGGCAGACTCCGGAATCAGCCGTGTCAGAGATTTGAAAGGAAAAAAAGTGGATGTGGGCAATCCGGGCTCCGGAGCATTTGCCACGTGTGAGCTTTTCCTGGGACATCTCGGACTGTGGGACAGTATGGATCGCAAAACAATGGGATACAATGACGCTGCGGCTGCCTTCAGCAACAGAGAGGTGGATGCATTCTGGCTTTTTACGGCCTTTCCCAGCGGAGCCATCCTCATGGCCACCCAGACAAATGACATTCGAATTATTGACCTGGACACAGATGCGCAGCTTTCCGGGTTTTATAAAAAATATCCTAATTTTTCAAAATTTTCCATCCCGGCAGGCAGTTACCGGGGCGTTGACACAGATGTGCCCACTTTTCAGGACGCTGCTCTGTGGGTGGCCGGTTCCGGAGTTTCCCCTGATGCGGTTTACCGTCTGCTTTCTCTCATTTTTACCGAAGAGGGACTGAAACACATGGCCGGGCAGAAAAAAACCTTCAGAGAGATGAGCATTGCCAATGGCATCAAAGATATTGTCACCCCGCTTCATCCGGGTGCTGAAAAATTCTGGAGGGAAAAAGGGGTGCTGAAGTAGCGTGCGGTTTCAACTGAAATTGCAGACCGGACAGGTTCCATCACAGGCCGGCAGGCCAATGCCGCATATTGCTGCATTTTGTCACAGGAACATGACAGCCGGCATACAGAGCAAAAAAACTCCGGAGTGCCAGAACCTCTGATACCGATTCCCCATTGAAACCATGTTTTTTTTAACCACAAAGGACACAAAGAGTGCACAGCGGTCACAAAGAACTGACAGAACTTTGCAAAATCGATGGAGAATTGGTATCGTCTTCCGCAAAAACTGCTTTCCATAAAGTATATTTTCAATAGCGAATTGGTATTATATCTGCATTTTTGTCACCAATAGTTCGGTAAAAATTTTTGGTTATAATAATTTCAATCTGTTACAATTTCCTATCTGGAAATTCGTATTTTTTGACAGGTTGAAAATCAGAAAAATTACCGAACCATTGGTCACAAGAACATGAAAAATTGCATGACAGCCGGAATACAGAGTAAAAAAACCTCGAGTGACAGAACCTCTGACACTCCGGATGAATTTCTTGTTTCCTTTATGAAAGGATTGAGACAAAGCAGCTCAGGGGGAAAGAAAACGGTGTGTGCAGCTTTCCTCTGATCACCGCCGCGAATTACAATCCCGCACCTTTCCAGGGGTTCACATGGAACACAATCTGATCCCCTTCGTTTCAGCCTGTATCACACTGCCATCTGAGACATTCCCCTTGAGGATTTCCATGCCAGAGGATTTTCCAGATGCTTTTGTATGGCACTTCGCCTTGTGACCGTGCGCCGTAAATGCGGTCATAGCCCCTTCTGCGAGAAATGCCTTGCGCTTCTGTGCAATTTCAAGTAAGGCTGATATGCTTTTCTAGCCAGGCGCGTTTGCGCAGCCGTTCCATCTGAATTTCCACAATATCCCCGATCTGATCTTCCGAAAGATTGTGGAAGATGAGGATCTCATCTATGCGATTGAGAAACTCAGCTTGAACGGGCCTTCAGCGTGTCTATCACCCGTTTTCCATTCTTTCCGATCTGGCGCCCAGTTCCTGAATCCACTGGTTGCCCGGTGGAGGTCAATATGATGATCAGGGTGTTTTTGAAATCCACAGTCCGGGCCATGCCCGTCTGTCATGCGTCCGTCATCCAGAATCTGGAGCATGATGTTGAAGACTTCGGTAGCTCTTCAACTCATCAAAGAGAATCACGGAATAAGGCCGTCTGCGCACAGCCTCGGTCAGATATCCGCCCTCCTCATATCCCACATAGCCCGGAGGCGCTCCGATCAGACGGGCCACCGCGTGCTTTTCCATGTATTCGGACATGTCCACGCGGATAATGGCCTGCTCACTGTCAAACATGAATTCTGCCAAAGCTTTGGCCAGTTCTGTTTTTCCCACACCGGTGGGGCCCATGAAGATAAAGGAGCCGATGGGGCGGTTGGGGTCCTGCAGACCGGAACGCGCGCGTCTGACCGCGTTGGCAACCGCAGTGATGGCCTCTTCCTGACCAATGACCCGTTTTTTCAGACGTTCTTCCGTATGCACCAGTTTTTCCCGCTCCCCTTCCAGCATTTTGCTGACCGGAATGCCTGTCCACCGGGAAACCACCTCGGCAACATCCTCGTCATCCACCTCTTCTTTGAGCATCTTTTTTTCAGCCTGCAAATCCATCAGTTTGCGGTTGGCTTCCTCCAGACGTTTGCGCAGTTCCGCAGATTTGCCGTAACGCAGTTCCGCCACACGGGCAAGGTCCCCCTGACGCTCAGCCTGCTGTTCCGCAATGCCGGTCTGCTCAATCTCCTCTTTGATGGAACGGATGCTGCCAATCAGATCTTTCTCATTCTGCCACTGGCCTTTCATCTCCAGCAGGATTTCATTCATGCCCGCGATTTCCGCTTCCAGTTTTTCCAGACGATCCCGCGATGCCCTGTCCGACTCCTTTTTCAAAGCCTCCCGCTCAATTTCCGCCTGGGTGATTTTGCGCTGAATCTCATCAATTTCCATGGGCATGCTGTCAATCTCAATGCGAAGCTTTGACGCACATTCATCAATGAGATCAATGGCTTTGTCCGGAAGAAAACGGTCGGAGATATAGCGGGCCGACAGGGTCGCAGCCGCGACAATGGCCGAGTCCTTGATCCGCACACCGTGATGCACCTCGTATTTTTCCTTGAGTCCCCGGAGAATGGAAATGCTGTCCTCCACATTGGGTTCCCGCACCAGCACGGGCTGAAACCGGCGCTCCAGAGCTGCATCCTTTTCAATATATTTCCGATATTCGTTCAGGGTGGTTGCCCCGACACAGCGCAGGGTTCCCCTTGCCAGCGCGGGTTTGAGCATATTGGAGGCATCCATTGCACCCTCGGCCGCGCCCGCGCCCACCAGGGTATGGAGTTCATCAATGAACAGAATCACTTCTCCTTCTGCTCTCTCCACTTCCTTGAGAACAGCCTTGAGCCGGTCTTCGAATTCACCCCGGTATTTCGCGCCTGCAATGAGCGCTCCCATATCCAGAGCCACCAGCCGCCGGTTTTTCAGGCTTTCGGAAACATCCCCCTCCACAATGCGCCGGGCCAGTCCCTCCACAATTGCGGTTTTGCCCACACCCGGCTCACCGATGAGAACCGGGTTGTTTTTGGTGCGCCGGGAAAGCACCTGCACAATGCGCCGGATTTCCTCATCCCGGCCAATGACCGGATCCAGTTTCCCGGCCCGTGCCAGATCCGTGAGATCCCGGCTGAATTTGTCCAAAGCCTGGTATTTTTCCTCGGGATTGGGATCATTGATGCTCTGGCTGCCCCGGATATCCATGAGCACCCGGAGAACGGCATCCCGTGACACCCCGTATTTGCGAAGAATCCCGGCAGCTTCACCTTTTTTCTCCTCCGCGATGCTCAGCAGGATATGCTCAATGCTCACATACTGATCCTTCATCTTGCCTGCCTCGGCAAACGCGGCATCCAGCACGGATTTGGATCTTTGGGAAATATAGACATCCCCGGCACCGCTGACTTTGGGGAATCTGCTGAGAGCCAGATGCAGCTCCTGCGTCACAGCCTGGGGCGAAACGCCCAGCTTGCGGAGCATGGCATTGGCAATGCCCTGGGGTTCGGACAGCATGGCATACAGCAGATGTTCCGGCTCAATCTGCTGATGGCCCTGCTGCGAGGCCAGAGACTGGGCATTCTGAATCAGCTCCTGGGATTTTATGGTAAATTTGTCAAAACGCATAAGGGACTCCTTTGTTAAATTACTTTTCAGATATATATTTAAAAACTCATATTATGAAACAGAATAATACTTCATCATGATTAACTGAAAAATAATCATCTGCGTTTTGATGTCAATTTCATTTCCCTGCTTTTTCCGCCTCTTTTTTAAGCCGTTTGCTCAGCGCGGGCTGGGATATCCCCAGCATCCGGGAGGCAATGGACTGGTTGCCGTTGGCCCGTTTCATGGACTCGCTGACCAGCAGACGGGTAATCTCCCGGATGGTCGGCAGTTCCCGCAGAGACTTGAAGGGAGAGTTTTCATCCGGATCCAGCTCGGCAACTGTGCGCATTCCCCTGTAATCCCGGTCAATATAGGATTTGAACACATCCAGGGAAAGCACCTTGGATTTGTGCCTGCTCACAGCCTCAAACACCATATCCCGCAGTTCCCGGATATTGCCCGGAAAGGTGTAGGTTCGCAGCAGGGTGAAAAGTTCCTTGGGCGGGGTGGGTCTTTTTTTCCGCAAAGTCCGGGCCGCCTCATTGAGAAAATGGTTTACCAGAAGCGGAATGTCTTCAGGCCGTTCCCGCAGAGAGGGAACATGGATATGATGGGCGCGAAGCCGCAGATTCAGTTCCTTTCGGAATCTGCCGGTGCGCTGCAGCCCCCACAGATCCGTGCTGGTGGCGGCCAGGAACTGAATGTCGGCCGGTTTGGGAATCTTCCGATCCGGAGGCAGAAAGTCACTATCCAGAAAATCCAGGAGATCGGACTGCGAAACCGGCCCAAGCAGCCCGATTTCATCCAGAAACAGCGTGCCTCCGGCTGCTTCCTCAATCATCCCCCGGCGGAAGCGGTTTTCATCCGTGACTTTGCCGAAAAGAATTTCTGAAAAAAGACTGTCATCAAAACTGGAACCACTGATGGCCAGCAGTCTGCCGCCGCGTCCTCTGACCGTGTGAATGGCTCTGGCAATGAGTTCCTTCCCCACACCGCTTTCCCCTGTAATCAGCACAGGGTGATCGGTTCCGGACAGGGATTCGATATACTCAAAAATCGAAAGCATTTCCGGATTGCAGGTGATGATATGGACAAACGCATCTTTATATCTGAGGGTATCTGCCATCATACTGTTTCCATTCCCTTTCATAATTCATCAATGCCAATTTTCATTCTTGCCGGAAAAATTGAAATCATTATAACCTGCTCTATAGTTCACTAAAGCGGGGGAAAAATCAAGAAAATTTCCTCTTTTTCTGAAAGAAAAGCAGAAGACGGCAGGAGAAAAGAAAAAGCAAATATCTTGACACATTCCGGTGTATATGATATTTTCTGAAAAAATTCAGAATTATATACAGAGTTTACCGGAAAAAGCTGTCGGGGTGTCGGGGAAAAACAGATTATCCAGGAAAGCGGGGCTGAGATGAAGGAAAAAGAGATAAAAGAGCTTGGCAAAAAGGCATCAGGGGAAAAGGATCCGGTTCTTCCGAAAGAGGAGACACCGGCCCCGGGCAAAGGAATGGGCATGGCTCCGAACTTCGCGGGCAAAGGGGACGCGGCCAAACCGGCAGAGTCTGCTGCCGAAAACATGCCGGACATCCGGGGAGTTTCGAATTCCGGATCTGAACAGGAAGAAGCCCCGCCAAGTTTCGGTGTTCCAAATTTTGTCCGGTTTACCTCTTCGGAACCGCATGAAAAAACAGATACAGGAACCCTGCTGCTGTCTGAAACAGAAGACGATGGCAGTTCCAAAGATGCGGACAGGGAAAACATGACCATTGATCCCAATGCCGCAACTGTAAACGCCCCTTTGAATGAGCCCCGGATATCAGGATACAGGGCGAATGAAAAGGATGCAGACACAGAGCACAGGAAAGAAGACAGAGCCTTTTCCTTTGATCAAAGTACGATCATTGCGCCCGGAGGCAATCTGGAAGCCATCCGTCTTTCAGATTCTGAGGAAGATCCGCCCGCAGATTTTGCGAATATCCGAAAGGACAGGGAAAGGCTTATTTCAGAACTGGCTTTTGAGAAGGAAGAGACAGAACATCCGAAAACTGCCCCAAACGGTTCTGCTTTTAATCCGGATGCGGCAGACACTTTCCGTTCCCGGACAGATTCGGATTTTGACTTTGTGCGGGACGAAGATGAACCGGAGGACAGGACTGTCTCTCTTTCTGACATCAATGCAGAAACGCCTGCTGATCCCCGTGCAGACAATGATTTTCCAAAGTTCTTGTCAGAGGATGATCCGGATGAAAAAACCCGGAAAGATGCCGGAACCGGGAGAACAACGCTGAGCAGTCCGGACACGGACAGGATGATCCGCTTGCCTTCCAAAACAGATAAATCCCAGGAGGACGATGCTGATTTTCTTGGTGCGGCTTTTCTTGCCGAAATTCCTCAGGAGGAGGCAGACGTGGATCCGGATGCCCTCACCATGATTGTGCCCCAGGCAGAATTTGAAAAACCGGGGCAGAGAAAAAACGGGAAAACAGCAGATCTCATATCTGAAAATGATCCTGCGGAAAAGAATGAAGATGAAACCTTTGATCTCTCTGATATGCTGCGGGCTGATACTCTGCAGACGGATAGACACCCGGAACAAAAAGAGGAATCTGCTTCTGATCGGGAAATCGGAAAAGGAAAAAAAACAGAGCCGGACAATTTTCTTTCAGAATCCGATGCGGAATCTGTTTTTGATTTGGATGCCAGAACTGTCATTGCTCCGCTTTCCGATTCCGGAAGACCTGAAAATGAAGAAGAAGCTGAGGAGGAAGCAATTCTGGAACTTGGGGCTGACGCCATTGTGGAAGCAGAAGAGGAAATCCCGCTGGAACTTGGTTCCGAAGCTGTTGTATCCGGAAGCGGAGAGGAGAATTTTGATCCGGATGCGGAAACAGTTGTGGCTTCTGCTGCGGATCTGCTGGGTCTGGAATCAGGAAATCTGCTGAATCCCCCTTCTGAGGCAGATGCCGCAGACAAATCTGAGGAGCCGGAAGATCTGACAGCGGATCTGCTGATTCAGGATGCGGATGAAGGACTTCCTGATCCGGACAGCATTCTGGATACATCCGATGCCGAGGTGATGCCTGATGACAGAGAAAATCGGGAATCAGCCGGGAAAGACAGAGATGTTTCCCCGGAAGAAAGCCTGTCTGCAATGGATATTCTCAACAGCATGGGCAGTTCGGAAGAAAGGGAAGAATACCGCGGAGCGGACAATACCATCGGACTGCTGGACAGGCTCAATGCCGAAAATGCAGCACAGCCGGTTCCGGAAGATGATTATTTCCATATGAGGGATACAGAGGCAGGGCCTGAAGCGGCAAAGAAAACCAGCAGAAGTATCAGGACAGATTCGGAAAGCAAACAGGATAAAAAGGAAAAGGAAATTGCAAAACAGACTCCGGATACGTCTGCGAAAATGCGCGCGGCAGAGAATTCTGCCTTACATAGAGAAGAAAGCGAACCGGTTTATGACAGTCTGGCCGGAAAGTATTATTTTTCCCTGTCTCCCGCGCAGATAGAGGCAGCCCTTGAAAGAATCATCAACAGAATCTTCTCCGAACGCATTGAAAAAGTGCTCAGAGAAGTTGTGGGAAAGGCTGTTGAGGAGGAAATAAAGAAGTTCAGGGAAGGAATTATTGAAGACATTGCCGATGGGGACAAGCTGTAGGATCTGGTGCTGTATCCGAAACGGAAAGTTTGGGACATTGCCGGACAGTGCGGCAATGTCCGGACTCACTTTACACTCCATCTTCATATTGAGTGATCCGATTTTGGGAAAAACCAAACTCAGATTCAGCATATACGGAAAAAGCATACAGGAGTTGGGAAATGATAAGCAGAGAAATCATCAAATCTGAAATAAGCAAAGTGGATAATCAGTATCTTGAAATTCTGTATCATATAATAAAGGCTTTTGAATCTGTGCCTGTATCAGAGCAGGAGAACAGGGTAAGCCAACCTATTGACAAAGAATGGATTTCATTTATTGAAAGCACATACGGATGCCTGTCAGACGATCCTGTGGAGCGGGGTGAACAGGGCGTATTTGAGATTCGGGAGGCTATGGATTGAAATATCTTCTTGATACAAACACATGCATCAAATATCTTAACGGAAGATCGGAATCCATTCGCAGGCATATGGAAATAAATCATCCTGAGGACATTGCCATATGCTCTGTTGTAAAGGCTGAACTTTTTTATGGTTCCATGAAAAGCAAATATCCTGAACAAAATCTGCAAAAACAGAAACGGTTTCTCAACCGTTTTGTTTCCTATCCGTTTGACGATGAAACAGCAGAAATATATGGCAATATAAGATCAAAATTGGAAAAAGCGGGAACACCTGTCGGCCCAAATGATTTAATGATTGCCGCCATAGCCCTTGTGAGAAATGCAGTATTGGTTACTCACAATACAGGAGAATTTAACCGGATCGAAGGCTTATTACTGGAAGACTGGAAGACTGGGAGACGGAATAATCTCAATATGCCCTACCGGGGCAGAATATCTCTTAACTTAATGGTATTACAAGCCATCCCGCAACAGAGCGTTACAGACCGTGATGTTTTTTATCATCCGGTAACTGACAATGATTAAAATTATAAAGGAAATATAAGATGAACGATTTTAATATGGATGACGTGAAATCGCTTCTTGAAAAAGTTAAGTTATTAAACCGGCAATTAAACACCACAACAATCAGTTATTATAACTATTTTAAATTATTAAAATATTTCATGTTTGCTTTTGGTATTAAAAATTGCCGGATTAATAATCAATTTCAAATATGAAAAAATATTAAAAGCAGATGAAAATGATTTTAATATCTTTTCGATATTGCGAAATAATACAGATGAGGTCAATCTCCATTCAAGATTCTTATATGAAATTCTGAATCCTGCCGGAGTCCATCATAAAGGAGATCTGTTTCTTACATTATTTCTGCAAACTGTCGATATTTCAGATTTTGTGATGGATGGTGTAAGTGTAAAAAGAGAATATAAGAAAATTGATATATGTATAACAAATAAAAATCGTCAGGCAATCATCATAGAAAATAAAATATATGCAGAAGATCAGGATAAACAGATTGAAAGATATTATGAAATTTTGAAACAGGAAGGTTTTGATGATATAAAAATCGTTTATCTCACTCTTTACGGTGATGAACCAAACAGCCAAAGCATGGGGACATTGGAAAATAATAAAGATAAACTTATTTTTACTTTGTCTTATCACACCAATATTGATAACTGGCTGGAAAAATGTATCAAAGAAGCAGCAACATTTCCAATTTTACGGGAGACATTTGTTCAGTACAGAACATTAATCCAAAAATTGACCGGTCAATATCACATAAAGGGATATATCATGGAAATTAAAGATTTGCTTATGGATGAAAAGAATATTCGTCTTGCAACAGATATAAATCAGGCTTTGATAGAGGCACAAATAGAAATACAGTATAGATTCTTGGAGGAACTTTCTGTCTGTCTGGAAAAAAGACATGGCTATCATATTCAGGATGAAGATAAATTTTCGAGAACTGATGTAGAGTCATATTATAAAAGTTCAAGAAATAATAAACATTATGGATTAACTCCTAAATTCTGGAGCATCCAGAATGATGAAAGATTACTGTTCCGTATAGAAATTGATTGGAATATTTATTATGGATTTCGTGTAAAAAGAGATGATAGTTATTATAATATTCAGAAGGAAGAAAAATATGATTATCTATTCAAAAAATTGAATAAAATACATGGTAATTTTATAAGAGATGAAAGATGGTTGGGCTGGCGATTACCAACATATCAGTTTAATTTCAAAAATATTAACGATATAAATGTTTTTGAACTTGCAGATGCTGCAAAAAGAAAAAAATATGCAGAAGACTTGGCAGATGAAATACATGGTATAATCGAATCGTTCAAAGATTGTACAAGACTGAAATGTGAACCTCTTTTACAGTGTGAAGAGCAGGGAAGCAATATTATTTGGAGGATGTTGAAAAATGCAACAACATATTGCTATCGGAGAAAAAATTGAAAGACGTTTTTCACTGCTTCCACCGGAATAAAAAACGGCCGTGATAAGCCATGGTGCCGCAATCCGATTTTCTGACCTGAACAAAAGCTTTTTCTGGCTTTGGGCAAAATCCGTTTTTTGAGGAAAAGTACCGAATGAAGCTGCTTTTGATTTATATGTAAAATCAAAAATGACTGACAGCGGGTAACGGAGTTTTCATATAAACCGTTATGATTTACAGTTATATGAAATTTGAATAACATATTGATTTACTATTGATTATATTCGTATAAACCATCAGATTTGAATTATGATAAATATAAATAACCTGTTGGTTCATCAGCAGGTTGATTGAGGAGTGTGAAAAAGATGAGTACCGATTTGCTTGACAAGGGCTATGAACCGCATGAGGTGGAAGCCCGGTGGTATGAATTCTGGGAGAAAAACAGGCTGTTTGCAGCCAAAGATCAAAGCGCGCAGCAAAGCTATTCCATTGTGATTCCGCCGCCCAATGTAACGGGTGTGCTGCACATGGGACACGCGCTGAACAACACATTGCAGGATATTCTCTGCCGGTACAGAAGACTCAAAGGGGACAATGTTCTCTGGATGCCCGGAACGGACCACGCGGGAATTGCCACCCAGAATGTGGTGGAAAGACAACTGGCAAGTGAGGGTACTGACCGCCATGAACTGGGCCGGGACAAATTCATTGAAAGAGTCTGGGCATGGCGCAGGGAATCCGGCGGGAAAATCATCCATCAGCTCAAACGCATGGGCGCATCCTGTGACTGGGAGCGGGAACGCTTCACCATGGACGAGGGACTTTCCCTTGCTGTGCGCAAAGTGTTTGTCAAACTCTATGAAGACGGCCTGATTTATCGGGGAAATTATATCATCAACTGGTGCCCCCGATGTCACACAGCGCTGGCTGATCTGGAAGTGGAACACGAGGAAAAAGATTCTTTTCTCTGGCATGTCAAATATCCCTTCCCGGACGGTTCCGGCGGCATCACGGTTGCAACCACCAGACCGGAAACCATGCTGGGCGACACGGCTGTGGCAGTGCATCCGGATGATGAACGCTATCACAATCTTCCTGCCGAAGAAGTGATCCTGCCGCTGCTCAACAGAAAAATTCCGGTTATCCGTGACACCTATGTGGACAGGAGTTTCGGAACCGGCGGACTGAAAGTGACCCCCGCGCATGATCCCAATGACTTTGAAATCGGAAAACGCCATAACCTGCCTGCGGTCAAGGCCATCGGCGATGACGGCAAAATGACCGCGGAGGCAGGCAGATATGAAGGCATGGATCGCTTTGAATGCAGGAAGGCTGTTCTCAGGGATCTGGAAGAACAGGGGCTTCTCATCAAAACCGAGCCCCTGAAACACAATGTTGGCCACTGCTACCGGTGCCGCACCACCATTGAACCCAATCTGTCCATACAGGGGTTTGTGACAGCCAAGCCTTTGGCAGACAGAGCCCTTGCCGCTGTGCGTGACGGACGCACACGCATTATTCCGGAAATGTGGAAAAACACCTATTATGACTGGCTGGAAAATATCCGGGACTGGTGCATCTCCCGGCAAATCTGGTGGGGTCATCAGATCCCGGCCTGGACCTGTGAGGACTGCGGCGAACTGACAGTGGCAATGGAGGCGCCGACCTCGTGTGCGAAATGCGGCAGCACAAAACTGGTGCAGGATACAGACGTGCTGGATACCTGGTTCAGTTCTGCGCTCTGGCCTTTTTCCACCATGGGATGGCCGGAACACACGCCTCTGCTGAAAACCTTTTATCCCACGTCCGCTTTGGTGACAGGATTTGACATTCTCTTCTTCTGGGTGGCCCGGATGATGATGATGGGACTGCATTTCATGGATGATGTGCCTTTCCGGGATGTGTATGTTCATGCGCTGGTCCGGGACGAGGAAGGCCAGAAAATGAGCAAATCCAAAGGCAATGTGATTGATCCTCTAGTGGTGATCAACCATTACGGAACGGACGCGTTCCGCTTCACCCTTGCCGCGTTTGCCGCGCAGGGCAGGGATGTGAAGATGTCGGAAAAACGGGTGGAGGGATACCGGCATTTCATCAACAAGCTGTGGAATGCAGCCCGTTTTTCCCTCATGCATCTGGACAAACCGCATCCGGAAATCAGCAGAAAACTTTCCCTGCCGGATCAGTGGATTCTGTCCCGTCTGCGCAGAGTGATGCAGGCAGTGGAAAGCAATCTGGACGCCTATCATTTCAATGAGGCTGCCGGTGCGCTGTATCATTTCATCTGGCATGAATTCTGTGACTGGTATCTGGAAACTGTCAAACCGTCCCTTTACGGTCAGGCCGGAGAAGAGGCAAAACAGGCATCACTTGGTGTTCTTTGGCGGGTGCTGCGGGAAAGCCTGATTCTGCTTCATCCCTTTATTCCCTTTGTCACCGAAGAAATCTGGAACAAACTTCCGGGTACGGAAGGTTCCATCATGAATGCCTGCTATCCCTCGGACAATGCTGCCAGTGCCGCAATTGTTCTGCATCCGGAAGCGGAAGCCCGCATGGAAACCGTGATGGCCGCTATTACCGGCATCCGCAATATCCGGGGAGAAATGAACATTCCTCCTTCCATGATGCTTGACGTGCGCGTGCAGTCTTCAGATGAGCAGATTCGCAGTCTGATCGAAGCAGAAAAAGCCTTAATCACTGATCTGGCACGGCTGAAAACCCTGACAGTGGAAAAACCCGGGGAAAAACCCAAATCCGCAGCCACTGCCATTATAGACAAAGCTGTGATATTTGTCGCTCTCGGAGGCATCATTGATTTTGACAAAGAAGCCCAGAGACTGGAAAAGGAACTGGCAAAACTGGAAAAGGAAATTGCTGGGGTTTCCAAAAAACTCCATAACGAGGATTTTCTTTCCAAAGCCCCGGCAGATGTGGTGGACAAGGTGAAAGAGAAACATGCGGGACTGTCGGAAAAACACAAAAGATTCAGGCCAATCTGAAAAAAATCAGGGAAGCGGGCGCAAATCAATAATCAGTTATCAGTTGTCAGTGGACAGGAAGCATAATTGTAAACACTCAGTCTGACATCTGGTAACTGATAACTGGTAACTGAACACTGAATCAAAGGAGTTTACAGAATGCGTGAAGAAGATATTCAGCCGGAGAATCACCAGGCGTGTGATTCAGGAAGCGGAAAAAGGCCGACAAAATGAAAGATGCCACAGATGCAAGCCGGAGGCGCTTTCCGAACTTACACTCTTTTTCCAGGATAAGGGTGGATCGGTTAGCACGAGAAGTCCGGGGAAATAAACAGAAAAGTCCTTTCTCCGGTCAGTTGTGATTTTCTCCATCATAGCTTTTGTGGCTGTGATGCTGATTATGACCATTATGATTGTGTCCAAATACAACAAAATGGTGTCTTTGGATGAGGATGTAAGAAACGAAAGCTGGGACAGGTGGAGAATGTTTATCAGCGAAGCGGATCTCATACCGAATCTGGTATGGCTTTCGTGCAGGGATACATGCAGCATGAAGAGCCACACAGGCCATCACGAGCCGGAGCCAGAACCGGGAAACATTTCAGGGGAAATGTTTTCAACGATCCGGAAGTGTTTGCAAAATTTCAGCAGTCACAGAGCTGCTCTGTCAGCAACGCTGAGCCGGATTATGGTGGTGACAAGAACGCTATCCTGATCTGAAAGCCAACGAAATTTTCGTACGATCGGTTGAGAGGAGGGCGAGAAAGCGAAAATTGCGGTGGGCATAAACGGCACAATGAAACCGTGCAGAAATATAACGCCATCAAACGCTTTCCTGGAGTTATGCTTGCCGGAATGATGGGATTCGGGGAAAAGGCATATTTCAAAGCGGAAAAGGAGCTGAAAACGCACCGAAAGTCAGCTTTCAGTAATAGTTAAGGCAGAACATGCTTCCAGCTTGTTCATAACCTACTGCTTCATTTCATCTGAAATTGTAGGTCGGATTAGCGTAAGCGTAATCCGACAACCCAATATTCTTATAAAAATATCCCATAATTTTAGCTGAAATGAAGCACTACGCCCTGACTGGGACTTATGCTGCTTTAACGGTATAAAGGGTGTTTATGCTGTTTACAAGACAGTCCTCTGTTGACAGGCTGCTGACAGAGGAAAACAAAAAAGACTGGTTGAAGCCATAGCGGAAACAGAAAAACACTTCCGGAGAAAATTCGTGTGTGCATGTAGAAAGCAGGCTCAGAAAAAACATGTCTCCTCTTGACGGGGCTGTGGAGATTTTGAGAAACTGAAATGCACAATACCAGCTTCGCAACGGCATTCTGATTTATGTGGCTCTGGATGACAAAAAATTTGCCATATTCGGAGATAAAGGCATCAATGAAAAAGTCAGAGAGGATTTCTGGAATCAGGAAAAGGATGAAATGGGAAAATATTTCAGACGGTGAAATTAATGATGGGTTGTTGGACATTCATTGGCAGAATCAGGGAAAAACTCAAAAATTTTTTCCCTGTGAAAGAATGATGCCAATGAACTGAGCAATGAAATCTCAGTTGGGGAATAAAATTTTTTAACCACAAAGATCCTAAAGTTTTTCACAAAAAGGTCTAAAGTTTTCCCCGTGTCCTTTGTGGTTAAAGGGTTGCATATGACACGCAATTATGCAAGAATTTTTAACCACAAAGTTTTTTCCCTGTGTCCTTTCCTTTGTGGTTAAATTTGGATATGGTATGGCGTGAAATCATGCAAGATTTTTTAACCGCAAAGTGCACAAAGTTTTCCCTGTGGCCTTTGTGCGTTCTTTTTGTGTCCTTTGTGGTTAAGTTACTATATGACGCGCAATTATGCAAGTGCAGCACAAAGGTCCTGGTTTTCCCCGTGTCCTTTGTGCATTCTTTGTGTCCTTTGTGGTTAAAGTGCGCCTTAATTTTGGCGGAGTGAAATCATGTAAAATAAGGAGATTTATCATGCGAAAATCATTCTTTTTTTTGATTGTAACCATATGGATTTCTGCCCATCTGTGTATCGATTTCCCCAAACCCATTTCCTGGGTCAGTGATTATGCGGGGATTCTGACAAACAGCAAACAGGAACTTGACAGCATTCTTAAAATATTGAAACCTGAACTCCGCAGATTTTGTGCATCATGAACAAAATTCCGGGGAGAGCTTCCTCTGGAGGAGTGCCACTGATCTGTTTAATCACTGGAAGATCGGACAAGAAAAGAAAAAACAACGGTGTGCTGCTTGCGGTTTTGTTCCGGGACAGAAACTGCAGGTTGAAGTGGAGCACGGTCTGGAAGAAACAGGCTTACAAATGATTTGTGCCGTCTTATCATTTCCAATGATATTGTTCCTGGAGTCAAAAACGGGAATTATTATTCAGACATCAGAAATGGATTATACAGCATTATTATGACTGTCAAAGGAGCATATCAGGCTGGGCCAGCGGAGCAGCTAGTGATCTGTCCGGATTTGTATAATCTTAATCTTTCCCATATGATAAAGATATTTTCTCAGAATTTATGCCAAAAAGGAGGATTTTTATGCGGAAAATTTCAATATTTTTCTCATTCTGACCTATGGTTGTGCTTATCACAGTGGCTTCTGATTTCCCCAAACCCATTTCCTGGGTCAGTGATTATGCAGGGATTCTGACAAACGAACAGAAGCAAAGGAACTTGACAGCATTCTCAAAGGAATAAGGCTCTGAATTCCACACAGGTTTTTGTCTGCATCATGAACAAAATCCCCGACTTCCTCTGGAAAGTTATGTCAATGATCTGTTTGACGACTGGAAGTCAGGCAAAAAAATAAGGACAACGGGGTATTGCTTGCGGTTTCATTCAGGACAGAAAACTGCGAATCAGACCGGGTTACGGTCTGGAAGACAAACTCACGGATGCCCAGAGCATGATGATCATCAGCAATGAAATTGTTCCCGGATTCAAAAGCGGAGATTATTATTCCGGCATAAAGAGCGTGCAGGGCATTGTTGCCGCAGTCAGAGGAGCCTATCAGGGCAGTCCGAAAAAACAGGAGAATACCGGCAGTGAAGGTCTCGGTTTTATGACCTTCTTCATACTGCTGATCATTTTTATGATCGTCACCAGCAGAATCAAAAAAGCAGGCAGAAGCATTGATCTGGGTTCCGGCATGCCGCGCCGGACATCGGGTTCACGAAGAAGAAGTTCAAGTTCATGGAGCAGCAGTTCATGGGGAGGCGGATTTTCTTCAGGAGGAGGCGGATTTTCCGGCGGAGGAGGCGGTTCTTCCGGAGGAGGCGGAGCTTCGGGAAGCTGGTAGAAAATTTCAGTTGGGGAAAGACAGGGGCAAATCTCTGCCATTGTGTTTTCTGCATTAAAATCTCTGTGAAAAATCTGCCCATCTGCCATAATGAGACTTTCTTTTTCTCTTATCGTGATTATCATTGTCAGGTGACAATAAAAAACGGCCGCCAATTTCGCGGCCTTTTCATGCAAAATGCCTGCAGATTCAGCCAAGCCATAAACAGCCTGCTGATTTATTGGCAGGTTTTCAGTTCATATCATCAGGAGGATACTATGTGGGA
The DNA here is from genome assembly GCA_041390465.1 of Desulfobacterales bacterium. Taxonomy (GTDB): domain Bacteria; phylum Desulfobacterota; class Desulfobacteria; order Desulfobacterales; family Desulfococcaceae; genus JAABRU01. Next base: position 5,142 of record JAWKPW010000016.1, on the reverse strand, counting down.
ATATACAGACAAGGTCAGAGAGCATTTTCTCAATCCCCGCAATGTGGGTGTTATTGAAAATGCGGACGGTACAGGGGAGGTCGGTTCCATGTCCTGCGGGGATGCTTTGAAACTTACCTTCAAAGTGGATGAAAACGAACGGATCACAGATGTGAAATTTCAGACATTCGGCTGCGCGAGTGCCATTGCCTCTTCCTCGGCACTGACAGAAATGCTCAAAGGCAGGACCCTGCAGGAAGCGGAAAAAATCACCAATGACGATATTGTTGCCTTTCTTGGAGGGCTGCCCAAGGAGAAAATGCACTGCTCGGTCATGGGACAGGAAGCTTTGACCAAAGCCATTGCCTGTTACCGGGGAAAACCCGTGGAAGAAAAAGAGGGCAATATTGTATGCGAATGTTTCGGGGTTACAGATGTGGAAATCCGCAGGGCTCTTGCCACTCATCAACTGCACGTGATTGAGGATGTCACCAATTATATCAAGGCAGGCGGCGGATGCGGCAAATGCCATGATCGGATACAGGAACTCATTGATGAGATGGCAGGAAAGGAAATTCCTCTGGAAATCAAGCCGGCAAAACTCACCAATATCCAGAAAATCCGACTCATTGAGGAAACCCTGCAGAGGGAGATTCAGCCCGCGCTGAAAAAGGACGGCGGTGACATTGAACTGGTGGATGTCAACGGGGACCATGTGCAGGTGCGTCTGCGCGGGGCCTGCTCCAGTTGCAAGGCAGCCCCCATAACCCTCAAGGATTTTGTGGAAAAGAAACTCAGAGAGTTTGTCACGCCGGAATTGATTGTGGTGGAGGTGTGCCAATGAAAAACATTTATCTGGATAACAATGCAACCACACGCGTGGCTCCGGAGGTTGCGGATGCCATGCTGCCCTATTTTACGGAAATGTACGGAAATCCTTCCAGCATGTACCGTTTTGCCCAGAAATCTTTGGACGGCATAAAGCAGGCCCGAACCCGTGTGGCTGATTTGCTGGGGGCATCACCGGAGGAAATTGTCTTTACCAGTTGCGGAACCGAAAGTGACAGCACAGCAATTTATGCCGCTCTTCAGTCCAACCCGGAGAAAAAGCATATCCTCACCACAAGGGTGGAGCATTCGGCCATAAAAAACCTGTGTGAATATCTGGGGCGCAACGGATACCGCTCCACCTTTGTTCCTGTGGACAAAAAGGGACTTCTGGATATGGATTTTCTCCGGGATCATCTCACAGAGGATACTGCCATTGTCAGCGTCATGTGGGCCAACAATGAAACCGGTGTGATTTTCCCGGTCGAGGAAATTGCGCATATGGCAAAAGAACGGGGCATTGTTTTTCACACAGATGCGGTGCAGGCTGTGGGCAAGATTCCCATCCATCTGAAACAGAGCAGCATTGACATGCTCTCCCTGTCCGGCCACAAACTCCATGCTCCCAAAGGCGTGGGTGCGCTGTATGTGCGCAAAGGCACAAAGTTTTCCCCTTTTCTCATCGGCGGTCATCAGGAATCCGGCAGAAGAGGGGGAACTGAGAATGTGGCATCCATCGTGGGACTGGGCAGGGCCGCAGAACTTGCCGGAGCCCATATTGCAGAAGAAAACACACGGGTCAGACAACTGCGGGACAGGCTGGAAAACGGGCTGCTGGAGCGCATTCCCAGTTCCATGGTCAACGGGGACAGGGAAAAACGTCTGCCCAATACCACCAACATCTCCTTTGAATTCATTGAAGGGGAATCCATTCTGCTGATGATGGATGAACTGGGCATCTGCGCGTCATCCGGCTCTGCCTGCACTTCGGGATCACTCGAACCTTCCCATGTGCTTCGGGCCATGGGGGTTCCCTATACGGCCGCGCACGGCTCTGTGCGCTTCAGCCTGAGCATTTACAATACACAGGAAGAAGTGGATTATGTGCTGGAAAAACTGCCGCCCATCATTGCCCGGCTGCGGCAGATGTCTCCGTTCTGGAAACAGTGAACCCGGCATCGTCCGGTTCCCTGATGCCATGAATGCCAATTAAGAGTCAGATTCCGCCAAGATTTGACAACTTTCAGAAAGTTGTCAAATCTTGTATGAATCTTAATTCGCATCATTACTTCCTGCAACTTCCTGCACTTCCTGTTTATCCGGAGTCCCAAAGGGAAGTTTGGGACTTTGTATTTCTGCCGAACTTTCAGAAAGAGTGAAAATTCCCTGTGTTCCCTGTAAATACAGAGCAGATATGTCTTATCCCGCCTGTTCTTTTTCCCTCTCATGCCTTGCCAGTTGCAGAACACTTTTAATGAAAGCCCCCTTGCCATCCGTATATGACAGACGATCAGTCGGATATCTCCGGGCCAGTTCCTTTTTGATTGCAGCATATTTTTGGGCGGCCTGTCTGTTCCGGGTCAGATAATCCCGAAAAAGTATCTGCTCCTTCCAGTCCTGACCGTCAATCTCATTCATATGGATATGGTGGGTTCTGGGATTGCCTTTGGCAAAAAAATGCCTTCGCGGAATACCGTTTTCCCCTCTGTATTCATATCCCAAATCCTCGATTGGCCGGATACATGCACGGGCTTCCTCAAAATTCCTGACGGCAATGGCAATATCAATAATGGGCTTTGCCACCATTTGCGGAACGGAGGTGCTGCCCACATGCTGAATGTCAAGCACATACATTCCAATCGCGGCCTGCAGGCAGGATTTCTCATGCTCGAAAATCCGTTTCCACTCAGCATGATATGGAATCAGTCTGACAAAGCCTTTTTCCAAACCGATCATTTTTTCAGTTGTTCCGGTTTTCGGGTATCCCTGTCCCTTCCCGGAACCTGCGGGAGATCAGATCATGTTTTCCTGTTTCCGCCACAGGGGATGCCGGAGGGAAAACGCGGATTCTCAGATCCAGCCATTCCTGCAGTTCCCGGATTCGCTGAGACAGTTGATAGCGTCCGTCAGCAAAGACGCCGTAATCCCCTCCTCCGGCCATGGCTGAGGTGAAAGCGTACCGTATTTGCGTAAAACAGCCAGGTGTCACACCAGATTCTCTCCGCCTCGTCAACGGGATTTCTCCTGCGCAATTCCTTTGGCATAACCCCGTGCCCATATATCTCCCATAATGGCTGTGGCAGTGCGGATATCCGCATTGCTTTGGCGGATGGTGTTTTCAAAGCGCCTCCAGTGGCCGGATACCCAGGAGGAGGAATGGCAGGCAAGACATATGGCCTGCATGGCCGCTGTTCTTTTCTCTTTTTCAGCGCTGTCAACAAGGAAAGCGGAAGCCGGGGTTCCGTCCATATCCGCAGGCAGAGGCAGCCCGGATTTGTTCCGAATCCGGGTGGTATCCGGATGCCGGGGATGGGGATGGGCATAAATCAGACCGAATATGCGCCAGGACAGACGATCTCCGATCTGATGGGTTCTCTTTGCAACTGTCTCTCCGTCTGTATTGACCAGCAGACTCATATGGCAGGCCGCACAGGCGGGAGCGCTGAAATCCTTGCCCACAGTCCAGGGCACAGATTTGAAATTCCAGTCTTTGCCCGTGTCTGTGTAAATATTTCCGTGTTTGCTGGAAAGATAAACCTTGTAGGCAGGCACATCAGGTCCCATGTGACATTCCCGGCATGTGCCGGGTTTGCGTGCCATTTCAATGGAAAAGACATGACGGGGATGGCAGGCCGAACATGCGCCCTGACTGCCGTCCGGATTGATGCGTCCCACTCCTCCGGAGGGCCATCCTGTCATTTGCGGAAATTCCATTTCACCCATCAGAGTTTCCCTGCTTTCTTTCCCTTTTATCTCCACTTTGGTTCCATGACAGTAATAACAGGCCTCCGCGCGGGTATCCTCATCCGGCTTATCATAAGTGATCACACTTTCAGTTCTCACGGCCCTGCCAATGACAGCCTTCTCCAATTTTTGATAAACAGGGTTTTCCGCGAGATTTTTCCATGCAAAGGCCATGATATTTCCGGAAAACTGCTCGGCCTCTTCCCGGTGGCAGACTGCGCAGTCCTTCGGGCTGACAATGGTATGGATTTCATGGCCGTTATGAAGAAACGTGTCGGCACTGTGATCTTCTGAGCGGAGCATATGACATTCCGCACAGCCCACAGCCGTGTTTTTCAGGTAATCCGGTACGGAATCTGCGGAGATTTTTCTTTCCATCCCTTTGATTTCCAAAGCCTGAGCCGGTGCAGTCATGGCATGGCGGCTGCGTTTCCAGTCTTCTGCAATGCCGGGATGCACAGAGGAATGGCAGCCCAGGCATTCCTCGGTAATTTCGCTTACCGGAGCCCGCGCACACAGACCGGGACAGGTGAACAGAAAACAGAACAAAAGAGCAGGAAAAAATGTTTTTTTCATAACTTGCCTTTCTGAATGTTGTGATGCACGGAGAGCAGGATTCAAATTCTGTCCCTTTCCTCAGAGCCGCGCTGCTGTGTTCCTGAATTTTTCGGCATTTCATAAAATTCCAATTCCCTAAGGTGAGACAATCTCTGCAAAGCGGTTCCCCTCAATGGTAAGAAGAAAAAGCTCTTTGTGCGCCTCGCCGCTTTCATCAAAGGAGGTCAGACCGGTCACTCCGGGATAGTTCCGCACATTCATGAGCGCATCCCGGATACCTGCGGGATTTCCTGCACGGGGATCGGAAAAAAGTTTGCACACAATCATGGCTGTGTCATAGGAAAGCGCTTCAATAAATCCGGGTGCTTCTCCATAATTTTCCCTGTAAACGCGGATAAACTCCGCAAGTTCCGGGCTGCTGCTTTCCGCTGCAAACACATCCGGCATGATCGCTCCCTGTGCAAAACGTCCTGCCATATTGATGAGTTCATCCGAATGCCAGAGATTGGTTCCCATAAGCAGCACTTTTTTCACCCCGTAATAAGCAAGCTGGGGAATAATCATCCCGGCTTTCCGTGCGGAATCAGGAATGAAAAGGGCTTCAAAATCCCGGTTGCGGGCCAGTGAACGGATGGGGCCGCGAAAATCATTGAGATTCGTGGCATAAGACTGGAAAATGCTGATCATTCCCCCCTGCGCGGCAACTTCGCGCTGAAACAAATCCAAGAAGGTATAACCGTATTTTTCATCCGGATACAGCACAGCAAAACTGCGCACGCCCCGTTTTTGTGTGGCATGGGAGACAAGGGTATG
>JAWKPW010000015.1:0-75667 GCA_041390465.1 Desulfobacterales bacterium | reverse complement strand
TTCAGGCCGGACACGGGAAAAATAAAGAATTGGATTGTTTGACATACGGTTTTGACAGATTCTGTTTGATATGCGAATGAAGATTAATACCAATTCGCCATTGATCTGAAACATAAGTTTTTCAGAAAAACCGGATTTTTCCGAAAAATCCGGTTTTTTGAACACACGGAAACCTCTTTTTTCCTGCTTATAAGTATCTTTTCAATGGCGAATTGGTATAACATTCCCATAAGATTTGACAATATTTCAAATCTTATGGGAATTATTGAATGCAATTATGACATTCAGACAGTTGCCAGAAAATCGTCAACAGTTTTGAAGTGCTGATTGAAAATGAAATAAAGCGTTTCAGGTTTTGCAGGCCTGCCGATAAGAATGAGTTTTTTGCCCAGTCCAAAGGCAATCCCGGCTTCCATATGCGCTGAGGTACCGGCAGGAAGCAGCATAACGATGGCGTTTGCGTTTCTCAGACCGGCCAAATCTTTTTCATAGTGGGAAAGGTGAACCGGATCGTTGAGAAAATCCGGGTGGCTTTCAAGAACCTTCATCTGCTCTGCAAAGGGTGCATCAGGATGATGGGGATCAGCGGGTTTGGCTGTGAAATCATAGCAGGTTTTGCCTTTGCTGCGGATTGCCGCAATAAGGGATCTGACATTCTCAGCGTTCCTGAACCTGCCGATTACCATGTAGTCTGTCATGTGTTCTTGAACCATAAACTGTTTCCCTCAAAGCACCTGACAACAAATCCGAAGCAGACTGAAACAAGGAATTCATTGTCTTGTTGTCTTTCTTTTGCTTTTATACCGATTCTCCATTTCCTTTAACCGCAAAGGTCACAGAAAACTGACAGAACTTTGCAAAATTGGTGCGAACCGGTATTGCCTTACACAAAAACTGCTTTCCATAACGTATAATTTCAATCACGAATTTGTATTAGCCAAATCGCCATTGAATTTATGCAAAATGGCGTTTGCCCCGATTTTTTCTCATGCTGTGCCTTTTTTGTTATCACATCGTTACGCTTTTCAGAAAATTTGCAGCAGTCGGTCTGCTGTGAGGTTCTTATAAAAATAATGTCAGGTTCATCAGTTGAGAAGAGTATCTGTTCAAAATTATATATAAGACAGAAATTTTCGTGTGTCAAAAAACGGATTTCCCGGATATGGCGGAACAGGCTTTCGGGGCGCTGAAAAAATCCGTGCACAGTCTGGAAACTTGTGCTATTTTGGACAGGTTTTCACCATTTGCATGTTTGAACAGCATTTCCGGTATCTGCTGACAAATGACTTGAGTTGGGAAAAATGCGAGCCTTCCCAGTATATTTTTCCGCAGTCCCGGCATCTGACAAAGGAATTGTAATATTTTCTGGTTTTCGGTTCCAGATGGGCAAGAATATCCTTTTTATGGGCATGTTCAAGCTGTCCGTTGCAGGATGTGCACCTTGCAAAAGCTGTGATGTGATCATGCAGATCGAAACGATCCAGAATTTCATGCACCTGTGTTTCCGGATTCTGCGAGCGGAGAAGATAAGCGTATCTGACAGCTTTTGCAAACAGCAGCCTGCGGTCTCTTGTCAGCACAACCCGGTTTTCCGCTGCTGCAATTCTGACAATCTCCGGATCGTCATAATCATTGCGGTACAGAACATCAAAACCCAGCAGCCTCATTATCCGGGCGGCTTTTCCCAAATGCACATCCATTATGAATCCGGGTATGAATCCGGGACTGTCTGAGGGAAGATGCCGCAGTTTTTGCAGCGGGGATATGTCAAGGGATTCAAAAACCGGATAAACAGAAACAAAATCCCCGTGTGAAAGCCGGCAGTCAAACCCCACGGACTGACCGTTTGCAAGAATCAAATCCGGTTCCGTATGGGGAACCCCGATTCCCTCGATAACATTCCTGACAGCAGGACTGCCGTTGAAATGCCAATCGAAAATTTTCTGTTTTCTGTGTTCCGGCAGAAAAAAATTCAGGTCTCCGTAAAAGCGGAACCGGGCGGTATTTTTACAGCAGGCCTGCTTTGTCCTTTTTGTTTTGAAAACGTTCATGATTTGCATCTCCCTGTCTGGCTGTCGAATCAAATCCCTTGATGGTTTTCTGCAGGTGCGGATTTCCGCTCCCCCTGTTTGCTGTTTGTGACTGATGATGCCGGCTGCGTGTTTGGGAAAACACACAGGCCCCTGACTGCTCTGAGAAAATATGATGGAAAGAAAAAGAAGCAAGATGGCCCACTGCCTGCCCAATGCCATAGGATTTGTCAGACAGCCACAGCCTGAAATTGCTGCTGTCAAGACATACCGGCATTCTTTCATGCCAATCCCTGATTTTTCCCCGTGCCCGGGTTGTCAGGATGACAAATTCCCTTTCCTGCCGTTTCTCATTTTTTCTGTGCAGACCGGCAAGAAAGAAAGGGCTGCTTTCCGGATTCAGTGAAAAATGGTGCATCCGTTTTTCCCAATCCCATTCCCACCAGCCGGTTACGGGAACAGCGCATCTGCGGGTGTACATATTTCTCCACAAAGGCGAGGAAAAGATTCTGTCATCCCTTGCATTGATCAGCATTTTTCTGAAAACATCACGGATCCCCCATTTCAGGGAGATCAGCCGGAAACAATTCTGATCTGCCACAGCAACCGGATGCGAATCACCGGGAAATCTGCTGCAATCAGAAGATGCGCCATCATCCATATCCGTATCTGCATGCAAATCAAAGATGCGGGCAATGTTCACATATTTTTCCTGAACTGAAAATCTGCCGCACAAAACTGTCCATCCTTTGGCTTTTTGAAAAAAGGCTGCACAAAAAAAACAAAGAGGCATAAAAAAAAATTGTGAATCCCCATGAGTTTGTGGTAAAAAATTCCCGCGCCGGTTCGGAAAACATCTTTTTTTCATGGAGGAACAAATCATGCCAACCTATGAGTATGAACACCTGGATGAGCCCTGCGAACGGGGAAAGATATTTGAAGTCAGACAGTCCCTGGAGGATCCGCCTCTGGCCGTATGCCCGAGATGCAGGGGCATGGTGCGGAGAATCATGTCCCGCGTCAGCATCCGTGCGGCCAAGAGTGATTCGGAACTCAAAGATCTGGGGTTCACCAAACTGGTGCGCCGGGATGACGGTGTGTATGAAAATGTTACCCGCCGGGACGGGGAAAGCCGTTACATGCTCCGGGACAAACCTGAAACCATGCCGAACATCAAAAAAATCATCCGGGATTAGGGGCTGTTGACATTTCTGATCAGAGGGCGGGAATGAAGATTTGACAACTTTTCAAAAGTTGTCAAATCCTGACCGAACAGATCAGCCGGGTTTGTTCCGAAGAAAGCGGTTTCAGCAAATTCAGGAGGTTATAAAAATGTCAGCAGGATCCAGTCCCCTGTTCTTCATTTTCCGGCAAAGGGAACTTTGCCGCTGTCCACGAAACCGGCCCGCACCTGCCTTTATGACTCCTTTATCTTCATATGCCCCAGATAAATATGCCCTTTCTGCCCGTCAATGCTGATAAAATCCCCTGAATGCACAATCATGTTGATGTTCTCAAAAATCCCTTTCCCGTCCTTTTCAAAACAGAACAGATTTCCGCATCCCACCACACAGGTTTTTTCCAGCCGGTGGGCAACCACTGCCGCGTGGGAAGTCACACCGCCTCTGGCCGTGAGCAGTCCGTCTGCTGCATGAATTTCCTTAATGTCATCCGGAACCGTGTCCCCGCGCATGAGGATCAGTTTTGTCTCAGGCTCCTTTTTCCGCCACTGCTCGATTTCTTCAAGGGTGAAAACAGCCCGCCCGCTCATGGCCCCTCCGCTGACGCCAATCCCGTTGCCCAGCAGGACTCTGTCCGGGGTCATGCTTTCCGGAGCAAAGGTATACACCTTTGTCTGCCCCCGTATGGCCATGTTCCGGCTTTGCAGCAGCCAGAGATTTTCCGGTTTGGGTCCCTCAAAGGTGAATTCAATCTCCTGAGGACTCCAGCCATGATTGTAAATCAGTTCAGATGCCCATTTTTTCAGGGTTTTGAAAATTTCCGGAAAATGGCTTTCCAATGTGATGTCTGTCTCCCGCATTTCATTGTCCTGCTGAATAATGGAGACCGGCAGCGTGTTGACCAGCCCGGAAACCACATCCTCCCCCTGATTGCCAATGGTGAAATCCCCCCACAGACGCACAGTGTCTTCCGACCATTTTGGCGTATGGGTGAAAACCACACCGCTGCCGGACTCGCGGGAAAGGTTGCCGTATACCATGCTCTGCACAGTGACGGCTGTTCCCCAGTCATCGGAAATGCCCATGATTCTGCGGTAGGTTCCGGCCTTTTCCGATTCCCATGAATTGAGAACAATCTGAATGGTCTGCAGCAGTTGCACAAACAAATCTTCGGTAATGGCAATGCCCGCCTCCTTTACCCTTTTTTTGTAGGCCAAAGCCACATCCCGCATTTCCTCACCGGTGAAAGAGCGCTTAAACGCGATTCCCTTTTCAGCCTTTTTGCGGAAAATAATATCATCAAATTCATCCCGCGAAAGGCCGTGTGCCATGCCATAGCACTGCACAAAACGCCGGTAGTTGTCCCAAGCAAACCATCCATTGCCTGTTCTTTGGGCCAGTCCCGCAGCAATGCGCTCATCCATGCCCACATTCAGAAAGGTGTCCATCATGCCGGGCTGGGAAATGGAGGAGCCGCTTCGGACCGAAAAAAGCAGGGGATTGGCCGGATCTCCGAAACGCTTTCCGGTCTGTTTTTCCAGCAGCCGGATGTGATTGGAAATCTGCTCCTTGAAATTGCGTTCCGCAGGCGGATAGTTTTCCACCACATAGCGGCATCGGAAGATTTCCGTGGTGATGATGAAACCGGGCGGAACCGGAAATTCCATATGGTTGAGCCGCACCAGATTGTATCCCTTGTTGCCCAGATGGATAATGCCGTTGGCCTTTTCCTCGGCATGATTGATGGAAACCATGGCCCTCTGGGGATCATAGTTGAGCAGAAGGCGCAGCCGGAACTGATCTTCCTGCAGCATGGCGGACTGATGGAAAAGTGTGTTGAGAATCCGAAGCAGCAGAACATCCAGTTGCCGCAGTCCCAGGGAAAAAGCGATTCTTTCCCGGAAAAAAATTTCTGAAACCCTGTGTCTGATTTTTTCCCGATCATCTGTATCTGCCGGAGAGACATAACGTTCCTGTATCTGCCGGAGCGGAATGCGGGCCAGAATGCGTCTGAGGTTGTTTTCATGAATATTGTTGAAATAATCATTGATGATATTTCTGACAGCCTGTGCAAAGCCCTTGAAAATGTCTATATACTGGGTAAAGGTGAATCCTCTTGTCTTCAGGGCATGGCGCAGCAGTTCCAGTTGCATTTCCAGTTCGGCCGAGGAAATTCCATCCACTTTCAAAGCCCTGTCAAAGAGTTTGAGCAGATCATAGACCTGATAAAAGGTTTCACGGGTAATCAGATTCAAATCCAGATTTTCCACGATTTCCTCAAAACAGACATTGACCGCAGACTCAATGCGGAAGGTCAGCCCCAGAGCGTCAAATTTTGTCTCATGATAACTTCCGTACATGGAGGGAATGTCAACGGTGAAATGGCGTTTTTTGTAAATGTCCTCCTGAATTTCATAGGATTTGTCCGATAAAATGACTTCCTTCAGACTGTCCAGGCAATCCAGGAGCAGGGGAAGTTTTCTGTGTATATCCGCCTCTGCAAGTCCCTGTTTCAGTTTCTCCGAACAGGAAAGACTTTCGGCTGCTATATGGGAAAGACCGTTCTGAATTTCCGCATCAGATTTCATGCCCAGAATCAGACTGTATTTCTGATGAAGAAGCCGGTACAGACGGACGGCAAGTTCCACCCTCTGCTTGTCTTCGGCGGCAGCATCCGAGAGACTGTTGAGCAGCCATTTGAGTTCCGTGCTGTCCATTTCCTGCAAGTCATCAGGAATGCTGACCCCCCTGCCATCCCGGAGCCAGCGCATGACCCGGTGAACGCCCTGCATATGGGGCCCATCCTCCTCAATCTGCTCATAAATATTGGGCGGCACAAAAGGCATGGCAAATTCTTTTTTGCCGCTGAGCCAGCATCTGAGCACAGCCTCGGTAAAGGCAACCACCCGGTTGCTGCTTTCCACATGAATCTGCTTGCGCAGAAAATGAATCAGCAGATCCTTTCGGTGACTGATTTCATCAATCTGGGTGGAAATATCCCGCAGTTCACCCTCTGCCCCGATCTCATTGAAATAAACCGGAAAAAGCCGGGCAAGCTGCTTGACCAGATTGTAAACCTGCCGGATGTCACAGTTGAGCAGACGGGTAATGTCGCGGGGAAACAGATCCGTGTCCTTGATGAAAACTCCGGACAGGGAAAGATGGATGATCAGGCCGGACAGAAGCCGGGTGGACCATTGGGGACTGAGTTCAATGAGTTCCAGCCAGGTGCGGATATTGCGGATATGCGCGGGATTGACCTGTATCTGCCAGTCATTGCCCACACCGCTGATCATCGGTGCATGAAAACCCATGCCCAGAACCGCATCAATGAAAAGTTTGATCAGATCACTTTCATCGGTTTTGTAAATGCCCCTGCCCATATTCAGAATGCAGTTGAGGGAAGTGACCGGAAATTCCCGGGTCCGGGCATTGAGAATGGAAAATGCCTTGGTCAGAAGAATTTCAATATTCAGATGGGTTTCATGGGAAATCAGCCAGCCCATAATCCGGTTGATCTCTCTGAGGGTTTCCTCGTGGATCAGGGACAGGCCGGAAATATTCATAATATGGAAAAGAAAAATGACTTTCCACCGGCTGCCGCGGGTTTTGTCCTTTCCCGCTTCCAGAAGTTTTCTGGGAATTTCCCGGTACAGATCCGCAATCCGGCTGTAACCGGGCAGTTCCAGCAAAAGCCGGAGCTGATGCAAATCCTGTGTTTCATCCAAAGAAGCGGACGGACTGTCTGCGATCCTGTCAAGTTTCTGCTCCAGTTCCTTTATGCGGGTGTGGGAAATGGGGCTGAAAATATCTGCAAGCTGATCCCGGTTTTCAATTTTGTCCACCTCTTTCTCAAACCAGGGCAGCGGATCCGCCTCACTGAGCCAGTAAGAACAGGTGCGGCGGCAATATTTCCGAAGCAGGCTGTTGAGTTCAGTGAAATCCGGAGAAATTTCAGGAAGGTAACTGATAAGATCCTCAGCAGTCTTTTCCAGTCGGTAATAACTTTTCACAAACAGAAAAAAGTTGTCATCATCCAAATTCCGGATGGTGCGGAATGCGGAATTCAGCACAGGCATGAACCGGCCAATATGCTCCGGTCCGCATTCCCGGATCATTTTTTGCAGAAAAAGCAGAAAATTGTCTGCTGCATCCCTGCGAACCTCCTCTTCGGGAGACTGGAGCAGATCAGCAAAAATATCAGCAAACAAAGCCGCGGCCGCGGGGCCTTCGGCATGATTGCGGATCAGATGAAAATAATTCAGGCAGTATCCCCTTGCCTCATTTGCGATAAAGCGGTCATTTTTCCGGGGATGGTTGAGTTCTTTGAGAAAAATGAGAACACCCTCTGTCAGTCCGTAATATTTGGACATCACTTCCCGGATCAGTGTGTATTTCGGATGGGGTTCCACATCCACATAATAATCTTTTGTATTGACTTTCAGGGCATTGGATTTGGCCAGAAACTCTTTGTGGGACAGGTTGTTCAATGGGGCCTCCGTGAGAGAAAATTCAGTTCATGCGAAAATATAAATACTGAAGCATCTGCAATGTGAATTAATACCGATTCACCGCTGATTTTATACGGTGCGTTCAGTTTATTGTGATCTTTGTGCCCTCTTCGTGTCCTTTGCGGCTAAAAAAAGCATGTTTTCAATGGAGAATTGGTATTAAACAGCAGTGGCCTTATCATATGTCAGGCCATATCAAATCATAACTGGTACTGCGCCCCCGGCCTGCATTGGCAGTCAGTATATTTTTTTCCGCGAGATCACGAATATCCCTCTGCGCGGTTGCTTTGGCTGTTTTTGTCATGCCTGCATATTTTCTGGTGGTCAGACCGCCTTCAAAATTGCCCTTGCCTGCATCCAGCAGTCTGTTGATCACTTTCCTTTGCCGATCATTCAGCACTGTCTGCACATGAATCTTCCAGAATGCGGATTTGGCAAACACTTTTTCCAAAGTCTGCTCAGATTTGCTTATGGCTCCGCTGAAGCAGGCCAGAAACCATTCCAGCCACCGGGTTATGTCACCGTTTCCCTTCTGAATCTCTTCCAGTATGGAATAATAACTCTCTCTTTCCTCTGTAATATGGGCCGACAGACTGTAAAACCTCTGACGCAGATTTTCATCCTGCGCCATAGCCATATCTGTGACGGCACGGGCAATTCTGCCGTTTCCGTCTTCAAAGGGATGAATGGTGACAAAACGGAAATGGGCAATGCCTGCCCGGAGGATGCCATCGCATGTTTTCAGACTTTTCTGCCACCAAATCAGGAAATTTTGCATCTCTGATTCAACCCGATCATGGGGAGGAGCTTCATAATGAATTTTCTCCCGTCCGGATCGAACTGATACAACCCTCATCAGATCCGGTCCCCGCCAGTTTCCGGTGACAATCCTGCGAAGTCCCGAATATCCTGTGGGAAACATGGCAGCCTGCCAAGCTTTAAGCCGTTCAGGTGTCAGGGGAAGATCATAATTTTCTGTGGCATCTGTCAGTACCTCCACCAGTCCATCCACATGGCGTTCAGGCTGAGGCAGCCCGGCAGCATCCAGTCCCAGACGTCTGATCACAGAAGAACGGACAGAACTCCGATCCAGCACTTCCCCTTCAATATGTGCAGTATGCACAGTTTCTTCCACCAGCAGTTCAGTATAGGCCTCCAATTCCATTTCCCTGTTCATGGAGGCCAGTCTGCCCAGCAGTTTGCCCTGCATCAGACGGCAGCAGGATAAAGGTTCAATGAGTCTGGCACTGTCCCAGATCAGATCAGGCCATGATTCAGTCTGCCAGATATACCGGCTCATTTGCAGCTCCCAATCGCATCAGATTATGAGGTGATTGCAGGCATTATTCGCATCACAGGCAGGGTTTGCATAATGGATGCAGGCTGTTAAATCCACACTAAAAACAGATGTCACTCCGCCTTTTTTCAGAACATCAGGCGCTTATTCATTTTTTCCGTCATTCCGGTGCAAACCGGAATTCAGTATTTTCAATCGGTTGTGGATACCGGCTTTCGCGGGCATGACGGAAGTGCAACACATCAGTTAAAAGGAATATTCCAAAGACAGCGCAAGTCCGCCATGCTCAGGGGAAAGGGAAAGATTCACCTGGGTATTTTCCCTGAGTTGACGGATGAAATTGCGATTCTGCTCCCGGTTGTATTTGTGCGCACTGTTCACCGCTCCATAAATATTCCCTGCATAAAATCCCGCCTCCACCAAAGCAATCACGCTGCCCAATGCCGGGTTGTCATTGTCAAAAGCCGTGTAAGCGCCAAGGATCAATGCGCCGTTGAAAAGAAAGGCTGCAAGTCCGTCCCGGTATCTTCCGCAGTACAGAAAACCCGCTCCCGGAATCACAGAGAGCGCACCTGCCACCCGGGGATTTTTTCGGGGAATATCTGCGGTGCGGGACAGTTCTGCGGACAACTGTTCCAGACGGTAGCGTTCCCGGTTTTCCCTGCTGATTCTGTCAAAAAAAATATCTGCTTTTTCCCACATGGCCATTTCCAGATGTATCCATCCCATACGGTAATGCGCTTCATCCCATATTTCCCTGTTCTGTGTCAGATGAATCAGGTTGCGAAGGTTGGTGACTGCCTCCTGGGGATTGTCCATCTGCATGTGGCATTGACTGATCATGAAGTATGCCTGCGTTATCAAATGGGATAAGGTGAGATTTTCTTCTCCTGCTCCGGAAATCATTTCAGAAAAAGAATCAGCAGCTTTTTGGAAGTCTTTGTTCTCAAAATAAGCCATGCCGATATTGTACCGGGCCTGCGGCACGTTGGAATGTTCGGGAAAAAATTGGACAAAACGCCTGTATTCTGCCACAGCGCCTGTGTAATCCCCAATGGAAAAAAGATATTCTGCAAAATCGAACTGCTGCTGGGCACTGATGCACAGCTTCTCCTCTGAAAAACAGTGGGAAAGTGGCAGAACATTGATGGCTGTGAAAAGAATCAGCGGCAAAAAAACAATAAACCATTTGCATCTTTTATTTTTCAAGAAAATTCTTCCCGGAAGTGTTCAGGTGATTTCTGAAAATGAATGTCCCGATTCAGCCATCTGAAAGATTTGACAACTTTTCAAAAGTTGCCAAATCTGAGGGATGTTCTTTTCCGGAAATCGCATCATGGGTTGGCTTCAGGTGATCCGTGTTTATTTTCTTGGCATCTGAACCACTGTTTTTTACGGATGAATCAAGGCAATGCACTTGATTTCCACACACGCGCCTTTGGGCAGAGCACTGACTTCCACCACTGCCCTTGCGGGTTTGTGTTCAGAGAAAAATTCCTGATAAACCGCGTTGAATTCGCCAAATTTGGACATATCTGTAATGAAAACATCCACTGCCGCAACATTGCGCAAATCTCCGCCTGCTGCCTGAATAATCTCCCGCATATTCCGAATGGCCTGTCGGGCCTGATCCGCCAAATCAGAGCTGACCAGTTCTCCGTTTTGGGGATTCATGCCCAACTGTCCGCTGACAAACAGAAAAGGTGCTGCAACAATCCCCTGGGAATAGGGGCCTATGGCAGCCGGAGCCAAAGGGGTCTGAATGACTTTGCATGACATGGGATTCTCCTTTCTAAAAATGTTCAATAATTACAAAAAGCTGTATCTCGGATTCGCGAAGTGCAATCCGGCATTCTCATGGTTGTATCGCATATCTCTTCTCAGTTTCATAATATTCGGGAAAGCCAGCGATCTCCCGCAGATGGGCAAACTCGGCAGCTTCCCGTGTCTGATATCCGCTTTGGATGCTCTCCAGCGCCTTTTCCATTGCCCATATGCCAGCGAGCATCAACGTCAGGGGATACGCCGCGATTTTATACCCGATTTGCTGTAGTTTTTCCGGACGGAGAATCGGGGATTTTCCCTGCTCCACCATGTTTGCCATTTTGGGACCCGGAACATTTTCACAGTAATACCGCATTTCCTCTTCGCTGCGCGGGGCTTCGAGAAAAGTGATGTCCGCTCCGATTTCCGCAAAGGTTTTTGCCCGGAACACTGCCTCTTCCAGCCCTTCTGTGGCATTGGCATCTGTGCGTGCCATGATGAGAATATCCTCACCCGCATTCCGCACATCCACAGCAGCCTGAATGCGGGAAAAAGCCTCTTTCCGATCCACGGTCTGCTTGCCGCGCGTATGACCGCAGCGTTTGGGCGAAACCTGATCTTCTATCATAATGCAGGCAAAACCTGCTCGGGCATATCCCCTGACCGTGCGCTGCACATTGACCGCATTGCCATAACCCGTATCCCCGTCTCCGAAAACCGGAATGGAAACAGCTTCACAGATATTTCGCCCCTGCTCCACCATTTCTGCATAGGTGACAAGTCCGGTATCCGGCATACCCAGACGGGAAGCGGAAACCGCAAATCCGCTCATGAATGCGGCCGGAAATCCGGCTCTTTGAATCAGTCTGGCACTCAGGGCATCATAACATCCCGGAATGGTAAGGATGTCCGACCCTTGAAGCAATTTTCTCAATTGTTCTGCTTTTGGCAATGATTTTTCTCCTGCAGCAGGATTTGAAAACGTATTCTGGCAGAATATGAACATATATCATGTAATTTTTTAAAAATCAAGAAATTGTCTGTTTTTCATGGAACACAGAGACACTGTTGCGGCAGCCGCAGGCAGCAGTTTTCTGATCATTTCACCCTTTTTGCTGCTTCTTGCGCTTCCTGTATTTTGTCTGTATGGATTTCAGTGGTTCGGCTGGCGCCCCGGCTCTGGCTGTATGAAAAGACATCTGTTCGGGCATGCTGACTGCCTGTGCAATTCTGGGGATTATATCGATTCTCCATTGAATTTATGCAATCTCTGCTTTTGGGTCAGGCGCGAAGGAGTCCTGAACTGAAAGTCAGGGACACTGAGATGATTCGGAAATCCGGCCAAAATCCCGTTTCACTTCATTTCGGCACTCCGGAAATTCCCTGACCTGACGGCATTGGATATCTGCGCGGGAACGGGATTGAATAAGCATATTTTCAATGGAGAATTGGTATAACTGCCACTTTTTCGGCAGTTCTGTCTGTGCAAAAAAGCGCTCGCTTAATTTCAGCACTCCTCCGAATCAGATGCAAACTGTAGGAGTTACGCAGTTGAATTTTAACCCATTGATTTTTATGAAGGCAAATGTTGCACTGCACAAAACCGGTTCTTTAAAAATCAGATAGTTGAAAAACCAACTGCGTAATACCGATTCTCCATTGAAACCATGCTTTTTTTTAACTGCAAAGGACACAAAGACGGCACAAAGGTCACAGCAAATTTATATCACTGTATAAAATCTGCGGCAAATCGGCACTGCCTTCCGCAGCATATGATTTCAATGGAGAATCGGGATTATTTTCCGTCACCGAAAAAATATCGGACGCTTATCTTCCGGAAGAGAACTTCGATGGATGAGGTGAGGCGGTTTCGTCCGCGAAGATAAAAATGCTGCAAAAAAATGGCAGTGGCAGTATGTGTTTCCATCCGTAAATTTCTCGGCAGATCCGAGAAGCGGCATGATCAGAAGACATCACATTGATCCAAGCCTTGTCAACAAAGCGATAAAATCTGCCGGGAAAAAAGCGGGAATGGAAAAAGGGGGCTCAAATCATTGCTGAAAACAGACCTGTTCAAAAGACAGAAGCTGGCATCATTGGATAAACCAATGGGGAATCGGCATTGCACCTGTCAGATCCCCAGAAAAGCGCATACGCCGCTGATGAATGTCAGAGGATGGGTGGGACATCCGGGGATATAGAGATCAATGGGATATTTTTGGAGAAATTCACGGTTTAACGCGGGAGAATCCTGAAAAATTCCGCCGCTGATGGCGCAGGCTCCGACCAGAATCACAATTTTGGGATCAGGTGTGCACTGATACGCGTCCTCCAGCGCGGGGGCCATGTTCTGCGAAATCGGGCCGGTGATGACAATTCCGTCCGCATGTCTGGGCGAGGCCACAAAATCAATGCCGAAACGTCCCATGTCAAAGTTCACATTGGAGCAGGCATTGAGTTCCATTTCACAGCCGTTGCATCCGGCCGCGGAGACCTGCCGCAGCTTGAGGGAGCGTCCGAATAATTTTCGGATGTCTTTTCGAACTGTTATGGCACGGGCCTGATATGCCTCAGCAGTCATGGATTTGCCAACTTTCAGATCTTCCCGGAATGTGGCCGCTGTTTTATGAAAATTGCTGAAAGAAATGAGATTTTGCGGGCATTCCCGCGCGCAGTCCCCGCAGAAAACGCACTTTCCCATGTCTATGGAAAAGGGATTCATCTCAATGGCTTTGGCCGGGCAGATGTCAATGCACTGCCTGCATTCTGCACAAAAGGAAGTTCCCGCTTTTTCATCTGGCTGGGGAAATCCCCGGAACCTTGGCTTTATGACTGCGGCCTTTATATCCGGAATATACTGTTTTCCCTGATTCATCCTGACCTTCAGCGGCTGCAGCGGATTGGTGAACATGGATTCCTGCATGATGCCGGATTTGAAGGAATGCAGCAGATTTCTGAGCATAGACGACCTCTTTACAAATCATTTCCGCAGTAGGAAAGATTGAAACTTTTGTTGCAGAGCGGAAAATCGGAAATGCCATTCCCGCGCACGGCCTGTGCCAGACCGAACCAGTTGTGAAAGGACGGATCCTTGATTTTGTAGCGCACAGGTTTTCCCTGGCTGTCCGTGATTGCCGCGTGTACGGTTTCCCCGCGCCAGCCTTCTGTCATGGAAACGGCAAAACTGTCCGGAGCCAGCCGTATATCAGAAACAGGACTGCGTTCTGTGCCGTCCGCAGGCAGATGACTGATCTGTTCCATCACATAGTTCAGGGACTGCCGGATTTCCATGTAACGGATATAGGCACGGGCAAACACATCCCCGCTGCTCATGGTCATTTTGTGAATGGGAGAATAGCGGTACATGCCGTAAGCATGATCGCTTCTCACATCCACAGGCACGCCGGAAGCCCGGCCTGCGGGGCCGACCAGCCCGATTTGAGCCGCCTTGTCCTTTTCCACCACGCCGGTCTGCTCAAAACGGGACAGAACACTGGGCGTGGAAAACATGGTTTCGCTCATCAGAATCACATCATGCTTTACTTTTTCAAGAGTTGCTCTGATTTCCCGCACTTTGTCTTCTTCAATGTCAAACACCACGCCGCCGGTGCGGATCAGCCCCCGTCCGAAACGGCTGCCGCAAATCAGCAGCAGAGAATTGATCACCAGAGTCCGGGTTGCGCCATACACGGCACTGCCCAGCAGATAGGCCACATCATTTGCCAAAGCACCCAGATCGCCGATATGAATCCCGGCTCTTTCCATTTCAAGGGCAATGGCGCGGATGGCTTGGGCTCTCCGGGTGATCTGAATGCCGCCGAGGGATTCCATTGTCATTGCATACGCACTGGTGTGCGCAATGACAGAATCGCCTGCAATGGATTCCGCGAGTGTTTCCTGAAATCTTTTGCCGCAGAACAGACGTTCCACCCCGCGATGCTGATATCCCAGTTGTATTTCCAGATGATAAACCTTTTCGCCATGACACATGAAGCGGAAATGCCCCGGCTCTATCACACCCGCATGGATGGGGCCTACGGCCACTTCATGGATTTCATCTCCCTCCATCCGGAAAAATGGACAGGTTTCCATTGTTTTTTCAGGATGATGCCGGTAAAATGGATAACGGATGCCCTTGAGCCAGGGATGTCCGTCCGGTACAAGGCCGTATTCTTCATGCAGTTCCCGCTCAAACACATGCAGTGCGGGGAAATCCCTTGTCAAAGACGGATATGTCCTGTCTTTCGGAAACCCTGCGGATGCAACCAGCAGCCGGGAATTGACATCCTGCGCAAGCACAGCATAGACTTTGCCCTGATCCGTGCCGAAAAACAGGACCATGCGGCTTCCCTTTTCGCATTCTTCTGCAATTTCCGCGACCAGTTCTGTCATGGACAGTTCCGGTATGTCTTTGATCGCAAGGGTTTTTCCGTTTTTTGTCTTTGCCCAGTTCATCCTCATGTCTCCTTTACAGTCCGGCTGCGGCGTTTTGAAGAATACGGCAAAGTCCGTCCGGAAGAGCAGCCATGAGAAACAGCAGCACCAGAAACACGGTCTGTGGCAGCCAGGTCAGAATTTCTGAGGGAACAGCGTTTTTCTCTGCTGATCTGTTTTCGCCGAAACACATCCCAAGCACAGCCCGCGCCATAGCCGCGAGAACAATGGTAAGCAGCAGGAAAAATATCACAGCATAAACAATGGAGCCATTGGCAAAAAGCGTTCGTGCAATGAAAAATTCACTGAAAAACAGGGGAAAGGGCGGAATTCCGGCAATCGCGACAAAAGACAGCATCCACAGCCAGCCTGTGATCTTGTCCCTGTGCAGCAGTCCTCTGACCTCACTGATCATTTTGCTGCCATAGCAATGCTCAACTGTTCCGGATGTCAGAAACAGGGATGCCTTGATCAGGGAATGCGCAGTCAGATGAAGCATGGCCGCAAAGACTCCGGGGCCGCCAATGCCAAGCCCGATGGCAATGATGCCCATGTTCTCAATGGAAGAATAGGCCAGCATTCTTTTGTAATTTTCAATGCGGATGACAAAAACCGCGCTGACAAACAGGGAAAGAAACCCCATCAGGAGCAGAAGCTGACTCACATATCCTTCCAGCCCCGCGAGTTTCAGCAGCGTGCTGACCCGGATAACTCCCAGCAAAGCCGCGTTCAGAAGGGTTCCGGAAAGCAAAGCCGAGACTGGCGACGGGGATTCGGAATGCGCATCCGGAAGCCAGGCATGAACAGGCGCAAAACCCACTTTTGTGCCAAAACCGATGAGAATGAAGGACAAAGCCAGTTTCAGCCAGAACGGATTGATATTTTTTGCATTTTTGTACAAATCATCAAAAAACAGGGAATCTGAATGTCCCAATCCCATGGACAGAAAAATGATGCCCACAAACGCGAGCGCAATGCCCACAGAGCAGATAAAGATATATTTCCACGCAGCTTCCAGTGCGGCTTCTGTCCGGTTGAAATAAATCAGATACGCGCTGCTCAGGGTTGTGGCTTCCACAAAAACCCAGAGCAGGCCCAGATGGGTGCTCAGAATCACGGCGACCATGGAAGCAGCAAAAAGCAGGAGATGCACCGCATAAAGCGCATGTCTGCCTGCGGATTCCCCGTTCTTGTGCCGGATGTATTCGGTATTGTACAGGGAAACACCCAGATACAGCACGGCAAGGATCAGAAGAAAGAGAATGCTGACCTCATCGGTGCGGAAATAAACTGTGAAACTGCCCGGTTTGACATACAGACAGACAGATGCCGCCAGCAGAGTTCCGGCATAGGCAACATTGCACCAGCCTCCGAATGACCGGGATTTGCGGATGAAAACCAGTATGCTGAGAACAAGGGGCATCAGCAGAATGATGGCCGTCATTTATCTGAATCCTTTAAGAGTGTAAGGGTATCCACTTTGATTTCAGGGTCAAAGTCATGAATTTTTCCAATGAACATTCCGAAAAGATAAATTGCCACAAACAAATCCAGCAGCACGCCCAGAGCCACAATAAAGGGCATTTCTTTGGCAATGGACAGGGCCATGAGAAAGATGCCGTTTTCCATCAGCATGAAACCAATCACATGGGTGATGATTTTTCTTCGTGTGACAATCACCAGCAGCCCCAGCACAATGGTGGACACGGAAGTTCCGAAATACAAAGGCCGGAGTTCCGGAGCCTTTCCTATGCTCCAGTAAGCAGCGTAAAATCCCAGTCCAAAAATAAGACTTGCCACCAGCCGGGCATAAAAATTGGGAACATAGGGCTGCAGTTCTCTTTCAATTTCATTTTTGTGAATGATACGGATAAGAAACAGGGGAATCACAATCGCTTTGATCACCAGGGTTTCAAAGGAGAGAAAAACAAGATTGGGCACACGCATGATGCCGTGATCCAGAAGCACCAGCACAAAAAGAAGCAGTCCCTGCAGAAACAAAGCACGGACATATGCCTCGATGCGGCTTGTGCCTGCAATGTAAATCATGGCAAGACCGAAAAGGACAATCAGAAAATCAATCATCAGACACTCCTGCAGAAAAACAGAGCTATGACAGAGAGAAGCACAAAGGACATGGAACCCATCAGCAGGATAAACTGGGGTACGTGGTTCATCCTCAGTCTGGCCATGAAGGATTCAATGGTTCCGACCGCGAAAGCTGTAATTGCAAGAAGCAGCACAAATGCAGCAGTAAATCCGTATATGCCGAAAGTGTCCGGAATAAGAAGATTTGCCATCAAAGAGGTGATGACAAACATCTTTATGGCAGCCCCGCACTGCATCAGGGCAAAGCCGGGGCCGGAATTGTCCAGCACCATGACTTCATGGATCATGGTCAGTTCCAGATGGGTATTGGGATCATCCACAGGAACCCTGCATCCCTCGGTCAGAAGCATGACAAAAAGAATAATCAGACACAGCAATGAAATCAGCAGGATCATTCTTCCGTTCTGATGAACCAGGCTCACCATATCCTGAAAGGAAAGTCCGCCTGCCAGAATGCCCAGCGCACCCAGCATCATAAAAAAAGCTGGTTCCACAAGACAGGAAAACAGGGCTTCCCTGCTCGCGCCCATTCCCCCAAAACTGGATCCGGTATCCATTGCACTGATAATGCTGAAAAATCTTCCGACTGCCAGGATATAGGAAAAAAGCAGAAAATCCCCTTCAAAGGAAAATACGGACAGGCCCTGCATCATCGGAACCAGGAGCCCGGCCAGTATCACGGATGCAAAACTGATGACCGGCGCAAGCTCAAACACAAAGGAGGCGGTATGACTGACAACCTCTCCTTTTTGAAGCAGTCTGCGGATATCAAAGAAAAACTGGAACAGAGGGGGGCCTTTCCGCCCGGCCCAGAAGGATTTTGTGCGGTTGATGACTCCCACAAGCACAAAGGGCCCAATCAGCAGCATCACAAGATTTGCAGCTTTCAGCATCATCTCTGCACCCCCATTGTCCACACGGTGATGGCAGCCAGAAAAATCAGTCCGTAAAGAATATACACGCGAATATTGCCGCTCTGAATCCAGGAAAAAAGATGGAGAAAGCGCGAGAGAAGTGAAATGACCGGCTCAATGACACAGCTTTCCATTTTGTCCTTTGTATGGCTTTCAAATCCGGCAGCTTCCGGAAAAAGCAGAAAATCTTTCTTATTGTCTGCCGTATGCCGCACGGGAAGCCGGAAATGCTCCTGATAATCCAGCACAGGACGGATAATGCGCACAAAGGGATCTGCATAGGAAGAGGCTGTGTACTGCATACGCACATTTCCGGCCTGATAACCGCAGTCCCATGTTTTGCAATGGGAAACCCCTTTTCTGCTTCGGAGCCGGGATCGCAGCATCCATACCAGTACAGCAGTAAGAAGGAAAAGCAGAAATCCTTTGGAAAGACTGTTCAGCACCGTCAGGGCCTCTGTCATGGGATACCCGCTGATGTCGGCAAACTGTGAAGTTACTGTGCAGATCAGGGAAAAAACCTGCGCGGGAAACAGACCAATCAAAACAATCATTGCACATTCCGCAATCATGGGAATCTTAAAGAAAAGCCCTGTTTCAAAAGATTCTTCCGGATACCGGCTGCGGGGACTGCCCTGAAACACCACGCCAAAGGCTTTGGTAAAGCACAGGAGCGCCATTGCACCGACAAAAGCCAGACCGGAAATGGAAATCACCAGCACCACAGCCGGAAAAATGCCGCCTTTGAGTCCTTTGAACATGCCCCAGTAGATGAAAAATTCACTGATGAATCCGTTCAGGGGCGGAAGTCCGGAAATGGCAGCCGCACCGATGAGAAAGGCAATGGCTGTGAATCGCATGGATTTTGCCAATCCACCGAGTTTTTCAATCTCCATGGTATGGGTTTTCTGATACACCATTCCGGCAGCATAAAACAGAAGGGACTTGAAAATGGAATGGTTCAGCACATGCAGAAGCGCACCGGAAAAACCCAGTACGGCCATAGCTGAATTTTTATAGGAAAGTCCGAGCATTCCCACGCCGATCCCCATGCCGATAATGCCGATATTTTCCACACTGTGATAGGCCAGCAGTTTTTTCAGATTGTGCTGGGCAATGGCACAGGCCACGCCCAACAGTCCGGAAAGCAGAGAAACAATAAGCACAAAAAACCCCAGCTTCGGAGAAGGGGAATCCAGCATGGAAACAATGCGGAGAATGCCGTAAATTCCGGTTTTGATCATGATGCCGGACATGATGCCGGAAATGTGACTGGGCGCGGCAGGATGCGCCTGCGGCAGCCAGGTGTGCAGGGGAACAAATCCGGCTTTCATGCCAAACCCCATGAAAAAAAGGAGAAACACAGCGAAAACAGAAAGCGTGCCGCTGTTTATCACTGTCCGGAATGCGGAAAAATCAAAACTGCCGGATGCGTTGGCAAGCACAATAAAACCGGCTGTGAGAAAGACCGCACCAATGTGCATGGATATGAGATAATTCAGTCCCGCTTTGCAAACCTCTTCTTTTTCCTGTTCAAATGTGACCAGAAAAAAAGAGGAAAGGGACATGATTTCCCACACAATGAGAAAGGCAAGCCCGTGCTGAACCGTTACAGTCAGCAGCATGGATGCAATGAGAATGCTGAAGAAGAGAAAATGGGAACCCAGATCCTTTCCCCTGTTGCAGTAATGCTGCATATATCCCACAGCGTACAGGGTTCCCAGAAAACTCATGAAAGCAATCACAATGGCAAAAAATGCAGAAAGTCTGTCCATCATCAGGCGCACAGTGCCGAAAGGTTCGGACATCTGCATCAGAAATTCCGGAGCCTCACTGCCTGCCAATACCGCAATGGCAGGATATATCACCAGAATGCTTCCGATTCCTGTGCACAGGGAAAGAATTTTCGCCTTTGCGGTTTCCCCGGCAAAAACCGCAAGCACACCGCCCAGCACAATGGCCCCGATACCACAGAGATACACAGTCATGACAGATTACCCCTTTTGCGCATTCAGCCAGTCAGTTTCCGCGTTTTCAATGGATTCCCGCAGAGATTCCTCATATTTCTGCCGGGATTCTTTCTCCGCAGGCCTGCGGAGAAGAGAAACAAACGCACTGTGCTGACAGAGAAAGGAAATTTTGGACAGGATTTCAAGATGTCGGCCCGGATTGGATGAGATAATCACAAACAGGACACGAACCGGCTCATCATCATGGGCTTTGTAATCAACGCTTTCTTTGAGAAAACAGAGGGAGAGGCTTTCATTGTCAATATCTGAAATAATGGGACACCGGGGATGGGGAAAGGCAATGCCTTTTCCCACTGCGGTTGACATCATTCCCTCTCTTTGCATCAAAGCCGTATACACATCCTCCCGGCTCAAATCATCGGGAATGCGAATCACGGCAACCGCATTCCTGATGCTTTCTGCCACAGTTATGCCGGGAATGTCATAATAAATGCCGCCCTGATACAAAAGAGCGGTGAGGGAAACCCTTCTTTTTGTGAGTCTGTGATAAATCTCTGCCGCAGGCTGCACCAGATGTCTGTTTGCCAGAATCCATTCCCCAAGTTCACTCAGACTGAAATGGTATCTGTTTTTGATTTTGTACGCGGGAAGATTTTTCTCCCGGATCAGCGCCAGCAGTTCCTCTTCTGAAACAGAAAGCAGGCGGGTGACATTTCCGGTTTTCAAATCCGCGACATTGTCAGTGTCAATGTTCTCAGTTTTCAAATCCATAGGGATAACAGTCCTGTAAAAAAATATCCTCCCGCAATCACAGTCAGGAGGAAGGGAACGGGAGGCTATAGACAAATTATTTCTGAAAGTCAATAGAGAAATATATCAAAATCAGGGGGATGGAAGTTTTTTAAGAGTGGGGACGGGTTGACCCGCTTTTCCCGCATGGAAGCAGAAAAGAAACTGACAGATTGATATTGCTGCAGAAAAAGAATGCGTTTCTGATCAGGAAGAATCGGAAGCAAAACCGAATCTCCCTGTCAGATGCCGGGGATATATTAAAAAAAATATTTTCAATGCGAATGAAGAGTCAGAAATGTCAGACTGAATTAAAACACCATGCTTATAAAACGAACGGAGATTTGACAACTTTTCGAAAATTGTCAAATCTTATCCGAAGCTGACTCTTCATTCGCATTTTCAGAAAATCCTGAGAGTTTCCAAATCTCTCGGAGCTTCAGAGTGAAAATTCCTGTTGTCAAAAGCCATGCACCTGTATAAAAACACTATGGTTCAATATCCATCGTGGGAAAAAGTCCTTTCATCTCTCCTCTGGGATAGGGCTGAATGATATTGAAAGAAATGTTTTCCCCCTTCTGTGCATGTCCTCTGTGGGATTCTCCGTCATAAAAAGCGCCGTTGGCTTCCAGAATATGATCAATTCTGTGCCGGAAAGCATTCACAAAGGCATCTCCGTTTCCTTTGAACCGCATGTTTCCCATTGTGATTCCGTCTTTGATCTTGGAGAGCCTTTCCAGCGGTATGCTGTGTTCTTCCAAATCCTGCTGTGTGCGTATATATCCCCAGACCAGATGCCGGCCCGGAATCTCCACCGCTTCTGTGAGATCCATAATGGTATGCGGCATGACAATGCACTCATCCCCCACTGTGAGCTGACAGTCGGCCTTTCCCTGCAGAAAGGAATTGAATCCCACAAACACCTTTTTCCCCATATTGGCATAGATGATGCTGGCTCCGTGGGCAGTAACATTGCATCCATCCAGATGGGAAAAGCTGATATAGCAGTTTTCCTGCGCATTGGCTCCCCGACCGAGATAGGAGGATTCCAGATAGGCTCTCTGGGCAACAAGGACATTTTCGCTGATGGTGTTTTTTCCTTTCCACACACTGTACCGACTGATGGAAGCGCCTCTGGGGATTTCCCGAATGGGAGCCTCCAGATTCACCACATCATAGAGTTTCTGAAAATCAGGTTTCCGGTCTTCAACAAAATCCATGAACATGCCCATGGCTCCTTTGCCGGGCTCAAAGGCAATATAGCGTTTATGCAGAAGCTCTTTGTCAAAAAGATAATTGAATTCAAAATCCCGGTTCCTTACCCAGATCCGTCCGGACTCCACTTCCTGACGGGACAGTTCCCCCACCTGCACATAGGAATAGGTTCCCACCCGGCAGTTTTGAAGAGTTGTAAGATCAACCGTGGAAAAGGGTTCCAGAAAACATCCTTCCACCGGAGAACCGTGAATATTGGCGTAAGGAGCGGAAGCTGTGTTTTTAATCAGAAAGAGTTCCGCTTTTTCCGGATTGTGGGAGAAATTGTGAACCAGTGTTTTGATGAGAAGACTGTTTTTGATCCAGATCACTTCATCATCTTCAAGGGTGATCGAGTTGCCGTTCACCTCTATTTTATGTCCTTTTTCCTTGAGTTCATCCCCCCGGATGTCGCATTTGTAAAGGATGGAATTGTCCACTTTGCACCGCCCCAGAAAATAACTTCCCGCCAGATTGGAGCGGCTGAAATGAAAATGAATGGGATGATTGGACCATATACCGTAAAATGCGTAAAATTTCAGAAGATTTTCCGGAGAAACAATATCCGTCATATACGGCCCCACATCAATTCCGGAATGTCGCAGATTGATATTTACCCGTCCGATAACGCGTTCCATGAGCTTTGCCAGTTCTTTCATACGCTTTCCTTTTTTTTAAAATGTCATTTTTTTACCAACGGGATGGAAGGAAGTTCCTGTTGCAGATTTTTCTTTGCAAGGCAATAATCCAAGCAATTCATGTGCCATGAACGGAAATTCTGATTATTTTTATCATAATATGCTTTTATCACAGATATATTTCTGCAAAATCCGCTTTGCGGGAATCCTTCCGGCCTCCATCAAATCGGCAATTTTTTGCCAAAATCGGCATGTTTTTGCCATTTTCATCCAACAATTTGAAAAAACAAACAAATCTTTGCAAAACAGGGGCATGCCATAAATAATGCTGAAATCCTTTTCAGATTTCACATAAGCAACAGGCCATAAAAAGGCTGAGTGGACTGTCAAATAAGTTTTTTTGCATTTTGAGGAGCCCAAACTGAAAGTTTGGAAGTCTGTCAAACTTTCAGTTTGGCACTCCC
This sequence comes from Desulfobacterales bacterium, assembly GCA_041390465.1. GTDB lineage: Bacteria > Desulfobacterota > Desulfobacteria > Desulfobacterales > Desulfococcaceae > JAABRU01. Next base: position 52,312 of record JAWKPW010000015.1, on the reverse strand, counting down.
TGGCAGTTTTTTCTGAAAGGGAAAAAAATTTTTGACAGTCCACCAGGGTGATTTCTGAAAATGAATGTTCCGGTTCACTCACCTGAAAGATTTGCAACTTTTGGAAAGTTGTCAAATCTGAGGTATGTTTTTTCCGGGAATCACCCAAGACTTCCGGGCCCCCTGTCACTGTCGGGTGAGCAGGAGACCTCAGGAAGAACAGGTTGAAAATTTTCAGAAATTTCCGGATGGAAAAAACAAATACAGCAAAAATTTCCCCACAGCCTGAAACTCCATAAAATCTCCACATTTCCTCCGAAATTTCTCCATATTCATCTGTTATATTCCCCGCAGATTTTTCGGAAAACAGTTTTTTGCACCCGGTTTTCCGTATTTTTTCACGAAGCCCCAGGCTTCAAAACATTCATCAGAAAAGGAGAGATGACTATGAGAAACATCATCGGTGGAACAAAAACGGGAATTTTCACTGTTGCAGCGCTGCTTGTGCTGAGCCTTTGCGCTGTGACCTATGCGGGACAGGGACATAGACCGGGTATGCGGCCTCCGGGACCTGAAGGACGGGGCTTTGGACCTCCGGCGGCACATCTGCTTGACAAGGCCATTCACGACAATATGGCAGCGGAAGCTCTGTCTGAAATCACCGGGAAAACTCTGGAAGTGATAAAAGCAGAGCTGGCAGCATCCCATATGGGCGCGGGCGCAGTCCTGGAAAGCAACAGCGTAGACTTGGACACTTTTAAAACGCTTATGAATACAAAAATGTCTGCCGCAGTCCAGAAGGCCGCAGACTGCGGACTGATTACAGCGGAACAGGCAGCCGAACTCATTGCGAAAATTGCCTCTTCTGCTTCAGACGCAGATACCGCAGAAGATTCGGAATCTGCAGAGGAAACAGAGTCAGAAACGGCTGCGGACACAATTTCCGAAACAGTGCAGTCTGCTTTCTGAAAAAAACATGGGGCATTTTTCAATTAAAAACAGTGCGCTGTCAAGTTTGATTTTGTGATTTAATCTGCAGAGAAAAACCGGATTTTTTTTGGAAAAATCCGGTTTTTTGCAGATCACAGATCCAAAATTGACAAACAGGCAGCATAAACTTCCAGCTTGTGCCTGTGGATGAAAAAACTGAGGCCAAAGGAGGCATTTCCATGAATTTCAGAATATCAGACAAAATCAGAATGTTTTTCATTCTGTTCAGCATATTCTGCTTTCCGCAGATTCTGGCAGCCGGAACCTGCACAACCTATGATTACAGCACAGCCACTGCGCATATTCCTTCCCTGAAAATCGGGGAAGGTTATTACTGGGTGGATCTGAAAGTGACAGGCGATGTTCTCCGTCTGACAGATTTCGGGGATGCAAAAAACCGGACTGCCTGCGCGGAATATAATGAAAGCAATCTGTCTGTGCATATTCCCTGCCTTGATCTGGGAGATTCCGTGACCTATTGGGTGGATCTGGTTTTGCAGGCCAGTGAAAATATTGATCTGGCCATCACTGCTTTTGGTGAAAATACAGGTGATCTGGTCATCAATGAAATCATGGCCAAAGACGTGAATGACGGCAGTGACTGGATTGAACTCTATGTAAAAGGCACTCAGGCCGTGAATCTTGCCGACTATTCCCTCACAGATGAGGAAGCTGATCATGAAAAAATTTCCCTGCCTGCTGTGACATTGCAGCCGGGTCAGTTTTATCTGATTCAGGCAACAGATACGGCTCCGGCAGACGGCAGTGCATATGTTGCCTTCAAACTGGGAGCAGATGACAGTGTGATTCTGTACAAAGGGGAGAACATTGTTGATGCGTTTGACTGGGAAGACATTGATGCGCCGGAAGGCTGCAGTTTTGGACGTTTACCGGACGGAACCGGGATTCCCCAGACACTTTCCCCCACACCGGGAACAGCCAATGCCGCAGGCACCACACTCAATACCCGGATCATTCTGAATGGAAATTCCATAAGCATAAACGGAAGCGGTGCAAGCGCGGAAGGCAGCACAGCAACCATCACATCTGCGGGCATCTATCATATCAGCGGCAGTCTGACGGACGGACAGCTTACAGTAAACACGGAAGATGCGGAAAGTGTGAATCTCATGTTCAACGGAGTCAGCATTCACAGTTCCAAAGGGCCTGCTGTTTATATCATGAATGCAGAGGAAACCCGTATCATCCTGGCGGACAATAGCGAAAATTATATTTCTGACGGAGCCGCGTATATTTCGGACGGCACGGAAACGGATCAGCCCAATGCGGCAGTGTTCAGCAAGGATGATCTTACCATATCCGGCTCCGGTTCTCTGACAGTTGAGGCAAATTACAATGACGGAATTGCATCCAAAGATGATCTGGTTCTTTCAGATGCTTCCATTACGGTAACTTCTGCTGATGACGGCATACGGGGAAAAAACAGTCTTGTGATTGAAGACGGAAACATCACTGTAAACGCGGGTGGAGATGGCCTGAAATCGGACAATGATGAAGACAGCGCAGAAGGGTATATCTCCATTGAAAACGGTGAAATCCGGATAACATCCGGAGGAGATGCCATTGCCGCGCAGACCAGCGTGACAATTTCTGACGGTGAATTTGTTCTCACTTCCGGTGGAGGCAGCAGCAAAACAGTAAGCGGAGACACATCTGCCAAAGGAATCAAGGCCGGTACCAGTGTAACGATTGATGAGGGTATTTTTGCCATCAGTTCGGCTGATGATGCCATCCATTCCAACGGAATCCTGGCAATCAACAGCGGTGTTTTCAATCTTTCTTCGGGAGATGACGGCATTCATGCGGATTCCTCTGTGGAAATCAATAACGGAGATATTGTCATTGCAAAATCCTATGAAGGCATTGAAAGTGCTGTTATCACTGTCAATGACGGAGATATCAGCATTGTTTCCAGTGATGACGGCATCAATGTGGCAGGAGGCAATGACGGTTCCGGAATGATGCACCCGGGGCAGACGGGGAGACCCGGTGGGATGCCGGGTCAGGATACTTTTGTGTCTTCAGGCAATTACTGGCTTTACATCAACGGAGGCCGTATTGTGATAAATGCCTCCGGAGACGGTCTTGATGCAAACGGTTCCATTGAAATGACCGGAGGCACTGTGATTGTCAACGGCCCCACAGACAATGGCAACGGGGCATTGGATTATCTGGGAACATTCAGAATTACCGGAGGGTTTCTGCTGGCCGCAGGCAGTTCCGGCATGGCACAGGCTCCCAGCACATCCTCCAGCCAGTATTCGGTTCTGCTGAACCTGAATTCTGCACGCACGGCAGGAACACTGTTTCATATTCAGACCAGCACGGGCAATGAGATTCTTACCTTTGCACCTTCCAAGCGATACCAGTCCATTGTCTTTTCTTTTCCGGAACTCACAAGAGGTTCCACATATGATGTTTATCTGGGAGGAACTTCAAGCGGCACAGTCACTGACGGTCTGCATGAAAATGGAATCTATACTCCGGGAAGCAAATATACCAGTTTTACAGTTTCCGGTGCTGTGACAACCATCGGAGCCAACCGTTTCTGATGACAGTCAGGAGAGGGTTCAGGAAGGAGGCAGGAATTTGGGAGATCGGTGTCAGGTGTCAGGAAAACAACATACTGAAAACTGGCCCTGATACCGAAACCCGAATACTGAACCCCGAAAACTGGCACCTGAATGCATTGCTTTTACCACTATGATATTGCGCAGGATGAGGAAGGGAGATCGTTATGCCTGATATTCTGACACTGCAGACCAGTTCTGCAAATCCAACATTGATTACAGTGATTTATACCGTGCTGATGTCTTTTATGCTCTCTGTGCTGATTGCCATGACCTATGAAAAAACCTTCCGGGGTCTGTCCTATTCCCGCAATTATGTGCAGTCTCTGGTGCTGGGTTCCATTGTGGCTGCAACCGTGATGCAGGCAATCGGTGACAGTCTTGCCAGCGGACTGGGCATGATGGGCGCGCTCGCGATTATCCGTTTCCGCACCAGTCTCAAAGATCCCAGAGACATCATCTTCATGTTTGCATCACTGGCAGCGGGAATTGCCTGCGGTGTGGGCGGTTATTCCATTGCCATTGCGGGAACAGTGGGATTCTGCACAGCCGCGTTTATTCTTTATCTTTCCCCCTTTGGACAGGCAACCTGTTTTGACGGTATGCTGCGCTTCAATATGGAAAACAACCCGGATGACAAACTGCATCTTGCGGAAATTCTGAAAAACAACTGCAAAATCTTTGCACTGATTACCCTGCGCGATGCGGCTCAGGGCAAACGTCTGGATTACGCATACCATATCAAAATGAAAAAAGGCAAAGACAATGCCCAACTGGTGGAAGAACTTAACAAAATCGGAAATATCCGGGGGGTAAGCCTTCTGCTGCAGGAAACAACTGTCGAACTTTAAGCAGGCAAACAAAAATTTTCGTGTATTTCAAAAAACCGGATTTTTCGGAAAAATCCGGTTTTTTCCGAAAATTTATGGAACCTTGCTTGGACTTTCCGGAGGTGTATTATGAAAAAAACAAAAATGCTTCTGCTTTCATGGATACTGGCTTTTGTTCTCATTGCCAAAGCCTCTTTGGACGGAAAACAGGAAAATACCTGTTTTCAGGGAATTGCAGAGACAAGGGAGGTGATTGTCAATTGTGAACATGGGGTGGAAATCCGCAATATCCATGTGACACCGGGGCAGACAGTTGAAAGGGGCAGGCTGCTCGCGGAACTGGAAAGACCGGAACTGAATTTGCGGATCAATGAGATTTCCCATCAGTTGGAAGAACTGAAACTGCAGGAAGGCATTGATACCGAAGGAATCCGCGCACAAATCAGGCAGCTCAATGCGGAAAAGGCCGCTGTCATCAATGAAAGTGATTCCAATATTGCACAATTGCGGGCCAGATACAATTTCAACAAAGAAGTGTCCGCAGGTCTGCAGAGCATCGCGGGGAATGAAGTGCAGGCAAAAAAAGGAAAACGCAGTCCCATAGAAATGGAAATCGAACTGCTGCAAAAGGAAAAGCAGGTGAATGCAAAGCGAATTCAGGTGCAGATCGACAATCTGAAAAAAAGTCTTCAATCCCCTGAAAATCCGGCAGATGTGCGGATTGAAAGCCTGGAAAGGGAACTGGCTCTGCTGAAAGAGGAAAAGCAGAAACTTCTGATTTATTCACAACTGGATGGAATTGTGGGTTCAGTTCTGTGCAAAAGAGGGGAAAAGGTATCACCCTTTGCGCCCATTCTGACCCTGTACAGCCAATCCCCTTCCTATGTAAGTGCCTATATTCATGAGCATGTGCATCACAGTGCGGCAGTGGGCGAAAGCGTGGAAATTGTTTCCTTCAGCAGCAGTGGCAGGCGCGTGCAGGCTGAAATTGTGGGAACAGGATCGCGCATTGTGGAATATCCCCTGCGCCTGAGAAAGCGGCCGGATATGCAGATATGGGGCAGGGAAGTGGAAATCCGGCTGCCCGAAGACAATCCTTTTCTGCTGGGAGAAAAAGTGATGGTCTGTCCCGAAGGAAGCATGGAAAATCAATATGTTGCAAAAATTACAGATCAAATCAGCAAATGGCTGCATCTGAGTCTGTATGCTGCGGAACCGGAAAATCCGCCAGAGAAAAGCAGAGATACGGTTGACATCCGCAAATCCAAACTGATGGGAAACATTCCGGAAATCGAGGCATCAGGATTGATTTATCTGCCGGATTTGCATCAGTTTCTGCTCATCAGCGATGAAACAGAAAACAGGGAGCCTGTCCTGTATCTGATGGATTCCGATGGTATGGTAAGGGACAAAACAACTGTAAAGGGAATGAAAGAAATGGATGATATGGAAGCCATCTGCACAGATGAAAACGGCAACATTTACATTGCCAGTTCCCAAACTCGGAAAAAAAACGGACAACTGCCGGATCACAGAAAACTTTTTGTGCAGATTCGGCGCAATGGAACCGAATTTGAGGCACAGCAGCAGATTCTTCTGTATGATTTGCTGATGGAAGCCGCGAAAAAAAGCGCAGGATCAGACTGGGCTGAATGGATAAAAAGCGGGGAAATGGAGATCGAAGGCATGTTTTGGCATCAGAATGCCCTGTATGCGGGATGCAAGAATCCCCTGAATAAAAACAGAGCCGTGATACTGCGGATCAGCGAAATGGAAAAGGTTCTGCAGGAAAAGCGGATTGTTCCGGACAATGTGCAGATTTGGCGGGAGCTGGATTTGCCGGATGAAATATCCGGAAAAGCCATGTGCATATCGGATTTGTATCTTTATCAGGATCGTCTGTATGTGCTGTCCTGCGGAAAAAATGACAGGAAAAAAAGCATCCGCACCGGAGCGCTCCGGGTCTATGATGCAGAAGGAAAACAAATATATATCCGTTATTTCAAAAATCTGAATCCGGAAGGCATCTGCTTTGATGCCGAGCGCAGAAAACTTGTCCTCACCTTTGATGAAGGCGGAAAACATCCTTCAAAAATGCTTCGTATGGAGGATGTGCAATGAACCGTTGTCTGCGCAGTATCTGCATTGTTTTCTGCATTCAGATCATTCCCGCTGTCTGCCAGTGTGCAGATGGCATTGGCATCAGCGAATATCTTTCCACCGCAGCCAAAAATGCAGCTTTGTCTTTTGAGAAAGAAAGTCTCACATTCCTGCAGAATGCAGGGAACCGATCTTTGCTGGAAGAAGTGGAATTCCGGGTTGCAGTGGATGAATTTGAACGCGATCAGCAGGAAGTTGCCATACGCTTCAAATCCAGAGGCTGGAGCCAAATCCGGGATGAAAAAAAGTTCAATGAGGCTGTGCTGCAATCCCATCGCGCGCACCATGATCTGCTGATGCATCAGGCACTGAAAAACCGTTACATCACTGTAATTGACTGGTTGTATCATGCAGAAATGCTGCATCTGTATGCAGATTTGATTCATTTGTATGAAGATCTTGTGCAGGTGCTGAAGAAAAGCGCGGGAATGTCTGACATGGATCCCGTGAAACTGAGCAGTGAACTTATGAATACGGAAAATGATCTGCTCCGGGTGCAGATGGAAGAAGCGGAACTGAAAAATCGGCTGCATTTCATTACAGAGGAGATTCGCAGAAATACAGGTGCGCAGGGTCTGATTTCATTGGATGCAGAAAAACTCATCACTCCGGAAAAAATAGGCAAAAAAGCCAGTGAGATTGCCGCAGCCCCGGCTGAGGAAAATGCCGCAGTGCGAAATGCCCGCACCGAGACTGAACTTGCCAATGCACGTTATGATCTGGAAAAATCAAAAAACAGTGCATGGTCCACATTCATTGAAACCGCGTATGATCTCAGTGAAAAAGATGAGACCGACAAAGCCTTTTCCATAGAATTCGGCATTTCCCTGCCCATCGGCGCTGTGAACAGTCCGGAAATGAAAGCACGGAAAACAGATGGCATAAAGGCAAAAGCAGAATATGAAATCTTGCATGAGCAGAGAAAGCAGAGCATCCCCGCACTCGCGGCTGAACTTGCACAATTGATTCATCATTATGATGTGCTGAAACAGAAAAAACAGTCCGGTGCAAGCCAGTCTCTGTACAAACTTTGGCAGAAAACAGAGGGCGCGGATCCTCTGCTTTTGCTCAGACTGCGGGAATCCATGATCAAATGCGATATTACGGCAAAAAAGCTGATCTGGCTGATTCAGGCAAAATATGTTGAACTGCTGGATATTTCCGGCAGGCTGTCTGAACTGCCCCTGCGCAATCATCTGTCCAATGAAAAGGAGCAGATTGCCTTATGAGTCCAAGTCTGATGCCTTCCCTGCTGGAACGGTATGAACTCAAATACCTGATTCCGGAAAGCATGATTGATCCCATATCTGATTTCATCTCCGCGTACTGCTCACCGGATTATTATTCAGAGCAAAGTGCGGACGGCTTTTATAATGTGTACAGTCTGTATTTTGACTCTCCGGATTTTCTTTTTCTGAGAAAAAGAATGGAGGGAGCGGAAAACCGTTTCAATATGCGCATCAGAACCTATGATCCGGTTTCAGCAATCCCCTGTTTTTTCGAGGTGAAGCAGAAAACCGGCGGCATTGTCAGAAAATACCGGGCCACAGTGCATGATGCAGATTGGCAACGGGTGTTTGCGGATTCGGATTATTCTTTGCACCACTGTAATAAAAGAGAAAAAGCGGATTTGTTTGTCCGACTGGCATATTCCTGGCAGGCCGAGCCAAAAGTTCTTACCTGCTACAGCCGCAAGGCATATGTTTCAGATGTGGATGATTATGCGCGAGTAACCTTTGACAAAGCTTTGAAATGTCAAGCTGAAGAACGTTACAATCTGATTCCTGATCCATACTGCATGAATTCCTATGACAATGCCACTGTGTTTGATCCGGGGTGCAGTGTGATTCTGGAACTCAAATGCTATGCAACACAGGTTCCCCTGTGGATGCTGGATCTGATTCGGTATTTTGATTTGCAGCGGGGCAGTTTTTCCAAATATGCAGCCAGCATTTTCCGTGTGCGCACGCGTTTCCGCTATGACACAGCAGACAGAATGCCGTTGATTCCCTGTTTTGCATAACGCAGCAGAGATCACGTTGAATTTTTCAAAAACCGGATTTTTCCGAAAAATCCGGTTTTTTGCAGTCCTGTGTTTTCGTTTTAACACAAAAACTTGATTTTTTTGGGAAAAATAAGGTTCTTTCTGCAATAATTCACCCAGTATTGAAAGGAGATTGCAAATGATGAACAGAAAAGAATGGAAAAAACTGTTTCCGCTGTGTCTGATGCTTGTGAGGCTCTGTTCCGCCAATTTTTTATACGCGGCAGATCCGGCAGGAAATGTAGTCATCAACGAGTTTATGGCAGACAATGCCGCAACAGTCATGGATCAGGATGGAGAATATGATGACTGGATTGAATTATACAACAAAAGCAGTGAGGCCATCTCTCTCGCGGGATGTCATCTTACGGACAAAACCACCAATCTCACACAATGGACTTTTCCGGATGGTACAACAATTGCCGCAGGAAACTATCTGATTATCTGGGCTGATGAAGATGAAGATCAGGGAGGGCTTCATGCAAATTTCAAACTCGGCGCATCAGGCGAAAGCATTGTGCTGGTAGCTTCTGACCAGACAACGGTAATTGACACGATAACTTTTGGTGCGCAGACAACGGATGTCAGCACAGGCCGCTATCCAAACGGAACAGGAGATTTTGTTCAGATGCCTCCGACTCCTGCGGCTGCAAACAGCATGGTTGGTTCCGGGGATGTGAACGGAAGCACAGTGGTTGATTTGGCAGATGCGATTCTGGCTTTGCAGGTGTCAGTCGGAATCACACCGTCCGCAACGCTTTATACTGCATCGGATGTAAACGGAGACAGCAGGATCGGTTTGCCGGAAGCCATTTATGCTTTGCGAACAGTTGCCACACAGGAAGATGCAGGAGATGGGATAACCGAAATTCTGCTTAACGGAAATTCCATAACTGTGGACGGAAGCGGTGCGACTGCTGCGGGCAGCACTGTCACTGTCACATCCGCAGGCACATACAATATCAGCGGAACCCTGACAGACGGGCAGATCATTGTGAACACAGCGGATGCGGATGCGGTAAATCTTGTCCTGAAAGGAATCAATGTCACCTGTTCCAGCAGCAGTCCCATTTATGTCATCAGTGCCGAAGAAACGGTTCTATCCCTTGCAGACAATACGCAAAATTACGTGACAGACGGATCTGTTTATGTTTTTCCGGATGCAGAAACGGATGAACCTGATGCAGCCATTTTCAGCAAATCCGATCTTGACATTGAGGGCAGCGGCTCTTTGACAGTCACCGGCAATTACAGCGATGGCATTGCCTCCAAAGACGGACTTGTCATTGCAGGAGGCAACATCACCGTAACTTCTGCGGATGACGGAATCCGGGGCAAAGACTGGCTGATTGTCAAAGACGGAAACATCACGGTCAATGCCAAAGGAGACGGCCTGAAATCCACCAATGATGAGGACAGCAAAAAAGGATATATTTCTGTTGAGAACGGCACATTCAATATTACAGCCGCGGGGGACGGCATACAGGCTGAAACCAATGTGATGATCAGCGGAGGAACCTTCACGCTGACCACAGGCGGAGGCAGCGGTTACACAGTCAGTCGGAGATGCTTCTGCCAAAGGAATCAAAGGTGTTGCCGGATATCAGCATTGATGGAGGACCTTTACCACTGTCAGTTCGGCAGGATGACACCATCCATTCAAACGGAACCATAGCGATCGGCAATGGCACATTTGCCCTTTCTTCCGGGGATGACGGCATTCATGCTGACACTTCTTTGGAAATCAGCGGAGCAGATATTGTGGTTTTAAAATCCTATGAGGGCGTTGAAAGTCAGAATATCACCATCAACAGCGGAAATATTCATATTGTCTCCAGTGATGACGGTGTAAATGTTGCCGGAGGGGTTGACGGTTCCGGACAGCCCGGATGGCCGGGGGGATTTGTTCCCGCAGGCGATTACTGGCTGTATGTAAAGGGCGGTTATATTGTGGTCAATGCTGGCGGGGACGGGATTGATGTGAACGGTTCCCGATGAAATGAACAGCGGCACAGTGATTGTTCACGGCCCACAGCAAATGACAACGGGGCATTGGATTATGACGGTTCCTTCAAAATCAGCGGAGGGCTTCTGGTGGCCGCAGGCAGTTCCGGCATGGCACAGGCGCCCGGCACAAGTTCCACACAGAATTCTCTGCTGCTGTCGTTCAGTTCAACAAAAACAGCAGGCACGCTGGTTCATATCCGCAACAGCAGCGGAATCGGAATCCTTACTTTTGCGCCCTCAAAAACATATCAGTCCGTTGCTTTCTCGTCTCCGGATTTGAAGACAGGCTCCGGCTGCAGTATTTATTATGGAGGCAGCTCCACCGGCACAGTCAAGGACGGTCTTTATGCAAACGGAACATACACGCCCGGCACTCTGTATAAGACATTCACTGTTTCCACTGTTGTGACGAATATAAGATAATTTTCCGGATAATGGGTTAGACAGATTGATTCTGAAATCCACGACCATTATTACGGAATCGCATAACGTAGAGCTAAGGGTCTGTAACAAAATAACCTGGTCATTACGTGGTAAAATTTTGTAATTCCATTCCCCGTGAAATTTGTATCGGTATATGTTTATGCTGTCAAATTCCTCATCTGAAATTTTTTTGCCTTTTTCATAGAATTTCTCGTCCGGCATTGTTTTGATTTTTAAACCTGTCTCTGTTGCAGTACCACTTATCAGTGACATAACAGTGAAATGGTCAGTCAGGGGTTTTCCGCGCCAGTTCTGCGTTATAAAACTGAACATTCTGTGTTCAATTTTATTCCATTTGCCTGTCCCTGGCGGAAAATGCGAAACATGAATTGCAATTTTCAGTTTATCAACCGGTAGTGGGACTTTTCATACTGACAATGTCAAATTGTAATGATCAACAAAACTTCGGATGCGGATTTCATGAAAATCATCATCACGGCTGGAAGAGGCGTTTTTCTCACCGGATTCGGACATCTCTGACGCAGTGTGCAGTTGAGGCGTTCAATGTGCGAAGTCCCACCGCTTCCCTTTCCTGATGCCCGGTGACGTTCCGGGGGAAGAACAGCGGCATGACTCTCCGGCCGATCCGTGCGGCAGTCAGCCGGAAGAGATTCCGACAAATCACGGCATGTTTCAGCGGAACGGTCTCCGAGTGCTGCTCCGGCAATGCGCCGTGTCTGACGTTCCGGTGCCGGCCAAATCCGGACCTGATCCGATTTTTTTCTGACACAGGACCATGTTTCATCCATCTCCAAAATCGGGCGTTCTTTTGGGACAGGAACCGTTCCGGAGATCGGGAGGATCACTTTTTTTTTAAATTTTTCCGGATTGCTGCACGGCTCATCCGGCTCGTCCGTGCAGCCGCACGCCGTGAAAGTCTTTCCGCCTGAGGATTCCCATCAGTTTTCAGGCGGAATTCCCGTTCTTCCGTTTTCAGATCCGACGTGCTGTGAAAACTGCAGTTTTTGCAGTGAATCCGCTGGCGTCCCGCCGGTGTCCGTCCGTTTTTGCGGATATTTTCACTGCTGCGGCGGCATTTCACTGCGATCATTTTTTTCCTCCTGTTTTCTGATATAAAAAAACAGGAGCAGCATATCACATTTTTGTCAGTATGAAAAGTCCCACCACCGAAAAATGGACCACCGGCACACAGTTTCAGGACATGATTGAAGGCTCGGATCTTTTTGGTGAATATGTTCCGAAATTCAGATACATCCTCAAGGATCTGTCAAAATTCACAGACGCTGACATAAAGGGAATCATCACTGTCCGGCTCTTTGTGCATGTCATGCGCCGGATATTTCAGCCGGATTTCGGGAAGCATTTTGACCGGATGCTGCCTCTGTTTGCAGAACTTTCACAGAAACAGACCGGCATGGAATATCTTGAAACTGTCCTCAGATATGTGTATGATGTGCGTGATGACATGGATCCGGAGGAGACAGAGACAAAACTCATTCAGGTCATGGATGAAACCAGAAGGGAGGACATCATGACAGTTGCCGAAAAACTGCGGAAGGAAGGAGAAATCCGGGGGAAAATTGAAACATACAAAGAACTGCTGGCCAGTGGTCTTCTTTCAAAGGAAATGGTGGGACAGAAACTGGCTGAGCTTGAACAAAAACTGAGGGAACTGGCCGGACAGGGCGGAACAGCCGCGGAACACTGACATACAAAACAGCTTAATATATTTAAATCAGACACGAATAACACGAATCTGCACGAACCGCAATTCGTGAGATTTGTGCAATTCGTGGCTGTAACATTCAATCTCCTGAGTAATGGTATAAATTACAAGAATATTGTCTGTCCGGCATGAAGCGGATATATTTTTTCATATTTTTGTTATGAGGCAGAAAACATGGAGCATCAGAATAAAAAATCAATCGCCATTTACGGTGCAAGCGGTTTTGGCAGGGAACTGGCGTGGCTGATCCGGTCATGCGCCAAAAGGGGAATGAATTGTCATGCTGTCTGTTTTATTGACGATGATGAAAAAAAACAGGGAACAGTTCTGAACAATATTCCGGTTCTGAGCCTTGCACAAGCCAAAAAACAGTATCCGGGAATCGCAGTTGCAGGAGGCATCGGCAATCCCAAAATCCGGGAAATGCTGATGAACAAAGCCGCAGAGGCGGGTTTTGGATTTGAAACCATCATACATCCGGATACCCAAATGTCCGAGTGGATCGAAATCGGCGAAGGCACAGTTGTCTGTGCAGGAAATATCCTCACAACAAACATCCGGATCGGAAATCATGTGCAGATCAATCTGGACTGCACCATCGGACATGACGTGGTGATGGGCGATTACACAACCCTGGCTCCGGGTGTTCATGTTTCCGGATGGGTGCATTTCGGAAAGCGTGTGTATGTGGGAACCGGTGCGGTCATCATCAATGGAACTGAGGAAAATCCCCTTGTTATTGAAGATGATGCGGTTATCGGAGCAGGAGCCTGTGTCACAAAATCTGTTCCTGCCGGAGAGACTTGGGGGGGGGGTTCCGGCAAAGCCGCTGAAAAAGAAATAGCACAGAACTCGCGGTTTGACAACTGGAAATTTCCGGAAATTGAAGAGGGAAAACCCACAAAATACAACTGGGTTGTCCAGCACAGGGACAATCTGGAACTGGGATACAAAACCGACATTGGCGCATTCACCTATATCAATGCCAAATACCGCGTCATCATTGAGGATTTTGTTCAGATCGGCTCTCACTGCTCTGTGTATTCTGTTTCCACCATTGACAATAAGCAGGGGCCTGTCGTATTGAAAAAGAATTGCAGAATCGGCAGTCACAGTGTTATTATGCCCGGTGTGACTGTGGGAGAAAACGCGGTTGTCGGCGCGCACAGCTTTGTGAACCGGGATATTCCGGACAACATGACTGCTGCCGGGGTTCCGGCAGGAATTATCCATAAAATCAAATAATAATCTGTTTTTTAATGAAAATATCAATAAGAATGCGGAAGAATCGAAATGGATATTGAAGAGGTAAAAAAACGGCTTCCCGCGGGAGAGGATTCCGAACATCAGTTTAAAGAAAATTTTTCCAGCATAGATCAGTTGGCTGCTGAAATATGCGCATTTGCCAACAGCCAGGGGGGCTGTATTTTTACAGGGGTCAATGACCTTGGACAGATATGCGGAATCTCGCAGTCGGATGTCAGGCGGCTGAACCAGTGGATCAGCAATGCCACCGCCCAGAAAATCGAACCTCCGATATTTGTCCGTACCCACACCCTGCTGACAGACAATTCACTGCTTCTTATTATTGAAGTTCCCCGCGGGATCCATAAACCTTACTGCGTGAACAAAAGCGATTTCTGGGTAAAAAACGGGGCAGACAAACGCAGAGCCACGCGGGAACAACTTTTTCGGCTCATGCAGGCTTCCCATCGGCTGTTTGCTGATGAAATGACGACAGAGGTTCCGGTGACAGATGTTGACCGGCTCCGTTTTTCCCATTTTTACCGGATGACATTCGGAGAAGATCCGGATGAATCGGAAATCAGGGAGCATACTTTGCTGGAAAATCTGAAACTGGCAGCAGGGGGAAATCTGACCCTGGCTGGACTGATGCTGTTCGGCAGCAGAACAGCCATATGCAGACCCCAGTTCAGCATAAAAGGGACTGTATATCTGACAGAGGATGAATTCCGGGACAAAGAGGATATCGGCGGCAATCTTTTTGAACAGCACCGGCGGGGAACAGATTTCATTCTCCGGAATCTGCGCCGGATTCCGAAACTGTCTGATTTCAATGCACCGGGTGAAGTTGAAATTCCCTCTCCCGCGATAAAGGAAGCCGTGGCCAATGCCCTTGCTCACCGGGATTATTTCATTGATGCGCCTGTCTTTATCAATCTGTTTGAAAACCGTGTGGAAATCGCCAGTCCTGGCATCCTTCCGAATACGGTTACGGTTGAAAACATCCGGATGGGAATTCATATTGAAAGAAACCCGATTCTTCTGTCCTTTCTGGCCAAAGATCCGGATTTCGGCTATACCGGCCGCGGCATTCCCCGTTTGCTGCGC
The DNA here is from genome assembly GCA_041390465.1 of Desulfobacterales bacterium. Lineage (GTDB taxonomy): Bacteria > Desulfobacterota > Desulfobacteria > Desulfobacterales > Desulfococcaceae > JAABRU01. The sequence continues at coordinate 37,189 of JAWKPW010000015.1, read as the reverse complement.
CTGTGCCAGCAGAAAAATGTGCAGGTAACACTTATAAATGATACAGAAAGACGGATGTTCCGGGTCATATTCGCCCGTCCGGTCAGTTGAGCCGGGATAAATATGCTCTTTTCCGGAACTAGCCTTACAGGGTGACTTTTCATGGCATCTGCCCGCAACCTCCGGTCTGATCTGAAACTTGTGTTTCCTTCAGAGCCTGCAAAAATCTCTCAAATTCCTGTTCAACTTTTTCTGTCAGGGAATGCAGGGAACCCGCAGAACCCTGTTTTGCGGCTGTTTCAAGTGCACGGACAGCATCCCGCAGTCTGATGGCAGAGGAATTCGCGGCCATGCCTTTGAGGGTATGTGCATGAAACCGGATTTTTTCCGCATTGTTTTCCTGTATTGAAATCTTCAGTTTTTCAAGTTCCTGTGAAAACTGCTGGCCAAACCCATCCAGAACAATTTTCACGATATTTCCATCCCCGCCCATCCGTGTGAGCAAATCCTGCCGGTCAAATACGGGTTGGGAGGTCTCCTCTTTTGTCCGTGCCGGATGGGCAGAAATATTGGCCGGGATGCATGAAATTCTGAGGTTGCGTCCGATGGCAGCAAAAAGCTCATCCGGTTTCACCGGTTTTGCAATATAATCATTCATTCCGGCTTCCAGATATCTCTCCCGGCTTCCTGTCAGCGCGTGCGCGGTCATGGCAATCACCGGCACGTTCCGGTTTTCGGAAAGAGAATTCCGGATGATTTTCACAGCCTCCAGACCGTCCATTTCCGGCATTTCAATATCCATCAGCACAAGATCATAAGGCTTTTTTTCAAGGATTTCCACACCCGCTTTTCCATTGTTCGCGATGTCCGCGCACAGACTGAATTTCCTCAGAACCGCCAAAACCACCTGCTGATTGAACAGATTGTCCTCGACCAGCAGAATGCGGAGATTCGAAGGCAGGGAAATATCTTCAGAGACAATACCCTGCCATTCTTCAGCCCTGTGATCCCGCGTGCCTTTTTCCCTTTTTTCAAAAACTGCCGTAAACCAGAAGGTGCTGCCAGTGCCATATTCACTTTCCACCCCGATTTCTCCGCGCATCATTTCCGCAAGTTTTTTTGAAATGGACAGTCCCAGCCCGGTCCCGCCAAATCTGCGCGTGGTGGAGGCATCGGCCTGGGAAAAGGGTTTGAACAGACGCTCAAGCCGGTTTTGGGGAATGCCCATGCCTGTGTCGGAAATTTCAAAACGTATCATGGCATGGGTCCTGCCCTGTTTTTCCGTGCGCACAGAAAGTTTCACTTCCCCTTTGTGTGTGAATTTGATGGCATTGCTGAGCAGATTGATCAGAATCTGGCGCACACGTGCCGGATCCCCAATCAGGTACAGGTGAACGTCTCCGGCAATCTCCTGTCTGAGCCAAAGTCCTTTTTCGTCAGCTTTGAGACTGAGAATGCGCATCACTTCTTCAATAACTTCCCCAAGGTTGAAATCAGCGTTCTCCAGATCCATCTTTCCGGCCTCAATCTTGGAAAAATCCAGAATGTCATTGATCAGGGAAAGCAGAATGTCAGAAGAGGCCTGAAGCATCTGCGCATAATCGCTCTGTTCGGAATTGAGACCGGTTTCCAGCAGAAGGGAGGCCATGTTCACGATGACATTCATGGGAGTCCGGATTTCATGACTCATACTTGCAAGAAATTCACTTTTGGCACGGGTTGCGGATTCCGCTGTTTCTCTGGCTCGGTTCAGGTTTTCCAGATTGATGGAATTGTTCAGGGCAATGGCGGCAAATTCTCCGAATGCTGAGGCCAGTTCAAGATTTTCCGGAGCAAATCCCCCCGGTTTGTTGGCAAGCCCTATGATGCCGACGGTTTTCCCATCAAGATTCAGGGGGGCAAACATGACATTGTCCAAATCCGTATGACCCCGGGGCATGTATTTCATCCACTGACTGTTTTTGAAATCATTGTCAATAACCGCTTTTCCGGATTTGTATGCCAAACCTCTCAGACCGCGTATGGGCATGGGCATGGCAGGATCAACCGTGCAGGAACGGCCCCCGGACTCCAGAAACAGAACCTTGTTTTCGGTTCCGTCTTCCGAAAGCAGGGCCACATAGCCGGAAGTGGCCCTGATTGCTTTGGCGCAGGCATAAAAAATTCTTTTTGCGGCTTCATTGAAATCCTCATATTCCAGAACAGCCTTTGCCGCCTCCAGCAGAGCTTCCATTTCATTGGCATGTCGATGATTTTTTTCCAAAAGAATTTTCAGGGCAGTTTCACTTTCCCGCAGCCCATTCTCGGCACGCTTGCGCTCGGTGATATCTCTGGAAATTGCCAAAAGCGTCTTCACTTCTTTGTTTTCGTCAAATTCAGGTATGATGACACTTTCAAATAGCTTTGTTTCTTCAGGTGAAGGCCAGGAAAATTCCATGGTGCGGGACTTGCCGGTCTCAAGAACACGGTTCATCCTGTTTTCCCATTGCCTGACCAAATCCTTGTCTATGTCTGCCAGTTCCTGATTTGTTTTTCCGATGAAAAATTCCGGAGACAGACCTGTATATTGCCGAATGGCAGAGTTGACAAAGATATACCGGAGATTTCTGTCAAAACGGGCAATGATGTCCGGAGAATTTTCCGTAAGATTCCGATAGATTTCCTCGCTCTCCCGCAACGCTGCATCAGCGCGCCTGTGTTCGGTGATGTCCTGAAAAATCCCTTTCAGTTTCACTGTCACACCATCCACAATATGCGGTCTGCAGATAACGCGCGTCCATAATTCCCTTCCTTTGGCTGTGATGAAACAGAGTTCCAGATCATGGGACTCACCAAAATCCACTGCGCGCTGAATGGCGGCAGTCAGTTTTTCTCTGGACTCCGGATGGTAAAAATTGACTGCTTCCTGAAACAAAGGTTTATAATCCGGAGGAAGCTCATGGATACGGTAAGTTTCCTCTGTCCAACGAACCTCCTCTGTAAGCGGATCAAGTTCCCACCCACCGATTTTTGCAATTTTTCCTGTTTCATTGAGCAAAAGTTCGCTATCCCGCAGCGACTGATCAATCAGTTCGCGGCGGGCTATCTCTGATTCGAGATTTTCATACGCAGAGACAAGCCTTCGGGCAATGAGGATGCCAAAGCATATGGCGAAAATCGTTATGGCAATGCACAGCAGGATACTGATACGGGTATCCGCATCACTATATGACATAATATCGGATTCCGGCTGTCCTGTCACCATCAGCCAGTTCAGCCCGTGGGGATCAGTGAGTCTTGCCACAGAAAGAAAGAAATTCTGGCCTCCGATTTTTACAGTTGTCTGATAATTGTCAGGAATGCTGTTCATATCCCTGAACCGGGAGACAAGATATTCCCAGGCTGTGTGAATGAAGGTTTCACTGCTTTCACCGGCTCTGATTCTCTCAATCTTTTTGGCTCTCCTCTGTATCACTTTTTCCCCTCCTGAGGAAGCCACCAGCATTCCGTCCGGCTCTGTGACAAATATATGCCCCAATTTCCCCATCCGCCGCTCTTTCAGTTCTTTCAGAAACGCGCTGATGAACTCCAGTGTCAGTGCGGACTGCTGCACAGCAATAAGTTTTCCCGCATTGTCATACACCGGAAGCACCGCGGTGACTCCTATGCCTGTGCCTCCGGCCCAGAGATAGACAGGGCTCCAGGCTGCTTTGCCTGCCTGAACAGCGGTTTTGTACCAGTCACGGGTTCGTGCATCATAATCAGGTGTTTCAGCCAAGAGTTGAACCGCGTTGCCCTGATCATCAAGCAGGGAGACGCGATAGGTGCTGTCTCTGTCCCGCATCATCAGACCGCTGCTGAAAAAACCTGGTTCTCTGCGCCCCACCCCCACATAATTGCCCTGTTCCTCAATGCCCACGGCAACGGTCATCACAGATGCAAATGCCTTGAGCTGCCGGATGTATACAGGGCGAAGTCTTTCCAAATTCTGAATGCGGGCAGGATCCTCAACAGCAATACTGCCATTGAGCCGGTTGATCTGATGGGGCATTGCCAGATAATCCTCCAGTTTTTCCCGAATGCTTTCAAAAATCTGCATCTGCACATGCTTTGCCAGTTCCGCAACCCCGTGTTTCTCACTTTGAAGAGAAACATAAGCGATCAGTCCGGAGGCAGCGATAATCAGGAAGAGAAAAGAACAGGACAGAACCAGCGGATCAGAAATTTTTTTGCTATTTAACATATTATAATCCTTAATAATACCACTTTGACAACTTAAACCCTGACAGCTTGATTTTACTCAAAATGTCCAAAATTGGGTGTTTTCTAAATATTTAATAAAAATCAGAATGTTATGTTTTGAGTTGCCAAGGTGTCAATAATTATAAGCTTTTTCCCAAAAATGTTTTTTGTTCCCGATACATCCTCCTTCCCTGCAGCATCTTTCACGGGCAGCGGGGCAAATCCGTTGCCCTCAATCTCCCTTGGCAAAAGGGGAAAGTGATGAGCGGGGAACTTTTCAAACAGGTTCTGAGGGATTTCAAACCCATCAGGATTTCAGGATTGATTTTTTTATCAACTGCGTAATTCCCATTATATAATAACTTCGGCTTTGATGCAACTTTTCCGCAGTCTTAAGATGAAACTGAAATAAATGGTCCGGTTCAGTCCGGGCCTTCCCTCAGCAATACTGTGCAGTGTATCAGACACTGAAAGCAAATCTCCATTGAATTTATGCAATGCCTGCCCTCAGTTCAGGGGCGGGAGAGTCCCGGACTGAAAGTCAGGGAAACTGAAATGATCCGGAAATTCTGCCAAAATTCCGTTTCACTTCATTCCGGCACTCCGGAATCAGACCGGCACGGTTTCAATGGCGAATTGTTATGAGTTGACGAGATATGTCAGATTCTGAGATATGTTCTTTTCCGTAAATCGCCTTGCCGGATTCTTCTTGTCTTTCTTTGCTGTTCATATTATGTTGCTTATCCCTTGTTCGCACCGGGATTTCTTATACAGACAGATTTGCAAACTTAGACAGAATGCTTCCGCAGATTCACAGGGGATTTGAGGGCTTGGGATTCATCAGAAAGGAAGATTCATGGAACATGGCAAAAAAGCGGTTGTTCTTTCCAGCGGGGGACTGGATTCCACCACAGTCATGGCAATTGCAAAAACCGAAGGATATGAAATTTACAGCATGAGTTTTTCCTATGGCCAGCGCCATGCAGTGGAACTGAGCGCGGCTGAAACAATTGCGCAGATTCTGGGGGCCAAAAAGCATCTGATTGTTGAAATGGATATGAGAGTCATCGGCGGTTCTGCGCTCACAGAGGACATTGCGGTTCCCAAAGACCGGAATGAGACCGTAATGTCCGGGGCAGTTCCTGTCACCTATGTTCCCGCGCGCAATACCATTTTTCTGTCCTATGCACTGGGATGGGCAGAAGTTCTGGGGGCCTCAGACATTTTCATCGGAGTCAATGCAGTGGATTACAGCGGATATCCGGATTGCAGACCGGAATTCATACAGGCATTTGAAACAATGGCGAATCTGGCCACAAAAGCCGGTGCGGAAGGTCATAAAATCCGTATCCGGACGCCCCTGATTCACCTGAGCAAAGCCCGGATTATCCGAAAAGGGCTTGCCCTGGGCGTGGATTACAGCCTGACCCGCAGTTGCTATGATCCATCGCCGGAGGGAAAGGCATGCGGGCACTGTGACAGTTGCCTGCTGCGCCGGAAGGGGTTTGCAGAGGCCGGAGTTGCTGATCCCACCGTGTATGCATAACCTCTGCCCAGGGGACAGCCGGTCTGCATTTCCCCTGTTTCAGAGCGCTGATGAGCTCCGCACGGCTGCGGATCGGGCAGGAAAAAAAGGTTCCGGCTTTGCCCAGTTCCTCCAGGGAATGGGCATCGCTGCCGCCGCATCCGATCAGGGAATAACGGCGGAACCATTCTTCTGCCTGATGATTTTCCCAGGCGGAATTCCGGCCGTTGACGCGTTCCGCAATATGGCAGAAACCATCGCGCAGCACCTCCTCGGACACCGGTCTTGCGGCTCGGAACGGATGTGCGGCAACGGCTGCTCCGCCTGCGGCATGCACATGGCGGAGAAGATTCGGAGCGCTGAACCCCGGATCAATCTCCTCAAAAGGGCCGAATATGAGAAAATCCCCGTCAGAAGTGCTGTATTCCATTCCGAAAATCACACACAGCCCGTTTTTCTGCACACCTTCCCGAATCTCCTGCGCGGCAGACATGGAATGATGGTCTGTAATACACACACCGCTGAGTCCCCGCTCCTTTGCATGCGTGAGAATGTCACGGGTTTCCAGTCTGCTGCAGGAAGAAAATACACTGTGCACATGAAGATCAAAATACATGATACCGGCCTCCTGAAAAAAATCCGGTGAAATCCGGGTGAAAAATGGATTAATACCCATTCGCCCTTGATTTTGTACAGTGCTGCAGGTTTTTTGTGACCTTTGTGTCCTTTGCGGTAAAACAAATCCGGAGGAAAGCATGGTTTCAAAGGAGAATCAGTATAAAGCATTCATATCCGCAATATTGGGGAAAGGCAAATTTTTTATTTCTATGCAAACGGCAAAGCAAATAGATAAACGTCTTGGCACAGCCCTTTTCAAATTTCCGGATGTTCCGGGAACCGGCACAGGAACTCTTTGGGGATTTTTCATTTTTTGTTTTGTTTTTTCCGGGGTGTTCCAGTCTGTTTCAGGAGAAATCAAAATCACTGATTCATATTTTTTCTGATTTGTGGTATGGGAATATATTTTTTTGAACTCTTGGGAAGATTTGTTTTCAGGCCATATTTTTTCCGCATAAAAAAAACTCATGCGGATGGGCCGGAAAACATTTGTTTCTTTGACAGTGGATCAAACCGGCTGACAATGTCATCCTTTCCGGGATTCCGATTTGTTTTTTTGCATTTTATTCTGTAACAATGTCAATCCGTTCGGATTTTTTCCGGACAGGAATCAGCGAACAGATCAACGGATTTGAGCCACTGTCGTTTCTTTTTTAATCCACAAGGACAGGAGATGCTTTCATGGAAATTTATCACCCTAAAAAAATCAGTGAACTTCTTTGCGGAAAAGCCCTTGAGACAAAACAGGGATTCAGCCGGGTGGAGCTGAAAACCCTGCCGGAAATGGCTGCGGATGAAAAGGGACTGGTTCACGGCGGATTTGTTTTTGGTCTGGCTGATTATGCGGCCATGATCGCGGTCAATCATCCCAATGTGGTGCTGGGCGGGGCAAATGTGAAATTTTTGAAACCCGTGAAAGTGGGCGAATCTGTCACAGCCGAAGCCAGGGTCACGGAACAGAAAGGGAAAAAGCATTTGGTCACGGTTACTGCGGCTGCGGGGGAAATCCGGGTATTTGAAGGGGAATTCACCTGTTTTGTGCTGGATAAGCATGTGCTGGATGCCTGAAAAAAATATCAGATATTGAGTACCTTATCCTTCATTTATCGGCAGTGGGTCAAATCTGTTGATCTGTCCACTGATTATGGGCGGTGAAAAATCCGAACGGATTGACATTATTATGTAATTCGCCATTGAAAAGATACTTGCAAGCAGGAAAAAAAGAGGTTTTCGTGTGTTCAAAAAACCGGATTTTTCGGAAAAATCCGGTTTTTCTGAAAAACTTATGTTTCAGATCAATGGCGAATTGGTATTACAGAATAACATGCGGAAAATAAATCAGAATCATGGGAAGGGATGACATTTTCAACCGTTTTGCCTCTGTCCATTTATCATTATGCTCCGAATTTCCGTTATAAGTACCCGGTCATATATTTTTTAACCGCAAAGGACACAAAGAAAGCACAAAGGGCACAAATTTTTTATGTTTTTTGAATAATACCGATTCTCCATTGGTTTTGTCCAATATGGAACACAGAGACTCCGAACGGCGCCGCTCTGCAAAACCGGAATAACTGACAGCATCGGATCAAAGCAATGGTGATTCGATATTATACCAATTCTCTGTTGAAACAACAGGTTGCGGAAAGCAATGCCGATTCTCCGCAGATTTTTATGCGGTGCTGTCAGTTTATTGTGACCTTTGTGCCATCTTCGTGTCCTTTGTGGTTAAAAAGCATGTTTTCAAAGGAGAATCGGTATAATATTGAGCAGGCAGTTGAACTTTGACCGGCTTTCGGATTCCGCTCTGTGCGGGAATGACAGATTCTGCTGGTGCCCGTCATTGCGCAAAAATCAGAAAATGAATATTTTCTGATTTCATACCGAATCGCCATTGATTTGATCCGATACAAGTATGTTTTCAATGGGGAATGGGTATAAAACAATCTGCGAAAATCTGTGAAATCTGCGGACAGCAATCATCCCAAATTTTTCGCATGGAATGCTTAAGGATTGGCAAAATCAATAAAAGCAAAAGGATAGCAATATGGGATTCCTTACCTGTCATTGGACTGGAAGTTCACTGCAACGAAAACCGAGGCAAGATTTTCTGCAACTGCTCCACAGCATTCGGCGCACCGCCCAATCGCATGTCTGCCCTGTGTGTCTGGGAATGCCGGGAATCACTGCCGGTTCTGCAAAAAGGTGGTGGAATATGCCATAAATGGGACTGGCCACCAACTGCCGGATCAACCGGGAAAACCGTTTTGCCCGCAGAACTATTTTTATCCCGGATCTGCCCAAAGGCTACCAGATTTCCCAGTATGAACTGCCCCTTTGCGAGGCCGGTCATATAGAAATCGACTTGAACGGACAGAAAAAAGCACGTGGGCATTACCCGGATTCACATGGAAAAGGCGCGGAAAGCGATCCATGATCCGGTCGACCTGTCCAGCCGGGTGGATCTGAACCGCACAGGTGTTCCCTGATTGAAATCGTAAGCAGGCCGGATATGCGTTCTCCGAAGGCTGGGGCCTATCTGCGGAGAACTGCACTCCATTCTCCGCTATCTGGGCATCTGTGACGGCAATATGGAAGAAGGCAGTTTCCGCTGTGATGCAAATGTCTCCATCATGCCCAGGGCTCCGGACACCACTGGAGCACGCAGCCTGAGAACTCAAGAATCTCAATTCCTTCAGACATGTGGAAAAGGCCATTGCTTATGAAATTGAGCGGCAAGAAAGAACTTGTTGAAGACGGCGGAGAAGTCATACAGGAAACCCGGCTGTGGAATCCGGACAAAAATAAAGCACCTCCTCGAAGCAAGAGGAGGCACATGATTACCGGTATTTTCCGGATCCGGATCTTCTGCCCTGGTGGTGGAGAAGGGACAGTGGATCAGAAACATACAGCGCAAGCTGCCGGAACTGCCGGATGAAAGAGCGGCGTTTTGCTGGAAACTGGGACTTCCGCATGTAACGGCAGTGCCCGGCCTCGCGTGAACTGGCAGACTATTTTGAAACCTGTCTGGGAAAAATATCCCTAACCCAAACAGGTCAGCAACTGGGTCATGGGTTCGCTGCTGGGACTGCTGAACGCACAGGGAAAAGAGCATTGAAACTTCTCCGGTCTCTCCCCATCGATCTGGCCAATCTGCTGAAACTGATGGATGAGGGGGTCATCAGCGGCAAAATTGCCAAAACCGTGCTGGGAGGAATGGCCGTATCCGGAAAATCTCCGGATGTGATTGTCAAGAAAAAGGACTGGTGCAGGTCAGGTGACAAGTTCTGCCATTGAAGCCATTGTGGACGGGGTTCTGGCAGCAATCCGGATGAAGTGAACCGTTACAAAGGCGGCAACACCAAACTCATGGGCTTTTTGTGGGACAGGTGATGAAAGGAAAGCAAGGGAAAGGCCAATCCCCAAATGGTCAATGAGATTTTGCGAAAAAAGCTGTGATGGGATTTTCCTGACAGGAGGACTGAGGTCAGGTTTGCTCTCACGGATTTTAACCGCAACGGGCACAAAGACGGCACAACAGGCACGCAAAAAAACAGAAAAACCGGATTTTTCAGAAAATCCGGTTTTTTCAATACGGTTTGACAGGGTGCTCTCAGGTTTGCTCTCACGGTTTTAACCGCAACGGGCACAAGACGGCTGGGGCACTAAAAAAACAGAAAAACCGGATTTTTTCAGAAAAAATCCGGTTTTTGCTTTCTGTCTGAACCGCTCTGCGTGGGAACGGAAAAATCAACCGCGAATCGGTATGACAGCAGCTTATCTGAAACTTGCAGAAATCAGATGATCCCCGCTGACATTGCGGAACACAAAGGCACTGTCCTGGAAAGCGTCACAGGCTGGCCGTCCACCAACACTGGTTTGAACACTCCGGAATGATTCGGAACATTCAGCAAATTTTCCATCTTGTACTCCGAAAGTTTCTTGACTGAATGACAGGGGACATTACTTACCGGATGCGTGACCAGATCCTTGAGCCGTGTGATGAGTTTCCATAGAAATCCCTCTGTCATGCAGGGAAAAAGCGCATTGTTGGAAAACACCGGATCAGCTTCCGATCATAGGGAGAAACAACCACTGCCTCTTTCCACAGAGCGGTGTGGGGAATGGGGGTGTAATATGTGGGAACCGGCGTGAGTCCGTTCTGATTCACTGTCAGAATGGAAGCTTCCACAGCCTCAAGGCTCTGATGCGGAAGTCCGACCAGCAGATATGCGCCCACCTGTTTTTTGTCAAATCCCGCTTCCCGGAGATACGCGGCAGCACGGCAGAACCTCTTCCGTGACCTTGCGATCCAGCGCATTGCGCTCTTCAAATGCAGTGGTTTCCAGCCCCAGACGCAGGGTATGAAAACCGGCACGGAACATCAGATTTGCGGTCAGGGGAGTGATTTCCCGGATGTGAACCGCATTTGGTGTATGAAAGCGCAACTTAAGACCGGATCGGATAATGCCTTCAAAAATGGGAATGGCATGTTTTTTGGCATTTATCAGCAGCCGTCATCATAAAAGGCAAAATCTTTCACACCGCAGATTTTGTGCCAGTGCAGAATTTCAGGAACCACATTTTCAGGACTGCGAACCATGCGCACAGGTTCCAGAAAGCGGGATGCACAGTACGCGCAGGAAAAAGGGCAGCCCATGGAGGTGAGAAGGGGAACAAAGGGAATCTGCCGCTGCAAATCCCACGCAGGAAAAGGCCAGGTGTTCATGTCCAAAGGATCAAATTGGGCAGATGCGGAAAAACCCGTGTATTTTCCGCAATGCCGAGGATTTCTTTTAAGCCGTCTCCGGGTATGACCGCATCCGCGCCCGAATGCCTGCTTTATGTTCATGGCAGAGCGTGGCATAGATGCCTCCAGAACAAGGGGCACATGCGGAAAAATTTTCCGGATATGCGCAATGCTTTCAGCAACTCTGGATACCAGTAAGTCATCAGAGGAAGTCAGCAGAATTAAATCCGGTCTGTCAACAGCCTGCAAATCTTTTGCAAACCATTCCGGAAGAATACCATAGCGGCAAAAATGCCGGGGAATATGCCGCAATGGCCCCATCAGGTTTGGGAATCGGGTTTTCAGATATGGGCCGTCCTGGAACGCGGACAGATCAGTGCGGACAGCTTCTGGATGAAAATGATCCAGACAGTCAATATAACTTACCGTGAATCCGTGATTTCTGAGAATGGCAGCAAGCAGAGCCAGACCCATAGGGCGCGCCCAGTAATCATACGCGGCAAAATCATGTATCCAGGGATTTACCAGCAGGATATGGGGAAAATCGGATTTCATAAGGGAAAATCTTTGCGGGGGAGCATAACATCAAATTCAGTGGCGGGCGTCAGCCTGTCCACTGCAATGATTGGTCAGGTTTTCTCTCTTCAATTTCACGGAACACCTGTCAGTAATGAAAGCGACATGCAAACAGGTGAAGTTCATCATCTTCTATTCTGTAAATCAGACGGTGTTCATGGTCTATACGCCGACTCCAGCATCCGGATAATTCAAAACGTAACGGTTCAGGCTTGCCTATACCTTCGCAGGGTGAACGCTGAATATCTCTGATTAACCCGTTAATCCGTTTAAGCTGTTTGCGGTCATGCTGCTGCCACCAGCAGTAGTCTTCCCAAGCCCGCGGATGGAAAATTATCTTCATTCATCCTCAGCAAGTGAGCGTTCTGTTCCTGCACCTTTATTAAAACTGTCAATGCTTTCACGCAGACGTTCCGCCATTTTCGGGCTGCTCAATAAATATAAAGTTTCCTGTATCGAAGAATAATCGGTATATGACAACAGCACTGTTTTTTCACCGTTCTTACGGACAACGATGACAGGTTCATGCGTATCACATACCATATCCATAATACTTTTCAGGTTATTGCGCAGTTCATTGTAGGAAACAGCATTCATCATGTATTCACCTTAAACCGGAAACAATTGTCAGAAAAACCTGAGCAAATGATCTGCCGAAGAAAAATCCCAAGGATTTGCAACTCCCTCATAATTTATACCCAATGCCGTTTCCTTAAGAAAATTATGGAGTGCCGGACGTAAAATTTGTCGGTTATTCCGGAATCATTTCCGCTTTCCAAACTTTCAGTCCGGGATTCCGCCTTAAGGAAACAACGTTGGGTTTATGATTGCAAATCATCAGGATCACAGCAAATCCGTGAAATACTGCATGGAGGTCTTTTTCAGTTCCGTGCGGCTGAAAAGCAGGCTGTAATCCTTCTCTCCGCTGGCCTGAGACATCCTGATGGCAATCTCCCGGCAGGATTCCTCATCTTTTGCATGGATCATGGTGTAAAGATTGTAAGGCCAGTCTTTGGTGGGATTCCGGCGGTAACAGTGGCTCACTTCCCGGAAACCCGCCATTTTCTTTCCCACCTCCCCAATCCGCTCCTCAGCCACCTTCCAGGCCACCATTGCATTGGCGCTGAAACCGGATTTCTGATGACGGAGCGTTGCACCAAAGCGGCGGATAATGCCCCGGTCACACAAATCCTGCAGGGTTTCCAGCACCTGATCTTCGCTGATGCCCAGATGTTGGGCAATTTCCAGATAAGGACGGGGAGAAATGGGAATATCTCCCTGAACAGACGCAATAATTTTTTTCTCAAGTTCTGTAAGCATGGGCTGATATAAAGAGTTCACAGGGCAAAAGTCAAGTTTTTTTCTCAGATCAGGAAAGATTCCGGTGCTTCCGGTCTTTTGGGCAGAAAAACTGTATCCTTAAATTACAAATGCAAATTGTCATATATTCATACAAAATTTGTGCAAAATTTGACTCTTAATTCGCATTGCAAACAGATAACTTCAGATATTGCATGGGATTCAAAGGGTTCCAAAAATTTTTTCTTTCAATTCAAACGGCTGTCTGGTGTCATACAGTCGGATCCCTGTCTGTCAGCTTTCCATCGGGCAATTCAAAATATAATTTGCCGTTCCGTGAATAAACATTTGGAATACCAAGTCGGCGGTTTTCCTCCTGCGCTCTGCGTACAGCCCTGTTGCCAATTCTCTGTATCTCAATATTTTTGAGATATATTTTTATGTTTTCCGGATAATATTTGCTCATAATTTTACCTCCTGCAAAAACAGATTGAAAAGTTCTTCATTGTTTATAAGATAACTGCTCCGTTCACCAAAAGCAACCACTTCAAAATGCTCTCCTGCGTTATAAAACAAATGCCATAAATCTGCTTCTTCTCTGTAGATATTCCAGAAATTTTTTATGCTCCGATAAAATCGGCGTACAACATCTCTTTCCGAAACATTATGTCCGCCCTTTCTGACACGTTCTCTCACACGGGCAAGACAAAGTTCAGGCGTTTCCAGAAAAATAAAAATGATTGAAATATCATAGCCTGCATTCCGCAGCTCTTTGAGAATACGATGAAATCCGCGTCCTGAAAGAGTGGATTCGATAATAACATTTTTCCCCTCTTCAATCAAAACAGACAGGTTCCGAAAAAAGAGACGTCCCGCCTGAATACGGACTTTTTCCGGTTCGTTGGAGTTCATTTCTGCTGCTATCTCATCAGCATTGAGATAATCATACGGATAAGATTCAAAATAAGATTTTGCAAAAGTTGTTTTTCCGGAACCGTTTGATCCCGCAATAACAACACAATTTTTTAATGTATTCTGCTCTTGCACTGTCGTTGCCATAGCTGCCGGAATCAAACTGATATGTCTGTCATCAGCGGATTTGAAATGCTCCCCATTTTTAAAATCCTACAGAAGTTGCGCAGTTGCTTAAAAAAATTCTCTCTTAAACCCTGAGGGTTTTCAAAACCCTCAGGGTTTATCAGATCACAGGAACAAGCCGGAGGCATGTTCTGCTTTATCAATTACTTGGATTCTCTGACACCAGAGACTTCCTGAAGGATATAGATGCTTTCCGGCAGACCTCTTTGCCCATCACAGTTCACATCAAATGTGGTTGGCACAAATTTTAACGGCCCCTGAAAGCTGATATTTTCTTCAACAAAGGGATAAGCGGTTACAGTTATTCCCATTGCTGGAATATCCATAACTTGGTAACATTCACATTGATTTGTAGAAGTGTTGAAATATTTTTTGGAATTTGGAACAACTTCTCTCGGGGCATTGTAGTTTATTGAATATACTTTGTAATCACAATAATGTCTGAATATGGTGTCTAAAAGCGGCATTACATTCATAGTCGTGCCGTCAGGATTAGAAAGGGCAAGCCCCGGAAAATAATATGGTGTTCCGGTGCAGTCTGTGCTGTCATACCAAAAGTCGATATTTTTGTATTCTGCCTGCAAACCAACAGTCCAGTATTTGTCCAACGTCACAATCTTTCCTGAAGACAGAAGTATGGAAACAGGATCCTTATCCCACAGTATCCCCAGATACTGCCCATTTGCATCATAGACCTTCAGTTCAGCCCTTGCATCACCTGCAAAAAAAAGGCTTATCATAACAAAAACAAATGACAATCTGATAAAACATCTGCTTTTCATTCTCTTTTCATCTCCTTTGGTATTTGGTTTTCATAAAAAACTGCAACTGTCCATTGAAAAAAACACTTTGCCAACTGATATTTTTGTTATCACCTCCCTTTTTTGACGGGATTCTTATGGAACGCAAAAATGAGAGTGGTGATATAAAACTTCCACGCGGCATAGTCAAGCATTTTCTCATATCATTTTTTGGGCAGTTGCCAAAACTTGTTTGATAATGTCATCCCTTTCGGGATTCCGGTTTGTTTTTTGAAATTTTTCTGTAACAATTTCAATTCATTCGGATTTTTTTCAGCCCCGGTGTCAGGCTCAGATCAACGGATTTGACCCTCTATCCTTTTTTTATCACAGAAACCGGAACCGCCATCAGTGTAACTGTGGCTTTGGAAACCATTTTTTCCTGTGATCCGGATACGGAAAAGACTTCGGATTCTGACACAATCACAGTTTTTCCTCTGTTGATGACCTTTGATCGGCAGATGAGCATATCGCCGGTCGCGGGTTTGAAAAAATTGATCTTGAATTCAATGGTCAGAATGCGGAAGTCTTCGGATACGGTTGTAAAGGCCGAATATCCGGCTGTGTGATCCGCCATTGTGGCCATGACGCCTGCATGGACAAATCCGTCCTGCTGCCGGTGTTCCTGCCGAATGTGCAGAAAGGTTTCAAAAATCCCATCCCCGGCCTCTTTCACCTCAAACCCGCACCAAGCCGGAAAACCCTGTGCAAAATCCTTTTTCAGCATACGGATGCGCTTTTCATCCATAGTTATGAAATATCCCCCTTCAGTCTGACAATGAGTCCGACCCATTTTGTCTCTTCTTTCATGCGAAACTGCGCAAGGGTGATTTCCGTTCCCCTTTCCCTTGCATCCGGAGTCAGCAGAATATTCATGGGGCTGAGTTTCATGGAAATTTTTTCAATTCCCAGGCACTGTTCCGGATGCATCAGCACTTTTGTCACCTGATGCATCAGATCTTCGGGAGTGCGCACCTGTGCGTGAAGCCGGGCAAGTTTTTCCTCCATCTTCTGCAAAATTTTTGCAGCCTCACGGTTTTTCTGCGCATCTTCGCTTTCGGTAACAAGGAAAGAGTCAAGACTTCTCTTCCGGGCATCGCTGATCTGCAACTGCATTTCCAGCAGATGTTTCTGCTCCTCCAGCTCGCTGATCCATTCCTCTATGGACAGAATATGTTCCAGTGCCAGTGTCATCAGCAGCTTCATGCCCCGTTTTCTCAAATCTTTCCGCAATTCTTCCTCTGAAGGGAAAACTTCCTCAATCCGGTGATGGGTGAACGTGACAGAGGTTTGGATCACATCTCTTTTGACAAGATTTCCCTCCATTTCCGAGCCGAAACTTTTTCTTTCTGTTTTGCGCATAAACAAAAGCGCACAATGCCCGGAAAGTCCGCGTTTTTCCCCCATGCGCTTCAGCCCGGACGATTTCCGGACAACCGCGCCTGCATCCTCCGCTTTTACGAAAAATGCGTGCACCAGAGGATCATTTTCCCAGTTTTCCATATCAAGATCCGCGGGACCCGGAATTTTCTCCACCAGTCCGTCAATATAGGCACAGGCATGAATCACAGAGGGTTTGAGTTTTTTTCTGTAACCCTTTGCCCGCCGTATTCTGGGATCCATTTCTTCGGCCACCCATCCGAATACTTCAGACAGGCATTCCGGCTCATCAGCGTTTTTTTCACGTTTCCGATCTCCGAACAGTTTTCCAATCATGGAAAAAACAGACATGGCAATACTCCGACTTTTTTCTTGCAGTATTTTCTGCAACTTTTGTCCTTTATTTGCCAAAAGTCGCTTTGATCAATTTTTGCACTTCCGCAGTCAGTCTGAATCCGGAAGACCGCGCAAACTGAGCAAAGCGGTTTTCCGCATAGTTCCGCATCCATCTGCACTGTTTCCATCATCTGTCCACAACAATATCCCGCCGCGCGGATGAGATGCTGACCGTAAATCCCGCAATGACCACCAGCAGAGACATAAAGGTCAGAATGATAAAACAGGCTGTTCCGGCCTGTCTGACCACCAAAAATTCCACCAGAAAAAGGATAAACACAATCAGGGACAGCGTATGGCTGATAATGGTGGATACCGAGCCCCGCAAAGATTTCAGAATCTCAAAATACAGGGCATGGAGTCCGACAATGCTGAGCAGCGTGCTGATATCCATTGTAACCTCTGCACCGGAAATCAGACGGAACTGAAAAAGAACCCTGTCCACCATATTTCCGGATTCAGGGTTTGGATTGGAAAATTCCAGAATATTGTAAATAATGAGCATGAATAAAAAAAGCGGAATACTTTTAAACAGTTTCATTGCCTTTTCCCTTTCCGGATCTGTTTGGGTGAAATTTCTGTCAGTGGAAGCAATTGCAAAAATCTGTCTCACTCATTCCGGCGAAAGTCGGAATTCAGTGTGTTCGGACTGTTCCGGACACCGGGTGTGACGGTTTTGAAATTATCTCAGTATAAAAGAGCCAAACAGGTTTTGCAAGCAATTCTTTGCAGGTTTGTCCTTGACATCGGATCAGGCATAAGATAACTGTGCAGTATGATCAAACTGCTTGCAACTGTTTTCAAGGAACTGCTGCTGCTGATCCGGGATCGTTCCGGAATGCTGGTGCTGTTTCTCATGCCGGCCGCGCTGGTGGTAGTGATTTCTCTGGTGCAGGAAAATGTCCTGAAAACCGCAGGGGAAAGCGGCATTGAGATGCTGTTCATTGACCGGGACAGACAGTCTCTGGGAAAGATTATGGAAGAGCAGTTGGAGAAATCCGCTTCCGTGAAGATTGTCCGGCAGATTCGCGGACAGGAAATCACGGAGGAATCTGCTCGGAAAATGGTTGCAGACGGTGATTTTCAAATCTGCATCGTGATTCCCGAAGGACTTTCAGATGCAGTGCAGAAACAGGCAGCCCGCCAGATCCAATCTGCTTTTGCATCGGAAAAAACAGGGGAAAATCATCCGGAAAAAGACCCTCTGCCCGGTCTGAGGGTGTATTTTGATCCCATGGTGCAGGGAAGTTTCCGTTCCGCCATGACAAATGCCCTCAATGGAATGATTCTTTCTTTGGAACTGGACATCAAGGCCAAAATCATATCAGAGCTTGTGCCTGTGCAGATTCGCTCCGTGTTTGAGACAGCGATGGGGCCTTACGGCATGGATTTTCCGGAGGAAAGCAATATTTCCGTGGACAGTCGCTGGGGACAGGAACGGATTCTGGAAATCAGAACACAATCAGAGGAAGGAACGGGAAAACTGCCCACATCCGTGCAGCAGAATGTTCCGGCCTGGGCACTTTTCGGCATGTTTTTCATTGTGGTTCCCCTGGGCGGTTCCATCATCCGGGAAAAACAGGAAGGAACCCTGGTGCGGCTCCTGACCCTGCCTGTTCCCTATCTTACCATTCTCAGCGGAAAAATTATCGCATATATTGCTGGTGTGCGTCATCAGTTTGGCCTTATTCTGCTTATGGAAAATGGATGCTGCCGCTGGGAACCCCCTGTTCTGAAATGGGTTCTTCTCCCTTTGCCATTGCCGCTGTCGTGATTTGCGCGGCATTGGCAGCGTCCGGCTATGGTGTGATGCTGGGAACCGTGTGTCCCGAACCTATGAGCAGGCCTCCATGTTCGGGCCTGTATCGGTGGTCATTGCCGCAGCACTGGGCGGGATCATGGTTCCGGTTTATGTCATGCCGCGAGTCATGCAGCAGATCAGCCATTTTTCCCCTTTGGCTTGGGGACTCACCGCACTGACCGATATTTTTGTACGAGGGGGGAATGTCAAAACTGTCCTGCCCGAACTCCTGCTCCTGCTTGCGTTTTTTTCTGTCAATATCTTCATCGCGTGGGCAGTGTTTCTCACGCGGGGACGGAGCGGTACATAATCTCACATAAAACCCTAAGGGTTTTGGAAACCCTTAGGGTTTTTTATCAGACAGTGACAGAAATATACCTGATTTCACCGCTTTTTTCATCATAATGTGTGATTTGCCGGGTACTCAGCCAGTCCGGAATGACAAAAAGTCTGTGATTTCCGGAAGGAGCATGGACATAACCGCCATTGTGATGAAAATGCCCCAGAAAGATGGTGTGAATCCCTTTTCTGAACTGTTCATCTGCAAAGCGCACAATCTCCTCTTTTGGCATATGCTTCCGAAATTCGCTTTTTCGGCTTTTGATTTGTCTCTTGATCTGTTCCACAATGATCGGCCCAAAGGGAATGACACGCAGAAGGCTTTTGATCACAATGTTCCTGGTCAGCTTCCGGAAGAGCAGGTAATTTCTGTCTTTGGTGTTGACGGTATCTCCGTGGCAGAAAAGAAGTCCGGCTGCGGTTTCATAAAAAACGGAATCCGCAGCCCAGGTGAAATACAGTTTTTTTTCCTGCGCGACAAAAAATTCGTGATTGCCTTCCACCAGCCCGATGCTTTGTTTTTGTTTCTGCACCGCGCACCAAGCCAGAAACTGCCGGTGAAGTTCAGTTTCATATCCGGGCAGGGCAATCCAGAGATCAAAAATATCGCCCAGAAATACAATATCTTCGCCGGATTTTGCCAGAAATTCCAGCATCCGGAGAAAAGCAGGTCCTGCTTCGGTGTTTACATGGGAATCTGCAACAATATACATGAGATCGCCTTTATGATACTGACTGTTTAAACCGGTTCTTCAGCGAATTTGTTACGTCTGGGGATTGCAGATAATATGAAACAAAAAGATAATCAAGGACTATTCTGAACCAATCCGATTCCGGGCCTGCCCTTTCCACCGAAAGGATTTTCATCATATGAATGCGACTGAGAGAAATTTCTTGGAGAATACCGATCTGTTCACCGGACTGCCGGAAAATGCCCTGGCCGATGCGGCCAACTGTGCAAAGTGCAGAAAACTGGGGGGCAGGCAGATTCTCTTTCATCAGGGGGATCCCGCGGAACATATCTTTCTTCTCCGCGCAGGCCGTCTGAAACTGGTGCAGTACAATGAATCAGGCGATGAGGTTATCATCCGCTATATCGGCCCGAATGAATTCACAGCAATGGTCTCGGTTCTGGAAAACGCTGTTTACCCTGTGACCGCTGAGGTGATTCAGTCCGGAGAAGCACTTTTCTGGGATCGGAACACCATGCGAAGACTGATGAGGGATTATCCCGGCATTGCAGTTCATGCTCTGGAAATGGTTCTGAAACAGCTTGGCGAAATACAGGAAAGGTTCAAAGAGGTGAGCACGGAAATTGTGGAAAAACGGATTGCCAGAACCCTGGCGCGGTTTATCCGGCATTCCGGCATAAAAACTGCCGAAGGGATTCTCATTGACATTCCCATGAGCCGCAAAGACTTGGCAGATTTCACCGGAACAACCTTTTACACCGTGAGCCGTGTAATGAGTTCATGGGAACGATCCCAATGGATCCGCACGGAAAACAGAAAAATTCTTGTCCTCAACCCCCATGCCCTGATCAGCTTTGCAGAAGATTTTGCATAAATTTTCCTTTTTTTGACATAGAACAAGGTTTCTTTTCACAAAACATGCTTATATCCCGGCATGGAAAAAAATCATTACAGCATTTCCCCAAAACTGACAGTGAAATGTCTGCTGGATCGCTTTCCGGAGGCAGCCGGTGTTTTTATCCAAAAACGGATGCACTGTGTCCGGTGTCCCGCGGAGGCATTTCATACACTCGAAGAGATTGCGCAGACCTATGGCATGGATATGGAAGTCTTTCTTGCTGAAATCTGCCGCAGCATTGCGTGTGCGCCTGATGCGGACAGCCAGTGAGTTTGCATAACATCTGCTTCATCCGGGTCCCCCCAATTCGGGACTCTGATACCGATTCTCCCAAGCCTTTTGTTTTGTAATAATGTTTCTGAAAGCAAACCTTATCCCAACCATTTTGAAAGGAGACAGTTTATGGAAAATCAAAAGGTAAGAGCCATTCTGCTGTTCTGTCTGGTACTGTCCTTCGGGGTACTGATTGTGGGCGGATTCATGATTCGCAAAGAAAAACCGCCCATACCGGAAAGTGTTGTCACGGCTTCCGGAGAGACGGTATTCACCGGTGAGGATATTCTCAGCGGCCAGAATCTGTATTTCAGCCGGGGCGGTCAGCATATGGGAACCATATGGGGACACGGAGCCTATCTGGCGCCGGACTGGTCTGCGGATTTTCTTCACCGCATGGGTCTTTATCTGGCGGCGACATCTGGGAATGCCGGAACAAGAAGGCAAAAGATTTCAGTCAGGCCGAATTTGATGATCTGGATCCTGCCACCCGTGCGGCCATCACCGAAAAAATCAGAGAGGAAATCAAGACCAGCCGCTATGATCCGTTGGGAAAGGTTCTGGAATTCACACCGTTTCAGGCAGAAGCCTTTACCGCGCTCAGGGATTACTATACCCATCTTTTTGTTTACGGCAATGAGCGGATGGGACTGCAGGCCGGGATTGTGCAAAATGATGAGGAAGGCCGGGTCCTGAGCAGTTTTTTTGCCTGGCTGGCATGGGCTGCCGGAACCAATCGGCCCGGAAAGGAATATACCTATACCAGCAACTGGCCCTATGATCCGCTGGTGGGCAATCATCCGCTTCCGGATGCCCTGATCTGGTCCATTGTCAGTGTGATTCTGCTGATTTTTGCCATTGGCATTACGCTTTTCCTCTATCTCCGCTATGTGCAGAGCAAAGAATATTCCGCTGAGCTCCTGAGCCATTTTCCGGAACCCGCGCCCACGCCCAGCCAGAAGGCCACGCTGCTGTATTTTGCTGTGGCTGTGCTGCTCTTTGTCCTGCAGATTGGCATGGGCGGTGTCACTGCGCATTTCACGGTTGAGGGAAACCATTTTTACGGCCTTGATCTGTCAAACATCCTGCCCTATGCTGCCGCGCGCACCTGGCATCTCCAGCTCGCGGTTTTCTTCATCGCCACCTGTTTTCTTGCGGCCGGTCTGTTCATCGGCCCCTTTGTGGGCACAGAACCCAAAGGTCAGGCATTCTGGGTTGTCGTGCTTTTTGCCGCAGTCGTGGTTGTGGTTGTGGGCGCAATGAGCGGAGCCTGGCTTTCGGTCACAGGCTTTTTCGGGGACAAGGGCTTTTATCTGGGGCATCAGGGATATGAATACATTGAACTGGGCAGGGTGTGGCAGATTCTGCTGATTGCCGGGATGCTGATCTGGCTGATTCTCATGGCAAGGGCGGTGCTGCCTGCCATGCGCGAGGAAAAGGACAGCGGCGGACTTACGCACATGCTGCTGTACAGTTCTGTCAGCATTCCCCTGTTTTACATGGCCGGGCTGATGTACGGAAAAGGCTCCCACCTGTCTGATGCCGAATACTGGCGGTGGTGGGTGGTGCATCTCTGGGTGGAAGGATTCTTCGAGGTTTTCGCAACCGTGATTATGGCCTTTCTGCTGTCCCGCATTGGTGCGGTGAGCAAAAAATTCGCGCTGATTTCCGTTCATTTCACAATTTTTCTCTATCTGGGCAGCGGGGTCATCGGCACCTTCCATCATCTTTACTGGTCCGGTGCGCCAATGGCGATTATGGCTCTGGGCGCGGTTTTCTCGGCTTTGGAAGTGGTTCCCCTTTCCCTGCTGGGATTTGAGGCCGCGCACAATCTGAAAATCATCAAATCCGGGGGTGAAAACTGGCCTTACAAATGGCCGGTGTACTTCTTTGTTTCCGTGGCCTTCTGGAATCTGGTGGGCGCGGGCGTGTTCGGATTCATGATCAATCCGCCCATTGTTCTTTATTATACACAGGGAATCAACACCACCCCCATTCATTCCCATACAGCCCTGTTCGGTGTATACGGAATGCTGGCCATTTCCCTGCTTCTTTTTTCCGTGAGACATATCATCAGCACCCGGGCCTGGTCAGACAGGCTGCTGAAATGGACGTTCTGGGGACTTAACGGCGGCCTTGCCACCATGGCGGTTTTCAGTCTGATTCCCTCGGGCTTCTATCAGTTCCGGTTTGCCGTGACGCACGGACTTTGGTATGCCAGAAGCCCGGAAATCGCATCCGGGCCGGTAATCCGTGCCTTCAGTTGGGCGCGGGTCGTGCCGGACATCATTTTTGCCGCAGGAGCCATTTTGCTGCTGGTATTTCTCCTGCGCGGCATCCGAATGTCATTTTTTGCCAAAAAAACAGGGTAATGGTCAAACATCTGATGAAAACGCTCCCCTCCCCTGAGGGAGGGGAATTTCGGAATCAGCCGTTTGATAACCCGGAAAAATCTGAAAGGAGATTCTTATGAAAGACATCCATCTGTACGAAGCCAATGATTTTGATGAGAAATCTTTGAAAAAACTTCTGGTCCATGATTCCCCGAATTTCAAAATCATCAACTTCAATTTCAGGCCGGGGCAGACTTTGCCGGTTCATTCCCATGACATTGACGGGGAACTCAGTCTTGTCGTCCTGGAAGGGGAAGGGGATTTTCTTGGGGAAAAAGGATTTTCCAAACCGGTGAAAGCCGGAGACATTCTTGTGTGTGAAATCAGGGAACCTCACGGCCTGAAGGCCAAAACCAATCTGCGGCTGCTGGTGACCATCGCGCCGCCCATCTGATGCAATGAAAAAACCGGATTTTTCCAAAAAATCCGGTTTTTCTGCAAATGATGCAACCGAAAATTTATGCTGAATTGCCGCAGCAGCTCCCGGAAGGCCGGGGGCATTCCGGTTTCGATCCCGGTCACGGAATTCCCCCGGTATACCTTGCAGCCGGCAAAGGGTCCGGACGTCTCTTTGCAGGCAGAATCCTTTCTCCGGGGCAGACCGGTGTCACGGACAGAGGGTGTCAGTGCCGTAAACTTTTTGAAATGAAAAAACTGAATTTTTTGAAAAAATTCAGTTTTTGATTCTGTAAAATTCAACATGCTTATGCACTAATCCCTTGCCCGGTTGACACAGCCCAGAGCAATGCCAAAGCAGATGCAGCCGATCCCGGCCATAATCCCGTAGGACAGCAGTGGCGGAGCCTGTCCGAAAGCCGCTGCCCGCACGGATTTGGCCGCATGCGTGAGGGGCAGGAAATACAGCAAAGTCTGCGCCCATTCCGGCAGACGGTCTACAGGAAAAAAGGTTCCGCCCAGAAAAGCCATAGGGGTAATGATGAAATTGCTTACCATTGCCTGATCCGCATGGGATTTTACCAGCATGGCAACGGCCACCGCGATGGAGGCAAAGATGAAACTGTTGAGCAGCACAGCCAGCCAGAACAGGGGATGACAGGAAAGAACCACCCCGAACAGCAATCCCAAGATAAGAATCACTGTAACAGCGATCAGGGCACGGGTCATTCCCGCAAGCACTTCTCCGCACACATAGGCCATACTGCTGATGGGCGCGGCCTGAAATTCCTCAAAGATATGCCAGTAAAAGCGGGAGATATTGATTTCACTGGCAATGCCAAAAGCCTGGGTCATGCTGCTCATGGCCACCAGCCCCGGAATCAGGAATTCCGTGTAGGAATGGCCATCAATGCGCACATGCCCGCCCATTGCATAACCGAACGCGATGAGATACAGCAGCGGGGACACAGACATGGATGCCAGCATCCGGGACAGTCTGCGCCGCAGAATCAGCAGTTCTCTGTAATAAATGGCACTCCATCCCTGTATCATGGCATTTCCTTTCCTGGAGTCTTTCCGCTGACTTTTTTTCCGGTCAGGGACAGAAACGCATCTTCCAGATTGACCCGGCGGAGGGTGAAACTCTCGTGCTGGTCAGCGGAATAGGCTTTGGCCTCCTCCCTTGTCCGGAAGTATGCGGTGTTCATTTCATTGTCAATCACTTTGTCAATGGCCCATTCCCCCAGCCGATCCATGTGGTTCTGCGGCGTGTCTGTGGCAACGATATTGCCCTCATCCAGAAAGGCCACCCGGTCCGCCAGAAATTCAGCCTCTTCAATGTAATGGGTGGTGAGAAAAATGGTCGCGCCGTTCTGCTGGATTTTCTTGATCAAAGCCCAGATGCGCCTGCGGATGCCCGCATCCAGCCCCACCGTGGGTTCATCCAGAAACAGCACTTTGGGAGAATGCACCAGCGCACGGGCAATCATCACCCTGCGTTTCATGCCGCCGGAAAGCTGCTTGGCCGGAGTATCTTTGCGGTCAAGCATGTCAATATAGGTCAGAAGTTCGTGAATTTTCTCCCTTCTTTTCCGCACCGGCATATGGAAAAGCCTGCCATGCACATCCAGATTTTCAAACACCGTGAGTTCCTGATCCAGATTCACGGACTGGGGAACCAGCCCGCACTGGCGTTTCGCGTCCAGGGTCTGTTTGACAATGTGAAAACCGTTGAGAAATGCATCGCCGGAGGAAAGTTTGGTCAGCCCGGTGAGAATCCGGATGGTGGTGGTTTTTCCCGCGCCGTTGGGGCCGAGGTAGGCAAACAGTTCGCCTTCCGGCACATGCAGGCACACGCCTTTGAGGGCATGGAGGTCTTTGTAGTATTTTGTCAGTCTGTCAATTCGTATCATGGCTGTTTATATGAAAAGGTTGAATGATTGCTGATGCATCCTTAAAAATAATGACAGTGCGCCCGGAGATGAATTTCCGGGCAATTCAACACCCGGCAATGAAATTGCCGGGCTATTTTGGGTTGTCCCTATGGGACAAAACACCGTCGGCAGGACGGCACATCGCCCAAACTCGGAAATTTATTTCCCGGGCGGACGAGTAATAACATTGTGCCGGACTAATCCGATCTACCACTGCTGTTTTTGAAGGGATGGTGGGCACGGAAAAACATGTGCCCACCCTACTGTCTGATGAAAGGATTTTCATGATGATCAATCCTGTAAATCCCTTAATCCGTGAATCCGGTTCAGACAATTGGTTCAGACCAATCCCACCGTCCGAACCATGATTCACCTGATGAAAGGATTTTCATGATGATCAATCCCTGTAAATCCCTTAATCCCGTGAATCCCGGTTCTGACAATTGGTTCAGACAATCCCCGTCCGAACCATGATTCACCTGATGAAAGGATTTTTCATGATGATCCAATCCTGTAAATCCCTTAATCCCGTAGATCCGGTTCTGACAATTGGTTCAGACAATCCCCCCGTCCGAACCATGATTCACCTGATGAAAGGATTTTCATGATGATCAAATCCTGTAAATCTTTAATCCTGTGAATCCCGGTTCAGACAATTGGTTCAGACAATCCCTGTCTGAACCCTGATTCACCCTGATGAAAGGATTTTCATGATGATCAGTAAATCCTTAATCCTGTGAATCCCGGTTCAGACAATTGGTTCAGACAATCTCCTGTCTGAACCCTGATTCACCTGATGAAAGGATTTTCATGATGATCCAATACTGTGAATCCCGGTTCAGACAATGCGCAATCACAATCACACAAATCACAGAAAATGTGTCGGATTACGCTTTGCTAATCCGACCTACGGCTCCGCTTCCGCTTCAGGGAGAACCCAGAAGGGGTTAAGTTCCCGGACACAAAGCGTAGGAACGAGAAAAAAAATTTTCTGCTCCGCAAAGGGTAAAGGGTAAAAGGGCAAAAACTAAGACCTCTGAACCCGAAAACCGAGGTTAATGGGCCAGAAACCGGGGTGGTCGAGACCGCAGAAAGCCGACCGGCAGTACCGAGCATCGTTGTCCCAACTGCCGCCCCGGACCCGGGACGAGCCCGCGGGTCATCCGCCCATGCTTCCCTCATCAGGTGCAGACTGATAGTTGCCATGCCAGTCATCCTCACACCACTCCCATACATGCCCGTGCGCTGTCATACCAGACCAAAGGCATTGGATTCTTTTCCCCACGGATGCAGTTTTCTGCCGGAATTTTCTCTTGTACCACCCGGCACGATCAAATCTTTTTCCGTATCCCCGGTATAACAGGGGTGGCGGTTCCGGCCCGACTGCGCATATTCCCACTGGGCTTCGAAGCCAAAACCAGACCGACCCATTCTGCGTATTGTTTGGCCTCATGCCAGCTTACGCCGACCACCGGCTGCTTGGGCTGGTTGTACTTCCTGTCTCCCCAATATTTCCGGTTCTTCCGCTTTGCGGAATTTTCTTTCAGAAAGCGTCCGTATTCCTCATTGGTCTTTCAGGTAACGTCCCATGTTAAAAATCAGATCCGCGGACCATGCCGGGGGCTTTCACTATAATATCTGCCCTCCTCATTCTCGGTGATCCCATATCATAAAGGTTCCGCCCGGTATGAAGACCAGTTCATAACCGCCTTTTTCGGCATGAATCACTTTCTGCTTTTCCTGAACCGCCCGTTCCCGCAACCACTGCCGGATGCTGTCATGGGGATGGTTCTGCAATGCCGGAATCAGCTTTTCCACACCGGCTTTGTCCAGCCGTTCCGCAATGCGCAGGACAGCCAGTTGGCGTTCCCAAAGGTTTCTGTCCTTTCCGGGTTTCAGTTGAATCAGTTCCATAAAAGGCTTCAGGGATTTCTCGGCCGCGTCGTCCCAGGCACATTTCCAGTATATCCGGATGATTGACAAAAACCGGCAGTTAGCACTTCCCGCATAAAGGGACGGAACACCGAAGGTCTTCAGAGCCAGCAGATTTGGGATGACTTCCTGCCGCAACTGTCTCCGAACCTTGCGGCAGGTTTTTCAGGACAGACGAGTCTTCTTCATAATGGAGTCTCCGGATTTCCCTGGCCGCCAGGTATTCCTGAAATCCCAAGTGCATGAAACCGTAATGCTCTGATCCCATCGGTCGAATCCCGCTTTCATCCGCACGGTCACACAAGAATTTCTTTGCGTCTCCGTGGTTCCATTCCACGGTTTTTCAGAACCGCATCCATGACCAGCGCAAGTTCATCGGCTGTTGCCTGGGTGCGACCGTCTTTCTGATCCTGGCCAGTACGGTTGCAGCACCCGCCTGCCGGTCTGGGCTGGCGACTTTGGTTTCAATTCCCGGCTCCCGCCACCGCTCCAGCAGAACATCCGTGCATTCGTCATACAGGGCTGCCCGCATTGTGGGGAGATTGCCCCGGCTGAGATGCACCAGGCAGATATTGGTCAGCAGCAAAGGATTGCGGGTCATTTCAAACACCCAGCCAGGATCAAGTTCCGGTCTTTTCAGTATTTCCAATCAACCTGTCCGCATTTTCCGCTGCCGTGATTTTCGCCTGTGCCGGATCGCTGAGGCAGGCGGTTTCCACAATGCCGTTACCAGTTGTGAATGAATTCTCCAGCCTGCTCCGCTGTCAGGAGCCGCATGTGCATTTCAGAAAGTCTTCGCTCAGGCGGCTCTGTTCCGTGTACCCGGCAAACGGCGGGTGATGACAAACCGGCATTTCTGTGAACCTTCATCGCGGTCTCAATCCACCGGCAGACCTTTTGCCCGGTAAGCGGTTTCCGACATTTTCTCATCCAGCCCGTCCAGCAGAAAAAGCAGGTTTCCCCGCTGGCGTTTTTCGAATCCTTCGGGCGTTTCAGAGTTGGGTGATCAGCGATCCTGAATGAAATCATCAGATTCCGGCTCTATCCTTCAGATAACGGAGCGGGAAAAGAAGACCGGGATCATGTCTTTGGAGCAGTCCCAGTTTTCCGTCCGCCTTTGATTTCTATCAACGCACCCGCCGGAGATGGGTTGTTTTTCCGGAACCCGGATCGCCCAAATCACAATTCCGCGGCGGTTTTCTTTTCCGCTTCTTTGAAGGCGTCCGGCACATGGATTTCCAGCCCGCCCCGGCACTCGGCAAGCTGCTTTTCCGCATCCTCGGCACATCGGCAAAACAGGATTTGCCGATCCGCAGTTGTCCAGCATGGCCCTGGCGGCACATAAATATCCTCAATCTTTGCTGAACCGGAATTGGTCTTAGACCCAGCCAGGGGAATGGTTTCATGCAGGGATTCGGCACAGCAATGGTCGCGGTTGGTCGTAAAGAATCGGTTTTCACGCGTTTCTTCCGCGAAATGCCTTTGTCTTTTTCTGCGAAATCCCGCCTTTGGGAAAAAACTGTTTTCAGAATTTTCTGAAAGCTATGTCGAATAAGAGGAAACAGATCAACGGCATGAAGTTTCCAAGTTGGAGATCCGCAGTTTTGCATTCATCAATCCGGACCGGTATGACAAAAAATTTCGTTTTGGGGAAACTCTTTCAGAATTTCAATGCCATTTTCAGTTCGGTCTGGATAAATCCCCGTGCTGTCAGAGATTTGGAGGAAAACATTCTTTCCGAAAATGGCTTTCCGGATGGTTCAGGTAATGGTATCCCTGCCAGTTCTGACCCGCAAGCAGGATCGATTCTTTATCACGGTTCCGCCCCGGCCTCTTTCAGATCATCAGCAAAAGACGTTGGAGCAGTTGCAAGTCTTCTTTGGCATAATTGATGAAAACTTTGGGTTTCACACTCTTTCCTTGAGATTGTAAAAGAGAAATTCCTCCTCCATCCCTCTTTTTCATAAGAGGAGCCTGGAAAGTCGCCGCCCTTACGTCAATGGCATTGATGCGGAACGAGGGAACGGAATGATGATCAAAAAATTATCTCCACATCATAACTCCTGAATTTCTCATCAGCAGTGACAATCGGTATCTTCAGAATCTGTGCAGTCGCTATGATCATGCGGTCACAGGGATCGCTGTGAAAAAACGGCAGATCGTTGGCGGCTATGCAAATATCCAAATCTGCCGCAACAACTGAAATATCATGATGGTTCAGAATAATATCAAACCATTTTTCAGGGGAAACCGGCAGTTCCAGTTTTCCTTTTCTGCTTTTCAGACTGATTTCAAACCCTGTAATTGCTGAAATGTAAACAACCGGCGACAGTTCGATTTTTTTCAGAACAGAGGGTTTCAGGCCGCTGCCCTGTGCAAGCCATAACAAAGCGCAGGTATCCAGAATAAGCATCAGGCATCCTCCGGCCATTCGTTTTGATCCATTTCTTCTGTGGGATCATATTTGATACGGATCCGGCTCATGGCCGGATGAGGAACAAGTCTGCTTTGGGTTTTGCGTTTACAGGGAGAAATGCTGGCAACCGGCTTTCCATCCCGGTATATCAGGATCATTTCCTGATTTTTCTCTATATCATCCAGAATGGCAAGAATATCCAGTCTGCTCTGTTCAATGAAAAGATTTTTCATCACTGCTCCTTTCTTCTTTAACATAATATGAACATCGAAAACACCCTCCCTTTCTTTTGGAGGAGAATCGGGAAACTGCCGCTGTCCCGATCCCTGAAAGGGTGAAATTATACAATGCCATCCTTTCGGGATTTTAATATGCAGGGCTCACAGGATATTCTATAATAATATCAATCCTTCGGATTTAAGTTTATGAATAATCTGGGTGTAAAAACAGGTGGATAAAATTGCGCTGCCTGGCCTTTCAGAAAATGTTTGTCCGAAAAAACCCTAAGGGTTTTGGAAACCCTTAGGGTTTGCCGGGGATAACTGCGTCATGCAGCCTGATACTGAACAAAGGATATTTCTGACTGCAATTCGGCAATGCGGTCAAGAAGGGTTTCGATTCTGCCGACAGCACCGCTTTTCATGTATGGTTCCCCGCAGTCAGAGCAGTGCAGGACGATCAGTCAGAAAAAAACAGCCCGGCACCAGACTGCCGGGCCAAGTCTTCTGGAAAAGGCTACAACTTGCTCCAGGTAGCCCAGGTCTTTGATTCTTCATCATATTCCTGAAAAGTGCCGGGAGTGATGTTCCGGATTTTCACCGTAACCTCTGTTTCCCATCCATCCGGAGCTTCCCAGGGAGAGAAGGAACCGGTTTCAAAATTGAAATACTGGGCAAGGATTTCAGACTGAATCAGTTTGTCTCCCTCCTGTTTCCACTTTCCCCGGAAATTGATAAACGCCTGATTCTGGATGCCGGACTCCGGGATTGTCACATAGGTTGTGATGGCAAACGTGCCGTCAGGTTTCAGATCCAGTTGCAGTTTCTGTGAGCCTGTTCCGCTGAAACCGTCCTCCTCTTCCATAAATTGAATGCCGCTTTGCTCAAAAGAATACACCCCCGGAGACAGTTTGGCAAAGGATTCTGTTTTGCCGTCCGTGGTCGCTGGCATTACAGCATCTTTCTGCGGTTCAGGAGCAGTTCCTGTTTTTGCATCAGCCGGAGGAGTCACGACAGCCTGGGCAGGTTCTGTTTTGACATCCGGTGCTGTCACGGTATCTTTGCAGGTGCAGCAGACCGCATATTCCGGCTTCCGGGCCTGCTGTCTGGGCAAAGCCGGCGAAAGTATCCGACCACTGACAAAGTGATGAACAAAAGCAATACGATTCTTTTCATACCCAATTCGCTTGTTTATTGCTTATATGCTGGCAATCCAGTATCAAAATATACCTGGAACATATGCTTTGTCCGGCAAATCCGGACGCTGTTTTATAAAATACCATGATGATTTCTGGCAAGATTTATTTTTTTGAGGTTCTTCAATCTGTTTTGTGGAAACACTGGATTCGCTTTCGCCGGAATGACGTCACTCTGCGAAAGCAGGCATCAGAAAAAATTTCCCGCAAAAATCATTGAAAGACAACTTTGTTTTGTTAGAGAGGGAAATGCTTATGGAAACGGGACTGAGATATATTTCAGAGAAGCAGACAGGCCCTGCTCAGGGTCGCAGATCCAAAGCCCCGGCTTTTCCGTGTTCAACCAGTTCTTTCAGTCGCTCCGGATCCAGCAGGAAAATATTGTGACACTTCCACCCGAATCAGACTGTCTCCGGACATTTTGGCAAAAATCCGTGACAGGGTTTCGGGTATGGTTCCCAGCAGGCTGGCAAACTGCCCGCTTTGGAGATATTGAGTTCCCTAGCGTCTTTCCTTCCCTGCTCCTCAGCCAGATAGATCAGATACGCGGCCAGCCGCTCCGGCACTTCCTTTAAGGAAAGATGTTCAACCTGCACCGTGAAATAGCGCAGCCGCATGGACAGAACAGCCAGCATGTTCAGGGCAAGGGAGGGGTTTGCGGTAATGAGTTCCACAAATTCTCTGCGGGGAAAAAAAAGCAGATGGCTTTTCGCAATGGCCTGCGCGCTGGCCGGAAAGGATTTCCCGCTGAACACAGGAACTTCCCCAAAGGGTTCGCCGGGGCCGAATATGTGAAAAATCTGCTCTTTTCCCTCCGGAGAAAGTTTGAATATCTTCACTTTTCCATCTGCAACCGCATAAAAACCGTCTGCCGCATCCCCATCCCAGAAGATCATTTCCCCCCGGCTGAAATGTCTGTTCACAGCAATCCTGCCTATGGCATTGAGATCTTCCGGAGACAGCCCCTCAAAAAAGGGAAGTCTGGCAATGATGTTCATTGTATTGTTCATTGATTCCGCTTTCCGAAGACAAAAGTTGACAGCAGAAAAAAACAGGAGAAAAAAGATAAAAATACTCTTTTTTGACATATGTCAATGATTATTTCTTTGTTTTCCGTCATATTCAGCCCAGAATCATTTTGCAGATACGTTTATTCATATTTTTATGCAATTTTAATTTCTGAAAAAAAGTTAAGGATTGAATTTTGTTTTTGGGGAATGTACAATCCCTGTGACAGTTCTGTCAACATCAACGCAAGAAGGAGGACATCATGTTTTGTTTTCAGTGTGAACAGACGGCAAAAGGAACAGGCTGCACCAAAGGCGGCGTATGCGGCAAAAGCCATGAAGTGGCTTCTCTGCAGGATCTGCTGCTGTATGCGGTAAAGGGACTCTCGCTGTTTGCTGTGGAGGCCCGGAAAAAAGGCATTATTGATAAAGGTGCAAACCGTTTCACCTGTGAAGCCATTTTTTCCACCCTGACCAATGTGGATTTTGATCCGGCCCGGTTTGCGGAACTGCTGAAGGAATGTGTCGCAAAAAGGGAAGAACTCAAAAAACAGATTTCCGCCAAAGGCGGAAAAACCGATTTTGCAGAGGAAGCCGCAAAATTCACTCCCGCGGCCACACCGGAGGCTCTGGTGGCCCAGGGGGAAAAAGTTGGAATACAGTCTGATCCGGGCATAAATCCGGACATTCTTTCCCTGCGGGAACTGCTCATTTACGGACTCAAAGGCGTGGCAGCCTATGCGGATCATGCCGCGATTCTGGGCCAGACAGATGATGCCGTGTTCGCATTCATCCAGGAAGCCATGGCTGCAACGCTGGACAAAAGCAAAACAGCGGATGAGTATGTGGGACTGGTCATGAAATGCGGTGAAATCAATTTCCGTGCCATGGAACTGCTGGATGCGGCCAATACCGGAACCTATGGCCATCCGGTTCCCACCAAAGTGCCGCTGGGAGTCAAAAAGGGAAAAGCCATTCTGGTTTCGGGTCATGATCTCAAGGATCTGGAAGAAATCCTGAAGCAGAGCCAGGGAAAGGGAATCAATGTTTACACCCACGGCGAAATGCTGCCCTGTCACGGCTATCCGGAACTGAAGAAATACAGCCATTTCTATGGACATTACGGCACGGCTTGGCAGAATCAGGCCAAAGAGTTTGACGCGTTTCCGGGCGCAATTCTTATGACCACCAACTGCATTCAGAAACCAAAAGACGGATACAAAGACAACATCTTCACAACCGGACTGGTTGGCTGGCCCGGTGTCACGCACATCAAAGACAAAAATTTTGCCCCGGTCATCCAAAGAGCTCTGGAACTGCCCGGCTTTCCGGCAGATGCTCCGGGCAAAGAGGTGATGGTGGGATTTGGCCGCAATGCAGTGCTGGGTGTCGCGGGAACCGTGATTGAAGCTGTGAAAAGCAAGGCCATCCGTCATTTCTTTCTGGTGGGCGGGTGTGACGGAGCCAAACCGGGCCGGGATTATTATACCCAACTGGTGGAAAAAATTCCGTCCGACTGCGTGGTTCTGACCCTGGCCTGCGGCAAGTTCCGTTTCTTTGACAAAGACTTGGGAACCATTGGCGGCATTCCCCGTCTGCTGGATATCGGTCAGTGCAATGACGCGTATTCTGCCATCAAAATTGCGGTGGCTCTGGCTGATGCATTCCAATGCGGTGTCAATGATCTGCCCCTTTCCATGATTCTGTCCTGGTATGAGCAGAAGGCCTGTGCCATTCTGCTGACCCTGCTGTATCTGGGAGTGAAAAACATCCGGCTCGGCCCCAGTCTGCCGGCCTTTATCACACCCAACATTCTCAATGTGCTGGTGGAAAAATTCAATATCATGCCCATTTCCACCCCGGATGCGGATCTGAAGGCCATTCTCGGATAAAAACGTCCTCCTGAAACAGCAGTGGGGACAGAAACCTGTCCCCACTGCCCCCGGCCTGTTTCCGACAAGATATGAAACTTGCGGATTTGCTTTCCGCTTCCCTTTCCCGGTGTGATTTTTTCATTCTGAAAAAACAGACATTCTCCAATCTTTGAAAGCAGTTTTCCATAAGATCATGCTGCCCTGCCGATGACAAGAGCATCCATAAATTCTCTGGCCTCCGGAGGCACAGATGTGAAATGAATCCGGAAGCAGGTTTTGTCTTTGGGAATTGGATGGACAACTTTGGCGTAAAGATCGGACGTGATTTCTTTTCTCTCTGCATCACAGAGAAACAGTCGGAGATTGTTCATCCGATCCACCTGTATTCCGGATTGAATTTCAGCGAGTTCCTCTCCCATGCGCACGAACCGGCCTTCAAAGATGTCCCCTGTGGCATATTTTCCTTCCAGAATGGTAAAACGCACAGGCAGCGGCGGATGCAGTTCCGGCAAATCCGCATCCTTTTTTTCCGGAAGAAAAAGATGGTGGGGAGCACCGATTCCCCCGACTTCATAAATGGAAACAGGTTTGGTGAAACCTTTGGGCATAATTTCAATTTCATCATCAATTTTCAGTTTGGTGTGATGCTCACAT
Organism: Desulfobacterales bacterium; assembly: GCA_041390465.1. Lineage (GTDB taxonomy): Bacteria > Desulfobacterota > Desulfobacteria > Desulfobacterales > Desulfococcaceae > JAABRU01. The sequence continues at coordinate 2,524 of JAWKPW010000015.1, read as the reverse complement.
TCCTCTCTTGTGCTTTGGGAAATCAGGATTTGCCCGCCCACAGTAAAGGATTCAATGCGTGCGGTCAGATTCACATTGCGGCCCACCACACCGTATTTGGAACGTTTCTCTGATCCGATGTTTCCCACCACTGCCTCACCGGTGTTGATGCCGATGCCCTGTGCCACAACCGGATAGCCCGCAGCCCGGTTTCTGGCATTGACCTCTTTCATGGCCAACTGCATTTCCAGCGCGCAGGCCACCGCGCGCTGCGCGTCATCCTCCCGAAAAATCGGTGCACCGAAAAGCACCAGAATGGCATCGCCGATGAATTCATCAATGGTTCCCTGGTATTTCAGAATGATCCGGGTCATGCATTCCAGATAGATATTGATCATTTTCACCACATCCTCTGCTTCCAGACGCTCACTTACCGAAGTGAAACCTCTGAGATCCGTCATCATGATGGTGATCCGGCGCTTTTCCCCGCCCAGTTTTGTGCCTTCGGGTGATTCCAGAATGCTGTCCACCACATCATCGGAAAGATAGCGGCCAAAGGTTTTTTTGATGAATTCATTGCGTATCCGCAACTGCTCCTGGCTTTTGAGCAGCGCATTGTATGCCTCATTGCGTTCCAGCAGGTTGATATAGCCTTTGGAATGATAACGGATGCGCGCGATGACCTCCAGCCGATCCGGAAACTTGACCATATAATCATTGGCCCCCAGGGCAAATGCCTCGGCTTTGGTGCGCGGATCCTCCTCACCGGACAGGACAATGAGCGGAACCTCGCGGGTCCCGGGATTGGCTCGGAAATAACGCACCAGCCGCAGCCCGTCCATTTCCGGCATGAACAGATCCTGCAGAATGACTGTGGGGCGAATCTCATTGGCCATGCGGATGGAAAGGGTGGGATCCTGACAGTAATGAAAATCAATGTCCTTTTCATTGCTGAGCATACGGCGCACAGATTCCCCGATCATCTGCTGGTCATCCACCAGAAGAACGGTAATCCGGTGCAGGGTCAATTTCAGGGGCTCGGACATGAATGCACCAGAGATTCAGGTGTCAGGTTTCAGGTTACAGGTTCAGGCAGTTACGGATGAAAGGTTTCGGGTTTCACCTGCACATATTTCAGGATGGCAGGGGCTATCTGATGCAGGGGGAGAATTTCCGCTGCCGCGCCCATATCCCTGGCTGCTTTGGGCATGCCGTAGATGACACTGGTTTTTTCATCCTGGGCAATGGTGTGGCATCCTCTTCTGCGCAGTTCCAGCAGGCCGGCTGCTCCATCCTTTCCCATTCCTGTCAGCAGAACAGCCAGGCAATCCCTGCATCCGGCCGGGCCGGTATAACAAAGAGCCAGACTGCGGAAAAAAATGTCAATGGAGGGACAGTACGGCATTGCTTTGAGTCCGGGAACATGGGAAAAGGTGAAATCCGGCTTTACAATCAGATGCTCATCTGTGCCTGCCATATACACCCTGCCTTTTTCCGGCTTCTGTCCTTCGGCTGCAATGGACACAGGCAGAGCAGTCTGTCTGGCCAGCCAGCCGGCCAGTCCTGCGGAAAATTCCCGGTTCACATGCTGGACAATCAGCACTGCGGCAGGAAGCCGGGCAGGAAGCGCGGAAAGAATTTCCGCGATGGCCTGGGGGCCTCCCGCGGATGCGCCGATGGCAATGATTCGCATGAAATCATCCTAGGTCAGTTTGAAGCGGGAAACCTCATTCTGCAAGCCTCTGGCCGCTTTGTTCAACTGCTCAATGGCCAGAAAGGATTCTTTCAGAGATTCCAGAGTCTGCTGCATTTCTGTTCCCAGATTGCGCATGGCCCGGTTGATGTTTTGGGCCTTTTCCGACTGAAACTGCATGGATTCGTTGACCGTCTCAAAACGGGGGGTCAGTGCCTGCACCTGGGTGATAATCCGGGACAGTTGCGTGCTGATTCTGGCCACATCCTCCGCGCTGTGCCGGACTTCCTTGATGAACGCATCCATTTCCATCACCCCCGCAGACACGGCCTTCTGCATTTCCTCGACCATCTGTTCAATATCCAGCGTGGCCACTGCGGTCTGATCCGCAAGTCTGCGGATTTCCCGTGCCACCACGGTAAAGCCTCTGCCGTATTCCCCGGCTTTTTCCGCTTCAATGGCCGCATTCAGGGAAAGCAGGTTTGTCTGATCCGCCACTTTGGTGATGGTGGTCACCACCGAGGTGATGTTCGCGGCTTTTTCATTGATGGCCTCGAGTTTGCCGGAAATGGATGCGGATGCCTCCTCCATATTGCGGATGGCCTCTTCCATCCGGGCCAGATCCGTCTGACCGCTGCTGGCAAACCGGGCGGTTTCCTCGGACATGGCAGCGACCTCCTGCATGGTTTCCACCAGTTCTGCGGAAACATCGGAAATTTCCCCCACATTTTTGATCACAAGATTCGCGGATTCGGTCTGGTTGGCCATCACGGTTTCCTGCTGCTTGGCTGTGGCAGACAGCTCTGTTGCCGAGGATGTCACCTGCACCCCGGCCTTCTGCACCTGACCGAT
>JAWKPW010000014.1:0-81236 GCA_041390465.1 Desulfobacterales bacterium | reverse complement strand
TATAACTGATGATAAATGATTCTCCGCCTCTCCGTTTGATAATGACTTCCTCAGAACGTGCAAAATCGAGTATTTCGGAGAGGTTCTGACGTGCTTCTGAATATATATATGATTTCATATTGTTATATCCAAAGTTCGGATTTTCAGTTTTTGCGCTGCCGCACAGATACGTCTGTCAAGAGAAAGCAGGGGAATTTGTAAGGCATATGCACATTCCAGAAAATACGCATCATAAGCATAAATATTGAATTGGGCAGCTATGTTCAACGCCTTTCTTACATCAATAATCAGTTGTCAACACTCCCTGCTGAGATATTCACGTGCAATTTCTTCCAGAATATCTCCCATGTCAGGAACCGATGTCTGAATGATTCTGTCTTCTGCTGTATGTTTATGCTCATTGAATCCAAGAGCGGGTTTATGCAGGGCATTGTCATAACGGAACAGCAGTTTTGTGTTTCTGTCCTGATAATGGAATGAATAAGCCTTTTTGTCAATATAACAGCGCAAGTCCAGATACTCTCTGAAAAAAAGAACAGATTCATCAGAAAAAACTATTTTCCCTTTGATAAAACCGATTTTTTCTGTCCTGAAATCACTCACAATTTCTGATGATACAATGAATCCTGTTTTGGAATAATCATTGATAATCTCCGTGAGTTCAGACAGGCAGTCTTTAAGAAATATATTCGATTTCACTGATTGCCTGCATTTCCTCAAGAATGGCATCCCGCAGTTTCAGTTCTCCCATCCAACTGATATAATCCTCATCTCCGCCTGCCAGATCTTCCGCTGTGCAGGAAGCAAGAAATTTATCTGAAGAGATATTGTATTTTATTTCAAACCGTTGAATTTCCTTCTCTGTTTTCCGGAACCCGATTTCCATGCGTTTCCTTTTGGCTTCTATGGCGTCCTGAATCACAGGAATTATATTGTCTCTGTCGGATATGATTTGCAGTCTGACCATATTTGTCTCTCCTCTGTTTTTGTTCCCGCCTATATCTTTTCCCTTCCCCCTGTCTGATGGAACGAATGCTTTCCAGAATTTCCTGACCGAATATTATGTGTTGCCATGCTCAAATTCCTCTTTGATTTTATGTAAAATATGGGATCGTATGTTTTCAGCCTCATTTTTTTGCATATATGCGTAACAGCCAATCTCATTCTGCCTGTTTTTCCAATAATAATGGGAATTAAGAATCATATTCCGGTAAGATTTGACAACTTTTTAAAAGTTGTCAAATTTTGTATGAATATGTAACATTTTGTTTTTATTCATTCTGAAATTTTTAACTCTTAATTCACATTAGTAAATTATACGATCTTTGGCTGTGCCGATTTGCGTTGCCATTTCGATACTCTGAATAATCGGATGAAAATTCGGTGTTTTTGATATAATGAAATGCTTCATTCTGTCAGACTCATTATATTTATTCAGTCGGTATAAAGCAATTGAAAGTCCCCATGCGGACACAACTTTTCCCGGCAGAGGGAGCTTTTTAAAGCCATCATACAGTTCTGCAACAGTTTCGTCATCTTCTTTTCCCAAAAGAACGATACCCATATTTTTACAGTTGGAAGCTGCCAAACTCATCATCTTGTGACCTGGTGCAAATGAAAAAATCTTCGAATTTTCTGTTACTGTATCGGCAAGTTCCAAACCTTTGCATATTTCACCCTCAATATACGATATATATGCCAATGATTGCATTGCTTGTGCCTTCAGAAGCGGAATTTTATCTGTAAAAGAAGCCAACTCAATTATCTCTCTTGCTCTTTTGGTTTCCCCGTAAAAGGCTGCCACCAAAGATGATGCTGCAATCATCATACAGTTGCTGTTTGGATATCCTTTCAATTTGGATTCATAATATTCAATCACCTCTGAAGCGTTATCCTTTCTTAACAGATGCTCAAATTCCCGAATGGCTTGCATACGAGTATGGTATACAATCGCAGAAGTGACACCTGTCAATATCAGAAGGTGAAATAACCCTTTAAAATCACCTCTGAAAGCCTGTGTTAATGTGAATAAAACTATCAGACCCATAAACACGCAAAACACACCGGGAATAAACCAGAGTTTCAGAATGTATAAATTGTTTCTGGTGATTGTTTTCATTTCCTTATTTTTTCAGAAAAACACAGCTTATCAAAAAAGGGTTGAGGATCAGCCATCACTCGGCGCTTATATGAAATCTGAAAAATAAAGCGGCATAAAATGCCCTGCAAAACCCTAAGGGTTTCCAAAACCCTTAGGGTTTACTGTGGAATATTATTCGCGTCTGACACCGAAGTGCCGCAGATTATCTGTTTTGTGAAAGCCTTTTCCGAATCCTATATCCTCTCCTCCCGCATCTCCGCATTGTACTCCTGAACCGCCTTTACGGAAATCCGGTTTTTGATAAGAGCGGCTATGCCCTGGCACATGGCATTTGCCCCGGCAATGGTGGTGGCATAGGGAATGCAGTATTTGATGGCAGCCCGGCGCAGATGATACCCGTCCCCCCGTGTCTGATCTCCGACACCGGTATTGACAACAAACTGAATTTCCCCGTTTTTGATGGCATCCACCACATGGGGCTGTCCGTAAGAAACCTTGTTGACCACTTTGGCCGGAATTCCCTGTGCATTGAGAAAAGCCGAGGTTCCGTGGGTCGCCATGATGAAAAATCCGATTTCATGGAACTGCTTTGCCACCGGCAGCACCGCTTTTTTGTCCCGATCCTGCACACTGATGAACACGGTTCCGGAAACAGGCATTTTCTGGCCTGCACCCAACTGCGCCTTTGCATATGCCTGACCAAAATCCATGTCAATGCCCATGACTTCTCCGGTGGATTTCATTTCCGGCCCCAAAAGCGTGTCCACATCCGGAAAACGGTCAAAAGGCAGCACTGCTTCCTTGACCGAAACATGGGGCGGAATCACTTCCTTTGTCAGCTCCAGCTCTGCCAGATGCATACCCAGCATGACTTTGGTGGCCAGTTTTGCCAGCGGAACTCCGGTGGCCTTGCTTACAAAGGGAATGGTGCGCGAGGCTCTGGGATTGACTTCCAGCACATACAACTGACTGTCCTTGATGGCATACTGCACATTCATCAGTCCGACAACATTGAGTTCTGCGGACATGGCCTTTGTGGCTTCCATGATTTCATTGAGGATTTTCCCTTTTATATTCGGAGGCGGCAGCACGCAGGCCGAATCTCCGGAATGAACTCCGGCTGCCTCAATATGCTCCATAATGCCGCCGATGATGGTGGTTTTGCCGTCAGAAATCGCGTCTGTGTCCACTTCCACAGCGTCTTCCAGAAATTTGTCAATGAGTATGGGATGTCCCGGAGAGGCAAGAATCGCCAGTCGTGTGAAGGTTTCCAGTTCTTTGGGATCATAGACAATTTTCATGGCACGGCCACCGAGCACATAGGAAGGCCGGACAATGACCGGATACCCGATTTCCTTTGCCACAACAGCGGCTTCTGCCACCGTCATGGCTGTGCCATTGGCAGGCTGAACCAGACCGAGTTTTTTCAGCATGGCCTGAAACAGTTCCCGATCCTCGGCACGGTCAATGCTTTCCGGCTGTGTGCCAAGTATGGGAACCCCGGCCTTTGCCAAAGGAACCGCAAGATTGAGCGGCGTCTGTCCCCCGAACTGCACAATCACGCCAAAGGGCTTTTCCGTTTCCACAATGTGCAGCACATCCTCGCGGGTGAGCGGCTCAAAATAGAGTTTGTCCGAGGTGTCATAATCTGTGCTAACGGTTTCCGGGTTGCTGTTGACCATGATGCTTTCCACCCCCATTTCCCGGAGAGCAAACGAGGCGTGGACACAGCAGTAGTCAAATTCAATGCCCTGACCGATGCGGTTGGGACCGCCGCCGAGAATCATCACCTTTTTCCGGTCAGAGACACGGGCCTCATTTTCTGTTTCATAGGTGGAATAATAATAGGGAGTGGAAGCCCGGAATTCAGCCGCGCAGGTGTCCACCAGTTTGTAAACCGGCCGGATGCCCAGATTTTTGCGGTGTTTTTCCACTGTGATTTCATCAGAACCGAGAAGATGGGCCAGTTGAATATCGGAAAATCCCCATTTTTTCGCACGGGTAAGCAGATCCGCATCCGGCAGCCCCGCTTTGCAGACATCTTTTTCTCCCGCGATTTCCTGTTCCAGTCCGATCATCTGCTTCATCTGGTGCAGAAACCAGGGATCAATGCCTGTGGTTTCATAAATTTCATCAACGCTCATGCCCTGTTTCAAAGCATAGCGCAGATAAAAAATCCGCTGTGAATTGGGCGTTGCCAGTTTCTGCTCAATCTCTTCCAAAGACAGGGTTCTGCCTTCCACATCCTCCACATCTTTGCCGTCTGCTCCCAACCCATGCCTGCCGATTTCCAAAGAGCGCATGGCTTTTTGCAGGGCTTCCTTAAAAGTGCGTCCGATGGACATGGTTTCTCCCACAGATTTCATGGCTGTGGTAAGATAGTCCTTTGTTTCCGGGAATTTTTCAAAGGTCCAGCGCGGCACTTTGATCACACAGTAATCCAGTGTGGGCTCAAAAGAGGCTGCGGTTCCGCCCGTGATATCATTGGGCAGTTCATCCAGTGTGTAGCCCACAGCCAGTTTGGCCGCAATCTTGGCAATGGGATAGCCAGTGGCTTTGGATGCCAAGGCAGAACTCCGGGACACGCGGGGATTCATTTCCACCACGATCATTTCCCCGTTTTTGGGATTGATGGCAAACTGCACATTGGAACCTCCGGTATCCACTCCGATTTCCCGCATGATGTCAATGGATGCGTTGCGGAGCATCTGGTATTCCCGGTCTGTAAGGGTCTGGGCCGGGGCCACTGTGATACTGTCGCCTGTATGCACGCCCATAGGGTCCAGGTTTTCAATGGAGCAGATAATCACCACATTGTCATTTTTGTCCCGCATGACCTCCAGCTCGTATTCCTTCCAGCCAAGTACGGACTGCTCCAGCATGACCTGGGTAATGAGACTGGCATCCAGCCCGGCTTTGGCAATGAGTTCCAGATCTTCGGGATTATAGGCCACACCCCCGCCGGTTCCGCCCAAAGTGAACGCGGGCCGGACAATGATGGGAAATCCGATGTCTGCGGCAATTTCCCTTGCATCTTTGAGAGAATTGGCAATGCCGCTGCGGGGAATGTGCAGACCAATGCGGTGCATGGCCTTGCGGAAAAGATCACGGTCTTCGGCTTTGTTGATGGCTTCCACGGTCGCGCCGATCATCTCCACCCCGAATTTTTCCAGCACCCCCATTTTTGCCACGCCAATGGCTGTGTTCAGACCGGTCTGACCGCCCAGAGTGGGCAGCAGCGCGTCCGGTCTTTCCTTTTCAATAATCCGGGCCACAGCTTCGGGGATCACCGGCTCTATATAGGTGCGGTGCGCGGTTTCCGGATCCGTCATGATTGTGGCCGGATTGCTGTTGACCAGCACCACCTCATAGCCCTCTTCCCTGAGAGCCTTGCAGGCCTGTGTGCCGGAATAGTCAAATTCACATGCCTGGCTGATGATAATCGGCCCGGCGCCGATAATAAGAATTTTGTTGATGTCAGTTCGTCTGGGCATTGTATGTATCAACCGTATATATGAAAATTATATAAAATTAAAAAATTTCAGAAAAGGAAATTTATGTCAGAGCAGATCCTGGAGTGCAAAAACTGTTTGCTGCACGGATGCTTAACAACAAGCCAGTCGTTTGCGACGATAAACGCAATCCATCTAACTGCCGGGTCGGGCATTTTCACATTTCTGTCATAATTCATCTTTTCTTTTCACGAAAGTTAATCTGAGACAGCAGGAATTGACAAAAGTTCCTGCACTCTTTTTTGGACAAATTTTTCAATCTGTTTCAGACGGTATGCCGGCAAATTGTATGATTTGTGTTTTTTAAACTTGAAATTTATCAGTTTCTCCAATCTGCGCTTCTGTCTTTTTGTTATGATTTCTTTTGAAAAGGTCAAAAAATCATGGGAGGTTGCCATCAGTCTTGTTTCAGCATATGTGTCCAAATCATTCAAATCATCATTCATTGCATAATTGAAAAGAGACAAACCGTTGTCAAATATCGGTGCAGTGTCTGTAATTATATTGGTTTTATTGTCAACAATCAGTCCGAAGTTCCCAAAATGTCTGTCCTCATTGCAGATAACCGCATCAAAAATCAGCATGTCTGCAAGTGAATCATAAATTTTTTTTCCAAGCATTTTGTAATAGTCTATGACCGCTGCCCATCCGCCCTCTGTGACAATTCTGCCTGCCGGGATATAGGACAGTTTTTTGTCTGTAAACAATTCGCATATGGAGCAAAGCTTTTTTTTCCATTGATTCAGATCGTATTGCACGGCATTAAGTTCCATTGCCTGAGCAATCTGAAAAGCGTAATACTCGGAATAGGGTTCATTTCCCGCATTTGCAGCACCGTCTGAACCTGACTTGAAGAGAATGATCCTGCCGTCCTTCATTCTGCGCCAGCATTTGGGAAGCATACCGTGTGTTGTCAGTTCAGGTGTAGATGCAAATTCACTTTTCTGCGTATCACCGTATCCTGTGTAAGCAATTAAAGATAAAGTATGGTCAAAACGGTTGTCATACAAATTGTATTCAGCAAAAGTTCCGCTGAAAGAATCATCAATGACCCAGTAACAGTCATTCAGTGACAGACCTTTGCAAATGTCAATAATGCCTTTGGTGTCATTGACATTCAGCCCCAGTTTTGCAAGAAAATTCTGAACAAACGCCCTGTTTTTGGGAATGATCCGCCTTTTAAGCCATTGCAGCAATCCTTTGTCTGTAAGTTCCAAATCAATAGGAAAAAAAGTTTTATGTTTTTCATTAATTTCAACAATCTCAGCAGACAATCCTTTTATGCCGACTGATGTCATGCTGAATTTTATGAGTTCAGTGTCAAAATGTTTTAATATGTAAGACATTGGTTTATTTCTGTTTGATTTTGTCAAGAGGCGCGCAGTCAAATACTGTACCTGCTGATGTTATTTTGTTTGTCGAAATCAGACAGCCTGTTAAACAAAAAATCATGCCGAAAAAAAGCAAATCAGGATCAGTTATCAGACAATCCCAGGTGATCTCTGAAAATGAATATTTCTGCACTTTTATTCAAATCAGTTCTGACAGTTCATCACTGTTTCAAGAAAATCATTCAGGTCAGGATTTTCTTTAATTTCATACTTGTCAAGAAACATATCCGTCTGCATGTTCGCTTTATGTTTGTCAAAATATTCTGTCAGTTTCCTGTCATTGTCAACCAGTATGCTGTTCCGTTTCTCCTCAATGCAGATTCGGCCTGTTGTTCCTGATCCTGCAAAAAAATCCAATACCAGACTGTTCGGATATGACAATGCTTTCACAAAACGTCTGATGATCTCCAGAGGTTTCTGTGTGGGATGTCCGACACGTTCAGCCGAATTGCCGCTGAGTCTGCCGATTTCCCATACATTTGTGGGATTTTTGCCTTTTTCAATGCTTTCCGGGCGCAGACGTTTGTCTTTTTTATAGATTGCTTTGGTTTTTTCATCAAAGGGAATGCGCACATCATCCAAGTTAAAATAATATTTTTTGCTTTTCGCAAGCCAGATGGCCTCTTCATGCCGGTTTGCAAAATACCGGTATGCGCTCATTCCGTTTTTGTAATACCAGACAATCAGATTGATCAGCATTAATTTGGTATTATGCCGTAAATAATGCAGGATTTCCAGCAAATCACCGTTTTTCAAGTCCTGAAACTGAAATCCGCCGAATATTACACAACTTCCTGTATCAGCAAGAATTCTTTCTATATGATTCAGCCATTGCCTTGCCCAGTCCAGATAATTTGAGAATGTATCCCACATTGCCATGTCAAGATTGTAAGGCGGATCAATCAGAATAAGCTGAATGGAATTGTCAGGAATTTTCTTTAAAAATTCTGCAGAATCTTCTGTATAAATGGCGTGGAATGTTTTAGCGCCCGCATTCCTGTCAATCGCCGCACTGTGAGCCATCCCGTTTTTTTTCATCGTGTTTATGGCAATTAAACCGGCATTGTAATGAGATTTGTTTGGCATTGAATCACCTTGAATTCAGTCAGGTAACAGTTTTTTGTTAAGAAGTCCTTTCTGTATTATGAAAATTTTTGACAGCAGGTTCAGTGGCGGAGATAGCCCGTGCACCGGAACATTTGCTTAGATATTTGGAACTCTTACTTTAAACCGCTTAACCTGTGCTTTGGAAATTTTATGCGTTTTTGCATATTGCAGAGCCTGAGAATTGCTCCTGATTTGTTCAAGAATTTTATTATTGCGCAAAAAAGTGACTTCTTCGTTGTAAACTCTCAGCTCTTTTGTGTTAAGAGCATTATAGATTTCCAGCTGTGAAATTTCTCTGTTCTCGATTCCCAGTACAATAATTCTTTTCTGACGCGGTGACAAATTAAATGATTCAAATAACGACAGCCATTTTTGCTGCTGATGACTGAAGACAGATTTATGGGGAAGGGTAATGGTGAACCATATATCATTTGAATAAAGGACAGGTTTCTGAAGTTCTCTCAGTTCCATCAGTTCAAACATACGTTTCATACCTTCGCCAAGTTCACGCATATATTTATTTTCACGCAATATTTTTGCTATAAACACATTCCGGGATTCATGCGCTCCCTGCAGCTCTTCCAAATTTTTTATTGTCAGTGTGGAAAGCAGCGCGCCGGGACTTTTTATCTTCATTGCGTCATCGAAAATAAATATATCAATACCATTCTGAATACTGTAATCCCGATGTGCAACAGCATTGATAAGTCCTTCTCTGCACGCCCATTCAGGATAAATATACTTCTGTTCAAATCTTGCGTCAGAGGCAAACTCTGTTTTATAAGCCAAAAAAGGGCGAAGCTGTTCCCATGACCTTTCGATAAGCTGAAAAATATTGCCCCGCACTGTTTCATCAGATATTACATTGTAATTTTCTCCGGATTTCAGTTCTGTACCAAAGACTTTGAGAATCCTTATCTGAGATCGCGGATGCCACCTCTGAATATCTTTTGCAAACAACAGGATAGCTGCCATCCTCAGACGAAAACCTCCGGGCGAATATTCAGCAAGACCGGTCTGCTGCAAATATCTTTCAACACTCAGATCCCTGAGATAGTTATCTGCAACAGACTGAACATAAGGTATATCCAAATCATTGACAGTTGCGCCATCCACAAATTGTCTGTCATACTCGCGGGATTTTATTTCCTGCCGATCAAATGTAATCTGGCTGAATGTCACAGGAATCGTTGTTTTATCTCTTCGCCTCATACATCTGCCGTCCGGCAGTTGATAAATCTCAGTTGTTCCTTTGTTTACCTGAAAGAACAGTACAGTTTTTTCTTCAATCTGTATTTTTGAAGCATAAACAACAGGCAGGGTGTTATCAGGATGTATATGGGTTCTGACTGCTGAAAGCATATTTTCAATCTCAGATTCATTGTGCGGGATTCCGGTGACAGAACCGTCATCTTCAACGCCTATAAGCAGTTCACCGCCATCTGCATTGGCAAAAGCCACAAGGGCTTCTCCGATATATCGGCAAAGATTTTTTACATTTCCCGGTTTTTTATTGCCTGAAGAACCCTCAAAGGCACTTTTAAATTCCCTGAAATGACTTTCGCCGAGCAGGATAGTATTTTTAATACGTTCTTCTAATATTAACGTATCAGACATACTGTTTTCCTTTCCTTTATATGACGACAGGCTAAGCGGTTTGCGGGGTGGAGCGAGCGCCTTCCTGAGAACGGCAATATTCACAAGTTCCATCCGCGTCTTCAACAAGCAATATACCCTGCAATTTCAGGTTGTAGGCACATAACAGCAAGTTCACCCGGACAAAGGAGCCAGATTCTCCGCCCCTGTCCGGTGCTTTACTGGTCAGGTGTTCTTTTTTAATAAAATCGTGAAACCTGCCTGTTCAAAATGATGATCGGCGGTAAATATTTTCTGTAATTCCCATATCTCTTGCAACAATAATGGTACAGTCAACAAGCCCCATTCTTTGTCTTTCATCTGTCTGCAGGTCAAACCCCTCTGTATCAGCTTTTCATCAATTACTACAGTTTTTCCACTTCTTTGACTGTCCACTTCAATCAGCTTTGTGCAAAGAAGGCTTGAGACCGAGAGGACTGAATGCATTTCGAATTCAAGCAGAATCGCACCTGTTGTTACAAAATCTCTCTTTGATTTCTTCAGATAGTCTTTTACTGTAATTGCCTGACAGTAGAAAAACATCCCGTCACCTATAGCTATCAGTGCAGATGTGTCAACAAAGACAGGTTTAATCATCGCCTGGGTGTCCCAACAAAGATAATGATCATGGTTTCTGCAAAATCTTCTCTGCCTGTGTCAACAGCAATTTCATCGTATCTTCAGATTATCCCACGGATCATCAAGAACAGTTCCTGTCTTATTTCAACTGAAATACCTTCTTTTAAAAAAAAATTCTTCCACTTTTTAATAAAATGTGCTACTCTCTCATTCGGAAGAATATCTGGAAGACTGATTGTTAATTGCATGATTTGTTACCTCATTTTTTAGCGCACATTTGCCTCGTCCCTGTTAAATTTATAACCTGTCAAATCCGCATTGAAACGGTCAAAAAAATGTATGAGTATCTCTGTCTCTGTTTCCTTTTTCCGCTTCTTTAATCAGAATGACTTTTACAGTTTTATCATGCCAATCTCTGTGGATTACAGGAATTTCTATAATTCCTTTCTATGATCTGGTTTCAAATTCAATTGCCTGCATAAAATATCCTTTCAATCTAAGGGTTTTTATGATTTTTGCTTTACGGCTGCTTCAGAAGCTGTTTTAAAAATACATACCGTACTTTTCCTTAAAAAACCGAACTTTGCCGAGCCAAGAAAAACCTTCTGTTAAGATTCGGAAAAGCGGACTGCAACGCCGTGGCTTATCACCGCTGTTTTTCTTCCAGCGGAAGCAGTGACCAACTTTCAAATCTTTTCACAGGTACTGGCTACATAATCCATTTTTCAGCACCTCTTTTATTTACAAATTTTAAAAAGCCCAAAGAAATAAAGCTAAGCGGCAGAGACAGTCTCGTCACCGCTTGAACGATTGGTTATGTGCTTATTTTATTAAACCGGCAATTAAACACCACGAAGGTAATCAGTTGTTATAACTATTTTAAATTATTAAAATATTTCATGTTTGCTTTTGGTATTAAAAATTGCCGGATTAATAAAAATAGTTACTCTTTATCCCACCAATGTTTCAATTTGTCTTTGTAAATTATACATTCAGGCACAGCTTTTTTCATTTGCTTTCGGGTATAAACTCTCCCCTTTCTTCTCTCTCAAAATCTTCTGCTATATATCTACATTTCGTCCGTAAATCGGGGTTTTGATTGTTTTGTATTTTTTCAGATAACCGCCCTCATGTCTTTCTGTGCCGTCTTCCTCAAACCAATGGCTTTCTTCTATGTATCTTTCAGTCATTCCATAATGAACAGGTTTTTATCAGAGTTCCATCTCCCTCATTCCAATAATAAGCTCTCTTCCATAGTACATGGAATGCAAATATTTCTCAAACTGTCTCGGTCTGAAAGGTTCGTCTCCCAAGGGCTCTTTCAAAGGAATTATCCATAATATAGCGCATTTTCTCAATTTATATTGAACGGTTCTTTTGATAATTTTATCCAACGATAAGACACTTGCCTGTATTTCGATAGCTATCGGTATATTTCTAATTCTTCCACTTATATCAGGTACTAACGGAGTCAGATTTTTCCTTGTTTTCTTTTATAGGTCTTTCGACTTCCCATTTGCCGTCAGGAAATTTTTTCTTTAAGATTTCACAAATTTCATTTTTTGCATTTATTATGCAGGTCAGTTTCCTTTATGGCAAACAGGGCTCAGTCTGGCTTTGTGTGCGAAATGGTCTCTTTTATCTCTGCATTTTCTGACCACTGCATCTGAATAACATTCTCCACAATAAAAAGGACAATATAAACCTTAATGACCTCTCTAGCACTTATTCTTCTGTTGTCGGACTTCTTTTGCAAATCCTCCAACAAGCCCTGTGCAACCGGCTAAATACGCTTCGTTATATGTCTTCTCGTTCATAAAAGCACCACATATACGGTTTCCATTTATCCCCATTGTCCAAATATCAGACAATTTTATCTGTGTTCAGACAAAATTCTCAATAACAGACAAAATCCATTCAACCGCAAGACCACAAATTCCCTACCATACGGGAAGATACATATTTCCACAAAACAACCCACTTTTTGGCGTTTAGCAATCTCTCTGTTTATAAAGCCAAACCTGCATACTGTCAATAACAGAAAAGGAATTTCGAAATGTCCGGATATGATTTTTGTGAAATATTTCCTTTGCTGCCATAGACTGTTTGATTTTCCGCAATAAAATCGCAGTCCCTTATTTTCCGGCTCTTCAGGTTCGTTCTGATAACTATTCAAAAACAAATGAAATATTAAATTATTTCCCCTTGACATTATGCGGATTTGGTGCGATAGGGTTTCAGTTATCAGTTATCAGTTATCAGTTATCAGTTATCAGTTATCAGTTATCAGTTATCAGGCGTCAGGCGTCATGGAGCAGGGTCAGTATCAAAAATCCTGTAACCTATAACCAGTATCCAGAAACCAGCAAACATGAACATTTCAGAATCTTCCAAAAATCCCGGCATGGGATATGCCTGTGTCATTCTTGCCGCGCTGCTCTGGGCTGTGTCCGGAACCTCGGCCAAATATCTTTTTCGGGAATGGGGTCACGCCGTTTCCAGGTAGTGCAATTGCGGATTACCTGGCTGTGGCTGTCCTTTTTCTGTGGTTTTCTCTGCGCCTGGGAACTGCTCCGAATCAGAAGCAAAGATATTTTTATTTTCTCATTCTCGGCTCCAGCGCGATAGCCCGCTGTGCAGTTCACCTATCTGCTGGCCATCAGCAAGATTCATGTGGCTGCCGCAATTGCTGATTCAGTATATGGCTCCGGGTCTTATTGCCATTTACAGCTTTGTTTTTGCAAGGCGAAAGACAAAATGACGGTCATTGCGGCTCTGATTCTCGCAGCAGCTGGGTGTTATCTGGTTGTGGGCCGGATACCGGCTGAATATTTTTTCCGCCAGACCGGGTTGGGATCATCGGCGCGCTGCTTTCTGCTGTGGCCTTTGCTTGGTATTCTCTGCCAGGGGGAATGGAATGCGCCGATATCCGGCATGGACAGTGCTGTTTTTATGCTTTGGCTTTTGCCGCGATTCCCTGGAATATTTTTTATCCGCCACTTACGACCTTCACCCATTCCTACAGTCTGTGCAGTGGGGATGGATTCTGTATATCGCGATCTGTCAGGAACCGCCACATGCCTTTTTGGGCTTTATCTCAAAGGCATCAACCATATCAGGAGCCACCATTGCCAGCATCCGCAACCACTCTGGGACCCATCACCCGCAGGAATCATTTCCTATATCTTTCTCAATGAAGTCATGGAAATTCTTCCAGATCTACCGGGCGGTCTGCTGGTGATTGCCTCCATCATTCTTTTGCAGATAAAACAGGGGGGAAAACCAGCAAGCCCCGCATACTTCAGAAGAGGCAGAACAGCAATGAAAACCGAATCCGCTCTTTCCAAACGGATCAAGCGTCATGTGACTGGAATAAGAGAATTTTTCGCATCACAGCACCGGGACTGGAAAAAACTCTGTTTTGGGGAACTTATCTCTCTGCCGGGTTCCACTCTTTCCCGATATTGCAGGCAAGTATACCGGGAGGTGTAGCATTAAAGCCCGTGTCCATGGCGCATATCACAGCAGTTTGCATCTTGCTGTAGTCGCATTCTCATGCGCATCGGTGCGTTCACCGCAAGCAGTTTTTCACAACTGGGGCATTGTCTGGAGGATTTTCCTGGGAACTGTATCTGCATCCGGGAGGATATGCCGGAATTTCACATCACTGCCGCGCATTCCCGTCTTTTTCACACAGGAGCCATTGCCGAGCGCTTTGCAAAAACATAACAGAACGTATGAAAGAAATCTTCCCTCTTTCCCATGCGGAAAACACAGAATCCCTGTCCCCTGAATATTCATCCGTGTCGCAGATCGCTTTTACCATTTCCCTTGACAGCAGCCGGGAACATCTGCACAAACGGGGGAATCCGGAAACTGGGAGGAGATGCTCCGATCCGGGAAACCACGGCATCTGCTGTACTGCGGCTTGCAGGATATGACGCACGAAAGAACCCTGATTGATCCATGTACGGAACAAGCACGTTTTCCCTTGAGGCCGCTATGCTTGCCACGCACGCCGCTTTGGATTTTCCGGAATTTCGCGTTTATGCACTGGCCCATGTTTTCAGCGGGAGATGGGCGCATATCCGCAGAAGCAGAAAAACAGATTTCTTTTCCTGACAAAGCCCCTCTGATATTTGCCTCAGATGCAGAGGAAAAAAGCCTGTGAAGACCTGAAAAAATATTTCAGGAACTCCTTTTCCCCACTGATTCAGACACAACTACAGGACTTTTTCGATCTTTCCCCGGCAGGAATTTTCGGATCAGAAAGGGATGGTGGTCATCGATCCTCCTACGGTTTCACACGAACGGTCCGGAAAAGAGTGCGGAGCTTTTTCAGGCCGTCTGCCGTCATCTGGCAGAGACATATAAAGAGTAAAATTTGCCCTGATAGCGGCAGATCCGAAACCGATCCGCAATCTCCTTTTCCTTCGAAAACATCCCCTGTTTCATGGCGGACTGAACCTGCATCTGCTTGCAGGAAAATCCTGTAATACCAAATCACTGTTGAAAACGGCCTTCCGGAAAAAGCAATCCGATTCGGTGCTGTGCTGATTCAAAATCTGCGTTCATCTGCGCAATCTGCGGATTCCTGTCCAAAGATTTCTGAATTTTCATGAATATCTCGCACCGGTTTCCCATTGACTTATGCTCATATTTGGAACAAATCAATGCCGATTCGGTATAATACCGATTCTCCATTGATCTGAAGCATAAAGCTGTTCAGGCATAAAGTTTTTCAGAAAAACCGGATTTTTCGGAAAAATCCGGTTTTTTGAATACATGAAAACTTCTTTTTGCCTGCGTATCAGTATCTTTTCAATGGGGAATCGGTATAACTGTCTGGTTCCAAAAAAGTTTTTTTGCATCAGAAAAGTCCCCGTTTTTCAGGCCGGCTCTCACGGCACGTGGTGTTTGTTTGAAAAAAACAGTTAAAGTGATAAACGATAAAGAAGATTGTCGCCGTCTCTGTTCTGATGAATGAATGGACATTCATTCATCAGAACACCTGAAAAAAGGTCAAAAAATTTTTCCCACATGAAACCTTTCATCCGAAATAAAACAAAATAATTAATAAATACAAGCAAAAAATATTTTTTTTCCAAAAAATATTTTCTTTCTGCATTTTTTTCTTGACAGACATACGCACTCCTGATAAATGAATGAACACTCATTCACTGGACAGTATCAAGCCGGATCATCAAAAACAAATCCGGCATCCGTTTTTCGGAAATCAGGCTGTTTACGGAGGTTGTCATCAGTACAAAAGCGAACAACACTGCAGGCGAGAAATACAACCGGATACTGGAGGCTGCCGTAAGCGTTTTTGCAGAAAAGGGTTTTCATCAGGCCACCATTTCGCAGATCGCGCGGGAGGCCGGTGTTGCGGATGGAACCATTTATCTGTATTTCAAGAACAAAGACGATATTCTGGTTCAGTTTTTCACCTATAAGACCAAACTGGTTTTTGCCGGTTTCCGGGAAGAGGTGAAAAAGGCCGACAATTCCATCAGCAAACTCCGGAATCTGGTCCACCGGCATCTGGAAGAATTCCAGAAAGACAGGAACATGGCGGTTGTGTATGAGGCCATGACCCATCAGAATATCCATCTGGTGGACGAAAATATCCGGGAAATGTCCAAAATGTATCTGGACATTGTATCGGAAATCATTGAACGGGGACAGGAAGAAGGTGTTATGCGCCGGGATTTGTATATCGGTCTGGTCAAGCGTTTTATTCTCGGAGCAGTGGAATCGGCCATCAGCAACTGGCTGCGCTCCAAAAGAAAATATGACCTGACTTCCATGACAGATCCCATTATTGACCTGTTTATCCGGGGCATTGGAAATTCCGGGGATATGAAAACCTGATACAGAACTGTCCCCTTTTTCCAAAGGGACAAATATTGTAATTAAAGATTTCAAACTGAAAACATAACATATCATTCATCATCAATTATATAAAGGAGACCAAACATGGCGCAGGTAATTGCAGATCGCAGGGATGTGGATTTTGTTCTTCATGAACAGTTGGAAGCAGGCGAGCTGAGCAAATCAGAAAAGTTTGCTGAGTTCACCAAAAAAGCCATAGACATGACCGTCAATGAGGCCCGGAATCTGGCTGTAAAGGAGATTCTGCCCACCCGGAAGCCCGGAGATGAGGAAGGATGCAGGTTTGACAATGGCAAAGTGACGGTTCCCGAGAGTTTTCACCGTGCTTTCAAGCTGTTCTGCGAAGGCGGATGGACAGCCACCACCGAGGATCCGGAATGGGGCGGGCAGGGAATGCCCAGAACCCTGGCCCTGGCTGTAAGCGATTATTTCAACGGTGCCAATTATCCCTTTATCATGTATCCGGGACTGACCCACGGTGCGGGCAAACTGGTGGAAACCTTTGGCACGGAAGAGCAGAAAAGACTGTGCCTGAAAAACATGTACACCGGCAAATGGGGCGGAACCATGCTGCTGACTGAACCCGAAGCCGGTTCGGATGTGGGTGCGCTCGCCACCACAGCCACCAGAAATGCAGACGGAACCTTTTCCATCACAGGAAACAAAATCTTTATCTCCAGCGGTGAAAATGATCTGGTGGAAAACATCATCCATCCGGTACTTGCCCGCATTGAAGGCGCACCTGCCGGCACCAGAGGCATTTCCCTTTTCCTGGTTCCCAAATACCGCATCAATCCCGATGGCAGTCTGGGAGAATTCAATGACGTGGTCTGCACCGGCATTGAGCATAAAAATGGGCATTCACGGCAACGCGACCTGCTCTCTGACCCGGTGGAAAAGGCCAATGCCTCAGCCGCTGCTGGGCGAGGAAAACAAGGGCATGAAAGCCATGTTCCTGATGATGAATGAAGCCCGCGCACTGGTGGGAATGCAGGGTTTCAGTTGTGCATCCGCTTCCTATCTGAATGCGGTCAATTATGCCAGAGAGCGCGTGCAGGGCAAAAATCTGCTGCAGATGATGGACGCGAATGCGCCTTCGGTTCCCATTATTCAGCATCCGGATGTGCGCCGCATGCTGCTGAAAATGAAGTGCATGATCGAGGGTATGCGCAGCCTGATTTACTATCACGGTTTTCTGGATGATCTCAAGCACATTACGGATGATGAAAAGAAAAAAGCCAAATATCAGGGCATGATTGAACTGCTGACCCCCATTGTCAAGGGTTATGTCACAGACAAAGCCTTTGAGGTTTGCAGTGACGGCATTCAGATTTACGGCGGTTACGGATTCACCCGTGAATTTCCCCAGGAAATGCTGCTGCGGGACTGCAAAATCACCCAGATTTATGAAGGAACCAACGGCATTCAGGCCATGGATCTGCTGGGCCGGAAACTGGGCATGAACAAAGGCAAGCCGGTCATGGATCTGCTCACCGAGATGAACAAAACCATTGCCAAAGCCAAAGAAGCCGGACTCGATGATCTGGCAGCCGATACACAGACAGCCGTGAACAAACTGGGAGAAGTGGGCATGCATCTGGCAACTGCGGCCATGTCTCCCAAAGTGCTGAACGCGTTCTCCTTTGCCCATCCCTTTATGGAAGTCACAGGTGATGTGGCATTGGCATGGATGCTGCTGTGGAGAGCCGGCATTGCCGCACAGAAAGTGGAAAAAGCCGGAAAGAAAGACAAATCTTTCTATGAAGGACAGATCAAAAGTGCGGAATATTTCATCAAAGCCCTGCTTCCCGTCACTTTGGGCAAAATGAATGCCATTCTTGCCAACAACGGCGCAGCGGTGGAAATTTCCGAAGACGCGTTCGGCGGAAAATAACTCTCGGTTTTCGGTTTCAGGTGTTCAGTCTTCAGTATCCAATTTTTACTGAACACCTGAGACCTTTTTTGATAATGAATGAACATTCATTCAAATATATTTCATACAACAAAGCGTTTCCAGGAGGATATAATGGTCAGAAAAATCAGAAAGGCAGCGGTAATCGGATCCGGCGTCATGGGCAGCGGCATTGCCGCGCTTCTTGCCAGTGCAGGCATCAAAACCCTGCTGCTGGACATTGTTCCCTTTGATCTGAAAGAGGAAGAAAAAAACAACCCGGCAGCCAGAAACCGCATTGTCAAAGCCGGTTATGACAATATGCTCAAGGCTCAGCCCGCTCTGCTGATGCAGAAAAAGGATGCGGATCTGATTTCCATCGGCAATATGGAAGATGATTTCAGCAAACTTTCCGAATGCGACTGGATTGTGGAAGTTGTGGTGGAAAACCTGAAAATCAAACAGGATCTGTTCAAACGCATTGAACCTGTCCGCAAAAAAGACGCGATTGTTTCCAGCAATACCTCCGGCATTCCCCTGAAGAAAATGACCGAGGGACTGAGCGGCGAGTTCAAACAGCATTTTCTGGGAACCCATTTCTTCAATCCTGTGCGCTACATGAAACTGCTGGAACTCATTCCCGGCGAGGAAACCAGCCCGGAAGTCCTGTCTTTCATTGCGGAGTTCGGCGAGAAAAAACTGGGCAAGGGCATTGTCTGGGCCAAAGACACCCCCAACTTTGTGGGCAACCGCATCGGCGTGCACGGCATTGTGAAAACCATGCAGTTGATGGTCGAGGACGGTCTGACCATTCCCGAAGTGGATGCGCTTTTCGGGACTGCCATGGGACGCCCCAAAACCGCCATGTTCAAAACCACAGATCTGGTGGGGCTGGACACCATGGGACATGTTGCCAGAAACACTTATGATCTGGTGGCAGATGACGAGCAGAGAGACAGCTTTGCCGTGCCGGAATTTGTCAATCAGATGATCGCGAAAAAATTTCTGGGCAACAAAACCAAAGGCGGATTCTACAAAACAGATTTGACTCCGGAATGGAAAAAGATCCGCAAGGTCATCAATATCAACACCCTGGAGTACGAAGAATACGGCAAAGCCGAGTTTCCCTGCCTGGAAGCCGCGAAAAAGGCCAAAACCCTGCCGGAGAAAATCAAAGCCGTTGTTTACGGCGATGACAAAGGCGCAAAATTTGCCTGGAAAGCCATGGCCTGGGCCTTGGTGTATGCGGCCAACCGGGTTCCGGAAATCTCTGACACCATTGTTGAAATTGACAATGCCATGAAATGGGGCTACAATTTTGAAATGGGGCCGTTCGAGACTTGGGATGCCATCGGGGTTGCGGAATCTGTGGAAAAAATGACAGTCTCCGGTATTCCGGTTCCGGAAAACGTGAAAAAGATGCTGGCAGCCGGCAACAAAACCTTCTACAAAATCGAAAAAGGCAAAACCCTGTACTTTGATTTTGCCACCAACACCTACAAACCTGTTGCCGTAAGCGAAAATATGATCTCTCTGGCTGCTTTGCGCGCAGACAGCAAAGTGGTGAAATCCTGCAACTCCGCATCTCTGATCGATCTGGGAGACGGTGTGTTCTGCTGTGAATTCCATTCCAAGATGAATGCGCTCAATGGGGAAATCGTCAATTTTATCGGTGATGCGCTCGATTATGTGGAAGAAAACGGCGTGGGTCTGGTTATCGGCAATCAGGCAGGCGGAATGCCGGGCGCGTTCTCCGCAGGCGGTGATCTTTTCTATATGGCGGGACTGGCAAAAGAAGGCAAATTTGCGGAAATTGACGCGTTCCTGAAAACCGCGCAGGACGGTCTGCAGAAAGCCCGGTATGCCAGTTTTCCGGTTGTTGCAGCTCCTTACGGACTGGCCCTGGGCGGCGGATGTGAAGTCTGCCTGGCAGCAGATCGCATTGTGGCACATGCAGAACTGTATATGGGACTCGTGGAAATCGGTGTGGGACTTCTGCCTGCAGGCGGCGGATGCACCAATCTGTGGAAGAAAATTGTATCTTCCATTCCTGATGCCGTGACAGGCGCGGATCTGTGTTCCTTTTTCATTCCCGTATTTCAGACCATTGCCATGGCCAAAGTCTCCTCATCCGCAGCAGATGCACGGGCCATCGGTTTTCTCGGCCCCCAGGATCGGATTGTGTTCAACCGGGATCATCTCATTGGTGAAGCCAAAAAGGAAGTCCTGAAGATGGTGGAAGAAGGATACACGCCGCCGGTGAAACGCAAAATCCCGGTCGCGGGACAGGCAGGACAGGGCATGGTGCATGCGGAACTTTTCAATATGCAGAACGGCGGATTTGTGACAGAATACGATGTGTTCCTTGCCAGACGCATTGCCTTTGTCATCAGCGGCGGAGAAGTGAGAAAGAACAGCGAAGTGTATGAAGATCTGCTTCTCAAACTGGAACGGGATGCATTTGTGGATTTCTGGAAACAGGAAAAAACCGCAGCCCGCGTGGAGCATATGCTGAAAACCGGCAAACCCCTGAGAAATTAACGTATAAAATCGTAGGGTGGGCAAAAGCAAAGCGTTGCCCACCATTTCAGCGGAAAGGTGGGCACGGAAAAACATGTGCCCACCCTACTGAGAAATTAATCTTGTATCGCGTGCCGGGAGGCAGGTTTTTTATCAACAACCTTCTTGTCTCCTGTCCGTACCTGCCTTCCGGCACTTTTCAGTTATCAGTGAACAGTAAACAGTGAACATTTATCACTCACTAAGTCTGTCTAACAACTGATAACTGACAACTGGTAACTGTTTACTGATAACTGAACACTGATAACTGTTTACTGAAAATGGAGGAATTCTCAATGAGAGATGCATATATTGTTTCATCCGTCAGAACCCCGGGCTGCCGCAGAGCCAAAGGTGCGTTCAAAGATACCCGTCCCGAAGAACTGCTGTCCTTTATTCTCAAGTCCGCGATTGGAAAAGTACCGGGACTGGACATGAAAAAGATTGATGATGTCATGATCGGGTGCGCATTTCCCGAAGCAGAGCAGGGACTTAACATTGGC
The DNA here is from genome assembly GCA_041390465.1 of Desulfobacterales bacterium. GTDB lineage: Bacteria > Desulfobacterota > Desulfobacteria > Desulfobacterales > Desulfococcaceae > JAABRU01. Next base: position 60,063 of record JAWKPW010000014.1, on the reverse strand, counting down.
CGTGTTGCTGTGCAGATCGCGGGGCTTCCGGATGAAGTCAGCGGCGCGACTGTCAACCGTTTCTGCGCCTCGGGGCTGGAAGCCATTGCCCTTTCTGCCATGCGCATTATGTGCGGATGGTCCGAAATTGCCATTGGCGGCGGTGTGGAATCCATGACTTTCGTGCCCATGGGCGGCAACATGCCCCGCCCGGATTCGGATTTTTCCAAAGATCATCCGGATGCTTACGTTTCTATGGGCATCACTGCCGAGAATGTGGCAAAACGCTACAACATCACCCGTGAACAGCAGGATGAATTCGCGTACAATTCCCAGATGAAGGCAGCAAAGGCACAGAAGGAAAAACTTTTCACGGAAATCGTTCCCACGCCGGCAGTGAAATTTGTGCAGCAGGCAGACGGAACCTTTAAGAAAGAAATCTTTCTGCAGGATTTTGATGACGGTGTGCGCGCGGAAACCACCAAAGAAGGGCTTGCCAAACTGCGCCCGGTTTTCTCCTTTACCGGCTCAGTTACCGCAGGCAATTCCTCACAGACCACAGACGGCGCGGCTGCAACCGTGCTGATGAGCGAGAAAATGGTCAAAGAACTGGGCGTGAAACCCATTGCCAAAGTCAAATGCTACACCACAGTGGGATGCCGTGCGGATGAAATGGGCGTGGGCCCCCGTTATGCAATTCCCAAACTGCTGAATCTGGCCGGGCTGAAGGTGGATGACATTGGGGTATGGGAAGTCAATGAGGCGTTTGCATCCCAGGCCTTGTACTGTCTGCGGGAACTTGGCATTGACAAATACATGGACAGAGTCAATGTTTACGGCGGCGCGATTGCATTGGGTCATCCGCTGGGATGCACAGGCGCAAAACTCTGCGCGCAGTTGGTCCACCGCATGCAGGAACGCGGAGCCAAATACGGCGTGGAATCCATGTGCATCGGCGGCGGCATGGGCGCTGCTGCTCTGTTTGAACTGTGTGAATAATAATAAATGTAGGTTGGGGTGAACAGAGTGAACCCCAACATTTTTATGCAAGATACAGATCGGTTGAACGAAGCGAACCTCAACTTTATGTTTATGATTTCGTTGGGGTTCGTGTCTCACCCCAACCTTGTATGTTGGAGTTGAGTTGACCCGTCCCATGCACCGGTGTATAGGGTTTAAGAAAGTCTGTACCATTGTGTTCCGTCCGGCCGCCGGACGGAACACGGCGGCGGTGAGATCGTTCCGACCCCGGGTTCCGAACCCGTAAGTAGCCTGATCCCAGCTGCATCCTTCAACCCGGACAGTCGCATAGGGCATGAAATGACCCCGCATACAAGGAAGGGTTTTTTACTATGCAAAACTGTACAGGTATTGACATTTCCAAAAAGACCTTTGATGTTCATTTTCTGTATGACAGTTCTGATCATCATATTGATTACACTCCTGAAAACATACAGAAAACTGTGATGATGTTCCGTGATGCCCGGCCGGAACTGATTGTCATGGAGGCCACCGGCGGTTATGAATTTCCTCTGGCGGAAGAACTTTATGCTGCCGGACTTCCGGTTGTCGTTGTCAATCCGAAACGCATCCGTGATTTTGCCAAAGCCGCCGGGCAGACCGCCAAAACCGACAGAATTGATGCCCGGATCATTGCCCGTTTTGCTGCCCTGATGGAACCGCCTGTCAGAAATGCGCAGAATGCCGTTTCTTCCGAAATCAGGGAACTGATTGTCCGGAAACGTCAGATCACGGACATGCGCACAGCGGAAAAAAACCGCACGGAACACATCCGGAATGACTTCATTGAACAAAGCATACGGACTGTGACCGCCACCCTTGAAACACAGATCACCGCTGCTGAGGAGCGGATCCGCTCCCTCATTGCCTCCTCCCCGGAACTGAAACAGAAAACAGAAGTGATTCAGTCTGTTCCCGGCATCGGGGAAAACACGGCCGCCGCCCTGATATCCGGGCTGCCGGAGATCGTCACCATGAACAGCAAGGAAATCGCAGCCCTGACCGGCACGGCCCCTGTAAACAGGGACAGCGGACAGTTCCGGGGAAAACGCATGATCGGCGGGGGCCGTCACGAAATCAGGAGTCTGATGTATATGCCCACACTGGCCGCGATCCGTCACAACCCGGTGATCCGCAGATTTTATCAGCGTCTCCTTTCTGCCGGTAAAATCAAAATGGTGGCTGTAACAGCCTGTATGAGAAAGCTCCTTGTGCTCCTTAACAGTATGGTTGCAAAAAAACAGACATGGAACCCGGAATCTGCTTGATATTTAACACAGTCGCTACCATCCTGTTGGATATTTTTATGAAAAAACAAATTATTGCAATTCTGTCCCTTTGTCTGTCACTGGTCTGTGCCTGCCCCGCGCAGTCGGCTGAAGAGCCAAAGCCTCTGTGGGAAATCGGACTTTTCAGCGGTGCGGCCCGGATTCCCCATTACCGGGGTTCGGATGAATACAACTGGTATGTGCTGCCATTGCCTTATGTGATTTACCGGGGAGAAATCCTGCAGGCTGACAGGGAAGGGCTGAAAGGCATATTTTTCAAAAGCAAATCCTTTGAATCCAGCATTTCCCTTTCCGGCAATCCGCCTGTGGACGGCGACAATGACGCGAGACAGGGAATGCCGGATCTGGATGCCATGTTTGAGATCGGGCCAGGCCTGAAATGGCATATCACTGGGGATTTTCTGCCTCAAAGTGATGCGCTGTTTGCACAGATTGCCCTGCGTGCGGCCTCTTCCATTGCATTTGACAGCGGATTGGATCTTTCGTATCTGGGACTTCATGCGGACATCAGCCTCTCTTATGCCTGCCAAAGTCTTTTGAAAAATCAGGGGATTGCTTTTGGGGGAAAAATTTCTGCGGATTTTGCGGACAAGGATTTGAACGCGTATTTTTATGATGTTGACTCCAAATATGCGCGTCCGGATCGGCATTTTTATGAATCAGACAGCGGATATGCAGGGTTTTCCCTGTCCGGATGGATGAACAAAAAACTTGCCCCGTCCCTGTCTCTGGGATTTTATTCCCGGTGGGACAATATCAGCGGAGCCGTATATGAGGACAGTCCTTTGGCAAAAGAAAAAACAGTTTCACCGTTGGCTGCGCACTGACTTGGAAAATATGGGAATCCAGGCGGAAGGCGGCATCACAGTCCCCGGATTTTCCATAAAAAAACTCAGTAAATCCCCAAGTCCTTCAGCAAATCATAAATTCCCAGCTTCATGGCCTTGAGGCGGAAAAATTCGGAAATCGTGGGCTGTGCAGGTCTGATTTTCAGCACCATTCCTGCTTCTCTGGGCGTGCGACTGGCTTTGTGATGATTGCAGGCAGCGCAGCAGGTGACACAGTTTTCAAAGGTATCCTCGCCCCCGCGTGATTTGGGAATGATATGATCAATGGTCAGTTTTCCGGAATGGCATCCGCAGTAAACACACTGGAATCCGTCACGGATTAAAATATTTTTCTTGCTGAATGGAACTCTGGCCCTGTAAAGGGTTCGGATCAGTTTGATCAGTTTCATGACTGTGGGGATTCTGACAGAAAGCCCCTCCCCTGTTTTCACTGTGGTGTCAGAATACATGAGAACCTGAACCTTTCCCTTTGCCACAAGGCACAGGGCTCTTTTCCAGTTTACCACATTGAGAAAAGAATAATCATGATTCAAAAGTATGCAGTGTGTCATCCCGCCCCCCTTCAATGAAAGAATACGGAACTGCAATTTGCTGAATACGGACGGAAACACAGAAGAGATGCAGAGGCATCTCTTCTGTGTTATGCAATAAAATTAAAAGCGATCAGCCGCTGAGCAGGCTGGCTCCGGGAACTTCTGCAAAGAAATCCGACAGAGACAGCACCCTGTTCTGGTTAATCAGTTTGGCTCCAATGGGACTGGAACTGTCCAGTTTGGCAATCACAGCCACATGGCCTTTTTCCGCGGAATCCAAAGGCACGCCAAAAGACTGGCCTGTATCATCCATCAGCATGACATGACCGTCATAATCAGCAAAGGAAACCGATTTTCCCGCAGCCGCATCTGTGTAATTGAGCGCACAGATATAAATCTCGGCTATGTCATCGAGTTTGGTAATCCGTATGGTTTCCTCATTTGCGCCAGCGGTTCCGCCTACGCCTGCATCCTGATCCAGTTGGATAAAGGGAAACGCATTGAGGTCCCCTCTGTTTCCGCCCGGATACTGATCGGAAAAAACGCCTCCGGTGCGTCCGTCTTTGGCTTTGTAAAAGGCCATGAGATCCAGATCCACGCCTTTGGTCCATTTCAACTGCACCATAAGCTGCTTTACCGGAACAAATGCCTCCTCGCCTTTCTGCTTCAAAACCACTTTTGCTTTGATTTCAGCCATGTTTTTCTCCTTTTTCTGTTTGTTCCCGCAATAAACAGCGGGACTGTTCATGGTTGATAAAAACTGCTGCTGACAAAGCAGGAAATTGTTCATAAATCCATGCTGCTCTGTCAGCTTTGAGTCTGTGTTTTACAAAAACCGGATTTTTCGAAAAAATCCGGTTTTTTTTCTGTGCTTCAGAGTACAAAATCAAAATTGGCAAAACACTACTTTCCCTGCCACACGGGTTTGCGTTTTTCCAGAAATGCACTCACCCCCTCCTGCGCATCCGCACTGGTGCAGAGCCGGGAAAAAACCTCGCTGTTGTAGGCAAATCTCTGGGCAAAAGGCATATCCAGCATTTTGTAATAGAATTCCTTGCCCATGCGCAGAGCCAGCGGGCTTTTTCCTGCAAGTAGTTCTCCGGGCAAAGGCAATGGTTTCCTCTTCGAGTCTGTCCAAAGGAACCACTTTGTTGATCAGCCCCAGTTTTTCCGCCTCTGCAGCGTCAATCATATCACCGCTGAGCAGCATTTCCAATGATTTCTTTTTCCCCACTCCGTAAGTTATCGGGATAATCGGGCCAGTGCAGAGCAGTCCCACATTGATGGCGGTCGTGCCGATCTGGGTTCCTTCTGCGGCAAAGGCAAAATCCGCAGCCAGCATAAGTCCGGCTCCATTTGCCACTGCGAACTTGTGAACCATGGCAATCACAGGTTTGCCCATGGACGCAATGGTAAAGTGCATTTTGTCCATGCCGGAAATCCATTCATGGTACTGTGCCGGTGTTTTTCCGGGAAATTCAGATATGTCAATGCCGGTGGAAAAAACTTTTCCCGCTCCTTTGACAATCACAACCCGCACTTCCTCATCCGCCTCGGCTTCCAGCAGAGCGGCATTCAGCTCCTTTGCCATCTGGGAGCTGAAGGTGTTGAACTGCTCCGGCCGGTTGAGGATAATAAAGGCAATGTTTTCTCTCTTTTCTGTCAAAACAGTTTCAAAACTCATGTGCAATTCTCCTTTGTGGTATTTTATGTGAAATCTGAAAAATAACTGAGCATTAAATTCTGTCTATAATGTAGGGTGTGCATGATTTGATTTTTTTCAAAAAATCAAATCATGCACACCCTACTACTACTACACTTAAACCCTTAGGGTTTTTCAGACTGTTCCCGTGAAGCGGACTTCATGTCAAACTTTTCCAACGCCTTTTTCATATCCGCAATCTTGTCTTTCAGCGTGACAGAAAGGGATTTGGTGTTTTCAATGGTTTGCAGAAGAAGGTCTGTATCCACCTCTTTTTCATTGTCAATGAATGCCCGTTCAATGGCTTCTTTGACCACAGCCTCAATATCCGCGCCGCTGAATCCTTCGGTTTTTTTCAGCAGCCGGATGGTATTGACTGCTTTGCTCAGTTTTTTCCTTTTTCGGAGATGGATTTCAAATATCTTGCACCGTTCTTCCGGGCCGGGGAAATCCGCATAAAAAAGCTCGTCAAAACGGCCTTTGCGCATAAATTCCGGGGGCAGTACCGATATGTCATTGGAAGTTGCCACCACATACACCGCGCTTTCCTTTTCCTGCAGCCATGTGAGAAAATAACCGAACAGCCGGGTGGTCACACTGTTTCCGCCGTCTTTGCCCCCGATTCCGGCAAAGGCTTTTTCCAGTTCATCAATCCAAAGAACACAGGGACTTACAGCCTCAGCCGTGCGAATGGCCTGCCGGAGATTCTGCTCACTTTCGCCCACATATTTGCCCAGCAGTTTGCCCACATCCAGACGGAGCAGAGGCACATTGAAAAGCTGCGCGGTGGCTTTGGATGTCAGACTTTTGCCGCATCCGGGCATTCCTGCAATCAGAATGCCTTTGGGCGGATCAACGCCGAATCTTCTGGCCCTGCCCAGATGTTTGAAAATACGGGCTTTGTTTTCCAGATACTGCTTGAGATTTTCCAGACCGCCGATGTCGTCTGTGGTTTCCGTAAAGCGGACAATCTCCAGCATTCCGGATTTTTTGATAATCTGCTCTTTTTCCCGCAGAATCAGTTCCGCATCGTCCCGGTCAACGGTTCCGCTCTGCTGATAAGCCAGATTGAGAATCTGCCGGATTTCAAACCGGCTGAGTCCTTTGAAAGAAGCCGCCAGATCATATTTTACATCATCAGAGATTCGGATTTCAAGATTTTTTGCATATTCGTCTATAATATGAAGAATATCTTCCGATTCCGGAAAGGGAATATCAAAAATCGTAATGAGCTTTTCCAGTTCCCGCGGGATATTCAGTTTTGTGCAAACGATAAATACAGTAACATCATACTCTTCCCTGTCAATGGTACGCAGGGCGATGGATTTGATTTTTGCCGCAATATTGGTCAGATCCAGATCATGGTGAATGTCCTTTAACACCAGAAAGCAGTGCTGCCGATCATTGTCATCAAACAGATCCAGAAACTCCGGCAGGCTGTAAGGCTGTTCTTTGCATTTGCTGTGAAAATTCACATATCCGCTGCCGTGATTGAATTCATATATTTTCGCATTTCCGGCAGCTTCGGCAATAAGCTGATCCACAACGGCAAAATCAAAGTGATGAATGTAAATAACAGGGCGAAGTGCCTCAATATAGGAAGCAAGACGGTCAAGAGGTTTCATCACGGTTACCATCTCCATATAGGCAGCACATGGTCAGCGTTGTTGCTTTTGTAATCAATGCCGTCCAGAATGGGGAAAGTGTCATTTGCTGTTGTCTGCGGAAATTTCCTCACCGCTTTTGCCTGCATTGCGGACAAAATTGCCGAGGTTCATGCGGAATCAGATATTTTTCCTTTGGGTTCAATATCTTTCCAGTAGGAATCGGTCTCTCCGGAAAAGATTTTGAGATAGGGAGTTATATCATTTTCTATCAAAGAAATTTTGGCTGAAAAAGAAATATTGCCTGTTTTTGACGGAATTCGGGATTGAATAATTGATTTTTCTATTTCTTCTATTATTGTGTAACATAAATCTATTGGAGAACAAGTCTCAATTTTTCCCCTATAATATAGTGGGCCTTGTGTAGTTGCAACAGCCAATGATATCCATTCCCTCCACAATATATGGTTAGCATCAATAGCAACAATCGTACCACTTCCCTTTAAGTCAAGAAATTTTTTGTTTGGTATGATTGGAAAAATGATATAAATTTATATTGGATAGCGAATTAACTTTTTTTATACTCGTTGACTAATTTAGCTATTTCATTTTTTGATTTTGTCAGTTGTCTCTTTTGTATCAATATTTGTTTTTCTATCGCACTTGGCAAAATATTTTTAAAAAGATTTTCTGAAAGAAAATTCTCTATAATCCCTTTAATTTCAGGATGATCAAAAAGTATCCATCTTAAATTCTCATTTGCCAACTGTAATCGGAATCAAAAGACCTGTTTTCTATGTCAAGAAAATAATTTTCAAAATCCAGACAGAGGACAATCCCAAATAATCCTCATATATCTCATTCAGTTTTGTTTTGATGAAAGCATAATTTCCTTTGTTCTCTTTCAACTTCAACTGATTGAGAATATAAACATAATTTTCATGGTATTTTGCAACCACTTCTTTTTCTCTGAAACTGTTTTCCTCAAACTGCTTCAGTTTTTCCTGCTTTTCTTTTCGGAAAACAACGGGATAAACCGCTGCCCGGATTTCCTGATCATTCAAATCCATTTCAAAGCAGGATACCAGAGAGTTGGCAATTTCCAAATCATCTTCTGCCTGAATTGCTGAAATTTTTCCCGCAAGTTTATCAAAATGCCGCACCTTCAGCCAGCGCAGCAGCAGACCGCTTTTGTAGTGTTCCAGCAGATCATCTATATTGAAATTCTCTTTCAGGCCGTCCAAATCCCTTACCGGCCTGCCATCCAGAATCATATTGAATTTAATGGATTTCGGCATAACTTCTCCTTTTGGTTAATTTAATGATTTTTAAACAATATTAAACAAATTGATGTGGGGGCGGATTAGCGTATTTCGGCTTCGCTCAATAACCGGCCATAATCCGACATCCGGTATTTTTGAAAATAAGATTTTTCTCTGTACATCTGATATTAAGCACCTGTGCAAATATCCTTTAACATTTTCCTGTAGTCCTTCATAAAAGGTGGGCACGGAAAAACATGTGCCCACCCTACGAATGTTATAAAATTATTGGTGAGGTGCTTATTTTCTGACACTGTATCTTTTTTCCCTGACGGTTTCCACTTCAGCAGTGATTTCTTCCAGCGACAGGTCATCAGTTTTCACTTTTCCGAGGAATTGCCGAAAGCGCAGGGGAAAAGTATCTTTTTCCAGCATACGGATGATTTCAACTTTTTCTTCCACTCCGCATTGGGTTATCAGTGATTTTAACTGCCTGAAATCTATTGACAGGTTGAGGCTCATTGTTCACATCTCCGATGTTTTTCAGATAAAAAGTCAATAATTTCGTCATTCCGGCGAAAGCATGAGTCCAGAACCATCCGAAAATACTGAATTCCAGCTTACGCCGGAATGACGAAAAGGTAGGTTGGATTAGGCCGAAGGCCGTAATCAGACATCCTGCTGAAACCCTAAGGGTTTTGAAAACCCTTAGGGTTTAATTCATCATCCGAACAGACCTGAAAAAAATTTCCCGACTTTGTTTTTAATGGAAGATACAACCGCTTTTCCGGCTTCCCATAACATTGCGCAATTTTTTCACCGCATTTCCGGCTTTGATTATCCCTGTTCTATCACAGGCGCAACAGCTTTTCCTGCATATCTGACACTCCGCCATTCCGCTCCCACATATGCGCCTGTTGGCCCGAAAACAGAACCGATAACGGTTCCGATTGCCACTCCCGCAGATGCTGCCGCAGACGGGACAGCTTTCTTTGCAACAGCCGCAAAAGTGGCAGTTGCCCGATCCACCATATAATCAATGGCATCTGTTGAATTTATTTCACCGGTTCCGACTTTGTAAGCCACCTTTGCTCCGCTGACACCCAAATCAGCAATCGCAGAAATTTCCTTTACACTCTGTTTTTCCAGAGATTTGATCCAGCCCCGGTTTCTGGCTGCCACCGTTGCTGCGGACACGATTTTTTTGATGTTTTTGTCTTCCGGATGATCCAGCGGACGCTGAAAAAAATCTTTTACAGACGGAATTTCATCATATTCTTTTGCCGGATCAAATTTGATAATCTCCTGCGCTGTTATCACTTTGAGCAGCGTATTGTTCCGAATATCGGATTCAATGTTCTGTGCAATGGCTTTTTTATTCAGATCTTTGAATTCATCATTTTTTAACGGTTCGGAAAGGGGCGGATGTGTCTGTTCCCCTGTTTTCAGCAGTTCTGCCTCAGACTGAACCATAGCGGTTTTCATTTCCTGAATAAACGGAATTTTTTCATCCTCCGGCAGACTGCCGGCAAATTCCTCCAGTTGTGTCTCCAGCCATGCGTTTCTTGATTTTCCGATTTCCTTTGCATGAACAAGATCCTGAAATGCGGCATCTATGTCATCAATCGTATTGCAAATATCTGCTGCGGCTGTTTCCAGTTCAAACTGATCCGTACAGGCTCCGAAAATCCGCAACTGATCTTTCACAAACAGAGAGATATCTGTTTTGTCTGCAAGATTGTCATAATTTCGCAGAACCTCACCGAAAATTTTCAGAACATCCTTTTTCATAAGAAACGCTCCTCCAATAAAGATTATATGAAATCTGAAAAATAACTGAGCATTAAATTCTGTGAAACCCTAAGGGTTTTCAAAACCCTTAGGGTTTGAATTTCCAATTCCCTGACTCAGCACCCCGCAATATGAATTTCCTTTTTATCCGATCTTGCGGTTTTCCAGAACAGCCTGCTTTTCCATGACGGTTTTTTTCTTTTGTCAAACACCACCAGCCAGCCCTGATCGCATCCGAGTGAATCCATATAATCCCCCAGTCGCTTTTTGCCCTCCTCATACGTCTTTGCGCTCTGACGGATTTTGATTTCAACCGGATAACGGCTGTTTTCATAATGAATGCAAAGATCAATGCGTTTTCTGCCGGTGGCCAGTTCCCGGTCAATCCTGCCCCCGGAATTGATGATTCTCTGCAGAAATGCCATGAGAATCAGATGGGGAGCGGCTTCTTTGGGCAAGAATATAGGCAAACGGACAGTCCCACCCTTCTTTCAGCGCATTGACAGTTATGATATACCGTATTCCGCAGTTTCTGTCGAGAAGGTTTTCATTTTTCAGTTCATTGACATTTGCCGTCTTTATGGCAATTTCCTCTTTGGGAATGCCGATTTTTATCAGTTTTTCCTTTATCTGTTCAAATGTGGCACTGTTTTTGTCTGTTTTCGGCTGTGCCTGAAACAGGACAATGGGACGGATGTATGCCCCTCCGTTTTTTTCCTGCTCAACTGCTTTCTGTTCCAGATTTTTCCGCAGTTCCAATGCACTGGTGACAACATCGGCTCTGTCTTTCTGATTGTAAACAATAACAGGCAGTTTGACCATGTTTTCTTTTTTCAGTTCCAAAGAATCCGCATAGGAAATGATATTGCTGTTTTCTCTGGGCGTGGCAGTGAGATCAAGAATAAATGCCGGATTGATGTTTTTCAGCATTTCAATGCTTAATTCACTGGTGGCATTGTGACTTTCATCCACAATACAGACAGGATTGAGCTGATTGATGACCTGTATCAGTGCATTTTCCTCAATGTCCGGCAGCAGTTTCTCTCTTCTCTGATAGGTTGGCACAAACGGTTCCAGATAACTGTTGTCCTGATAGATTTTTCTGTCTTCCTTGCTGCGGCTTCTGAAGGTGTCAAAACTGAGAACAAGAATGCTCAACTGCTCTCTGACAGAAGTGGGATTGAAACTGCCCCCGAAAAGCAGGTCTTTTTTTTCATAAACCTCCACCCGGTTGTTAAAGCACGCGTTTATTTTCTGTCTGTAAGGATGATGCGGATTTTTCAGGTTTCTGACAGTCTGCTCCAGAATGGTCGCGGACGGAACCAGCCAGACAACAACCTTTTCTTTTTGCAGCGGAAAAAATCAAATATGGTTTTCAGGGCATTGCAGGCTATAAAGGTTTTTCCGCCGGCTGTGGGAACTTTCAGGCAGATATGCACACATCCGGGAATATTGTTTTTGTAAGGGGGAAAGCTGTTTTCCTCCAAAGGATTGACAGAAATGTTTCTGCTGTTCCAGTAGACTTCAAAGGCTTTGTCTGTCCTTTGATGGTGCTGAACACAGTCCAGAAATTCTGCCAATTCGCCAATTGTCTTTTGCTGCCAAGGTTTCAGTTGCATCATCAGAACCTTGCAATGTCTCTTGGTATTTTTTTGAAAACAATGCTGTTTTTCGTCATATGATCTGTATCCAGCAGGCATTTGTCCGCATAAATCACATACTGCTGCGTTTTTGCCTTTACGGTTTTGAGGAAATGAACATCCAGTGCTGTGATTGAGTCCTTTTCATAATAAAAATAATAGGCTGTCTGTTCGTGAATGCCCAGAAACCAGATGTTTTCCCCTTTGCAGGTCCGGGTTTCATGCAAAGGCTGTTTTGTTTCCGTGTAATACACATAATTTCTGATATGTTCCAAAGAAACTTCCTCATTGAGAAAACCGTCATCTTTGAACATTGGTCTGCCAAGTTCATAAAAATCAAATTCCCCTCCGGTTCCCTGCGTATCTCCATAGCCTTTTATGACCCGTTTCACTCTTTCCGCTGTGATCTCTTCTGCGTAATCCTCCATTTCCACAAGGATAAATCTGCGGCTGCCCCCGTCTTCTCTGTTCAGATTCAGAACAGCGTGCGCGGTGGTGCCGGAGCCAGCGAAAGAATCAAGAATAACAGAATTTTTATCGCTTGAAATTTGTAAAATTTTTTCAATCAAAGAGAATGGTTTGGAAAATTGAAAACGAATATTCAGCTTGGTTAAAATTTCACTTGCATCCTCATTAACCCCTGCTTTATCAAACCAATTGCTTGCAATTTGACCTTCTGATTTATCCAAATACAGTTTCAGATAAGGAGTTCCTGTTTCTGTCCAATATATCAGATTCTCCTTGATTTTTTCATCAAAAAATTCTTTGGTTCTTATGCTTCTGATGGTTTTCTTTTTTCCATTTGGAGAAATAATATCAAATACATGTTTCCCCCGAGTGTTATCAATAATGGTTCCCCTTCTGAATTTGCCTTTCTCATCTTCATATCTGTATTCTTTTAATGCTGTATCCTGCAATTCTGTTTTATTAAATATCAATTCATTTTTGTTTTTCGAATGACAAACGATAAATTCCCCTACTATTGATAAATATTTTGAGTTATTATTCTGACTTTCACTTCTTTTCCAATGTATATTTGTGATAAAATTTCCTGCTCCAAAAATTTCATCCATCATCAGTTTCAGATTTGCCTGTTCATTGTCATCAATGGAAATGAAAATAACCCCGTCATCCGCAAGCAGTTTGTGCAGCAGCTTCAATCTGGGGTACATCATGCAAAGCCATTTGTCATGCCTGCCGAGGTCTTCACTTTCCTTTCCCACAACCTGGCCGAGCCATTTTTTTATTTTCGGATGATTCACATTGTCATTGTAAACCCATTTCTCATTGCCTGTGTTATAGGGCGGATCTATGTAAATGCACCTGATTTTTCCCTCATATTCCGGCAGAAGTGCCTTTAATGCCACCAGATTGTCACCGTGTATGATTTTATTTCCGTCTGTGCTTTTTTTCTCTGTTTTTTCGCCATTTTTATAAGCATAAACATGCTCCAGAACCCGAAACGGCACTTCCTGATGATGGTTTATGATTTTCTCTTTTCCTGTCCAGTGCAGGGTGGGCATAACAGTTACCTTTTATGTCAAATTGCATGAAATATCGGATTTGCCAGTTCCTTGAAAGCAAAGCCCTGTTTCAAGAAAGTATCCGGCCAAAAGTAGATACAAAAGCGGGAAATCGGCTCCTTATGGCGAACCCATTTTATTTACATAACAAATTCCAGATTCTTCCTCGGCATGATGGAAATGTGGCAGCCGTAATCCAGCAGCATGTCTGTTGTAATGTCGCTGGAGAACTCAATTAACTCCATTTCTCTTTCTTCATCGGAGTGGTAATGTTCACCCACAAATCAGCGGGATCTTCGGGACTTTCTGTCACCTTGAGAAATTTCATTTCCGGAAATTTTTCTTTCACTGCATTGAACAGTCTGTCAACCAGCTCTTTCTGCTTGAAATTCATCATTTGGCAATTTCCTTTTTTATCGATTCGACCATTTCTCTTAAACTTGCCAAGCCATCTGTGGGCTATCTGTCCGGTAATTTCATCCCCTGTATATTCAGCTCTGTTTCTGACAGTCTGCATATCCGGCAGGTAAGATTTGAATTTGGCAGGATAAACTTTTCTATCCCGGATCAGTTCGCCGCTGAAGTCAGCCTGCACCTGTTTATGTTCAAATTTGTCCCGTGTGATGCCGCTGTGAAGCAGTGCGGCAATGGCAGCCTGAAAAACCGAACAGTAAAGGCGGCTGGCACAGGCATTGTGCCATTCCTTTTCGTAACACATCTCCGCAGCTTCCGGATTTTCTTTTGCCTTTTTCAAAAATTTGTTTTTCAATGATCATGCTCCACTGTGAACACATGAGAATGAAGATTGGATATCCACTGCTTTCCTTCCTGCGTGACCCGCAGATAACGCAGCGCATCCTGAATATAGGGCAGCACCACATTCCAGTAAAATTTTGCATAACTCCTGCGCATATCCCCCGGATTTTTGTACCCGCAATACTTATTGGCTCCGGTTTCCTCAAATTCATAAAACAGCGCGGGAATTTTGCGCAGATAATCCGGATCTCCAAGCTGACCGATGAAATCTGCGGCCCGAAGCAGTCCGGGATAGCCTTTTGTGTCAATATGCGCGGCATCATCCGGGATGGGAAAACGGGTCATTTCAATATAAGAACAAATCCGCTCCGCATCCACCACATTCATAATCAGATTTCCCTCAAACCGCTCCCGGACAAAAAGCTTGCTCCGATCCACATGCCAGGGTGACAGGACAGCGCAGGTTCCGTTCTCATCCGGCTTTACGGTCTTGCCATCCAGACCTGTGGAATAACGGCCATCCCGATCATCCCGGCATATGCCTTTGACATAACCAATGTCATGGCATAAAAGCGCCATGAGAAAATGAAGCCAGTCTGAGGGGCTTACACCTCCCTCTGTCAGATGTTTTCCCCGCAGGATTTCCTGGCCTGCCAAAGTCACCATGATGGTATGTTCCACATTATGGTACAGGGCATCAGAGTTGGCAATGTTTTCCAGAGCAAAATGGCCGGACCATTCAATGATATTGGCAAAATGCGGTTCTGCCAGGCCGTAGGTCCGTCTGTAGTTCATGGAAAGCTGCCGCACAAAAGGCTCGGTAATCATTTTCTGAATATTCAGCATGGATATCCTCCTTACTTATCTGCAAATTGTTTTTTTTCAGTATACCGGCACAATGCAGACCCTTTCTCCCTCAATTCTTATTTTTATGCCCATTGGCTCCAGCGTTTTCCAAAGAGGACGGCCAAAAAGAAAATCTGTCATTTTTTCCATTTCTGTCCCCCTTTTTTCAATGATCAGGGAGCGGATATGAAGGTCATAGAGAATCATTTCCCCTGTTTTTTCCAGACCGTCTCTCTTTCCCTGACGCAGCTCTGCAACAAGTTTGCGAATGAGATCATAATCACAGCGCCGCTGATGGGTTTCTATGATATTCCACAGTCCCGCGACACTGCCAAGCAGATCCTGACGGGAGATCCGTTTTTCCGCATAAATTTTTTCAATCCCCCTTGTATCCCGGCAGTTGAGCACACGGCATTCCAGTGGTCTGTCCGGATAGATGGTGCAGGCATTTTCCGCTTCATCCAGAAAAATGCAGGCCGGGGAATCCTCCCTGCTTCTGATTTTGACAATGTCCGAAGTCTGGGGATGTGCAATTCCCCTTACATTGTCCCAGGCCATCTCCCCTTTGCGTATGGTGAAGAGATATTCACAAAGAATTTTGCCTTTATCAATCAGGGATTTGTCTTCATGGTGAAAGGCGGGACCGCCCTTCCGGCAGCAGGTTCCGCACCGCAGACATCCCTTGTCAGGAGCTGAGAGCGGTTTTTTTTTCAGATTTGCCTCACCGGGTATACGGTGGTTTTTTTTCCCGATCTTTTCTGTATGCAATCACTTTTCCTTTTGGTGCGGAGTTACTGTCTTCAGCTTTTCCCCCATCCTCATAATCCCCATTATCCCCATCGTCAAATTCATAATCATCATAAAAGGATTCCTCTGTTTTGACAGAGGTTTTCAGATGATACCTTGTCAGCATGATGAGTGCAAAACCGGCCAGCCAGGTTTTGAAAGTAAAGGGAATGCCGCACAGAAAAAGGGTGTTGACCGACCAGATGAAGAGAAACGGACTGAAGACATGCCCCAGAATTCCCATTATGAAAACAAGTCTTCCTATTGCAGAATAATCTGTTTCTTCGGTTGACATAGATTCTCCCGGTTAAAAATTTTTGCAAAAATATCTTTTTACCATATCTTTGGCATCAGATTCAACGGATATTTGCAGACATATGGCAGGACTGCCGAAAACAAAATAAAATTCACAGCTTCAGATTGACATTTTGCCAATGCTGGTTTAAAATCAAAGGTTATGACATAAACCGAAAAAGAGCGGAGGTGCCTTATCAACATTCTTACCACAGTCAGAGAAATGCAGGCGTTTGCCGACCTCAGCAGGAAACAGGGAAGAATCATTGCCTTTGTTCCCACAATGGGGTATCTCCATGAAGGTCATGCCTCTCTTATGCGGGAAGCGGCCGGAAGAGGGGACGATGTTGTGGTCAGCATATTTGTGAATCCCACCCAGTTTGGCCCCGGAGAGGACCTGGAGGCATATCCCAGGGATTTTGAAAGAGACAGGAAACTGGCAGAAAAATCCGGAGCAGGTGTCATTTTCTTTCCCACTCCCCGGGAAATGTACGGGAACAGCTTTCAGACCTTTGTGCAGTTGGAAAAACTTCCCCTGCATCTGTGCGGACTGTCCCGGCCTGTGCATTTCAGAGGGGTTGCCACTGTGGTTTCCAAACTGTTCAATATTGTCAAACCCCATATCGCCATATTCGGACAGAAGGACTGGCAGCAACTGCAGGTTATCCGGCAGATGGTGCGGGATATGAACTTTGACATTGAAATCATCGGTGCCCCCATTGTGCGGGAACCTGACGGGCTGGCCATGAGTTCCCGGAACACCTATCTCAGCCCGGAGCAGAGAAAACAGGCGCTGTGTCTGTATCAGTCCCTGCTGAAGGCAAAGGAAATGGTGAAAAACGGCAACCTGGATGCAGCCAAAATCATTGACACTGCCTCGGATCTGATTTCAGCTTCTCCGGAAGCAAAGATTGATTACATCAGCATCTGTGATCCCGAAACTCTGGAAGATCTGAAAGCAGTTGACAGACCGGTTCTCATGGCACTGGCTGTCAAAGTGGGAAAAACCCGACTGATTGACAATATGATGCTTACGGATGAATGAGCTGTGAGTTGAAAATTGCTGATATGCCGGTTTCGAGTTTCAGCATTCATTTTTCTGATGCCTGGCACCTGAACCCTGTGAAGGGACAAACTTTCCGTCTGTCACCCCGGACAGGGAAGAACTGTCATCAATTTCTGAAAATTCAAACCTGACATTTTTTTCATATAAAAACTCCGGTGAGATGCTGTCACCGGAATCAGAGGAGCAATTATGAGCGAAACATTTTTTTTCACATCCGAATCTGTGACCGAAGGCCATCCTGACAAAGTTGCCGACGCGATATCCGATTCCATTCTGGATGCCATCATGGAGAAAGACAGAAAATGCCGTGTCGCGTGTGAAACCCTTGTGACCACAGGCATGGCCATCATTGCCGGAGAAATCACCACAGACTGCTATGTGGATATGCCCCAGGTGGTGAGGGAAACCATCCGGGAAATCGGATACAATTCCTCCCAGATGGGATTTGACTGGAAAACCTGCGCTGTACTGACGAGCATCGGTCAGCAGTCTCCGGATATTGCCCAGGGGGTGAATGAGGGACAGGGGCTTTACAAAGAGCAGGGCGCAGGGGATCAGGGTCTGATGTTCGGTTTTGCCACAGACGAAACCCCGGAACTGATGCCCATGCCCATTTCCTTTGCACACAAACTGACCCATCGTCTGGCAACAGTCCGGAAAAACGGCGCGCTGGATTTTCTGCGTCCTGACGGCAAATCCCAGGTGACCATTGAGTATGAAAACGGAGCCCCCAAACGGG
Source organism: Desulfobacterales bacterium (assembly GCA_041390465.1). GTDB lineage: Bacteria > Desulfobacterota > Desulfobacteria > Desulfobacterales > Desulfococcaceae > JAABRU01. The sequence goes on along the minus strand of JAWKPW010000014.1, from coordinate 42,385 downwards.
TGGACACCATTGTCATTGCTGCCCAGCACAAACCGGATGTCACCTATGATGACCTCAAAGAGGCCATTATCGAAGAAGTAATCAAAAAGGTTATTCCCAAAAACATGATTGACGGGGACACCCGGTATTTCATCAATGCCACAGGGAAATTTGTCGTGGGCGGGCCTATGGGAGACTGCGGTCTGACCGGCAGAAAGATCATTGTGGACACTTACGGCGGTCAGGGCAGCCACGGCGGCGGATGTTTTTCCGGAAAGGATCCCTCCAAAGTGGACAGAAGCGCATCCTATATGGGACGTCACATTGCCAAAAACATTGTGGCAGCCGGTATAGCCAAAAAATGCGAGGTGCAGATAGCCTATGCCATTGGCGTGGCGCAGCCGGTTTCTGTCATGGTGGATCTGATGGGAACCGGGAAGATTCCCAAAGAACGGGTGAAACAGATTATCCGGGAGGTTTTTGATCTCCGTCCCCGCGCCATTATTGAATACCTTGATCTGCTCCGTCCCATTTACCGGAAAACCTCGGCATACGGTCATTTTGGCCGCAATGATCCGGATTTCACATGGGAAAAGACCAACATGGCGGATATACTGCGGGAAAAAGCAGGGCTTTAATTTTCCTGCAGAATTTGACACCAGATTTGACAACTTTTGGAAAGTTGTCAAATCTTATCGGAAATGCTGAACAGGCATTCAGCATTGACAAGGAGCATTTTTAAGATGTCCGGAGTGAAACACGGGAAAACAGCAGGCTGTGCGCCTCTGGATATTTCCCTTTCTTACAAAGTGGCAGATATTTCTCTGGCTGATTTTGGCAGGAAAGAAATGCAGCTCGCGGAAAATGAAATGCCGGGGCTGATGGCGGTGCGGGAAAAATACGGTCCGAACAAACCCCTCAAAGGTCTCAAAGTCATGGGCAGTCTGCATATGACCATACAGACAGCCATGCTCATTGAAACTTTGACGGAACTGGGTGCGGATGTGCGCTGGGCAAGCTGCAATATCTTTTCCACCCAGGATCATGCTGCCGCTGCCATTGCCAAAAACAATTCCGCCGCTGTTTTTGCCTGGAAAGGCGAAACACTGGAGGACTACTGGTGGTGCACGGAACAGGCCCTGACCTGGCCGGACGGAAGCGGCCCTGATCTGCTCGTCGATGACGGCGGAGATGCAACGCTGTATATCCATCAGGGCGTGGAAGTGGAAAAAGATCCGTCCCTGCTGGAAAAAACATACAGCAGCCGGGATATGACATGTCTGATGGATCGTCTGCGGATAAGTTATCAGAACAATCCCCGGCGCTGGCAGGACATTGCCCCGAAAGTCCGGGGTGTGTCTGAGGAAACCACCACAGGCGTTCACCGGCTTTATCAACTGGCACAGGAGGGGAAACTGCTTTTCCCTGCCTTCAATGTCAATGATTCCGTGACAAAATCCAAGTTTGACAACCTGTACGGGTGCCGGGAATCTCTGGCTGACGGCATCAAGCGTGCCACAGATGTGATGATGGCAGGCAAAATCGTGGTGGTCTGCGGATACGGGGACGTGGGCAAAGGCTGTGCCCAGTCCATGCGCGGCTACGGTGCGCGTGTGCTGATAACCGAGGCGGATCCCATCTGCGCGTTGCAGGCAGCCATGGAAGGCTTTCAGGTGGTGACAATGGAGGAAGCTGCTTCCATCGGGGACATTTTTGTCACAGCCACCGGCTGCTGGCATGTCATCACAGGGCAGCATATGGAGCAGATGAAAAACGAGGCCATTATCTGCAATATCGGCCATTTTGACAGTGAGATTGAAATCTCCTATCTGGAGGAAACGCCGGAGTGCAGAAAGCAGAACATCAAGCCGCAGGTGGACAAATGGACGCTGAAATCCGGCAGATCCATTCTTGTGCTGGCTGAAGGCCGTCTGGTGAATCTGGGCTGCGCAACCGGACATCCCAGCTTTGTCATGAGCACCAGCTTCACCAACCAGTGCCTGGCACAAATCGAACTTGCCACAGGAAAATACAGTGTCGGTGTTTACACTCTGCCCAAGAAACTCGATGAGGAGGTGGCGCGTCTGCATCTGGGCAAACTGGGCGTGAAACTGACAAAACTCACACAGGCGCAGGCTGATTATCTGGGGGTTCCGGTGGATGGGCCGTTCAAACCGGAGCATTACAGATACTGATATGCCTTTGGCAGGGGACGTGGAAATTTTTAAGATACCGGGACAGGTTTCCGGCGGTCAGGTGTCAGTGCAGTCTGAACACTGACACCTTATCCGGCATTTATGGCATGAAAAATGTTTTTTGGGCGATTTCCGGAAAAAAACACACCTCAGATTTGACAACTTTCCAAAAGTTGTCAAATCTTTCAGGTGACTGAATCAGGCACATTCATTTTCAGCCACAAAGAGCACAATCTGAATACCCCATCAGGAAAATGCCGCAGGCGGTTCGCTTCCGTTTTTCCTGCATACGGAAGGCGGCTGTCTCAACTCGATGCGCTCAATTATCCATTGGAGCAGTTTCCTGTTATTTGCCATATCCACAACTCCTTCCAGATTCTCCACAGGCAGTTCCGCCCGGGCCATGCTTTTATGCCCGCCTGCGGAACCGAACTGACAGAAGCTTTCCTTTGCAATTTTTCCCGCGTTTTTCCGTATGCCGTCATTGCGGAAAATCAGAATCAGTTTTTTGTCATAAATTCCTGAAACAATTGTCCAGGTGATCGGATTGACCCGCATGAAGAAATCCGCAACCAGCACACAGACATCCGGGTTGATTACCTGACCCAGATGGACGAAAACCCGGCTTCGGTGCATCTTCATGTTTTCAATGGCAATGCGGAAATATTTGAGAAAATCCAGACGCAGATCAGCCTGTTCGATTTTCCGGGCCAGTGTGCTGTTGGCATGTTTGAAAAGAAACTGAAAAGCCTTTACATCCTCGATTTGTGCCTGTCTCTCAAAATTCCGGGTATCGGTCTTGATGGCGTGAAAAAGTCCGGTAGCCAGTTTGGTGGAGGGCTTGATCTTGGCGGATCTGAGATATTCTGTCAGAATTGCCGAGTTGGAACCGTATTCGGGCCGGATATCCGCATAGGAAACATTCATCTCTGTTTTGGGGTGATGATCAATTACCACGTCAATCCGGAAGCGTGCAAACGCTTCGCTGTGACCCGGCTGGGAATCCACAAGCACCACACGGGTATATTTGTGTTCCGGAGGGATCTCATCCGTATGGACCATTTTCACCCCCAGCAGCCGGATCATGGCAAGATTGTCGGGCCGTTTGATGACATTTATGTTGGAGACGGTGACACTGGCAACTTTTCTCCACAGCAGCCGTTTGACAGCCATGGCACTGGCGATGGCGTCCGGGTCAGCATTGATCAGTACCAGGACATGGTCATTGCCTGAGAACTGTCCGTAAAAACGGCGCAGCCTTTCGGAACCTGAGAGCTTCATAAGGGAATATCCTCATAATCAATATTTGCGGGCTTTGCGCACCTGGTTTTCAACTGCCTGATTTTACACATGCTGACTTGTGTGGTGCAATATTTTTATCCTTAAAAATCAAAAGATTAAAATCCAACAGGGGAACTTCCAATCTATTTCTCTGATATTACGATGTAAAAAAAAATATTACAAACATTTTTTCAGGACAGACCCGGAAAAAAAGAAAGCGCTTTCCGGGAAAAAGGATGTTTATGCTGTTTATTCATATGTATATCAGAATATTGGATAATATGATGCCAAAAAAGCTCAGACAATTTTTTTTATAATCATGGCTTGACATATCCGGTCTTCATCTGCTATTTCCTTTTCCCGAATCAGATTGAACAGATAAATTCTTTTCAGAAAATGCGGTACGCCTGCAAAAAAAAGCAGGATGCGTCATCAGAAAAAGGGGGCAAGACGCAGCGGAAAGGCAAAAGACTTTTCAATTATAAAGGGAACCGGGCCTGGGCGGAAAACATGACCATTGTCATGCAGCTCGGTCTGACCATGGCAGGCTGCATTCTGTTCTGTTTTGTGGTCGGTCAGACCATAGACAGATGGCTTGGAACCAGAGGCATATTTGTCACCCTGTTTATTCTTTTTGGCGTGGTTGGCGGAGGCGTTGTGGTCTACCGCCAGATAAATGAAATCATCGATGAAAAAGACGGGAGCAATTCGGAAGATTCAGATGATGGAAGCCCTTAGACAGACAGAGAAAAGATACTGCTCAGCCGCGATTACGACTGCAATTTTCATTGGATTCATTCTGATACTGGCCGGTTGCAAACCTCTTGCCAAGGGGCTGATTTCAGGAACCCTCTTCAGTATCATCAACTTTATCCTCATAGGGGAAACCCTCCCCTGGCGCATGACAGTTTCCTCCCGCAAAAAATCATTCTTTCTTGCACTGGGTTCCATTACCTTCAGATACATGCTGATGTCCATCCCTGTTGTCACGGCCCTCAGATCGGAAGAATACAGTCTGTGGACCGCTGTTGTCGGAATTTTTATGGTCCAGATAATGATTCTGGCTGACCATTTGCGGAATTTGTTTTTTTTAACTGATACCAGAACTGATACCAGAAGGAAAGACGCATTATGGAAGAATTAGGACATGTTTACCAGTTGCTTGTACCTGTGGGAGGGTACACGATGACATTCAATCTGAATGTCATCATCATGACGTGGATAGTGATTGCGCTGCTGCTTCTTTTCGGTTATGCGACAGCCAGAAAACGGAACCGGATCCCCGGTCCCATGCAGGTGGTGGGAGAGCTTTTCGTCTCCCAACTGTACGGACTGACCGAGGATGCGCTGGACAAAGAACTGGCCAGGAAATATGCACCGCTGATATGTGCGCTGTTCATGTTTCTGGTCCTTTGCAACTGGCTGGGAATCATTCCCCGTCTGGAGGAGCCGACCAAAGATTTGAACACCCCCCTGAGTCTGGGGCTGATGGGTTTTTTCATCTCCCACTACCTGGGAATAAAGACCAAGGGTTTCAAGGGCTATATCAAGGAATACTTTGAGCCGATTTTCTTTATGATGCCCCTCAATGTCATTGGCGAACTGGCCAAGGTGATCTCCATCTCCTTCCGTCTTTTCGGAAATATCATGGGCGGTTCCATCATTATTCTGGTGGTTTCCTATCTGACTTACAGTGTTCTGCTTCCGCCTTTTCTGAACATGTTTTTCGGACTTTTTGTGGGAACCATTCAGGCTTTTGTATTCACAATGCTCACAATCGTATATATTTCGGTACAGGTGAAATAGTTATGGCTTCTGAACTTCATACTTGGATAGAGGTGGCTGCTTTTATGGGCGGCGGTATTGCCATGGGATTCGGTGCCATCGGTGCGGCAATGGGTGAGGGACACACGGCAGCCAGTGCCAACGCGGTCATGATGAGAAACCCGGCAATAAAAGGAGATATTTTCAAAACCATGCTCGTGGGACAGGCAGTGGCAGAATCCGCTTCCATATTCGCCCTGGTTATCGCCATCCTGCTGCTGTTCACAAGGTTTCACGAAGTGTCTTACATGCCGGTTGCGGCCCTGCTGGGCGCGGGCATATCCATGGGATTCGGTGCCATCGGTTCCGGTATCGGTTCGGGTTTTCCTTCAGCCACCGCGTGTGAAGGCATTGCCAGACAGCCGGAGGCAACCCAAAAGGTGACAACGGTCATGCTGGCCGGTCAGGCTGTGGCCCAGACTCCGGCCATTCTTGCGCTTCTGATCAGCATTATCCTGATATTCAAAGAATTTCCCGCGTCAGATACCATTCTTTTTGCCCCTGCCGCTGCCCTGATTGCTTCAGGACTGTGCATGGGGATCGGGGCCATCGGGCCGGGAATCGGTGAGGGAATTGCGGCCAGCGGCGGTGTGACATGGGTGGCCAGAAACCAGGAAAATGCAGGCCAGATTATACGCCTGATGCTGGTGGGCATGGCTGTGTCCGAATCAACGGCCATCTATTCTTTGGTTGTTTCTCTGCTTCTGATTTTTGTTGTTTAACTGAGCTGGAAAAATCCTTCTCGTGAGAGAGGAGTCAGCCTGCTTTGGCTGGTAAGTGAGAAAACGGAAGATGTTTCGGGAATCCATACATTGTTTCAACAAACCTTATACAGGAGGACAAAATGGCTATTGAAGGTGCGGATGTTATCAAGGCAGCAGCTTTTCTCGGTGCAGGAATCTCCATGGGATTCGGAGCAATCGGACCCGGTGTCGGTGAAGGCATGGCCGCAGCCAAGGCATGTGAGGCCATTGGCAAAAACCCCAAAGAGGCGGGGCTTCTGACACGGACCATGCTGGTGGGGCAGGCTGTATCTGAATCAACAGGTATTTATTCGCTCGTTATCGCGTTACTGCTCCTCTTTGTTGTCTGATATACAACTGTCTGCAGTCTTAAACAGTTTTTTGGGAACGGGCCGGGTGCGTGTTTCCCCGGCCCGGTGAAAGCCGGAAGCTGTTTTCTTACATTCTATAAATCCTGACGGAAGAGATACGCAATGCAGATTATCAGCAATACAGCCCTTATCACCATTAATGAAACCCTGTTTGTCCAACTGGTTTCATTCCTGATTTTTGTGTTTGTCATCAACCGTGTCATGTTCCGGCCCCTGAAATCCTCCATGGATGAAAGGGAGGCTTACATCAGCGGACTGGATCAGGATATCGAGGACACGCAGAAAAATATGGAAACAATGCTCAAGGAGCTGAAAAAAAAGGAAAAAACAGCCAGATTTGATGCACATGAAATACGGATGAGCCTTGAGGATGAAGGCAACCGGAAGGCTGTCGAACTTCATGATGAGCTTATGAAAAACATCTCTGATCTGCGGCAGAAAACCGAGGCTGAGGTGGAACGGCAGATTGCGGAAGCCCGGAAACATCTGCAAAGGGAATCCGAGGTTCTGGCAGTAACTGTTATGGAGAAAGTCCTGAACCGGAGGTTGGCCGCATGAAAAGGAATCAGATTTTTTTTCTGTATCTGTGCACAGTTCTGCTGCTCACTCTCTGCGGGGTTCAGGATGTTTTTGCAGAGGAGGAGGGAGCAGCCGGGTGGCGTCCCACCTATGATCTGATCATGCTGTGGGTGAATTTCGGAATTCTGGCCTATATTCTGGTCAGATTCGGGAAAAAACCCCTCATGAACTTTCTGCGTTCCCAAAAAGATGAGCTGGCCGAAGAGATCGGAAGTCTGGAAAAGAAAAAGTCCCAGGTGGTTGCCGAGATCGAAAAAACCCGGCAGACACTTGCAGACAGTGAATCCTATTTTGCCGAGCTGAAGGAAAAAATTATCCAGCAGGGGGAACAGAAAAGGGAGGAAATCATCCGGCAGGCCCAGCAGCAGACTGAAACCATGATGGAAATCGCAAAACAGAAAATTGGCGGCAGAATCCTTGCTGCCAAACGGGAGTTCAAGGCTGAACTGGTTGATGCCGCCTTTGATTTGGCAGAGGAGAGACTGCCCCGTGAAGTCAACGATGCGGATAACAGCAGACTGATCAGTGTTTACATGTCCACAGCAGCACGGAAAAGTGTCTGACATTCTCTGCCCTGTTATGAAGCAATCCTGTCAAACCCGGTTTCCGTTTTGGGGAATCGGGTTTTCCTTTTTCCGCCTTTCCTTTCTGACTTGACACATTCGTTCTGATTTACTATATTTCCAAACAGTTTCATACAATGATTCTTTCAGCCCCTTACAGGAATGTTCTATGCAGATGCCTGCCATTACAACAAATCCCATCCGTGCAATGGGAAAAGACACTTTGTTCATCATCGGGGAACTGGGACGGATTGCCATTTTCTTTCTCAAAGGTCTGTTTCATATTTTTTCCTGGCCCATTCAGTTGCGAAAATTCATTGAACAGGTGTATTTTATCGGCATGAAATCCGTGATTGTCGTGAGCCTGACCGGAGCATTCACCGGTATGGTGCTCGGATTTCAGGGATATTACACTCTGGTCAAATTCGGTTCCGAGGGGCTGCTGGGAACTCTGGTTTCCCTTACCCTGATTCGGGAACTTGGGCCGGTTCTCACAGCCATCATGGTGACAGGCCGGGCCGGTTCAGCCATGGCGGCGGAACTGGGAATCATGCGCATCTCCGAGCAGATTGATGCCCTGGAAACAATGGACATTGACTCCATCCGCTTTCTCTACAGTCCCCGGCTGGCAGCATCTCTGTTCAGTTTTCCCCTTCTGACAGCGCTTTTCGATGTGATCGGCATTATCGGCGGATATCTGACCGGCTGTGTTCTGCTGGGAATCAATTCCGGACTGTATTTTTACCGTACCGAATTCAGCGTGCAGATGGAAGATGTCAGCGGCGGATTCATCAAGGCCCTGGTTTTCGGAGCCCTGGTTGTCACCATCTGCTGCTTTCAGGGATATTACACCCATATGCGCAAAGAGGGATTCGGGGCCAAAGGCGTGGGTTCTGCCACAACTTCGGCTGTGGTGATTTCCTGTGTGCTGATTCTGGCCGCAGATTATGTGCTGACCTCTTTTCTGATGTAAGGCTGGGCATGACAGAACCGCTTATCCGTTTTGAAAACGTTTCCAAGGCATACGGGGACAACCAGGTCCTCAGGGAGCTGAACCTCGGCATACACAAAGGGCAGATTACTGCCATTGTGGGCAAAAGCGGCGAGGGAAAAAGTGTTCTGCTCAAGCATATCATCGGACTGATTGAAAAGGATTCGGGCGAGATATTCTTTGAGGGCAGACCGGTTTCCCGCATGAAAAAAGCTGAAAAAAAGGCCATGAAAAAAAAGTTCAGTTATATGTTTCAGGAAACCGCGCTCTTTGATTCCATGACCGTTTTTCAGAACATTGCCCTGCCCCTGAAAGAAAAGACCTCCCTGTCCAAAAACGAAATCCGGGACAGGGTTCTTGACAAAATGGCACAGCTTGATCTGGAAGGCATTGAGAGAGATTATCCCTCCCAGCTTTCCGGAGGCATGAAAAAACGGGTGGCTCTGGCAAGAGCTTTGGTGACAGATCCGGAGATCATTCTGTTTGACGAACCCACCACAGGACTGGACCCCATCCGCAAAAATGCTGTGCACAGCATGATAGCCGATTATCAGAAGCGTTTTGGATTTACGGGCGTGGTGGTCAGTCATGAAATACCGGACATTTTTTTCATTGCCCAGCGCATTGCCATGATTGATGAGGGGAAGATCATTTTTGAGGGAAGTTCCCAGGAGATTCGCCGTTCTGACAATCCGGTCATCCTTGAATTCATCCGGGGCCGGGAAAGCCGTCATGACACCCTGACCGGCATGGATCCCCTTTCCCAGGGGGAAAGAAGGTATCAGGAGGAAATGGCCAGAATGCTGCGGCACAGAAACGCATTTTCCATTGTGCTGCTGACAGTGGAAAATCTGTATGAAATCAAAAAAATGGCCGGATATGAGGCCGAGCAGAGCGCTTTGAGCAATTTTTCCACTGCTGTGCGCAGGCATCTGAGAATTACGGATATATGCTCCCGGCTGGGAATGAACAGGATTATGCTGCTTCTGCCCCGCACAGACAGGGAAGGAGCCCGGGTGATCTGCTCGAATCTGGCAGAAAAACTGAAAAATGAGGGGATTGTCAACAGTCAGCCCTATCCGGAATTCTGTTTTTCCGTGAGCGCGGGCATTGCCGAGGCTGCACAGGACAAATCCATTGAAGAGATGATAACTGAAGCGGAAATCAGCAAAGATGTGTTTTATGAATTCAATGTGTGCACGCGAAATGAAGCAGGGTCGGAGGCGGTATGAAAAGGGCATCTGTTGAAATGTCTGTGGGCATATTTGTGGTCATCGGTCTGCTCTGCGTAAGCTGGCTGACCATAAAACTGGGAAAAGCCGAGGTGCTGGGCGCCAACCATTACACACTTTCAGCAAAATTTCAGTCGGTTTCAGGACTGAAAACCGGCGCGGTTGTGGAAATGGCAGGGGTGCAGGTGGGAAAGGTGGACAGCATCTCTCTGGATCAGGAGCGCATGGTGGCAGTGGTGGATATGAAAATCCAAAAGGATCTGAAACTCAGTGAGGATTCCATTGCCTCTGTCAAGACATCCGGTCTCATCGGCGACAAATATATCAAAATTTCTCCGGGCGGATCAGAGGATTTTCTCAAATCCGGAGATGTGATTACAGAGACGGAATCTGCCATTGATCTGGAGGATATGATTAAAAAATATGTATTCGGCAGCATGTAGTACCTGACCAATTCAGTTTTTGCAGGATGAAACAGGGAATGAAAAAACTGAATTTTTTGAAAAAATTCAGTTTTTGATTCTGCAAAATTCAAGATGTTTATGCAGTAGGCGACAGGCCATAACAATTTATAAGATTTGACAACTTTCAAAAAGCTGTCAAATCTGCCAGTCTTTCTGAAAATTGATCTGAAAAAATTATAAGTTGTTATGGTCGATTGCTTAAGCCGGATACCAACTGAGAAAAGGAGATGTGCGATGAAAAAGAATATTTTTGTGTTTCTGATGATAATGGGATTGGTTATGACTGTTCCTCTGCACGGGGCGCAGCCGGGACCCATGGAGCAGGTGAAAGTTCCCATTGAAAAAGGGATTGCCCTTCTCAAGGATCCGCAGTACACCGCTCCGGACAAAAAAGAACCGCAGCGGGAGAAAATATGGGAAATTGTGAGAGAAGCCTTTGATTTCAAACTCATTTCCATGCGGGCACTGGCACGGAGCTGGAGGGATTTCAATGCAAAGCAGCAGGAGGAGTTCATTGCGGAATTTACCGAACTGCTTCGCAACACCTATATTGACAAGATTCAGGGCGAATTTCATGATGAGGAAATTGTCTTTCTCGGTGAGGACATGATTTCGAAAGACAAAGCTGTGGTCAAAAGCAAAATCCTCAGAGGCAAGGTGGAGATTCCCATGGATTACAGTATGCACTTTCATGGAGACAAATGGTGGATTTATGACATAAACATAGAAGGGGTCAGTCTGGTGAGCAATTACCGGAGCCAGTTCAAAAACATTCTGGAAAAAGAAAAGCCGGATCAGTTGATTCAGCGCCTGAAAGAAAAGAATGAAAAGCATGAGCGCGGCAGGGGGATGGATCTGGAATCCGCTGATGAGAAAAAACCCTGATTTCCGGTTTTTTGCATAAGGGTTCCACTCACCGGCTTTTAATGTGCAATGCTGAATTTTTAATCCATCAACCTGACCGCAGAAAAAAAGCGCCGGACAGAAAGTCTGGCACTCCGGACAAATGAATCTCTCTGACACTCCGCTTACACATTCAGGCGTTACGCAGTTGCTGAAGAAATCCCTCCTTAAACCCTGAGGGTTTTCAAAACCCTCAGGGTTTTTCGGTCAACTGCGAAACTTTCAACATTTTCAAAATTTTTTTCCGAGGTGGCACAGTGAACAGAACCGCATTTTTTTTGTGTGCAGCACTTGCTGTTTCCATGTTTGCAATAAGTTGCTTTCCGGACCGGGCCTTTTGTGCTGATGCGGAAGATCCCTATGCGGATATTCTCAATGATCTGGAGGAAGATGAGCAGACACCGGGAAAAGTGAGTGATCCCCTGTATTACTGGAACAAAGGCATGTTTCATGTCAATGACAAACTCTGGTTCTGGGTGATGAAACCGGTCGCGAGCGGTTACAAAACCGTAACCCCGGAACCGGTGCGAAACGGCATCAGGAATTTTTTTGGCAATCTCTTCACACCGGTGCGCTTTGTCAACTGCATCCTGCAGGGCAAGACAGAAAGAGCGGGAGTGGAACTGGGCAGATTCATGGTCAATACCGTTGTGGGCGTTGGCGGATTCGGCAATCCTGCGGACAAAGAGCCCGCCCTGAAAAGAGTGCCGGAGGAAGATTTTGGTCAGACTCTGGCAGTTTACGGGGTGGGCAGCGGTTTTTACATTGTCTGGCCTGTTATGGGGCCGTCTTCTCTGCGGGATACTGCGGGCAAAGCAGGGGACAGTTGGCTTTCTCCCCTTTCCTATGTTGACACCGGCGCGGCAATGGGACTGCGGGCTGTGGATACCGTCAACGGCATATCCTTCCGCATTGGCGATTATGAAGCCCTGAAAAATGCGGCAGTGGATCCCTATGAGGCATTCCGGGATGCGTATATCCAGAACCGTGAGAAAAAAGTGCGGGAATAGGAGATGATTCGCCAGGCTGTTTCAGCCGTTAACGCTCATACAATGATGAAATAATAGATCAAAATGTCAGAACGTTATGAAAAATATGAACGTTACGGCAATGAGGAAGAAGCAGCCGGCTGTGTCTATAAGCAAAGATTATCTCCAAAGCCGAATCATGAAACACAGCCAAAATGGATTGCTGAAATCGGTATGGTTGATCCCAGAAGATTGGGAAAACCCAAAAATTATAAATACCGAATAGAGATAATTGCGAAAAATGGTACAAAACAATGGCTGAGGCAGTTTGAAACCAAACCTGAAAATGAACCGGGCAGATATGCAATTCCATCAGAGGCTCTGTCAATATTCAATGATGAATATCTTATTTCAGTTTCAATCACAAAGAGAGGGGCAGAACGATGAACACTTTGCAGAATATATCAGAATCGTATTTGGAAACTCTGGATTCATATATAAAGAAACTGCTTGTCAGCTTCGGTTCCGGAACTGAAGACAACAGGGAAAGCATGAATCATATTGAACTGGGCTGTTCAAATGGCAATTTTGGAATAAAAATAAAAAACAGAAATCTGTTTGTTTCAGACATTGTCAATGCACTTGAAGATATGGAACAGCCTCCGCAGGAAGTTAAGGAATATTATCCTGACATAACGGATCAGGAATGGCAGGCTTCCACAAGATTGTCAACCCTGCTGCTTCTTTTGTTTGAAAAATCAGTAAGGGAAAAATTTTTGGAAAAACCGGACAAAGAAATCAAACCTGCTTTGGCTTTATATGAAATCTGAAAATGTGAGTGAAAAAGCTTACCCCCTCATTACAGCAGACAGGGACGATGCCTGTCAATGAATTTGTTGTAACCGATAACAGTCTCTTGTGTTTTTCCGCTCATTCAACAAACCCTCTTCAGAACATGGAGGCAAAACCTATGTCCGAATTTTTTCACGCAGCCATTTCCCCTCTTAACCTTCCCTTCACCATTCTTCTGGGGCTGATGCTCCTGTACTGGATTTTTGTCATACTGGGCGCTGCAGATGTGGACTGGATGCCGGATATGGATATGGATGCGGATGACGGCGGAGAACTGTTTTCCTCTCTGACAGAAATGCTCAATATCGGAGAAGTGCCTTTTATGATGGTCATCAGCATCCTGGTGCTGAGCTGCTGGATTTTTTCCATGGTGGGCAATCATTATCTCAATCCTGCCCAGTCCGTACTTTTGGGAACCGGACTGTTTGTCATCAATCTTGTTCTGGGTTTTTTTGCCACAGTTCTGATAAGCCGTGCAGTGGTGAAAATCATCGGCCCCATAAGCCGGGAGGACAAATCGGATCAGCAGATTCTCTACCGGACAGGAACTGTTGTCACCAGCAAAGTCGATGCCCATGTGGGACAGGTGGATATTCTCACCAAAGGCTCGCCCATCCGCATCAATGCCCGAACGCAGCGGGATACGGTTTTTGCAAAAGGGGAAAAAGTGCTGGTGTTTGACGAGGATAAGGAAAAAGGCATCTATTTTGTGGAAAAATATGAAGAAGAATGATTTTTTTTCGTATATCCAAAAAACCGGATTTTTTGGAAAAAACCGGTTTTTTTACCAGTGTTCATGTCTTTGGGGAACATTCCGATAAGATTTGGCAGCTTTCAAAAAGTTGTCAAATCCTGAAATAAGATATATATCCAGTTAAAAAAACAGACAGTTCTGAATTGATCATTTAACAGGGAGGTTTGTATGAATTTTCTCACAGGCATCGGCGTGACAGGCATTGTCTTTCTGATTTTTGTGATTTTCGGCTTTTTTGCCATGGTGGCCAAGTTCTACCGCAAGGTGGAGCAGGGACAGGCTTTGGTGCGCAACGGCATTGGCGGCACAAAAGTCAGTTTTTCCGGCTCCATTGTGATTCCCATTCTGCATATGGCTGAGTTTATGGACATCTCGGTGGAAAAAGTTACCATTGACCGTCAGGGAAGCGAGGGACTGATCTGCAAAGACAATATCCGGGCTGACATCAAGGTGGTTTTTTTTGTCCGGGTGAACAAAACCGAGGAGGATGTGCTAAAAGTTGCCCAGTCTGTGGGATGCAAACGCGCATCTGATCCCAAATCCCTGCAGGAACTCTTTGAAGCAAAATTTTCAGAAGCTCTCAAAACCGTTGGCAAGCATTTCAATTTTTCCGATCTTTACACCTCCCGCGACCAGTTCAAGGAAGAAATTCTGAAAGTCATCGGCACGGATCTCAACGGCTTTGTCATGGATGACGCGGCCATTGATTTTCTGGAGCAGACCCCCATCAGCAAACTGGATCCGGACAATATCATGGATTCCGAGGGCATCAAACGCATTACGGAACTGACATCTGACCAGAAGATTCTTGCCAATCAGATTGACCGGGAAAGGGAAAAGACCATCACCCGGCAGAATGTGGAGGCCAGAGATGCGGTTCTGGAACTGGAACGCCAACTGGCTGATGCGGAAAACCGTCAGAGGCGGGAAGTGGAATCCATCAAGGCCCGTGAGGAGGCTGATACCAAAAAGATACAGGAAGAGGAAAGGCTCAAAGCAGAACGCGCCCGGATTACAGCGGAAGAGGAAATCCATGTGGCTGAGGAGAACAAGCAGCGCCAGATCATTGTGGCCAGAAAAAACAAGGAGCGCACCGAGGCCATTGAAGCAGAACGTCTGGAAAAGGATCGGATGCTGGAGGCCACCGAACGGGAGCGGGTTGTGGAACTCACCCGGATTGAAAAAGACAAGGCTGTGGAGATGGAAAAGAAAAATATTCAGGAAGTGATCCGGGATCGGGTGAAAGTGGAAAAAACCGTGGTGGAGGAACAGGAGCGCATCAAAGACACGCAGGCATTTGCCACTGCGGAACGGGAGAAAAAGGTTGCCATCACCCAGGCGGAAAAATCGGCAGAAGAGGCTCTGGTCATTGATGTGAAAGCCGCGCAGGCCTCCCGTCAGGTTGCGGAACTCAAGGCCGAGGAGGATATGATCAAAGCCCTGAAAGCTGCGGAAGCCGCGAAAAAGGCAGCGGATTTCCGGGCAGAGCAGATTGCTGTGGAAGCCGAGGCATATCAGAACAGGGCACAGAAAGAGTCTGCTGCCCAAAAAATGCTCGCGGAGGCTGCGACAGCGGAAAAAGCTGCTCCCGGACTGGCAGATGTGCAGGTGCTGGAAGCCCGTGCAGTGGCTGTTGAAAAAGAGGGAACAGCCAAGGCCAAAGTCGCATCCCTGCATTATCAGGCAGAGGCAAAAGGCATTGAAGGCAAGGCCAATGCCATGAAACTGCTGGATGCAGTGGGCAGAGATCACGAGGAATTCAAGCTGGAGCTGGAAAAGGCAAAGGTTGTGGAACTGGCCGAGATCGAAATTCGCAAAGAGGTTGCCCGCTATCAGGCCGATGTGCTGGCACAGGCTCTCAAATCCGCAAAAATAGACATTCTTGGCGGAGAATCCGTGTTCTTTGACAAGGTGGTGAATGCCGTGATTGCAGGCAAAACTGTGGATCGCTTTGTCACCACCAGCAAAACCCTCAGTGATGTGAAAGAAACTTTCTTCAATTCTGATCCGGAATTCTTCAAATCCCAGATTCGCCGCTTTGTCAACCAGTTCGGTCTCAATGCCGAGGATGTGAAAAATCTGAGTGTGTCTGCCCTTCTGGGCAAAATGGTGGGCATGGCCCAAAATCCGGAAGACAAAGGAATGCTCTATGAACTGCTCGCCATTGCCGAGCGTTCAGGGATAACAAAAAAAGCGGGAGTGCCGAAAGAGGGGGCATAAATTTTGCGTGCAGCAGAAAACTTTCCCGCAGAGAAACAAAAAATCTGTTTTCTCTGCGGGATGTTCACGCAAAAATCTGTGATACCAATTCTCCTTTGAAACTGTGCTTTCTGTCAGGTTTGTTTTAACTGCAAAGAACACAAAGGTCACAAAAAAACTGACAGCACTGTATAAAATCAACGGCGATTTGGTATGATATCAAATTCTCCATTGAAAACATGCTTATCCAATCCCGTTCCCGTGCAGAGCGCCAATGCCTTCAGGTCAGGGAATTTCCGGAGTGCCGAAATGAAGTGAAACGGAATTTTAGCCGGATTTCCGAATCATTTCAATGTCCCAAACTTTCAGTTCGGGACTCCTTCGCCCTTAATAAGGGTAAGTTTATACGCTTTTCTCCAAAGCCTGACGGGCTTCCTCACGGGTTTCATAAATATGCGGAGAGACATTGCGTTTTTCCAGCGCATCCCCCAGTTTCATGCGCAGGAAGGTGCTGGTGGTGTAACGTGTCACGCCCGTATAATAGGTATCCATCAGGCGTTTGACCATTGTGGTGTATTCATCAATGATTTCCGGATAAATCAGGAAATTGTCATAATTGACAATGGTAAAGACCTTTCTGCCCAGGGGAGCAAGGATTTTTCCGACTGTTTCCTCAATTTCCCGCACATCATCACTGCTTCTGATCTGATAGTTTTCAAAATTCACATAGAAGATATTTTCCGCAGGATTGTAGATAAGCCGCTCTTCCAGAGACAGATTCAGAAGCTCTTCCTTCAGTCCCATTGCCTCGGAACGAAAAATGCGCGCATCCATCACACGGGGCTGTCTGCGAATCACAGGTGCAAAGGCCATCTGAGCCAAAATATCTTTTTCCAAATCAGCTCCGGGAGCAATTTCCACCAGTTCCATGCCATGTTTCGTAAGCCGGAACACACAGCGTTCCGTAATATAAAGCACCGGCTGCCCTTTTTTCACTGCATAGGCTCCGCTGAAGGTGACATGCTCCACCTGATCAAGAAATTTTTTCACCTTTCCTTCCTGTTCAATGCAGAGTTTTTCGTCTTTTACAGAAACCCTGAGCCCACCAGCGGTAAAGGTTCCCACAAACACCACTTTCTGGGCATTCTGACTGATATTGATGAATCCGCCTGCGCCTGCCAGTTTGGGGCCGAATTTGCTGACATTGAGATTTCCCTGTCTGTCGGTCTGGGCCAGTCCCAGAAAAGCCGCATCCAGACCTCCGCCGTCATAAAAATCAAACTGGTTTGGCTGGTCAATGATCGCATCCGTGTTGCTGCCCGCGCCGAAATTCAGTCCCCCGGCCGGCAGTCCGCCAATGACGCCGGGTTCGGCTGTCAGGGTCATGAATTCCAGAATTTTTTCCTCATTTGCCACATTCGCGATGCCTTCGGGCATTCCGATTCCCAGATTGACCACACTGTTGGGCCGCAGTTCAAAGGCCGCGCGGCGGGCAATGATCTTGCGCTCGTTCATTTCCATTGCGGGAATGTACTGCATGGGAACCCGGATTTCACTGCTGAAAGCCGGGTTGTAAACCTCGGCAAAGGTCTGCCAGTGATGTTCCGGTTTGGAAACCACAATGCAGTCCACAAAAATGCCCGGAATCTTCACCTGCCGGGGATTGAGGGTTTCCCGATCCGCAATCCGCTCCACCTGCACAATGACAAATCCTCCGGAATTTCTGGCTGCCGTGGCAAGGGCCAGAGATTCCAGAGTAAGCGCCTCTTTTTCCATGGTGATATTGCCATCCAGATCCGCTGTCGTGCCCCGGAGAATGGCCACATTGACAGGGCAGGGTTTATAGGCCAGGTATTCCTTTCCGTCAAAGGAAATGAGTTCCACAATTTCTTCTTTTGTGATTTTGTTAATCTTTCCTCCTCCGTTTCGGGGATCCACAAACGTGCCCAGTCCCACACTGGTGAGGGTGCGGGGTTTGTGCGCGGCAATATCCCGGAACATATGGGAAATAACACCCTGCGGCAGATTGTATGCCTCAATTTTGTCTTCCATTGCCATTTTCTGGAGTTTGGGTGTCAGGCCCCAGTGTCCGCCAATGACCCGTTTCAGCAGGCCTTCATGAGCGAAATGGTTGAGCCCTCTTTCTGCTCCGTCTCCCTGCCCTGCCGCATACATCAGGGTCAAATTCCTGGGATGCCCGTTTTCCAGAAAATATTCCTCCAGCCGGACAGCAATCTCCTCGGCAAAACCGATTCCCACAAATCCGCCTGTGGCAACTGTGTCTCCGTCCCGGATAAGGCGCACAGCCTCCTGTGCGGAAACCACTTTGCCTTTTTTCATGCGGGTGGGCGGAAGAGAAGACAGCATGGGATGCTGCATTGTCTGTTTTTTCACTGTTTCGCTCATGAGGCCTCCTTTGGTTTTCTGTTATTTTTACTAATGATCAATGCGAATTGAAATTCATTTGAGATTTGACAGGTTCCGAAAAGTTGTCAAATCCTGCCGAAATCTGTTAAGTATCCAACTGAAAATTTTCAGATATATACCATTATTCAGAAGACTTGATGGTAAAGCCGCGAATTGCACAAATTTACACGAATTATGGTTTGTTCAATTCGTGCAGATTCTTGTCATTCGCGGCTGATTTAACTTATACCAAGTTGACTGCAGCATAACAGAAATGTTTTAAGTAACGGTATAAAAAAACCGGATTTTTCCGGAAAAATCTGGTTTTTCTCAAAACTTTACACACGAAAATTTATGATATTTTGCTTATTTTCACAATCACACTGATCAAAAGAAAAACAGCAGTCAGTATCTCGATGAAAAGATAAAACTGAAACTCGGCAGGGCGGTTTTTTCTGCCAATCAATCCGCCCGATCTGCGCATATCGCCGCCGACTTCGCCCATATAACCAATGATATAATAGCCTTTTCCCTCCTGAAAACGTCTGGCGATTCTGACAAGCGGAAAAAGTATCAAAAAAACCATGCTCCAAAAAATATTGCCATTTTCCAGCAGCAAACCTCCGATGGCGAACATGAGTCCATAACTGAAGCAAAGCCAGGCAATTTGAAACGGCATGCATCCTCCAATAAACATATCCTTCTCCCCGCCCTTGAGAGGGGGTTTGAAGCCCCTCTGAGGCTGGCAGGCAAAAAATTGATATAATATGAAATCTGAAAACCAATTGGGCAGTAAGCCTTCGTGAAACTTTGTGGCTTTGCATCTTCGCGGGAGAAAAACGGGAAATTTTTTGCTGAAATCTTTTTCAGATTTCATATATGCTGATCCCATTTTGGTTTTTTATGGCACAGAAATTGCTTTAATCCGAAACTGTACCTTTGGTGCCCTGCTTCGGCAGATTTCTGTGCCGAAAGCGGCTTTTCTGCACATTCTGCAGAGAAAGCAAAAATCATGGCTGCAAAAAACCAAAATTGGATCAGTATAATCATCTTCTCCCAATTTGGGCGGATTCATATGGAAAGTATATATCAGATCATGCGAAACAGTCAACTGTGCAAGTCCCAACTTATATCAATTCGCCATTGACCTGATACAGCGTACCGATGCAAAAATTAAGTGAAGCAGTTTTTTTCACATGCACACGGAACCCCGGAAAGTCTGTGCCGCAGTGTTCCATCTGCCTGCCGCCGGACGGGACACTGCGGGGAGACCTTCATTGACAGATGTATCCGGACGGTTATTTCAGCAATTGCATTACAGATGCATCCTTTCATATCACCACAGTCTGGCTGAGAGCGGTAAAAATAAAATGATGGGCATTGCGGGCTGCATAAGAAAAATTCCTGTGATCCTTAAACAGCATGGCTGCCAAAAAATGAAGCATGGAATCCGGATTGTGCTTGACTTTTAACACAGTCACTGCAATTTTAGATGAAATGCGTGATTGGCAAAAGAGAATACAGAAAACCATCAACCAGCCTGTCACTCCATTGACAGGTTTCAGGAACAAACCATGCTTCGCATCCGAAGGATATATGACGATGTGCTGCCGGTGAACAAAGAGATTCTCCGGCAGATACAGGAAATTATGCGCATCCGTTTTAGCGCGGTTGCAGAAGAGGAAATCAGGGGCATCGGGGAAAAACTGCGCAATCCCTTCAAACAGCGGTTCCGTCCCGTGCTGTTTGTGGCTGAAAGTATGCGGGGCAGGGTCAAAGGCTTTGCCATGCTCCTGCATGAACCGGAAATTCAGTTTGCCTTTCTGGACTGGATTGCCACGGCATCAGGCAGAACCGGAGGCGGACTGGGCGGTGCGCTCTATGACCGGGTGCGCCGGGAGGCTGCCGCGCTGCATGTGAAAGGACTTTTTTATGAATGCCTTCCGGATGACGCGAAGGAATGCCCCGGAGAAGAGATCCTGAAAGAAAACCGGGCGCGGCTGCGCTTTTACGAGCGTTACGGGGCCAGACCGGTTATTGGCACAGGATATGAAACACCGGTAAAGGAAGGGGATATCTGCATGCCCCATCTGGTGTATGACGGGCTTGGAGATCAGCCTCTGCGCCGGAATTTTGCCAGAAAAGTGGTTCGTGCCATTCTGGAGCGCAAATACGCGGCTTACTGCCCCCCGGATTATGTGGAAAAAGTGGTGCGCTCCTTTCAGGATGATCCCATCCGGCTGCGGGAGTTCCGTTATGTGAAACCCCAGGCTGTGAAGCATTCGGTGGAGGGAAGCTCCGCAGAGCAGATCGCGCTGATTGTCAATGACAAGCACGACATCCACCATGTGCATGAGCGGGGCTATGTGCAGTCTCCGGTGCGGGTAAAGAGCATTCTTGCGGAACTGGACAAAAGCGGCCTGTTTGAAACCCTCAGGCCCCGGCCCTTTCCGGACAAGCATATGCACGCGGTCCATGATGCGGATTATGTCAGTTATCTCAAACGAGCGTGTGCCGAGGTTCCCGAAGGCAAGTCTCTGTATCCCTATATTTTCCCCATCCGCAACAAAACCCGTCCGCCCAAAGAGCCGTCTGTGCTTGCCGGATATTACTGCATTGACACCTTTACCCCCATCAATGCCAATGCCTGGCCTGCCGCGCGGCGGGGCGTGGACTGTGCGCTGACTGCGGCGAAAGAGATTCTCGACGGCAGACGCATTTCCTATGCACTGGTGCGTCCGCCCGGACACCATGCCGAGCGCAGGGCTTTTGGCGGATTCTGCTATTTCAACAACAACGCGATTGCCGCGCAGTATCTGTGTGCCTATGGCAGAGTCGCGATTCTGGATCTGGATTATCATCACGGCAATGGCCAGCAGGATATTTTTTACCGCAGATCCGATGTGCTGACCCTTTCCCTTCACGGCCATCCCTCTTTTGCGTATCCCTATTTCAGCGGATTTGAGGAAGAGCAGGGAGAGGGCGAAGGCGAAGGTTTCAACCTGAATCTGCCTTTGCCGGAACAGGCGGACGGCCCGGCATACCGCAAGGCTTTGGAAACCGCGATACAAAGAATTGAGCAGTTCCGTCCCCAGTTTCTCATTCTTGCTCTGGGACTGGACACGGCCAAAGGGGATCCCACAGGCACATGGTCTCTGAAAGCAAAGGATTTTGAGGCAAACGGAAGAATGATCGGGGAAATGGGACTGCCCACAGTGGTCATTCAGGAAGGAGGATACCGGACCCAGACTTTGGGCAGAAATGCCATGTCCTTTTTCAACGGGCTGGTCGCGGGAAGCATGAAATGGCTGGAAAACGGCCGGGAAGAGAAAAAACTGGTGCCGGGTGTGAAATTCCGCTGGGAACCTGAACCTGCTGATACGGAAAGAATCCGAAAACTGGTTGATATTACCGGTTTTTTCCATGCAGATGAGGTTCTCATCGCGGCAGAACTGGTTGACGAAAGACTGGGCAAAGGAGCTGCCAGCGGATATGAATTTGTGCTGGCCGATCATTACGGACGTCTGGCCGGATACGCGTGTTTCGGCCTGATTCCCTGCACGGCTTCCAGTTTTGATCTCTACTGGATCGCTGTGCATCCGGATTATCAGGGCCGGGGGCTGGGGCATCAGATTCTTGCGGAAGCGGAAAAACGCATTCGCAAAGCCGGAGGAACACGGGTGTATGTGGACACTTCCCAGCGGGAGCAGTATGCCTCCACCCGTGCCTTTTACGAAAGCTGCGGATACCGGCTGGAAACGGTTCTCACGGATTTTTATGCGCCCGGAGACGGAAAATCCGTTTACTGCAAAGCCTTTGTATAAACGTGAGGAAAGAGGTTTTTCATGGAAAAAATAAAACTCGGTGTCAGTGCCTGCCTGCTGGGGCATGAGGTCAGATATGACGGGGGACATAAACTCAATCACTTTATCCGGGATACTCTGGGGCAGTTTGCGGATTTTGTTCCGGTCTGTCCGGAAAGCGAATGCGGTCTGGGCATTCCCCGTGAAGCCCTGCGCCTGATCGGTTCCCCGGAAAATCCCCGTCTGATTGCAAGGCAAACCCAAAAAGATTTTACGCACCAGATGCGGGACTGGGCTCAAAAGCGGCTTAATGAACTGGAAAGAGAGGATCTCTGCGGGTTCATCTTCAAAAAAGATTCTCCCAGCAGCGGTCTGTACCGGGTAAAGGTGTATCAGGACAGCGGCCAGCCGGTGAAGAGCGGCACAGGCATTTTTGCAAAAGCCTTTGTCCAAAGATTTCCCCTGCTTCCGGTGGAGGAGGAAGGACGTCTCAATGATGCGGATCTGCGGGAGAATTTCATTGAAAGCATTTTTGTGTTCAAACGGCTCCGGGAACTTGTGCAGAAGAAGAAAAGTCGGGGAGCTTTGGTGGAATTTCACACCCGGCACAAACTTCTGGTCATGGCACACAGCCCCGAACATTACAGAATCATGGGAAAAATCGTTGCCGAAACTTCCGGAACTCTGGAAGAAACCTATGCGGAATACATCCGCACAATGGCCGAAGCCCTGCGCCTGAAAGCCACGCCGCGCAAGCATATCAATGTGCTGCAGCATATCATGGGCTATTTCAAAAAGCAGCTTTCGGCCCCGGAAAAACAGGAAATACTGGAACTGCTGGAACTTTACCGCAGCGGTCATATTCCCCTGATTGTTCCCGTAACCCTGATGAACCATTTTGTCCGGAAATATGAACAGCCCTATCTGAAAGATCAGTATTATCTGCATCCCCATCCGGTGGAACTTCGGCTGCGGAATCATGTATAAGCAGACAGGCATAAATTTTCACGTATAAAAGAAACATAAGTACCCGGTCATATGTTTTTAACCACAAAGAACACAAAGCGCAAAGGACACAGGGTGTTGTTTATGTTTTTCCTGAATCGCGCCGTAAAATTTCGCTTGGGCACTTCATTATGAAATCTGAAAAATAAATGGGCATTACTTTGAAATCCCAGGGAGTTTCAAAATTCTCAGGGTTTATGCCGAATTCTTTTTCAGCAGTATCCGCAAAGGAGGTCAGATTGAATCCGATTTCAGAAGAAAAAGAGAAGATCCGGCAACTGTTTGCTTCCCAGATGCTGGCGGTGCTGGCAACAGATGACGGGGAATTTCCCTATACCAGTCTGGTGGCTTTTTCCTGCACAGAGGACTTGAAATGTCTGCTTTTTGTTACTGACCGTTTTACCCGGAAATACAAAAATATGGAAAAAAATCCCCATGTGTCTCTGCTTATTGACAGCCGGAGCAATCGGCCGGAAGATTTTGAAAATGCCATTGCCGTAACCGCAGTCGGAAGGGTTGCGCCGGTCGGAGAGGATGAAAAAGAGGAGATGAAAAAGATTTTTCTGTCCAAACATCCCCGGCTCAAGGATTTTGTCAATGTTTCAGCCACTGTTCTGATGAAAGTGGAAACCGATTTTTATTATCCGGTCTCCCGTTTTCAGCAGGTTCGGGAAATTTCCATGAAAGAATGAAAAAGATTCCGGCAGTGTGTCAAATCTGCTGATCTGTTCAGGGATTCCGGGGCGGAACGATCTGAACAGATTGACATTCTTTCAAAAAAAGAATTTTCGGTTTTCAGACAGAAAAGGAGTTGTCATGCAAAGACAGTATTTGAGATGGCTGGCAGGAATTTTCGCAATTATTGCGGTGAGTTTTACTTTTTCCTGCACTTCGTTCACCGGTCAGGGAGAGTCCGGCAGGGGGCTGGATGCAAAAAATGCCGGAACGCAGAAAGCCTTTCCTGTTTCCGAGGACTGGCCCCATGAAAACAGTGATCTGCAGCCGGATCCTGCCCTGATTTTCGGCAAACTGGACAATGGACTGCGCTATGTGCTGATGAAAAACAGCACGCCCAGAGATCGCGTCAGCATGCACCTGCGGATTCTGGCCGGTTCCCTGCATGAAACAGAGGAACAGCGGGGACTGGCGCATTTTCTGGAGCATATGCTCTTCAACGGATCAGAGAATTTCAAACCCGGTGAACTGGTGAAATATTTCCAGAGCATCGGCATGGACTTTGGGCCGGATGCCAATGCGCACACCGGTTTCCGGGAAACTGTGTATGATGTGCTTCTGCCCAAATCGGATGCACAGAGCATCAGAGACGGTCTGCTGGTCATGCATGATTATGCAGACAGCGCGCTGCTGCTGGAATCCGAAGTGGAACGGGAGCGCGGGGTCATTCTTGCGGAAATGCGGACGCGGGATTCTGCGGATTACCGCACCTTTGTCAAAACCATTGCCTTTGAACTTCCGGATACGCTGGTTTCCCGGCGTCTTCCCATTGGAACAAAGGAAGTGGTGGAAAAAGCCGGAAGAGATGACCTGAAAGATTATTATGACACCTGGTACCGGCCGGAAAAAATGATTCTGGTGATGGTCGGGGATATGGATACGGAAACTGCCCGGTCTCTTGTCACAGAGCGCTTTTCTCCTCTGAAATCCAGAGCGCCCGCGAAAGCAGAGCCGGATCCGGGGCTGATTGATCATAACGGCATTGCCGCATTTTACCACCATGAACCGGAAAAAGGGAACACGGAAATCACCATTCAGGTGCTGGAACGGACGCAGCCGGAACCGGATTCCTCTGCGCTGCGGAAAAAATATCTCATGCGGGACATGGCCTGCCAACTGCTTCAGAACCGGCTGGAAAGTCTGCTCCGCAAACCGGAAACACCGTTTACAACTGCCTCAGTTGATTCAGGATTTTATATGAAGTATTATGAATACGGATACATCAGCGCAGAGTGCAGCCCGGAAAACTGGGAAAAATCCATCCATACCCTGGATCAGACTCTGAGAAGCGCTCTGGAATACGGTTTCAGCTCCGGGGAACTGGACAGGGTGAAAAAAGACTGGCTGGCAGAACTGGACAAAGCCGTAAAAAACACGGGAACACGGGAAAGCGGATTCCTGGCCCGTCAGATTATGAGGAATCTGAGTGAGAACCGGATCTTTCAGTCCCCGCAGCAGGAAAAGGATTTGTATGAACCTGTCATAAACGCGCTGGCTTTGGAAGAAGTGAATCAGGCATTTCGCGACATCTGGTCACGGGATCACCGCATGATTCTGGTGACCGGCAATGCAGATTTGAAATCTTTGGAAATGCAGCCCGAAGACATGATTCTTTCCGTGTATGAGGAAAGCACGCGGATGCCGGTTTCTGCTCCGGCACAGGAAAAAATCGCACAGTTTCCCTATCTGCCGGAGCCGGAACATGAGGGCAGAACAGCCTCCCGAAATGAAATCGCGGATCAGGGAATTGTGCAAATCACATTTGAAAACGGTTTCCGTCTGAACCTGAAGCAGACGGATTTCACAGACAATGAAGTTCTTGCCAGACTCACCTTCGGTTCCGGACAGTCATCCGAACCTGCGGACAAACCCGGGCTGGGAATGCTCAGCCATGCCCTGATCAATGAAAGCGCACTGGGCGCACTGACCTCGGATGAACTGGAGCGGGCACTGGCCGGGAAAAACACGCGTGTGCGTTTTGCTGTCAGTCAGGAATACTTTTCTTTTGATGCCAAAAGTGTTTCCGGAGAAAGCGAACTGATGTTCCAGCTTTTGCACGCATTTGTGAAGGATACGGGATTCCGGGAAGATGCCTGTGCGCTCACAATGGAAAGAATTGCCCAGAAATATCAGGAACTGTCCCGCACGGTGGACGGCTCCATGCCCCTTTTCGGAAACCGTTTTCTCGCAGATGGGGACAGCCGTTTCGGAATGCCGGAATATGATCAGTTCAGAAAACTCAAATCTGGGGATGTGCAGAAATGGATTTTGGGAGCGCTGGAAGAAAGGCCGTATGAACTGTCTGTCGCGGGGGATTTTGATCCGGACACTGTGATTACTCTGGCCGCGAAATATTTCGGAACCCTTCCCATGAAAACCGGGGATTCTGCAAAGGCAAGAACTGATGCCCCCGGTTTTCCCGCGGGAAAATCTTTGGAAATCCCTGTGCAGAGCAATATTCCCAAAGCAATGGTCAGAGTGACATATCCCACGGACGATATGTGGAATATTGGCCGCACCCGCCGACTTTCCATTCTGGCCAGAGTGTATTCTGACAGACTTCGGGAGGTTATACGGGAAAAACTGGGAGCTGCCTATTCTCCCTATGCCTATAACGAACCATCCCGCGCTTATCCCGGATATGGTGTGTTTCATGCTGTGATCACGGTCAGTCCGGATAAGGCGCAGGATGTGGTGAGGGAACTGAAAGACATTTCAGCGCACATGGCTGAAAAGGGAATCACAGCGGATGAACTGCAGCGGGCTGTGGAACCCGCGCTTACCGGTATCAAGGACATGCTCAGGGAAAACACTTACTGGCTCAACACCGTGCTTACGGATTGTGTCCGGCATCCGGAGCAGATTGACTGGAGCCGCACCATTGCTGCGGATTATGCATCCATCAGCGTGGCAGACATTGCGGAAATGGCCAGAACCTATCTGGATAATGAAAAAGCGGCAGTGATTGTCGCCAGCCCCGCGGATGCGGTTTCAGAGAAGGAACTGTCTGTCAACTGAATGTGCTGTCAGGTTTGTTCTGACGGATTTCAGCCGCAAAGGTCACAAACACGGAACAAAGATCAAAGAAAAAGTGCACTCGTCCGTTTTATTTTGACAGAACAGTCAGGACAGAACAGGATTTGACAACTTTCAAAAAGTTGTCAAATCTTAAATGTGAAAGAACTTTTTTGACAGACCAATCCGTGAAGGAGTGCCGGACAGAAAGTCCGGCATCTGAAACTCCCAAACCGCAAAGGGAGATTTTATGAAAAAAAGCAGACGCAGGAAGAACGGGGACCTGTTCAGGCGGGGGAAGAAAGCGGGGCTGCCGCCCGGAACCCCTGTTTTTGTGGGAGAGCAGAAGCAGCAGCATGTCATAACTGACATTCTGCATTACTCCGGAGAGCATCTGGAGGAAATTCATGCGGCCACCCTCAAAGACTGTGCGCGTCTGAAAAACCGCCCGGGCATAACATGGATAAACGTCAGCGGCATCCATGATGCCCAGGCAGTTCAGAATATGGCAAATCTGTTTGCTCTGCACCCCCTGACCGCCGAAGACATTTCCAATACTGCTCAGCGTCCCAAAGCGGAGGAGTTCGATGATTACCTGTTTTTTGCTCTCAAGATGCTCAGTTATGATGAAAAGGCAAATGCTGTCCTCCATGAGAATGTCAGCGTCATTCTCACGGAAAACTGTGTGCTTTCCTTTCAGGAGGATAGGGAAGGGGATGTGCTTGATCCGCTCAGACATCGGATTCGTTCCGGCAAAGGGAGAATCCGCAGGGAAGGCACGGACTATCTGGCATACGCGATTCTGGATGCTGTTGTGGATGAGTATTTTGTCTGCCTTGAAAAACTTGGTGATTACATTGAGGAAATTGATGAGCAGATTCTGACAGGGCCTGATGCCGGTCATATGAGGGAAATTCACCGTCTGAAACAGGAAATTCTGTTTCTGCGCAGGGCGGTCTGGCCGCTGCGGGAAGAAATTGCTGCTCTGGAAAAAAGCGAAACCCGGCTGATCCGCGGCGCGACCAGAATCTTTCTGCGCGATCTCCGCGATCACAGCGTTCAGATTGCTGACATGGTGGAAATCATCCGTGACATCATCGGCAATATGCAGGACACCTTTCTTTCCAGCACAGGCAACCGGATGAATGAGGTCATGAAAATGCTTACCATCATTGGCACGATTTTCATTCCCCTCACCTTCATCGCGGGCATTTATGGCATGAACTTTGAGAACATGCCGGAACTGAAATGGAAATACGGCTATTTTGTGCTGCTGGGGCTGATGGCGGCAGTCGGAGTGATTATGCTGGCACTTTTCAAAAAGCGGAACTGGCTGTGAGGATTTCAGACACATTTAATACCAATTCCCCATTGAAAAGATACTTGCAAGCAGGAAAAAAAGAGGTTTCCGTGTGTTCAGAAAACCGGATTTTTCGGAAAAATCCGGTTTTTCTGAAAAACTTATGTTTCAGATCAATGGCGAATTGGTATTATGCCAATTCTCTGCTGAAACCATGCTTTGCGGAAGGCAAAGCCGATTCTTCGCAGATTTTGCACAGTCCTGTCCGTTTTTTGTGACCTTTGCGGTTAAAATTTCAAAGGAGAATCGGTATGATACCGATTCTCCTTTGAAACCATACGTTGCGGAAGACAGTGCCGGTTCACCGCCGATTTTATGCGGTGCTTTCAGTTTATTGTGACCTTTGTGTCATCTTTGTGCCCTTTGCGGTCAAAAAAACGCATGGTTTAATAAGGAGAATCGGCATCACAAAATCAGAAGCAGGGAAAAAGCGGGGAATTAAGTAAGCCGGCATAATTTTTTGGTTATAAAATTTTCAGAAAAAACCGGTTTTTTCTGAATATACGAAAAAATTCGTCTGCCTGCTTATTCTGTCCGGACTGCCGTGCCGTATACATAAAGTTCTGCAGCACCCTGGGCAATGGAGGATGTGGAAAAACGGATGCAGATGATGGCATTTGCGCCCAGTTGACGCGCCTGCTCCTTCATCCTTTCCACAGCCTCCTTCCGGGATTCCTCCAAAAGCTGGGTATAACCTTTGAGTTCTCCCCCGAAAATATTCTTCAGTCCGGCCATGAAATCCCTTCCGATATGTTTTGCCCGGATGGTGCTGCCGGAAACCATGCCGAAATGCTCCACAATTTTTTTGCCCGGAATTGTTTCCACACTGGAAACTATCATTGTGCCTCCTCAGGGCATTGCCCGCCCCTCTTCCGCTTTTTTGAAAAATCCGTCAGGATTTTCAGAAAAAAGGAAGCCCGGAGCAAAGGAATTTTTCCGATTATTTTTTGGGATCATTCAACGCGTTGATGATGCTCTGTGAAACAGAGGGAAGCGGAACCACTTCATCCACAGCCCCGATTTTGATGGCTTCTTTGGGCATTCCAAAGACAATGCAGGTTTTTTCATCCTGAGCCAGGGTATAGGCTCCGCTTTGGCGCATTTCCAGAAGTCCCTTGGCTCCGTCTGCCCCCATGCCGGTCAGCAGAACTCCGACCGCATTTCTTCCCGCGTGTTTTGCCACGGACCGGAAAAGCACATCCACACTGGGCCGCTGATAATACACAGGCACACCGTCTTTGATGCGCACCAGATAGTTGGCTCCGCTCCGCTGCAGAAGCATATGGCGGTTTCCCGGTGCAATCAGGGCCAGACCCGGAACCACATGATCATTGTCTTCGGCCTCCCGAACCTCAATTTCGCATATCTCATTGAGACGTTTGGCAAAGGCTGTGGTGAAATTTTCCGGCATGTGCTGAACAATGACAATGCCCGGCGTGGTTGCAGGCATGGTTTTCAGAATTTCCTCAATGGCCTTGGTCCCGCCGGTGGACGCACCGATGGCAATCACCTTGTGGGTGGTCTGAAAACGGAAGTTTTCCAGAGATGCAGGCGCGGGGGAAGATGTTTTTTCCGCATGCGGCTGAATTTTGGCAGCAGAGGCAGCCCGGATGGCATTGACCAGACTTCGGGATATGTCCAGAGTGGAATAGGCGGATCCGGGCTTGCACAGCACTTCAATGGCCCCGAGTTCCAGTGCCTTGAGCGCGGTCTCGCTGTTTTTGGGCGTGAGGGAACTCAGCACCACCACAGGCATGGGGTAGTATTTCATCAGCTTGACGAGAAATGACAGACCGTCCATTCTGGGCATTTCCAGATCCAGCGTAATCACATCAGGTTTGAGTTTGACGATTTTGTCACGGGCAGCATAGGGATCCACCGCGCTTCCCACGATTTCGATATCCCTGTATTTTGACAGTTCTTCGGTCAGTATCTTGCGGACAATCGCGGAATCGTCAACAATCAGGACTTTAATCATTTTTCTTCTCTCTGCTGCATAGATTCATATTATGCCCTGTTTGCAGGGAGTTGGGAAGGTATCTGTCCCTGAACCCAGAGACGGATTTCACATCTTTCCTCTTCCACCATCATGCGAATCCCCGCCAGAGGTTTTTCCCCGCGGCTCCGGCTTTTCTCACAGATGCGGGGAACCCCGACCTTGAAGATTGCCTGCCTTCCGGCAATTTCAGGCAGAAGATTGCCGCAGATCACATTGACCAGTTCTTTTATGGCATCATACTGATCTGCTTCTGTCACCGTGTCACTGTCATCAATTCCCAGCATATTTCCGGCAAGTTCCGGAAGAATCTCCGGTGAGACAAGCAGTTCCAGCTCCCCGTCAAAAGGCCCTTTGAAAGACACACACGCAGTTACGGCCGTGTCCGGCAGTTCCGCCCCGTACTCCTCATCCGGATAGGAAAACAGGAAGGCCAGTTTTCCCATGACTTCCTCTGCCACCTGCCAAAGTATCTGCTCAATCTGTTTCGTTGTCATCATCATTTTCCAAATCCATAATTTTTCGGACAGTATCCCGGATGTTTTCCGGTGTGAACGGCTTATGGACAAATGCTGCGCCCTTGTGCAGAAGACGTTCGATGCGTGTATCACTTCCCTCTGTGGATATGACAATGATGGAAACATCCCTTGTTTCCGGATGTGCCAGCATCTGATCGATCATTTCCTCCCCGTTCATCACGGGCATATTGATGTCTGCAATCACAAGGTCTATCCAGTGCTGCCGGAGAATCTCCAGCCCCTCTTTTCCGTTTGCGGCCTGATGAATCGTGCCGACCGGCAGACCGCTCATTTTCATGGTTTTGATTATCATCGCCCGCATGACAGCGCTGTCATCAACCACCAGGACATTAATGACCATTTTTAACACCCCTTTATCACCATGTCATCGCCAATTCATATCTGTACAGCCGGGATCAGAATCCATCAGATGTGCTGCCGCCCTTTTGTGCCGGAGCAGTCCGGTACCGGAAAGGAGACAAAACCGTTTTGCTTTTTTCAGCTCCCGGTGCAGGCAGAGAGGGGGAAAATGCCGAACCGGTTTCCGCATCTTTCTGAAATTCTGCCTTTTTTCCGCCTCCCAGAGATACCAGTTCCATCACAAAATCCCCTATCCGTTTGATCTGACCTTCGATTTCCGCAATGGCCGCCCCGGTTTCCTCCACACTGCCGGCATTTTCCTGAGTCACCTTGTCAATTTCCGCCATTGCCCTGCTGACCTGGCGGATGCCTTCGGCCTGATCCTGGGAGGCGGCTGTCACCTCTGCCAGAAGTTCCGCGACTTTCCGGGCCCCTTCCGCAACCCTGCCAAAAGCTTCATTGGCCCTGAAAACAAGCTGGGTTCCGTTTCGAATTCCCTCCACCGAGGCTTCTATCAGTGCTGCTGTGTTTTTTGCGGCCTCAGCGGATCGCATGGCCAGATTCCTTACCTCTTCGGCCACCACGGCAAACCCCGCGCCGCTTTCCCCTGCACGCGCGGCCTCCACTGCCGCGTTTAAGGCCAGCAGATTGGTCTGAAAAGCGATTTCCTCAATGCTTTTGATCACCTTTTTGGTCTGATCCCCTGTGGACGAAATTTTTTCCATGGAAGCGGTCAGTTCTGTCATGGACCCGGCTGCCTGGGAAACCACCTGGGAGGTTTCCGTCATAAACTTGTTGGAATGACTGACATTGAGGGCATTCTGCTGAATCATGGAGGCAATTTCCTCCAAAGACGCGGAGGTCTCCTCCACAGCGGCCGCCTGGCGGGAAGTGCCTTCGGTCAGATGCTGTCCGGTGGAAGAAACCCTTTCGGATGCGGCTTCAATCTCTTTTCCCACCCGCTCCAGTCCCACAATCACCTCATTTATGCGGTTGAGCAGGGTCAGTTTTATGATTCCCAGAAGCAGTCCGGACAGCAGGACACTCATCACCGTCACTTTGACTGCCATATGTCCCGCAAGAGAACGCAGTGCTGCATCCACTGTTTTTTTTGAAAACCAGATATCCACATAGCCGATGGTTTTCCCTTCATAGAAAATTTTCTCTTTTTTGAGTATGTGCTTTTCAGAAATACTGCCCTCCGCGTTTACAATTCTGTCCTTTTCATCCCTTTTTCTGGCCACGAAAACGGTTTTTTCATCAGCTTCCCGGACAATAACCGCATGGACCTTTCTGTTTTCCATTTCCAGATCCACAAGTTTCTGCGCAAGCTTTGCATTCAGAATCCACATGGGATTTTCCAGACTGTCAACCAGTCTCTGTGAAACCGGGCTTGATGGATTCCCGAATTCTGATTGAGCCGTTTTTTCCACCCAGAATCCCACAGCGCTGAAGGCAACGGAGATCACAAAGGATGCGCCAGCACCATGATGAAAAAAATCTTTCCTGTTTTTCTTGCAGTGTCAGAAGTTCCCATTTTTTCCTCTTGTCAAAGTTTCAGCCGCGGCACTTCCATGCTGCAGGGGCATACGCTGTCCCGGAGAAATCTGCGGACAGGCGATAGACGTTCACAGCCCGTTTCTGGTTGCTGCTGCTGATAATGACTCTGCCGCTGAAAGTCTGAAATGAACGGTGCGGCTGGCAGTTCCGCCGATATCCTCGGATTCCAGAAGCACATTGTTCTTCCAAAGAATTTTTTTCAGGACAATGTAATTGCGCTCACCGATTTTGAACATCTCATTGTTGCTCAGCGGACGTCCGCATCCGGCTGCCTTGACAATCATCCTGTTTTTTTTCCCGCCCAGTTCATAAACAGACTTGAACAACTCTGGGACACCGGTATCCACAAACATGAAGGGATTGGCATCAGCTTTCTGCGGGTTGATTTTCGACAGAGGAAGCATGGCGTGGAGAAGTCCGCCCACTTTGGCCTCAGGATCGTATATCATCAGTCCCAGACAGCTTCCCAGCGCGTGTGTGACAAGAATGTCATCACTTCTTCCGACCTTCATATCCCCCACTAAAACAACATGTCTCATTTATTCAAACCTAACAGATGATGAAGAATCATTTTTTGTAAACAGCAGGCCGGACATACCGGAACTTGTGCGAAACAGCGGACAGCCCCTCGGAATGCCCGACAAAAAGATGGCCTCCGGGCTCCAGAAGTTCCCATAAACGGTTAATCAGTCTCTGCTGTGTGGGTCTGTCAAAATAAATCATAACATTGCGGCAGAAAATCACATTGAAGGCCCTTCATGGGCCAGTTGTCCATCAGATTCAGCCAGCCCAGGCGCACCATGGATCGGACATCATCCCTGAGTCTGTAAAAACTGCCGTCATGCCGCTCCGGCTGAAAATATTTCCGCAGATACAGGGATGGAACATCCCGGACATTCTCCTCACTGTAAACGGCATTCCGGGCTTTTTCAAGCATTTTTGTTGAGATATCTGTGGCAAGTATTTTCACATCCCGCATATTCACATCCGGAAGATGCTCGCGCAGCAGGATGGCCAGGGAAAAGGGCTCCTCACCGGACGAACAGGCTGCTGTCCAGAATCTGAGTTTCCGCGCGCTGAGTTTGGGCAGAATATGCTCAGACAGATAGCGGAAGTGTTCCGGTTCCCGGAAAAAACTTGTCTTGTTGGTTGTCATGACGTCAATGAGGTAACTGAGTTCCCGCGTGCCCTGCTCGCCGTCCAGATATTTCATGTATTCATCAAAATCAGCAAATTTGAGCGCTCGCAGCCTTTTCATGAGGCGCGCCCTGACCAGGGCCTGCTTTCCCTCCTTGAGATTGATTCCGCACAGATGATAGATCAGGCGGCTGATTTTTCTGAACTGTTTTTCCGTCAGTTCGGCAGACATCAGGTTCATGGGTATGCCTTTCTTTGCCTCATCCTCCGCGGAATATGCTCTATTTTCCCGTATTGGCAAGTCTGACCAGCCCTCCCACATCCAGAATCAGGCCAACTTTGCCGTCCGGCATGATGGCACTTCCGGAAATGCCGGTGATGTTTCCCAGAGTCTCTCCCAGGGTTTTGATCACAATCTGCTGACTCCCGATGAGTTCATCCACCAGCAGTCCGGCCTGCTGTTCATCATTTTCCACCACCACCGCAATGGCACGGGTCATGTCTGTCTGTGCCCCTTCCACATGGAACAGTTCGGCAAGACGGAAAATGGGAATGAGTTTTCCCTGCAGCCGGAGCATCTCTCCCCGGCGGAGAACAGTGGAGATATCTGACCGGCCCGGCTGCACGGATCGGACAATGGAAATGGTCGGTATGACATATTTCTCTTTTCCCACCCGCACCACCATTCCGTCAATGATTGCCAGGGTCAGGGGCAGACTCATTTTGAAGGTGCTGCCTTTGCCCGGACGCGACTGTATCTCAACATGCCCCCGAATATTGTCAATGTTCCGTTTGACCACATCCATTCCCACCCCGCGTCCGGATACGTCGGACACAATTTTGGCTGTGGAAAAACCCGGTTCAAAGATCAGATTGTACACTTCCCGGTCAGGAAGATTGGCATCCTCCTCCACCAGCCCCAGATCCTTTGCCTTTGTCAGTATTTTTTCCCGCTCAAGTCCTCTTCCGTCATCTGTGATTTCCACCACCACACTTCCCGCGGAATGACAGGCCGACAGATGAACAGTGCCGTAACGGGGTTTTCCCGCGCTCTCCCGCTCCTGGGGAAGTTCAATGCCGTGATCGAGTGCGTTGCGCACCATGTGCACCAGAGGATCATTGATGATGTCGACCATGTTGCGGTCAATTTCCGTGTCCTCCCCCTCGGTGACAAACGTTACATTTTTGCCGAATTTGCGGGACAAATCCCTTACCAGACGGGCCATTTTCCGGAAAGTGGTTTTCAGGGGAATCATGCGCATGGACATGCTCATGTTCTGCAGTTCCCGGACAATTTTGCTGGTATGGGCAACCTTTTTCTGGAGTTCATGATAGCCGGATCCCACCACCACCTGATCCTGTGCCACCATGGAATGGGAAACCACCAGTTCGCCCACCATGTCTATAAAGCGATCCAGACGGTCAGTGGGCACACGTATGGAAGATTCCACAGCCTGGGGCCGGGACCTGCGGGGCGGGGGCTGGAAGGTGCCGGAGGGCGCAGAACGGGAAACAGATATTTCTTTGGGAGGGATTTTTCCGCTGTCCGCGGATTTCCGGGCAGGAGGGGATATCTCCGGGGATGCCGGCAGGTCTGCTGCTTCCGCCTCATCAGAATGGTCATCCTCATCCCCGGTATCCTCTTCTGCTTCCGCTTCTTCCGGAGCTGATGCCTCGTCCGGGGACTGCACGGCTGTCTCCTCTTTTTCCCGTTCAGTGATGGCAGCAGGCTCCGGGGCTTCTTCCCTGGGCCGTCCTGCCGGGGAGGTGTCGGAAATACCCGCAGCCTCAGGATTTTGCAGCACATGGAACAGCGTGTCATATCCTTTGGGTTTGAGAAAAGGGCTGCCTGTCATGGCCTCTTCGAGATTGCGGAAAAGCTCTTTGAGCATATCCACGGATCGGAGGGCAAGATCAGGATAACCGCCTGCATAACGGATTTCCCGGTCACGCACACGGCTGAGAAGGGATTCCGCGTGATGGGCCATTTCCGTCATCAGAGAAAGCTCAAAAAATGCGGAGGTTCCCTTGATATTGTGAAACGCGCGGAACACTGTGCTTACGGCTTCCATATCTTCAGGATTTCGTTCAAGGGCCAGAAGCGCCTCTTCGGCATTGGTGATGAGATCGTTGCTTTCGGCAATAAAGGCGCCGATCATTTCCATATCCGCGTCATCGGGCATATAGTCGTTTTCTGC
This sequence comes from Desulfobacterales bacterium, assembly GCA_041390465.1. Classification (GTDB taxonomy): domain Bacteria; phylum Desulfobacterota; class Desulfobacteria; order Desulfobacterales; family Desulfococcaceae; genus JAABRU01. The sequence goes on along the minus strand of JAWKPW010000014.1, from coordinate 6,394 downwards.
GGATCCCTGTTCCGAACCTGCCCCGGATGCACTGTCCGCATTTTCCGTATGTTCCGGAAAGCTGTTGTTTTCTGGCATGTTTTCTCTTCCGTTTTCTTCTGTTTCTCTGATGGCTTTTTCAATCAGAATTCCCAGTTCTGAAAGAAGTGAATCTGAAATTCCCTTATTTCCCTGTTCCGCTGTTTTGACTGCTGTGCGGATTTTTTCCGAAGCACTGCGCATGGCTGCTCTGCAGGCATCAGAAAAATCCGGGTTCTGTCCGATAAGATCGAGCATCTGTTTCAGACGGTTCAGTTCATCAAAATCATCAGCTCCGATCTGCATCAGAATGGCTGCCGCATCATCCGGGGATACAGGGGCAGTATCCCCGCTGATTGTGCCGACAGAGACTGTCCGGATGTTTTTTTCTTCATTCATGGGCATTTCTGAATCCTTGTACTTGGGTATTGGCATTGTTGCAGTCATGTGCGGAAGCGTTTCCGCCGGGAAGATTTTGCAGGCAATTTTTCCCGCGGACTCATGCACAAATTTTTCAGCAAACCATGTTTTTGAAATAAATTCAATTTGTCTGATACAGGAAAACTTCTGCCTGCCTGTCCCGGTTTTATGACTGAAAACTGAGCCTGTCTGAAAATCAGAGTCTGGAAATCACTTCCCTGAGTCTGTCTTCCAGATCTTTGGGTTTGAAAGGCTTGCCCATGTAACTGGTCAGATTTTCCGAGTCGCCTTCCACAGTTATTTTTTCCCTGCTCTCGGCTGTCACCATAATAAAGGGAATGTGTGAAAGCTTCTCAGCGGCCCTGACTTTCTCCAGCAGTTCCCTGCCGGTCATTTCAGGCATGTTCCAGTCGCATATGACCAGATCCGTTTTCTGTTCGTTAAGTATTTGCCATGCCCTGTTTCCGTTATCCGCTTCCGCAATATTGCCTATCCCCAGACCGGTGAGTATTTTTTTGATGATTCTGCGCATGGTTGAAAAATCATCCACCACCAGAACAGAAATATGATCTGACATAGATTGCTCCTTTTTTGCTCCCTGCGGGATTTCCAAAATTGATATTCCCGGACAGACTCTCAGGTTTGCGCACCCGGGAGCAGCCTGTCCGGCTGTGTTTTCGGCCGGCTGTCTTCCCGATTTGGATGCAGGGAGGCATTTCCCCGCACTTCTGCCCTGTCCATCAGACTCCCGATATCCAGAATAAATCCCACGCCCCCGTTTTCCAGAATGGTGCAGCCGGAAATGCAGGCAGCATTTCCCAGGTATTCCGGCATCTGCTTGACAACGGTCTGATGATGGCCGATAATCTCATCCGCAAAAAGACAGACCTTTCTCTCTCCGGAAACCACGGTGATCAGGATTCCCTGCTCCAGTTTTTCCTGTTCCGGAACAATGCCGTATATCCGGTGCAGACGGATTACGGGCAGAAGATGATTTCGCACCCGGATCAGTTCCTGACCGCTCATGGTGACAGTGATTTGCTTTGTCTCTGCCCGGAAGGATTCCCGGATGGAGAGAAGAGGAACGGTGCAAAAGGTTGAACCGACACGGACAAGCATTCCGTCCATAATTGCAAGGGGAATGGGAATCCGAAGGCTGAAGAGAGTACCCTCACCCGGAATGCTGCGGACCTCTGCACGGCCCTTCAGTTTTTCCGCAATGCGTTTTATCAGGGGCAGAAACGCATTTTTCCGCGAAAAGGCCTCTGTTTCACCGTCTCCGTACAAAGCAGGTTCAAAAATCAGGCGGCATACCTCCTCATAACGGAGATCCGTTCCCCCATCGCCGACAATTCCCTTTCGGACGGCCTGACCCAGAATCTCATTTCTGTTCAGTCCCCGTCCGTTGTCAGAAACGGCAAGCAGAATATCTCCGCCTTCCTGCCGGACGCTAAGGGCAATAAGTCCGGTTTCGGATTTTCCCGCGGACTTCCGCTGTTCAGGGCTCTCAATACCGCAGATCACAGCATAACGGACCATGTGCATCAGAGGCTCGGCAATCTGCGCAAGGATGCTCCTGTCTGTGCCGGTTTCCTGTCCTTCCAGTTTTACCTGTATCTGTTTCCCCTGTCCTGCCGACAAATCCCGCACCATCCGCACTGTCCGGGTGAACAGCCCGGCAAAGGAAAACATTTGCACAGACATGGCCGTATTCTGAATTTCGGAAATAATCCGCCGCAGATTATGAGCTGAACGTTCAAATCTGTCAAGGCGCAGTCCCTTCAAATCCGGATTTTTTGTCACCATGGATTCGGCTATGACCAGTTCACCCACCAGATTGACAAGATGATCCAGTTTTTTCCGATCAAGAGGGGCTGATTCCTGCTCTGATGCCCATTCTCCGCATTCTCCGCCTTCCGCATCCGGACGGTGTTCCGCATTTGCGGAAACATCCTGTCTGAACACGGTTTCCGGATGGATGACAGCCGGTTTTTCTGCAAAGCTTTCCTCATTTTCCTCAGGATGATTCCCATAGACCCTGTCCGGAGGAATCGGAGCCCCGGGATGCTCGTCCGTTTTTTCTCTCTCCGGGCTTCCGATACCGGGGGGATGTGCGATCAGGGAAAGGGTTTTTGAGCGAATCCGATAGACAATGACATCCGTATCCCCAAGTTTTTCCCGGTCTGCGGGAAATATCCGATCCGGGGGGAGCCCTACTGCCGCATCGATAAATTCCTTTCCCAAAATCGTTGAATACAGCACAATATACCAAAAAACCTCTTCCTGCAAGTTGTCATCCAGGTCTTTTGCAAGAGACCGGATTTCCGCGTCCACAATCAGTCCCACACTCATCAGTTCCCTGACCAGAGCCACCGGACTTTTTCCCTCCCTGAAGGCATAGTCCGCGAGATCATATGCCAGAACATACAGGTATTCATGCATGGCAGGCAGTTTTCTGAGTGTCGCGGGACTGATTTCAAAACAGACTTCCATTTCCTCTCTGCCGTCAGAGACCTCCGGAATCCCATCCTCGGCACTTGCTGCGGATACCTCTGTTTCCCCTTCTGCTGTTCCGATCAGTTCTGCCAGAGCCCCGCAAAGCGGATCAACAGGATAGCCATCTTTTTTGTCAGTGTTTTCAAGCATAAGCCTGATCATCTGCGCACCTTCGGAGAGCCTTTCCCATACAGCGGTCTCCCCGCCTGACCTTTTTTCCAGCACGGCTGTCAGCAGATCCTCCATTGCTCTGGCAAGTTTTTCCAGATCCGGCAGAGGAAAAAAACCGGCACATCCTTTGACGGAATGGAACACACGGCGGATATCCCGAATCTGTTTTTCATCCGGAGGCACACCTGTCCGGGCAGACCGGGATAAGTCCATCCCGACTGCTTCAAGATTTTTCAGTGTCTCATCAGCAAATTCTTTCAGAACAGATTCATCCAGTTCCATTGTTCCTTAACCTTATATGATTCGGCAGACACGATCCAGATGTGTCATCCGGAACAGGTTGCGTATATCTTCATCCGCATCAATGATCTCCAGTTCCGCAGATGGAAGCTCTTTGCTCATCCTTTGGAAAAAGAGAACAAGAATATGCAGAGAAACCACATCAATATCCCTGACATTGGACAGATCAAACCGTATATTGCAGTGCTGTCTGCGGATAAGGTCCGACAGCACCGTGATGAGTTCCTCAGATGTTTCTGCTGTCATATCACCTTCGGGCTTTATGCATTCCCAGGGAGGCTGATGACTGCGTCTGAACGTAACAGGCATTGTCATTTCCGAATTTTCCGCTTTTCGGAAAAAGAGGGATGGCAGATCCTCAGGATGGGGGGTTCCGCCCGGTCTTCAGAACATCTTTTTCTGAAAAGAGATTGCGTGAATCAGGCTGCGGAGATGCGAAGCCTGAAAAATGAATTTTTCAAGATTACAATATACAGCCGAAGCTTGTCAATAAACCGTTGAAAATAAGCAGCCGTGAAAAAGCTCCTCTCTCCGGTCTGTCCGTCCGACTCTCTGTTTTGCAGGCAGTCAGATGCCCCGGAATGCTCCCTCTGCGAAAAAAAAAATCGGGCCGGACGCAGAGGAAAAAAATTATGCTGATTTCTCCAGCATTGCAATTTCTTCGGATCTGAGAACACGGTCTATGTCAAGAAGTATCTTGACCCCCCCCTCTGTCTTTGCCATGCCGAGAATATAATTGGTATCCAGTTTGGTTCCGAACCGGGGTGTATCCTCAATATCCTGCTTTTTTATGTTCAGGACTTCAGATACCGTGTCTACGACAATGCCGATCATGATATTGCCTGTCTCCCCTTCAATCTCCACAACAATAATGCAGGTCCGGTCCGTATACTCGATGGTTTCCATCCCGAATCGGAGCCGGAGATCGATGACCGGAATGACCTTTCCTCTCAGATTGATGACGCCTTTGACAAAAACCGGAGTCTGGGGAACCACGGTAATCGGCATCATGCCGATAATTTCCTTGATTTTCAGTATGCCGATGCCGTATTCCTCATCCGCCAGTGTAAAGGTGAGGTATTTTCCCTCTTTTTCTTCTATGGCTTTGACAGCCTGATCCATTGCTTTCGGTGACTTGGCCAATTTTCCCTCCTTGGAATGTTTGAAAGATGCTGAAAAGACTTATCGGTCACATATCTCTTTTATAATCATCTTTCTTCTGTATATATGGTTTTTTTGCACAGAGTTTCAAGCATATTTCTCCTTCCCGCGCATTTTTTTCGCACCGGGAAGAAGAAAACCGGCAGCGCAGCAGACAGCGGAATGTTTCGAAATATCGAAAAAGGATAATTCAGCTTGCCAGATTCTGTATTGTTTTATATTCTATTATCCTTTATTCTGACAACACAAAAGATATTCCACCGAAAACAATATTTTTGGCCATGTGTGTCGGGGAAGGTGCTTTTTAATGTCTATCTGTTTGATTATAATAAAAAATGGGGAGTGAATCATGTTCGGCGACATTTGCATACTGGTGGTGGATGATTTTTCCACCATGCGAAGGGTTATAAAAAAAATTCTCAAGGGAATGGGGCTGGAAAATGTTTTGGAGGCAGATAACGGCAAAAGAGCCTGGGAAACCATCAACAGTCAGAAAATTGACCTGGTTATCTGTGACTGGCATATGCCGAACATGAAAGGGGTGGATTTGCTCGAAAAAATCCGGGCTGATGCCAGCTATGCTGAACTGCCTTTTATTATGGTGACAGCCGAAGGCAAAAAGAAATTTGTGCTGGAGGCAGCGGAAAAAGGAGTGACAAGTTACATCACAAAGCCTTTCAGCAGCGAAGATTTGGAAAATGCCCTGAAATCCATGTTCCGGAACCCTCCTTTTCTGAAAGCACAGACAGCGTCTCAAGATGGGTGAATTCGAATCGGCCTGTCAAGTTTTTTTGCCGGTTCAGGCGCGTCTGTGCCGCGGCGGGCCCATCATACGCCAGTGATCTGAACCAGCCCAACTTGCGATTCATAAAAGTGTGAATCCTGTTCAATGTATGCAAAAACAGGCTGTTGCAAAAAAATCCGAATTTTCTTCTGAAAAACGCAGGTTGATATTGTTTGTGTTTTCAGCAGATGGCAAGTTGGGTGAACTGAAAAAATACAGTCTGATTCTGAAAAGCCTGGATAGCGTCAGTCCAAAATTTGATATTGAATATGTTGCACAATCAGGCTGATTTTATTATAAACAGCCGGGGGAACCGGATCGGAGCATAAAAAATCTTATGATTCCTGACAGATGCTGTTTTTTCTGTCTCCGGTTCCATGGGACATGAAAAAGTTTTTGAACAGGCTGCGGGGGAGTCTGTCCAAAAAATTTTCTCACATTCAAACAATCCGTGAAGGAGTGCCAAACATTCCGTTTGGACGCCTCAAAATGTCAGGAAGCTTATTTGACAAACCCTGAACATGAAAATTCTTCGGGGTTCCGGTTTTGCATCCGGATAAGACTGGCAGAGCAAAACCGGCAGGACTTTCATATAAAAATGCGAATTAAGAGTCAGATTCCGACAGGATTTGACAACGTTCTGAAACCTGTCAAGTCCTGCATGAACAGATGGCAGTCTGTTTTTGTTCATTCTGAAATTTTTGACTCTTAATTCGCATTAAAAATATTTCCGAGGAGCAGAGGATGGCAAAGGACACTTGCATACTGATCGTGGATGATTTCCCGATTATGCGCGGGATTATCAGGAGAATGCTCACAAAGCGATTCAACCTGAACAACATCATAGAGGCGGATGACGGTGCCGTGGCATGGGATATTCTGAGCAAAGAAAGGGTGGACATGATTATCTGTGACTGGAACATGCCCAATATGACCGGAATTGCCCTGCTCAAAAAAATAAGATCTGACAAACGCTTTGCCCATCTGCCTTTTGTCATGGTGACAGCAGAAGGCAAAAAGGAAAATGTCATCGAGGCCACCAAG
>JAWKPW010000013.1:0-82439 GCA_041390465.1 Desulfobacterales bacterium | reverse complement strand
GAGAATGTGTTTCTTTACAGTGCGCCGATCCAGCCCGGTCTGGCGGGACACGGCCTCATAGGTTCCCAGACGCTGCCAGAGCAATGTGCAGTAACCGGAAAGCAGGCTCTGCGCGTCCAGATTCCCTTTTTCCATGCCCGCAGCCAGTTGGGAACACAGATCCGGAGCCGTATGCCGGTAATCCCCTTCATAATGGCGTTTCAGCAGAATGCGGCGCACGCACTGCTCCAGTTCCCGCACATTGCCGGGCCAGGGATATTCCGGCCCCAACTGCTCGGAAATCACCTGCTTCACCATGTCCGCAAGTTCCGGCGAGGGATTTCCCGCAATGCGCTCCACCGTATGGGACAGCAGATCATCGAGTTCCCCGGCATCCTCCCGGATGCGCTGGCGCAGGGGCGGCACGGTGATTATATCCGAACACAGGCGGTAATAAAAATCATCCCGCAGCAGCCCTTTTTTGCGCATTTCCCGGAAATCCCGGTTGGTGGCCGCAATCACTCTGCCCTGAAAGCGCTGTTTCTGATGACTTCCCACAGGACAGTAGGTGCGCTCCTGCAGAATCTGCAGGAGTTTGATCTGTATGGGAACGGAAACCTCACCCACTTCATCCATAAACACAGACCCATAGGGACTGCAACGGTCAAAAATGCCTTTGTAATCCTCAGTCGCGCCCGTGAAAGCCCCCTTGCGGTGTCCGAACAGTTCAGATTCAATCAGGGTTTCAGGAAACTGGGACAGATTGAGGGACACAAAGGAAGTGACAAAACTTTCCGCAAAGCATTCTTTTTTCTCATCAAAGGGAATAAAGCCCGAACGTCCCACAGACATGGCCGAGGTGCCCTTTCCCGTGCCGGTTTCACCCAGAATCAATGTGGAAAAATCCTCCATCCGGTTCCACATGTACGTATTGTACAGACCAATGTCATGGGTGAACACATTGTTCCACAGATTGCCGCGCAGGGTTTTCATGCACCCGCTTCGGCCAATGAGACTGTGTTTGATGAAATAATAGGCCCTGCGCAACTGATAGCAGAGCGCGAAGTAATGGCGGATTTCCTTTTCTCCGAAATCCCTTTCCTGTAGCAGGGCAAAACCCTCTTTCCAGAAAGGGATTTTCACGGATTTTTCCCCGGCTTTGTTCTGCTCCAGAATCACGCGGTCAAAGCGCAGCAGAAACTGGTGGAAAAAATCAAAGAGAAAGACAACTTCCATCAGAGAACGGTCTGCACCGGAAAACTGGGTGATGCGCCGCACCCCGCTTTGCTCCAGTTGCATGATCCGGTTCTGCACTTCCTGCGTAAGTCTGCGCACCCGTATCTGCTCCGGCATGGCTTCGGATGTGCCGATGATCCGCAGATCCAGTTCCCTGCGCCGGTCAATAAAGGGATTGACAAACGTGGCATCTTTCACCAGAGAAAAAAATTCCCGCTCCTGTGCGCTGAGTTCTTTTTTCATTTATCCTTCCAGCACTGCTCCCACACACCCGAAGAAAAAGCGTTCTTTGAGTCTGGCATGGAGCCGGGCTGCGTTCATCAGTCCGGTGCAGTGGGACACGCCGATTTTTTCAATATGATACTGTTCAATGGCTTTTACGGTTTCCTCAAACTGCTCATCCGAGCAGAATCCCAGATGCGTGCCGCCGATAATGGCATAAATCCGATCTCTTCCGGTTCTTTCAATCACATAATGGAGAATATTCACCAGCCCCGCATGTGCGCATCCCAGCACCAGAATCAGCCCTTTGTCAGAATCCACGAGCATGGACAGATCATCGCTTATGGGATCCGGCTGCACAATGCTGCCGTCGGGCATGCACGCGGCCATATTGGCATCCCCTTTCTCAAATGCGGTTTTGCGGGGAATTTCGCCGGTAAGCCATATGCCGGGACCCACTTCGGTCATCTCTCTGCTCATACGGAAATTCGCACCCAAAGATTCCAAATAACATTGCCGGAAGGGAATGCCGATATCTCTTTTCATGCCGCCAAATTCAATATAACGCTGGGTAAAGATGTCCGGATGTGCGAACACATCCACCTTTCCCCTCAGCCCCAGCACTGCGGGCAGTCCTCCGGTATGATCATAATGGCCGTGACTGATCATGACCGATTCAATCTGCCGCAGATCTTTTTGCAGCGCAAAGGAATTCTGCAAAATGCCGAATCCCTGTCCCGTATCAAAAAGCCAGTTGCCTTTTTCCGTTTCCACATAGCAGGAAAAACCATGCTCTCCCACCACCCTGAAGGGAAGCCCCACCGAGTTTTCACAGAGAATCGTAAGACGGACTTTCATTTTCTTCCTCCTGTTATCGCTGCTTTGGCAACTTAAACGCTAACATTTTGATTTTATTCAAAATATCCCAAACTGGGTGTTTTCTGAATATTTAATGAAATCAGAATCTTATATTTTAAGTTGCCAAAGCAGTATTATTTTGCTGCAAAAAAAGCAGTTGATCGGATTGGCTGGATATGAACCCATCAAAACGGAAAGGATTGTGTGCAGGCAGGGATATGATACCGATTCGCCGCTGATTTTATGCAGTGCTGTCAGTTTTTTTGTGAACTTTCCCTCTCTGTGTCCTTTGCGGTTAAAACAAACCCGGCAGAAAGCATGGTTTCAAAGGCGAATCGGTATGATTCCCTGCCCCTCTGCTGAACAACCGTTCCTGCGGTTCTTCAGAATACAAACAAAAAACAGTCCGCTATTCCTGACAATGCTCCGGCATCGGTCATAAACAGAATTTATTCTGACTATTACAGCAGAATTAAGAGAAAATCAATAGTTTTGTATTTTTTATGAGAAAAATATCAAAAATATGCAGGATAAGACTGTCATTCAGATAAAATTGCTAATGCATAACCATGTTGAATTTTACAGAATCAAAAAGCGGATTTTTCCAAAAAATCCGGTTTTTTCATTCCCCCAGCCTGATCTGAAATGTCAAGAGAACTGAAAAGACTCGGAATTTCTCCACGATACCGTTTATACTGTCTACCGTTATAAATTGCGCTTTTACCAACCCGTTATTTCCGGTCATCGCCTGCCGGAAACGGGAATCTGGTTCCTGAAAGAAAGCTCAGATTATGCAGGCGGTGAGTATATATCAGAGAGAGACCTTTTCCACAACGGTTTCCATTTTTTTAACGGCATATTGGCATGTTTCATGTCCCCAAGCTGGATCAATAATTCAACTACCTGAATTTGAAATAAAAAAACAGTCATTTTTCACAACATCCTGATTTGAGGCATTCGGTTCCCAACAGGATTTGATTTTATAAATGATATTCTTAAAATAAACAAAAATTTTTCTTTTCTTTTTATTTATATCTGATATAAATAAAAAGTGATTGCTTTGCAATCAAATGAATAACTGATGTTACGCTTCCCTGTCACACCGGAGAAAGTCGGCATCCGGAATCTCCTGAAATTACCGGTTTCCGGCTTGCGCCGGAATGACGGGGCAGGAGACTTTCCGGTCATTCCGGAGAAAGTCTGCATCCGCAACTGCTTAATATTGCATGATTTTTCCTTTGCCGGAATCACGGTGAAAAAGACGGCGCAACATCAGTGAATAATTTTAATTTTTTCAAATCCAAAAAAGGAGGAAGCATGAAAGACATTGTGAAAAAACAGGTGGATGAAATTGTCTCTGCCATGGATGGCGGAAAAAAAGCCGAAGATTTTGCCGATGCCGCAAAAAAAGATCCTTATGTCTTTGTTATGGAGATGGGAGGCAACCTGCTGGTTCATCCCACACTTGCGGGACAAAATCTGAAGGAAAAAGCTGCACCTGTTTACAGTGAAGTGGCAAAGGGCACTGCGGAAGGTGTTTATGTGAGATATGAATGGGCCGGGGCCAAAAAGGTCACCTATTCCCGGAAAACCAAAAGCGGGCTGATTGTGGGCAGCGGATACAACGAATAGGATTGACCTGCTGTATTTTTTTCAGGGGCGGTCAGAAATGACCGCCTTTTGCCAAACAGCTCTCTGGGGACTGAATTGGGGCAAGGAAAGGAATTCCGCAGACAGCAAAGCAAACTCCGGCAAAAACTATCCGGAATTGTCTCAGACAGTCCGGATTATCCGGCATCATGGGAAAACATGCGGCTGACTTCTTCGGTATAGGAACCGTCTTCCCTGTATATTACCAAAGGCGATCCGATTTTCATTCCCGGACGTCCGCCTTTCACGCCTTCTGTGATGATCAGTTTGGCTCCGGTGTTCCATCCCGAGTAAACAGCGCGCAGATACTTTGGCTCAATGCCGGAATTCTGCATCTGCGCAAAAAGTTCAGCCAGCCGTTCTGCCGGATAGATGGTGACAAAACGGCCTGCCCTCTTCAGCATGCGCCGCGCAGTTTCTGTGACATCGGCAAGGTTGGCCCGGATTTCATGCCGGGCAACAGCGCGCTGCATATGGGGATTCATCCGGCCGGAGCTGATCTTCCGGTAGGGAGGATTGCTGACAACCAGATTCACAGGACCGGAAACCATCCCATGCCGCAAATCTTTCATATCTCCGAACAGAATATGAATCCGGTCCTCCATTCCGCTGTCCCTGACATTGGCCAAAGCCATCTGAGCGAGTTCTTCCTGAATTTCAATCCCATAGATTACAGCATCCGGAGTCCGGCACCCCAGAAGCAACGGAATGATGCCGCAGCCGGTTCCCAGATCCAGCGCGGTTTCTCCGGCACGCAGCCCTGCTTGGGCCGCGAGCAGCACTGCATCAATGGAAAAGCGGTATCCGTTTCTGTGCTGTCTGATCCGGATGCGGCCCCCAAAAAAGGTGTCGGATGTCACCTCATCCATCAGACTGCCCCGATTCTGAATTTGATATCCTTCACCAGCCTTTTTCCCAGGCTGCGGTTGACTTTCTCAATAATGTCCTTTTTGAGAAACTGCAGTTGGTGCATCCATACGGAACTGGCTGCATGGACAATGAGCAGTGTGCCCTTGAACGCGGCAGGCCGGGTATTTTCCGCAATGGCCGGGCCTACTGCACTGCTCCACAATTCCCATATCCGTGTCAGTTCTCCGTCATCTTTGCTGCGGTAAGCCTGCATTGCCGATGGCAGAATATCGGCAATGTGAAAAAAGAATTTTGGTGTCTTTTTTTCCATATGGGGTCAAACCTGTTTCCCTGCCTGTCCCGGCGTCTGAAGAATAGGAAAATAATCTGTCCTGCCTGAAATTTCGCAACATACGGAATTCATTTTCTGCAGAAGTAATGCAGATTGAAGGCATCCTCCGGGATCTCCGATATGCTTATCCGGCTGAATCCGGCCTCCCGGAGCATGGCCTCCGCTTTCTGCCGCCCCCACATCATGCCCAGCCCAGCTCCATTGCCGACCAGTCCCACAGGCATGCAGTGCATCAGGCTGACCGTATAGAGAAACGGCCCCATGGGATGTTCCAGATTGTCCGCATGTTCGCTGCCCGATGCAATGTCCACCATGGAAAAACTCCCTCCGGGACAAAGAATATGCCGGATGCTCCGCAGAACCCCCCTGGGATTTGTCTGGTCATGGATGGCGTCAAAGGCCGTGACATAATCAAAGGAATATTCCCATTTTTTATCCCTGTCAAGCACGGCAGCATCCCTGATCGCAAATTCAATATTGTCCAGCCCCCGCTCCGCAGCCGCTTCACGGGCAGTTCTGACTGCCGCCTCATCCGTGTCAATCCCCACAAAGAAACTGTGCGGAAAAGCCTCGGCCATAAGTATCGGAGCCACACCTTCACCGCATCCCGCATCACAGACCCGGATTCCCTGTTTCAGGCGGTTCAGCATTTTTCCGCCATCCACGGATGGGAGGAATATCTCTGTCAATACCCTGCGGTGTTTGGCATTTCCCAGTTCGCTCATAAATGCCTGAAAACGGGGATAAGCCGAATAGGGAACCCCTTCTCCGGTTTCAAAACCCCGGAGAACCCCTTCCAGAGCGCAGCCGGTCAGCAGAGGGATTTCCTGTGTATAGACCCCCAGGTTATGATGCCCGGCCCTCCGGGCCAGCAAATCTCCATGCTCTTTGGGCAGACAATAGCGGCTTTCTCCATCTGAATCCCGGATCAGTTCCACAATGCCGCCGGTTGCCATAATTCCCAGCCATTCCCGAATATAGCGTTCATTCAGGCCCGAAATTTCCGCAATCTCTGCGGGGGACCGGGGGGCATCAGAACTGTCCATTATATCAAAAAGCTGTGTGCGGTATCCGATGGACATGGCAAGATTCAGTGCCCCATCGTTCAAAATGCCGATCATTTTTTGGGAGAAAGCCTCCCGTTTTTTATCTGATACATCTGACATGGTTTGTTCCGGACTTGTTGTTTTTCCGACAGATTTTTCCCATCATCGGAAGTTTTTTGTGTTAAAAAAATTATACTGATCCAATTTCGGTTTTTGCAGGCATGATTTTTGCTGTCAGTACGGAATGTGCAGAAAAGCCGTTTTCGGCACAGAAATCTGCCGAAACAGGGCAGCAAAGGTACACTTTTGGATTAAAGCAATTTCTGTGCCATAAAAAACCAAAATCGGATCAGTATATACAACCAGCCCTTTCAAGGTGAGCAACAGGCCGGTCAGCGCAGCTCCGCAATGTCCGGCGTTTTTTGCAGCAGGCCGTGACAGCCACGGCAGACAGCATCAGAAAAGGCTGTCTGCAACAATCTGATCTTAAAGGCTTATTTTTCACACCTTGAAAGGGCTGGTATATACAACTTATATCAGGCGTTACACAGTTCAATTTTAATATCTTGATTTTTAAGAAAATAAATTTGCACTGCGCAAAACAGGCTCTTAAAAACCAGACAGTTGAAAAAACAGGTGTGCAACCTGTGCATATTTTATATATCATATACTGAAAAAATGATCAATTGTGACAATCTGAACGCTCTGCGGAAAAAAAGAGACTTTTGTGTGCAAAAACATGGGGCAAACATGGAGATCGGGTTTGGGAGGCTTGGGAACCGAAAAAAACATGTTTGAACATATTATAAGCAAAAACAGACTGATAAATTCCCAACTCCATCCTTTTTTCTGATTTTTTTCTGTTTGTTGCGATTAAAATCTTGACAAAACCGAATCTGTCTGCAAAAAGATAGAATATTGCAGATGCCTTTCTGAAAGCGCATCCGGTATGGTGATACGGGATAATACTTTGATTTTTTGAAATTTATATTCCAAAAGGGTAAACTGTATCAGGCAATGATGCATAAAACAAATCCAGAAAAATATGGACTGCCGTAACTGACCAACGGTTTGTTTTAAGGGGGATTCTGCGTTATTTTTGCGGATCCTCTGTTTTTTTGGAGATTACCGGAAAGAGGACTTTGAAAAATGATGATACGATTTTTATATTTATTTCTGCTGCTTATTTGTTTTGGCTGCACAACCCCCCATTATGACCGCAGTGCCGGAAATGAATCAGCCGCACAGGCCGCATCAAAAAACAGCTCCCATGCTGCCCATCGGGCAAAACCGGGCACCCCTCCCGCCTCTCCTGACAGCACACTTGCAGACGAATCCGATGAAGATATCGGGGCAATTCTGGATGAAGAATCTGAAGACGACACCGAAGAGGAAGAAGTGACCGGTCATCCTGTCTCCGACACAAAAGAGATACAGAAGATTATGGATGAGGCCATGAATCTGTGCGCAACTTCGCAGGAATACCGGGGGAAAGGGGAAACAGAAAAGGCTCTGGCCTCTCTTGACCGGGCTTTTTCCCTGATTCTCAAAGTTGATCCGGAAGACAATGTGGAACTTTTGGAGCAGAAAGAGGAAATCCGTTATCTGGTGTCCAAGCGCATACTGGAAATCTATGCCTCCCGGAACACAACGGCCAAAGGCAGCCACAGAGCCATCCCGGCTGTGGACAACCCCTATGTCCGTCAGGAAATCGAGTATCTTTCCAAAGGAAGTTTTTTTGCCGAGGCATACAAACGTTCCGGACGCTACCGTCCTTTTATTTTGGAGGAGCTGAAAAAGGCGGGGCTTCCTGCGGAACTGTCATGGCTGCCCCTTATTGAAAGCGGGTTCAAGGTCAGAGCCCTGTCTCCTGCCAGAGCGCTTGGCATCTGGCAGTTCATTCCCTCCACCGGATACAGATTCGGGCTCAGCAGAGACAAATATGTTGATGAACGGATGGATCCCTACAAATCCACAAAGGCAGCCATCGCATACCTGAAAGAACTGCATGAGATGTTCGGGGACTGGTCAACTGTTCTGGCCGCCTACAACTGCGGTGAGGGCAGAGTGCTGAAAACCATCCGCTCACAGAATGTGAATTATCTGGACAATTTCTGGGATTTGTATGAAAAACTGCCTGGCGAGACAGCCAGATATGTGCCCAGATTTCTGGCCACTGTCCATATGGTCAGCCATCCGAAGGAATACGGACTGGACAGCATTGAAACCGATTCACCGCCGCAGTACGAGGAAATGACTGTTTCAAAACAGATGCACGTGAAGGATGTGGCAGAAGCCATCGGAATATCTCCGACCGTTCTGAAATCTCTGAATCCGGAGCTCAAGCATGATATGCTTCCGCCGCAGACCTATTCTTTGAAAGTTCCCGCAGGCAAGAGGGAGACTCTGGTGGCAAAACTTGACAGCATCCCCCTTTCATCAGCGCCGAAACTGTCGGAAAAATCGGAAACCACTGTTGCATCCACGGTGTATCACCGGATCAAAAGAGGGGAGACCCTTGCCCGAATTGCCAAACGCTACGGAACCTCCGGCAAGGCAATCATGCGGGCCAACAAAATACACAGACGCAATTATCTGGTGGCAGGCAATATCCTGAAAATACCTGTAAAAAAAGGGAATCACAGCGGAGCATCCGCTGTGGCACAGCGAAAAACAAAACAGAAACGCAAAGCAGTGTCCACCCATATCGTGAAAAAAGGAGATTCCCTCTGGAATATTGCGCAGAAATATGGTATCATGACCAAAGATATAAAAAAGGTCAACAAGCTCAGCGGAGCCACGCTGAATGTGGGGCAGGCTCTGGTCATACCGAAATCCGCATCAGGAAGCAGTGAAAAACGCCTGAAAACCTATAAGGTAAGAAACGGGGATGTTCCTCTGGAAATCGCCAAGCGGCACAATATGTCTTTGGAGGATTTTCTCCGGGTGAACCGTCTGACAAACAGAAGTCGAATCTTTCCCGGGCAGAAAGTTTATGTGGAATAATCTGTGCCCCCGTAGCTCAGTGGATAGAGCAATGGATTCCTAATCCATGCGCCGCAGGTCCGATTCCTGCCGGGGGCATTCCTGAAAGCAAAGGGTTGACCGGAAACGGACAGCCCTTTTTCTGTCTCATGGGGCTGAGGCTGAGAATTCGCATGCCCTTCATTTTCCGCGGTCGCGGTGATGATGATCCTGCATCTCTCAAAATTTCACTGGCAAAATTTCACTGGATCAAATCCGCTGTGAGCAGAGAACGCATGTTTGAGGGCATATACAGATTCTGTGCCAGCAAAGATCGGAACCGTTTTTTGGGCAGGTATTGGATTTGTCGTGCAAATCATGAGAATTTTCCCGGTCAATCCGGGGAAATGCTTTGCTGCGGGAGGTGTCTGCTATGGCAGTTTTGAATGTATGGTTAAAACAGCTTCGGCCTGTTCATGCGGCTTTCCTGATACCGGGAACCATTGCTGCTGCGGCATTTGCTTACTGCTATCTTATTGCCTCCCGGGGAGACTGCGGGGTTGTCCGTTTTTATGAATATCTTATCGGTATTGCCGGACTTGCTTTATGGTTTGCCGGTACCGGCATCGGTTTTATTCTTCTTGCCGGCAAAAATGCAGCAGGTGTCGGAACAGCCTTTGTCATCCTCACCAACAGCCTGATGACAATTTCTGTTTTGTCAATGACATATTCCTGGCTGGACAGCAATTTTTACTTTACCGGCACAAAGCAGCTTATGGAAAAGGTTGACAGAAACAATGACGTACTTGCCGCGCTTGCGCTTGGAAAACGAAAAGAGAAAAAAGCAGTCCCCCTGCTTTGCCGGATTGTGGTCGATGAGAGCAGGGACATAAATTTGTGTTTTAATGCCATCCGATCTCTGGGCGAAATCAGCCTGTCCTTATCCAAAAATCATGTGCATTATGAAACCATGATGCACTGTCTGACGGAAACACTGGACAGGCAAAGACTGAGAGCCGAATCGGCAAAGATTCTGGGAAAAATTGCTGATAAAAGGGCAGTGCCTCCGCTTCTGGATGCACTCGGAAAAGAAGAGGATGAGTTTGTGAAAACAGATATAATCCGAGCCCTTGGCATGATAAAAGACAGACGGGCCTGTGAACCGCTGGCAGAGCTTCTTCGGGAAAATGAAAACAGCAGTTATATGCTTCGATCCGCGATCAAAGAGGCATTGACAAAAATTGGAGAGGACAGGGAGAATTGAGGGTCCGGGTTCTTTTCAGGAATCAGGGGGAAATGAATTGCTCTTTGCCTGTCCTGCCCGGATGGACAGGCGACTCGCAAAAAAAGGTTCAAAAGGAAAATAGCAGAGGAACCGGATGATAATCATCGCTGAGAAAACAAATGCTCCGGGGCATGCGGGAAAACCGCCCCATACCCCGGCGGCCTTACAGGAGCAGACTGTCCTTCACCTTTTCATCTTCCCACTCAAAAACCTCTTCAATGTCGAGCAGAATTTTGATGCCCTTGTCCATCTTGGCAATGCCCAGAATCAGCCGGGTATCAATATTGACACCGAAATAGGGCGTGTCCTCAATTTCCGATGCCCTGATGTTCAGCACTTCCAAAACCGTATCCACCACAACTCCCAAGTGAATGTGTTTTCCCCTGCTTTCCAGATCCAGCACAATAATGCAGGTGCGATCCGTATAGGAAGTTTCCGACATTCCAAACTTGAGGCGAAGATCAATGATTGGAATGACGGTATCTCTCAGATTGATAACCCCTTTGACAAAAGGCACGGAACAGGGAATGCTCCGGATGGGCATCATGCCGATGATTTCCTTGATTTTGAGAATATCAATTCCATATTCCTGATCTTCAAGCCGGAAGGTAAGATATTTGCCTTCTTTGTTAAGCATGGATTTGGTGTTGATCGCAGTGTCCGCATCCTCACCGCGATAGAGAATTTCATACACAACCTCCTCTGTTGCATGGAGGTTGGAAGGCTGATGGCTGGTAATCCGATCTTTGTACGCTGCCCTTGCAAAGCGGATGTCAATGAATTTCTCCAAATCAATGACTGAGCCAACCTTCATTTTTTCAGCCATATACCGCTGCATGATGTCAAAATCCTCAATGAGAGGAAACAAATCCCCGGCTTTGATGCCCTGGGTTTCGGTCAGCACATTTTTCAGCAGCGGAACCTTGAGCCCCAGACGTTTGTCCGGATCCAGAAAATTGACTGCCACCTCAGCCGCGAGTTCCGGCTTCTGCTCGATAAAATTTCCCGCCCTGACCAGCATTTCTGTCAGTTCATACACAGCATCGGTATGGGGGCCGATGAACTCGTCGCGCATGGCCACAATGCAGCAGGGATGCTGGGACCACAGTTCTCCGGAAAGAAACTGGAGTTCCGCAATTCCGGACGCGATGGCCTTTGTTCCGATGGGTTCTGCCACCATAAATCCGCAGGCCTCTTCATTGCTGCGCAGAAATTCAGGCATTTTTACAGGCGCAACCACCTCAAAATTGACATCCATTCCCATATCGCCGTTCATTCCGGCCTTGAGTCCCACCCTGTCGAAGAACATATGGGAAAGCATGTGGTGAACGGAGAGTTTGTGGGGGATCAAAAAGGATTTCCCCTTGAAAAAATTCTGGAAAGGTTCTCTGTAATTCCCTTTTCTGTTGCGCACAAAAATGCTTCCGTTTTTGTGGGCCAGAAGGATCATCTTGATGGGAACATCAAAACTGTAAAGATCCATGGCAATAGGGGCCAGCACACAGGCCGCATCCACCCTTCCTCTCTCCAGGGCATCAGCCACAGGATTCCACCCCGGCAGACACTGGGTTTCCAGTTCAAAATATTTCGGCTGCATGTCCCCTTTTTCGATGAGATGCTTAAGCACCCCCAGCACAAGATGGTCTGTGATCTGAATATGCCCAATCCGCAGTTTTACTTTTCCGGAGGCATTTCTGCGGGGTTTTCTTTCCTCCTCGCTGAGTTTTGCCGGAGCCTTTTTGATGCCAAAGGCCTCTTCAATCTTGTTTTTCAGCTCAACACTGTCAAAGGGTTTGGCAATATAGTTGCTCACACCCGCATCCAGGGCTTTCTGCTGGTATTTTTTGTCCCCCTGCCCTGTGGCCATAATGAACGGCATCTGCGCGTACTTCTCACTGGTGCGTATCCACTTCAGAAGCTCGAAACCGTCTTTTTCAGGCATATTCCAGTCACTGATAACGATATCAATCCCTTCTGTCTCCTCAAGCTTCTGTATGGCTGTCTCCCCGTTTTCGGCTTCGATGATATTCTTAAACCCCAGGGTGTTCAGGGTCTTTACTTCGATATTGCGCATAACGGCAGCATCTTCGACCAGCAGGATCGTTATGTTTTGGGGATCAATGGACATGTCTTTTCCTCCGCTTACCTTTGTTTGTTTCGTTATATTCAGTTATATCGCTTCGGAGTTCTCTGCCGCCGAACATAAATCTGTATGTTTATAATAATAGTATTTTTGCACCTGTTCAATCAGTTTTTTATCTTAAAAAACTGCCCTGCCCCGGTCCCGGAATGTCAGATGTCAGAAATAATGACAATTTTTCCTGTTCCGCCTGTAAGGAGATACAGGAATATTTTATGGAAAAGGACAGGTTTGAACCCCCCGTGCCTGATCGGGTGCGGAATACTGCCGGCGAATTGAACAGGCATTTATTTCAGACGGACAAAAAAACCCGGTTTTGCTTTTGCACCCGCCTTTTCCGCGGGAATTCCTTCCGCCCTGCCAACCAAAACAGAGGTGATGATGATTTCACCGGTTTTGGAACCGGGAATGTAAAACTGCTGGCCGTATCTTCCCCTGATGACTTCTCCCCTGTCAAAGACTTCAAACCTGTCTCCGACTTTCATTCCTGTTTCCCTGCCGCAGGAAAGCAGTATTTTTCCATCCGCAGCAGCGGAAACATATCCCTGCCAGGGCTGTTTTTGTATCGATTTGCAGACGATTTCCCCGCCTTCCTCTGCAATCGTTTCGAGCAAATCTTTCATCTCATAAATGCCGTCAGCATTCCGGGCTTTGACAGCATCATATTCCGCACCGTCCAGTTCTTTTTTCCGGCTTATGCTCTCATCCAGCAGTTTGGCTCCCGTTCCCGTGTCATATACCGCAACATCAGCCCGGACTGTTCCGAAATAATGCGTATCCCGAAAAATCAGAATCCCTTTTTCCTTTTCATCCGCATCCGTATCCGTCACTGTCACTGTCACGACAGCATTGAGCCCTGCATCCGATCCCGCATTTGCCAGGGCAAGATTGTCAGGGGCTCCGGCTGCATTCCGCGGCACCTCTGACAATTGGGCGGGATAGGCTGGATTTTCAGGTGTGATCAGAACAATGTCGTCACATTCCTCATCCAGAACTTCGGCAAAGCGCCTTCCCACTGCCCTGATAATATCCTCTCTGATAAAGGTTCGGTTCCCCAGCGGCACAACCGCCACCCTTTTTTTCAGATGACCGCCTGTGAAAGGCAGGGATTCCGCCATTTTTGCCGCCCTGTCACTGACGGTGGAAACAGCAGAACACCCTGTGAGCAGAATTTCCAGGCACAGACAGAGAACTGCTGAAAATATCAGCAGGTTCTGTGTGCTTCTTTTCTGTGTGCGATAAATCATTTTTTTTCCTCATACACGGCACTGACCTGTGTGGCAATGCCGCCCCTGGCTGTGAAATTTCCGATCACTTCCATGCGCTTTGGGGAAAGAACAGCCACCAGATCATCGAGAATCCGGTTGACGGCGTGCTCGTAAAATATGCCCACATTTCGGTACTGAAGAAAATAATATTTCAATGATTTCAGCTCTATGATCCTGTCTCCGGGCCGGTATTTCACGGTGACAGTCCCGAAATCCGGAAGTCCGGTCATGGGACAGACAGATGTGAACTCAGGCTGGGATATCTCAATATCCACATCCCGCCTGCCGCTGTATTCGTAGGCAATCGGGACAAGCAGATCGGTTTTGACCGTGTCCGGCCCTGACCGGGGCATCTGATTCATATGCGGTGCTTCCTTTTTCTTTTGGGACGGGTTATCTGTCATCAATGGGCACATACTCCCTTTTCAGAGGTCCGATATAAATCTGACGGGGCCGGTTGAGTTTCCATTCCGGATCCTCCATGCTTTCCTTCCACTGCGCGATCCATCCGGGAAGCCTGCCAATGGCAAACATCACCGTAAACATCTCAGTGGGAATTCCTATGGCCCGAAGCACGATCCCGCTGTAGAAATCCACATTGGGATAGAGGTTGTGAGAGATGAAATATTCATCATTGAGTGCAATATCCTCCAGGGTCTGGGCAATATCCAGCAGCGGATCATTGATATTGAGTTTTGTCAGCAGCCGATCGCAGATCTTTTTCATGATTTTGGCGCGGGGATCATAGGTTTTGTAAACTCTGTGCCCGAATCCCATGAGCCGGAAAGGATCCTTTTTGTCCTTTGCCCTTTCCACAGCTTCATTGATGCTGATTTCTTTTCTGTCAATTCTTTCCAGCATTTCAATGACAGCCTGATTGGCGCCTCCGTGCAGAGGCCCCCAAAGAGCGGCAATCCCCGCGGAAATGGAAGCATAGAGATTGACTCCGTCCGCTTCACCACCCGGACAGCGGAAGTGGAGCAGTTCTGTTCGTGATCTGCATGAAGAATCAGGAATACACTCAGCGTTGACCACATCGGATCCATTTCATGGGTTTCACCGGAGAATTGAACATCAGATCGAAAATTCTCACAATAGGACAGATCCGGCCGGGGATAGACAACGGATATGCCCCGTGAAATCTTGTAAGATGGGCCGCAAGGGTACGCACCTTGAAGATCAGGCGGGTCACGGTCATATTGATCTCTTCTTTGGTTCCCTCCAGATAGGGATAAAAACTTTGAGCAAGTGTGACCATGGAGGACATATGCCCATGGGATGGGACTGCCGGGGATAACTGGCAAAAAACTGGCGCATATCCTCATGCACCAGGGAATGATCATTGAGCATTACCGAAAAACGGGTGATCTGCCTGCGGGTTGGCAGTTCGCCGTTAATCAGCAGATAGGCCACCTCCCGGAAGCTGGACTGCTCAGCCAGTTGCTCAATGGGATAGCCCCGGTACCGGAGAATCCCTTTTTCTCCGTCCATAAAAGTGATGGCACTTTTGCAGCACCCGGTGTTCACAAAACCCGGATCCAGGGTGATGAGCCCGGTTTCCTTGCGCAGTGCTGAAATATCTATGGCTTTTTCCCCTTCGGTTCCCTCGATGACAGGCAGTTCAAAGGTCCTGTCTCCCCAGACAAATCTGATGCTTTCCTTCATTGTTTCCTCTTAATTTTTTGAAATAATAAACTGTTGTATCGGAAATGCCAAGCAGGTTCCCTGTTTTTTTCTGTTTGGGAATCGCAGGTCTTCCGTGTAAAATGTATTTCATACCTGAACATCCGGCTACGGTCAAGCCACTCATTGCAGATTTGCTCTGTGAATTTTCAGGGGCAGAAAATTGCCTGCCCCGCAGGCGGATGCAATCTGTATTTCCTGTGGCGGATCAAATCGGCTGATGATGCAAAAAAACCGGCTCCCCCTGGAAGAAGGGCTGGGGGGATGGTGAAACATCATTAATCCGCAGCGCACGGTTTTGCCATCCCCGGCTTCCAGTGCCGTTAACCCTAAGGGAAAGAAATAAGCCCGAATCCCACAGAAGACTGGGACGTTGAAAACAGCAAAGATCACTGTGCCAAATTTTCCGTTTGGCGCTCAACAGATTGAAAGAAGAGAAATTTCGCACAAAGAGCCATTCCGCTTTCCATCAGGAAATCTCCGGAATCAGGATGCACAGAAAAAACCGGAGAACAGCATGGAATCTTGAAAAAACAGCAGGATTGATTCCGGATTGATACATTGGCATTATGGCACAGCACCTGCTCCGGCGCACCGAATTTCTGAATATCAGCCGGAACCGCAGTTCCCCTGTCATTACAGCAGGTTGAAATACCATGAAATCAGTGCCTGTCCAAGAATATGTATATGACAGCACCCAGTGCCAGAAAAGGCCCAAAGGGAAGAGCCAGTTTCATGTTTTTGTGCCTTGCCAGCATAATGGCTGTTCCGATTACGGTTCCGATGGCAGAACTGACAAAAATCGTGAAAAGCACGCCCTGCCACCCGAGCAGACCGCCCATCATGGCCAGCAGTTTGATGTCGCCTCCGCCCATCCCCTCTCTTTTGGTAAGAAGCAGATAGCTCAGAGCAACCATGTAAAGACTTCCTCCTCCCAGAATTATCCCCAGCAGAGAATCTTTGTATGTCAGAGACGGCACGGCAAAAGAAGCCAGAAAAAACAGGGGGATCCCGGGCAGGGAGATGACATCCGGAATAATCCGGTGATCCATGTCAATGAAAGTGATCACCAGCAGAACAGAAATGAAGACAAAGTGGATCAGTGCTTCCAGAGTCAGCCCAAAGCGGAAATATACCCACAGGGCAAAAAAACCGGCAGTCAGTTCCACCATGGGGTAGCGGAAGGAAATGGGCACATGGCACTGCCGGCATTTTCCCCGGAGAAGCAGATAGCTTATCACAGGGATATTGTCATAATACCGTATCCTGTACCCGCATTGGGGACAGGAGGAAGGGGGGCTGACAATGGATTTGGATTCCGGAATGCGGTAAATGCACACATTCAGAAAACTGCCGATGCACAGACCGGTCACAAAAACAATCAGTGTAATTTCGGGCGAAGAAAACAGCATGGCATTCTTATTCCAGAAAAGATGCAATCGGATTAAAATTTAATGGCTGAGCAT
This sequence comes from Desulfobacterales bacterium, assembly GCA_041390465.1. Taxonomy (GTDB): domain Bacteria; phylum Desulfobacterota; class Desulfobacteria; order Desulfobacterales; family Desulfococcaceae; genus JAABRU01. Next base: position 65,441 of record JAWKPW010000013.1, on the reverse strand, counting down.
TATTGATGCCGCTTACGGTCATCATTCCGAAAATCAGCAAAAACAAAATATTGCAACTAAGCCGGATTGCCGCTTTTTCTGCAACTGCGGCTTGGGTTGCAAAGAGGTTTCCCTCTGTTTTTTCACCATAACCCAAGTTGCTGTTTATAAGAAAATCTAATGATCTCAACATCCGGGTTTTTCTGGTCAAAACAGGTTAAAAAATATAACATTTTGTTTTTTTAATTTTTTATCAAAATATCTGACTTTGTAACCAGCAACTTGGGTTGCCATAATGCAGTGTCGGCCAATATGCCTGTCCCATTTTTCAGGAAAGCCGCCAGAGGCGGCCGCCATATGCCGAAAAAACTGTAAACAGATATGCAATGCCATTGCCCAGGCAGGTCAGCATAAATTTGGGGGTGCAGTGTTTTTGGAAAAACGGATTTTCCCAAAAATCCGGTCTGTTGGACCTCAAAAATTTCCGTTTGGGCATTTGGCACGGAATCTGCTTTGCAACTGACTGATTTTGCAGGATCACATTCAGCCCTGACGGACTGCTTCCCGGCAGTTGCTGCAAACTGTGCATGATATAACTTTCAATTATACTCTTAACCGGACAAAAAAATCAAGTCCCATATTGTCAAACGGCAAATATGTTTTATTGTATTCGTGGATTTCTTTTTTCACAGGGGGTTCCGCATACGGATTTTTTTCGTTCCGGTACAGATATAACCTCTTGATTGCTTTTTTATTTCAGATGATCAGATGGACGGCGGGGCAACCGGGCATCCGGAATTTGCGGCAGAGGCACAGCCAGTCGGCGGAGTCATACTGTGGAATCAGCGGATATGAACCTCTGCCCCAATTATTATGAATATGACAGGAGAACGAATGGCTGAAACAGACAAAGACGATCTGCTCAGTATTATTGAAGAGGACGACCGGAAAGAAGCAATTCCCGAATTCATGCCGCTGATGCCCGTAAGGGATGTGGTGATTTTCACAGATATGCTGCTTCCCCTGTTTGTCGGACGGAAAAAATCGGTCCGTGCGGTGGAGGAAGCTGTTGCAAAGGACAATTTCCTGCTGCTGGTGACCCAGAAAGATCCGGGGCTGGAAGACCCTGCCCCTGAAAATATCTTCACTGTCGGCACGGTGGGGCGTGTACTGCGGATGCTCAAACTCCCGGACGGACGCCTCAAGGCTCTGGTTCAGGGCGTTGCAAAGGCAAGAATAATCGACTATGTCCGGAAACGTTCCTGGTTTCGGGTGAAGGTGGAGGTGATGGAAGAGCCCCCGGTGCCGGAATCCAATCTGGAAATCGAGGCGCTTATGCGCAATGTGCGGGATTTTTCCGAGAAAATTCTGTCGTTGCGCGGAGAAATGAGCGGTGAGGTCAGTGCCATTCTGGAAAGCATAGAGGATCCGGGGAAGCTTGCGGATCTGGTTTCCACCAATCTGCGGCTGAAACTTGAGGAATCCCAGATGATCCTGGAAGTCATTGATCCTGTGGAACGGCTGCGAAAGGTCAATGAATTTCTGTCGCGGGAAATGGATCTCTCGGCCATGCAGGCCAAAATTCAGTCAGATGTGAAGGATGAAATATCCAAAAGCCAGCGGGATTATTTTCTGCGGGAACAGGTTCGGGCCATCAACCGGGAACTGGGGGAAACCGACGAGAGAGCCCAGGAGGTGGAGGAATATCAGAAAAAGATCAGAAAAGCCCGCATGTCCAAGGAAGCTGAAGAGGAGGCCAAAGTCCAGCTCAGAAGGCTGGAGCAGATGCATCCCGAATCTTCCGAGGCAGCCATTGTGCGCACCTATCTGGACTGGCTGGTGGAACTGCCCTGGAAAAAATTCACCAAAGATATGCTCAACATCGCCAACGCGCAGAAGGAACTCAACAAAAACCATTACGGTCTGGACAAGATCAAGGACCGCATCCTGGAATATCTGAGTGTGCGCAAACTCAATCCGGCCATGAAAGGCCCCATCCTCTGCTTTGTGGGGCCTCCGGGCGTGGGCAAAACCTCTCTGGGAAAAGCCATTGCCAGCGCTGTCAAACGGAAATTTGTCCGCATTTCATTGGGCGGTGTGCGGGATGAGGCGGAAATCCGGGGACACCGCCGCACCTATCTGGGTGCACTTCCCGGAAGAATTCTGCAGGGCATGAAGCAGTGCGGGACCTGCAACCCGGTGTTCATGATGGATGAAATTGACAAACTGGGTTCCGATTTTCGGGGCGACCCTTCCTCTGCCCTGCTGGAGGCTTTGGATCCGGAACAGAATGCCGCATTCAGTGATCACTACCTGAATCTGGCCTTTGATCTTTCCCATGTGATGTTTGTCCTTACAGCCAATATGACAGACACCATTCCCTCAGCCCTGCTGGATCGCATGGAAATCATCCGGCTTTCCGGTTATACCGAGGAGGAAAAGCTGGCCATAGCCCAAAAGCATCTGATACCCCGGCAAATCAGGGAAAACGGACTCAAACCCAAAAACATCACCTTCTCTTCCAGCGCGCTGGAGCAGATTGTCAATGAATACACCTCCGAGGCAGGACTGCGGAACCTGGAACGGGAAATTGGAACCATCTGCCGGAAAACAGCCCGGAAAATCGCAGAAGGGAAAAAAGGGCCTTTTGTCATCACCAGAAGCAGCCTGCACAAATATCTGGGGCCGCCGAAATTCTTTCCGGAAATGGATCAGGAGGAAAGTCAGATCGGGCTTTCCACCGGACTGGCCTGGACTGAGGTCGGCGGGGAAGTGCTGTATATTGAGGCTTCCCTGTTTGCCGGAAAGGGGGAACTGATTATTACGGGTCAGGTGGGTGAGATCATGCAGGAATCCGCCCGCGCAGCAGTGAGTTACATCCGTTCCCATCTCAGCGCGTTCGGGCAGGAGGAAAACTATTTTGAAAACTTTGACATTCATATCCATGTGCCTGCAGGAGCCATTCCCAAGGACGGCCCGTCTGCGGGCATTGCCATGGCCACGGCGCTTCTGTCCGTGATTACCGGCACTCCGAGGGACAAACATGTGGCTATGACCGGGGAAATCACGCTCCGGGGCAGGGTGCTTCCCATTGGCGGTCTCAAGGAAAAAGCCTTGGGCGCACTGCGCGGCGGCATACGCACCATCATCATTCCGGAAAAAAACAAAAAGGATCTCGAAGAAGTTCCGCAGAATGTGAAACGGAAAATAACTTTCATTCCGGTAAAGAATATGGATGAGGTGCTGCCCATTGCCCTGGGAAAGGATTTCATGAAAAACATCCCTGTCAAACCTGTGAAAAAGAAAAAAGCGGCAAAGTCATGAAAATACTGGCAGTGGATACGGCAGCGGAAAGCTGCAGCGTTGCGCTGGCAGATCGGGAGTGGCTGCTGACGGAAATCACAGGTACCCGGAAGCAGACTCATTCCCGGCATCTGATGGACATGATTGCCTCTGTGTTCCGTTTATGCGGTATCAGCCCGCAGCAGGTGGACGGTTTTGCCGTATCCGCAGGCCCGGGCAGTTTCACGGGGCTGCGCATCGGCATCAGCACGGTCAAGGGCATGGCAATGGCCTCCGGAAAACCTCTGGCCGGAGTTTTGGTCACAGATGTGCTGGCCGCGCAGGTCAGTCTGAGTCCCTGGCCGGTGTGCGTGCTCACAGACGCGCGCAAGGGAGAGGTTTACTGTGCCCGTTACCATTATGTGTCTGGTTTCATGAAAAAAGACTGCGGAGAACAGTCTCTTTCTCCGGAATCAGCCATTTCCGGCATTGACGAAACCACCCTTTTTGTGGGAAACGGTGCAGAACTTTATCAGAATCTTATTCGGGAAAAACTGGGCGAACACGCGATCTTTGCCCCGCGCGAAAACAGTCTCATCCGGGCTTCAATGGTGGCCAGGCTGGCCTGGGAGCGCTTTCAGAAAGGGGACTGGGATGACACGGCAGCATTTACACCCTGCTATGTGCGCAAATCGGATGCAGAACTCGGATTTGGAAAGGTGCGGATATGAAAACGCAGGTGCTGCGGGGAAGAGTGTTTGCAGCTTTCATTCAGACAGGATTTTTTGACAGTCAGGGAGAGAAAATCTCGGAAAGGAATATCCAATGGGAGGTCAGCACAAAGGGAATTTTGCAGCCAAGCACGGACCGGAGATCGAGGCGGATCCGGCTGTGGCAGACGCCCTGAAATCAAAAGTCAAAGACGGCCGGGTCAGTTGCGCGGCCGCTCATCATCTTGCACGGGATCTGAAAGTGAGTCCGGCTTTGGTCGGCGTGGCCCTTGATCTTGCCCGGTACCGGATTAACAAATGCCAGTTGGGACTGTTCGGTTATTGGCCGGAGAAAAGAATTGTCAAACCTGCCCTGCATGTGGCTCCGGAACTGGAAAAAGCCATCCGTGCCGCGCTCAAAAACAGCAGACTGTCCTGTTCGGATGCGTGGGAACTTGCAGAGAAATCCGGCCTGAGCCGTCTGGAGGTTGCAGCGGCCTGTGAAGCCCTGCAAATCAGAATTTCCTCCTGCCAGCTTGGAGCTTTTTGAGATGAACCATCCGATTCTTTTTGTGGGCGCAGGTCCGGGCGATCCGGAACTGATTACCGTCAAGGGACTGAAGGCGCTTGCCGATGCTGATCTGGTGATTTACGCGGGGTCTTTGGTCCCGGAAGCCCTTCTGCGGTGGACCAGACCCGGATGTGAACATGTCAACAGTGCATCTCTGCATCTGGATGAATTTGTGCGCATGATGCGGGATGCTTATACTGCCGGAAAGAAGGTGGTGCGTCTGCACACGGGCGATCCGGCTTTGTACGGCGCGATTGCCGAACAGATCGCAGAACTCAGCCGCGATGCCATTCCCTTTCAGGTCATACCGGGCGTTACAGCCGCGTTTGCCGCGTCCGCTGCAATGGGAATTGAATACACTCTGCCGGAAATCACCCAGACCCTGATTTTTACCCGCATGGCCGGACGCACCCCGGTTCCGGATGCTGAAAATCTGGAATCCCTTGCCCGGCACAGGGCTTCCCTGTGCATTTATCTCAGCATTTCCATGATTGCAGAAGTGACAGAAATCCTGTCAAAAACATACGGAGCCGATGCGCCCGCGGCCATAGCCTGCTGTGTCAGTCAGCCGGATGAAAAAATTTTCCGCACCACAGTGGGAGAACTCGGCGAAGTGGTGAAAAGGGAGAAAATACGCAAGCAGGCTTTGATTCTGGCGGGCCCGGCACTGGATCAGAATCTGCAGCAGGCAAAACAGAAATCCAGACTTTATGACAAAGATTTTTCCCATGAATTCCGTGAAAAACAGGAAAAGAGACAAGCTGATGAATCTTGACAGCAGCATATGGTTTGACAGAAACAGACGCCGGGAGCAGTTGGACGAACACATCATTCACGCGGGAAAAGCCCGTTTCGGTTCCGAGGAACTGGACGAATCCCAAAAAGCCGAGCGGGTGCGGCGGCATTTCAATTCCGTGGCTGCCAAATATGACATGATGAACACCCTGCTGAGCATGGGCATTCATTATCTGTGGAAATATCAGGGAATACAGATGATTGGCCTGAAACCCGGCGACAAGGTTCTGGATGTCTGCGGCGGGACAGGAGATCTGTCCATTCTTGCAGATAAAAAAACAGGCCCGTCCGGAAAAGTGATTCTGTATGACATCAACTGGGAAATGATGAAAGCCGGACGTGAAAAATCTTCCAGCGCTTTTCACCGCAAACGCATTGCCTATGTGCAGGGGGATGCGGAACAGATTTGCTTTCCGGACAATACCTTTGATGCGGTCATGGTGGGCTTTGCCATCCGGAACATCACCCATATGAAACAGGCTTTCCGGGAAATGCACCGGGTGCTGAAACCCGGAGGACGCTTTCTGTGTCTGGAATTTTCAAAACCGATCTGGCCCTGGTTCCGCTTTCTGTATGATTTCTATTCCTTTCACATCATGCCTTTTCTGGGAGAACTGATTGTGGGTTCCAAAACCGCATACACCTGCCTGCCGGAAACCATACGCCTGTTTCTGCTGCCCGATGAACTCTCAGAAGTGTTCCGGGAAACCGGTTTTTCCGAAGTGAACTTCAGTCTGCTCACAAACGGCATAGCGGTTGCCCATACGGGCAGAAAACCGTAAGCAGACGCTTTTCTGTCATCAGACTTAATCCTGTCTGGCAGATCTGCACACGCAACCGAAAGTTTCCAGGTATTCAAAAAACCTGATTTTTAAGGAAAAATCCGGTTTTTCTGAAAAGAAAAAAATCCAAAAAACAAACCGGAATCCCGGAAGGGATGTGTCAAACGATTTGGCCCATTATCCCAAAAACGTTTCCTGATATTTTGGGACGTTCAAACAGAAAATTCGCCATGCTGTCTGCGGATACTGCCAAATTTTCAATTTGGCACTCCTTTGCAACTCCAAGTTCCCTTTTGCCAATCCTGCCGTGCCTGCTTCTCTTTCCTGAAAACGGTTGACATTTTATGCAGTTCTGCTAATTTTCCCTTCCATGAAAGGAAAGGTACTTATGCTTATCACGGAAATACTGCGCCGAAACGCAGGATGCTATGAAAAAGAGACGGCTCTGATTGAACGGGAGCCGGAAAAAAATATCCGCAGGGAAATCACCTGGGGGGAATTTGACCGCCAGGCCGATGCCATTGCCCATGCACTGTGGAAACGGGGAATCCGGAAAGGGGACCGGGTGGTGCAGTTGATGACCAACTGCATGGAATGGCTGCCGGTATATTTCGGGATTCTGCGCACCGGCGCCTGGGCAGTGCCCCTCAATTTCAGATTCCTGTCTCCGGCCATTGCCCGATGCACACGGATTTCGGAAGCAAAGGCCGTTATTTTCGGAGAGGAATTCACGGATCGCCTGGCAGAGGTGAAAGCGGAACCGGATCAAAGTGTTTCCACCTGGATTTTTGCAGGCCCGGAGGAAATCCGTCCGGACTGGGCCGAATCCCTGCAGAAAATCTTGGAGGAAGACAGATCTGCTTTTCCCTGTCCGGAAATCAGTCTGTATGATACGGCTGCTCTGTATTTCACATCCGGAACCACAGGAAAGCCAAAGGCAGTGCGTCTGACCCATCGGAATCTGGAATTTGCCTGCTATGTGGAAAACCGGCACCATCTGCAGACCCATGCAGACAATTTTCTCTGCATTCCCCCTCTCTATCATACCGGAGCCAAGATGCACTGGTTCGGCAATTTTCTGGTGGGCGCAAAGGCGGTGATTCTCAGAGGCGTAAAACCCAAATGGATTCTGGAGGCTGTTTCCGAGGAAAGTGCCACAGTGGTCTGGCTCCTGGTTCCCTGGGCCCATGACATTCTCATTGCAATAGAAAACGGGGAAATCCGGCTGCAAGACTATCAACTGGATCAGTGGCGTCTGATGCACATCGGCGCGCAGCCGGTTCCTCCGGCTTTGATCCGGAAGTGGAAAGAGATTTTCCCCCATCACGCGTATGACACCAATTACGGACTTACCGAGGCCACAGGCCCCGGTGTGTGTGCATCTGGGCATGGAAAACATTCACAAAGTCGGAGCCATTGGCGTGCCCGGCTTTGACTGGGAATGCCGGATAGCGGGACTGGATGGAAAAACGGTTCCGGCAGGGGAAACAGGGGAACTGCTGGTCAAAGGCCTTGGGGTAATGCAGGAGTATTACAAAAATCCTGAGGCCACGGCAGCCGTACTTTCAGACGGATGGCTCAGCACAGGGGACATTGCCCGCGCGGATGAAGAGGGATTTCTCTGGCTGGTGGATCGGAAAAAGGATGTCATCATCACAGGCGGGGAAAATATCTTTCCTGTGGAAGTGGAAGATTTTCTGATGAATCTGGACAGAATTCAGGATGTGGCCGTTATCGGTGTGCCGGATGAGCGGCTGGGGGAAATTGTCGCGGCAGTGGTCAAAGTCAAACCCGGAAAAGTGCTGACAGAGGAGGAAATCAGGGAATTCTGCAGGGGACTGGCCCGTTACAAACGGCCCCGGAAAATCTTTTTTGATGATGTGCCCCGCAATCCCACCGGGAAAATTGAAAAACCCGGACTGCGGAAGAAATACAAAGAAGCAGGACAGAGACTGGATATCAGCAACTGACAAAAACATCGGAGGATGAAAATGAAATTTTTTTCTTACGTTCCAAAGCGCAAATATCAGAGCAAAGACTGTCCGGACTGCGGCAGACCGCTCACAGTCCAGCGTTCCTGACGGAGAACCTATCTGTACTGCAGGTCATGCAGTTCCCGCTATTCCCTGGAGCAGTTTGCCGATGCCATTGATGAGGACATGGAAGAACATTTGGCAAATATTCCCTGCAACCGGCTGTAATACCGATTCTCCATTGAAAACATACGGATATTTTGAATCAAATCAACAGAAATTCGGTGTAACACTGCCACAAAGACGCCAAGTTTCACAAAGACCTTTTGTGTATCCTTTTGTCTTTGTGGCAAAGAAATTTTCGGTTCAAAAAAATGAGTGTATACATTCTGCTGTATGCTTTTGTTTTCCATGCCTGTTTCTGCGGACAGGCCGCATCAGAAACAGACAGTCTTGAAGAACTTTTCCGCAGAAACGGACTGGTGGACATTCATACCCTTGATCCGGGCATTCAGGTGAATCTGAAATATTCCTCTCTGGACAATTTTCTGGAGCGGGATATATACGGAAGTCTGAAAACCTGCTGGCTGCAAAGGGAAATTGCCCTGAAACTGGTCAATGCCCAAAAATTTTTGAAAAAGAAACACCCGGAATTCAGCCTGATTGTTTTTGATGCGGTACGGCCCCGGCGTTTTCAGCGGCAGATGTGGGATATGGTAAAAGGCTCTCCGGCTCATGCCTATGTGGCAAATCCGGATTCAGGATCATTCCACAATTACGGCGCGGCTGTGGATCTCAGCATTGCGGATGCCCAAGGCCGGGAACTGGATATGGGTACGCCATTTGACTGGTTCGGAGAACTTGCCCAGCCCCGGCATGAAGAAAAATTTCTTAAACAGGGAAAACTGACACAGGAACAGGTGAACAGCAGAAAACTGCTCCGCGCTGTCATGACAGAGGCCGGATTCCTGCCACTGAAAACCGAGTGGTGGCATTTCAACGGGCTGCCGGGAAAAGAAATCAGAAAACGATACAACATCATTGAATAAGGGATGCTGCGGCAATCTTTCCCGCTGAAGGAAAAAGCGCTGCTTCCCTGACGGATTTGAAAAAACAGAACAGGGAAAATGATGAACACTGAAAAACGGAATTTTGACAAAGAGGCGGCCTTATGGGATGAACAGCCCGCAAGGGTCAAACTGGCCAAAGATATTGCCCGCACCATATCCAAAGAAATCGTCCTGACACCTGAAACAGATATGATGGACTTTGGCTGCGGCACAGGCCTGCTGAGCCTGCAACTGCGGCCTTTTGTCCGAACTGTCACCGGCATAGACAGTTCGCAGGGAATGCTTGACATTTTTGACAGAAAGATCGCCCGTCTGAATCTGGGAAATGTTAAGACCGCCCTTGTCAATCTTGACAAAGGAGGCAGGCTGAGCGGAAATTATGATCTTGTGGTCAGCAGCATGACCCTTCACCATATAAAGGAGCCGGAACCTCTTTTTGATCAGTTCCATGCAGTCACAGCGCCCGGAGGCTGGCTGGGAATTGCAGATTTGGATTTGGAAAATGGCCGGTTTCATGGGGACAGCACCGGCGTGTTCCATTTCGGATTTGATCGGACGGAACTGGGCAGGGTTTTCACAAAAGCCGGGTTTGAAAATGTCCGGTTTGCAGATGCCGCAGAAGTGGTGAAACCGTCTGCCAGCGGGGAAATGGGGCGATTTACCGTATTTCTCATGATCGGTCAGAAGAGAGGAGAGCAAACAAAGTTGTGAATCTGAAAACGCGGCATGACCAAAGGAGAATTGTTTATGGCATATAAAGACATCCTGCGAAACGCTATAAAATCATTCGAGGATTTGGAGAAATGGCTTGCCGGCCAGAAAGCAAGAGTTGATCCCAGACTCAGGGAAGTAATTGCCAAATACCCCATGAGGGTAAATACCTATTACCTCAGCCTGATTGAAAAAATGAATGACAGCATTTGGAAACAGGCAATTCCTGATGTCCAGGAGCTTGAGCATTATATGGATCTGTCAGAAGATCCGCTGGATGAGGAAGGGGATATTCCGCTTGGCGGTCCCAGGACAATCGTCCACCGGTATCCGGACAGGGTTTTGTTTCTTGTGTCAAACGAATGCGCCATGTATTGCAGATTCTGCACCAGAAAACGAAAGGTCGGTGATGACCGGAAGAACCCGTCAATTGAGGATATCAGAAAAGGAATTCAATATGTGGCATCTCACGAAGATATCAGAGATGTATTGCTCTCCGGGGGAGATCCGCTGCTGATTCCCACCGGCAGGCTTGATGAAATTCTGGGGAAACTGAAAGAAATTCAACATCTCGGATTGATAAGAATCGGCACAAGGGTCCCGTGTGTCTGGCCGCAAAAGATTATTGAAGACAAAGAACTGATTGAAGTGCTGAGAAAACATACACCCCGCTCTCTCAAAAATCCGCAGCTTTACATAAATACGCACTTCAATCATCCAAAAGAAATAACTGAGGAAAGCTATCAGGCCGTCAAAATCTTGAGGGAACTGGGGATTCCAATGGGAAATCAGACCGTTTTGCTGAAAGGGGTCAATGATGACACAGATGTCATGCGGGATCTGGTGCATGGCCTCGGCACAATGGGTGTAAGACCATATTATCTGTATTACGCTGATCTGGTTGAGGGAACAGGGCACTTCCGAACTGCGGTGTCCAAGGGAAAGGAAATCTGCAGAGATCTTTGCGGGGCCACCACAGGTTTTCTTCGCCCTGTTTATGTGGTGGATGCACAGGGTGGAAGAGGCAAGGTTCCGGTGGATCTCGGATATTCAGAAGGAATCAGTGAGGACAAAAAAGGAGGAACCATTACCTCTCCCATTGGACTCGGAAAAGTCTATGTGAATGATCCGATAGAAAGAATAGAAGGAAAACAAAGGAAAAAACGGGGGGGCAAAAAATTGACATACTGAAAATGCATAACAAATTGGAAGTTACGCAGTCGAATTTTAACCTGTTGATTTTTATGGAAGTGAATACAGCACCGACAAAAGCAGTTCTTTAAAAATCAAATAGTTGAAAAAAACAACTGCGTAAATCCCAAATGGTCTGTCAAAAAAGTTCTTTCACATTCAGGATTTGACAACTTTTTGAAAGTTGTCAAATCTGTCCTGTCCTGAGCAAATAAATTCTTTTGCATCAGAAATCGGTGCAGGAGCGCCAAACTGAAAGTTTGGCAAAACCCGCAAAGAAGACAGTCCCAAACTTTCAGTTTGGCCTCCTCAAAATGTCAGGAAACTTAATTGACAGTCCACTGATGTATAAACATGTTGAATTTTGCAGAATCAAAAACTGAATTTTTTCAAAAAATTCAGTTTTTTCATTCCCTGTTTCATCCTGTAAAAACTGAATTGGTCAGGTACTGAATGTATAACAAATATGCAGTATCTGCTGAATTTTTCCTGTAATCGATTAAAAACTTTCATTTCATTCGGTTATATGCAATAGTCAAGTTTTCTGGGGTATCTGCTTGGCTCAGGTAACTCCTGTATATTGTGGTTGAGCACTTTTCAATCTCCGTAGAACTCATCCTCAGAATCGTTTTTGCACAAGCCGACGAGCTAATGGTCCCGGCATGGGATCTGCGTTAAGTGTATGTTGAACAAGTCAAAAAACGGCAGTGGGTCTGCACAAAATGGTTGGTTTTTAACTATTTGATATTATTATATTTTATAGCAAATACTGATTTGTGTCTATATATAATAAATACAGACAGTTAAATGACACATCCATGATACTGTCTATGCTGATTTTAAATAACATGCTTATTTATAAAATAAAAATATAAGTATAAACAGTCCTGCTGCCGGGCTGCTGTTCCGATCAACGGATTTGACCCGCTATCCCATTTTTTATAAGGAGATCACATCATGCTGCTGAAAAGCTGGACAAAAGAAATTTTCCGTGCCAGGTGCAACCCAAGTTTTGAGGCTGTGCACTGTTATGCCCATCTGGATCAGGATGTGGGCGGGGTCATTCCCTACCTGAATGCGGAACTGGGCGGATCTCAGTTTACCAAAGATCCGCTTTCTGTCACCTTTCAAAACCGGGGCAGGCTGATTACCATTCATCCCCGGAAAATTGCGGTCAATGCGCTCAGGGATGAGGAAGAGACGGACAAAATTCTCAACTGGCTGAAAAATCAGATCAATGAGATATGGGAACGCAGAGCCGAGATTGAACCTTCTTTTGAACCCGCACCCCGGCCTCAACTCATTGAAATTCTGAAACTGCTTCCCAAAAGCAACTGCAGGAAATGCGGTCTGCCCACATGCATGGTTTTTGCAGCGCAGATGGCCGAAGGAGTGAAAGGAGTGGAAGACTGCCCTCCTCTGGAAGGGGAAAATTTGGAAAAATTGAAAACATACATGGCAAAATTCAATCTGGATTGGTGAGATAAAAACGGAAAGAAAACCAAAAAGGATGCCCGCAGATCCTCTTTAACACACAGTAAAAACCCGGCATCATTTCTTTCTCTTGTAAATTTTCTCAACCCGTTATAAAGAATGAAAAATCTGTTCCAAAAACAATAAAGAACTGTCAACAGGAAAGGGAAAAAATGGGCAAACTTGTCAAAGAGGAAAGTCAGACCGGACGTCTGCATATTGAGTCTCCGCTTATGGGAGAATCTCTTGTCAGCAAAGAATTTCTCAAGCGCACAGAAGCGCAGGAATACTTCCGGATGCATCCGGATATCAATGTGCTGAAAATCGGGGGCCAGAGCATTATGGATCGCGGGGGCAAAGCCCTTTTTCCGATTCTGGATGTGCTCATCGAAGCCAAAGAAAAATACAAAATCCTGCTGATGACCGGAGGAGGCACGCGCGCGCGGCATGTCTATAATATCGGGATTGATCTGGGAATGCCCACAGGCGTGCTTTCCAAACTGGGGGACAAGGTTTCCTGGCAGAATGCGGAAATGCTTTCGGTTCTGCTTTCCAAGCACGGCGGTGTGAAGATCGGTCACGGCGACAACCTGGAACAGTTGACCATGTTCTGCCGTCTGGGTTATCTTCCCATCACCTACGGCATTCCTCCTTACGGATTTTTTGAACATCCTGCGGAAATCGGTTCCATTCCGCCGCACCGCACCGACTGCGGAGCCTTTCTGCTGGCCGAGAACATTGGTGCGCGTTCTCTGATCTTTCTCAAGGATGAGAAAGGGCTGTTTGAAAGCGATCCGAAAAAGGGGGATGCATCCAAACTCCGTTTTTTTGACCGGATTTCTGCAAAGGAGCTGCTGGAACTGGATTTGGATGATCTGATTATCGAACGGCCGGTTCTGACCCTGCTGCAAAGAGCCAAGTGCTTAAAACAGCTTCAGATCATTGATGCGCTGCATCATCCGGATCATATTCTCAAAGCCCTTGCGGGTGAACATGTGGGAACCATTATTTATAAGGAATAGGCAGGAAAAAAAATTTTTTCAGGGTGGGCAGATGCAGCGGATTTGCCCACCGCTTCAGTCTGACACATGAACAGCCTGTTTTTTGCAGAACGGATGCGCATTTAAAAAACTGAATTTTTTGAAAAATTCAGTTTTTCATATGCTCAGAAACAATGTTTTCATATATCAGGATTTCTGTCTGCCGCCTCCGTCACCTGTGCCATCTCCTGCATCAAGGAACACAAGTTTTGCACCTGTGGCATTGCAGATCTGCTCCAGCTCCTTTTTGCGGATATGCTGAACATAAATTTTCAGATCGCCGCCGCTGACACCCACAACGCGGTAACGGGGCTTTTTTTCGCCTTTTTCGATCTTGCGTCTTTCACGGACAAATACGGTTGCACTCATGGGGCCCTCCTTTTGTGATGGGTTGATATTTTTTTAAGATAACATATATCCTTTAAGGATATATGTCAAGACAAATAACTATGGATCAGAAAAATATAAACACGCCGGGATCCGGGAAACAGGATCGGTATATTCAGCCTTCCATCCTTCTGGCGTTGCGGATCAAACCTTCCTATGGATACGAACTGATCAAGGATATTCAGAATTTCGGTTTTGTGGAAGGACAGGCTCCGCCCGGAATGATCTACCGTCATCTCCGGCAGATGGAGGAAGACGGGCTGGTAAGTTCTCAATGGGAGACAGACGGAACAGGGCCTGCCAAACGCATGTATGCAATTACGCCCGATGGAAGAGAACTGCTTGTTCTCTGGATTGAATATATGGAAAGCATAAGCCGGAAACTGCAAAATTTTATCGCCATGTTCCGAAGCAGCGCGGGATGACTTATACCAATTCTCTGCTGAAACCATACGCTGCGGAAGGCAAAGCCGGTTCTCCGCAGATTTTGAACCGTGCTGTCCGTTTTTTTTGTCCTTTGTGCCTTCTTTGCGGTTAAAATTTCAAAGGAGAATCGGTATTATGCCGGAACCGGCAGGGAATGCTGTATTTTCTTCCGCTTTTCACTGATATTTTCCCACAGTCCCGGGCCGCAGGGATTTACCATAAGCACAGGCCGGGCTCCGAAAAGCCGGGGACGCACCCAGTTTTTGGTGAGAACTCTGTCCTGCGGCGAGGGAATGCTGGCATCCCGGTCAAGGGAAACCACCCGGATGTTCCGGGCATGGAGATCGGCAACGGAAATTTCTGAGGGAAAATTGCGCAGCATACCGAATTCGATAAAACGTCCGCTCCAGCCGGAAGCAGTCAGCCCCACAGCCGCGGCTGCGCCGATAATGCCGTCATCCGTGCCGCCGTGTGCGCTGAGATGGGCACCGGAAGAGGCACGGATTGCATCTTTCTGTGTTCGGACAGATCGGGTGCAGGACAGCCCGAATTCCATCAGTTCCGAAAGTCCGGGATGGCCTTCGCCTGCCACGCAAAGACCGGGATCACTGCCTTCCAGCGCATGGTTTTCCACATGCCGGGCTGCCCGGTCAATCAGTTCCCTGAGTCCGTCACCGTTTTGTGTATCCACAATGACACACGCGGCACTGTTATGGGAGGTAAAGGGAATATCCGGATGCACAAGCAGTTGCTGGCGGACCACGCCCCATAACCGGCATTCTTCCGGAAGCAGACTTTCAAACCACCGGGCCAGTTTTCCTGTGCCTCTGTCAGAATTTATGACATCTGTATCATCAAAACCGATATATACGCGCATATTTGTCTCCCTGTCTGTTTTTTTGCAGGTTTCTGTTTATCCTTATGTGTAACAGTAAGTCAATACAAAACCGCAGACAGGGATATGAAAAAAAGATTACCCGGACAAACCGGAAACGGACAGAGGAGAAGGTCCGGAAGAAATTTTTTTGAAACACAGTCTGACATACCTCCCCATCAAAAAAACTTTTTCACATCTCTGACAGGAACCGGTCTGTACACTTTCCGCAGGAACAGGACAGGCAGAAAATTGTTTGACATATCAATTATCCTTGAATACATTTACACTTCTGACGGAAATAAGCGGCAGAAGGAACAATGAGGGAAAAATTGGCAGCATTTGGACACAGGGCAGGTCGCGTGTGGAGACAGAACCGGATGGCCATTTTCCCGACAAGAAATTGTTTTTATATCAACATCAGGTTATGAAAGGCATTTTTTTTATGGCACTTGAACAGACACTTATCCGCAGGGCATTGTGGCAGGCAGCGGCAATTGCACTGATCGGTCTTGTGATTTCGCTGGGAATCAACCAGTTCAGATCCCAGGGCCTTCCTCTGGTGGGGGACTGGTCACCGGAAGCCCGGATTACAGACAGAAGCGGAGAAAGCCTGGTTATTCCGCCGGAACAGGCCAAAAGCCTTTTTGAAAGCGGAAAAGTGTTTTTTCTGGATGCCCGGTCTGCCGACGATTATCAGGCCGGACATATTCAGGGCGCGCTGAATCTGCCCTGGCAGGAATTTGACACGCACTTTGAGCGAATCATGCCGGATATTCCGGAAGACAGGGTGATTGTCACCTACTGCGAAGGGGAAACCTGCGAGCTGAGCAAAGATTTGGCCCGTGCCCTGATTGAAATGGGATTTTCCAATGTCCGGGTGCTGGTCAACGGCTGGAGTGTGTGGAAAAACATGGGGCAGCCGGTTGCAGTCGGAGGAACACCATGAGCGATCAGGCGCATTCTGTTCCATGCTGTTCCCATGCAGATGCACATGCGCATCTGCACAGCCATGAATGTCGGGGGCATAATCATAATCACACCGCATCAGTCGCAGACACCGGAGGTTCCCGGCTGCTGATTACGCTGCTGCTGAATTTTGTCATTCCCAGCGCGCAGATTATCGGGGGGCTCTATGCCCACAGTGTGGCACTCATTTCCGATGCAGTGCACAATTTCAGTGACTTCACTGCCATCCTCATTGCCTATTTTGCCTTTCGGATTGGGCAGAAGGGCGTTTCCCTTTCCCACAGTTTCGGATACCGCAGGGCTGAGGTGCTGGCTGCGCTGTTCAACGTGATGATCCTGACGGCTGTATCCCTGTTTATCATCCGGGAGGCAGCGGAACGGTTTCTGCATCCCCAGCCGGTCATGGGAGAACTGGTCATGTGGATTGCAGCCATCGGGGTTGCGGGAAATGGACTGTCAGCATGGCTGCTCCATAAAGATGCAGAACACAGTCTGAATGTGCGGGGCGCGTTTCTGCACATGATGGGCGATCTGTTCACTTCTGTGGCCGTGCTTGTCAGCGGTCTGATTCTGATGTTCAGACCCTGGTACTGGCTGGATCCGCTTTTTTCCCTGCTGATAGTGGTTTTCATTCTGAAGAACTGCTGGACTGTCCTCAAAGAGGCGGTTACGGTTCTGATGAATGCCACTCCGGTGCACATTGATCTGATGGATGTGCAGAAAAAAATTGAGGAAGTGCCGGAGGTCTGCGGCGCGCATTACCTGCATGCCTGGCACGCGGGAACCGGCATTGCCTTTTCCGCGCATGTGGTGGTGGCGGATCAGATGCTCAGTGGCACGGAGAAACTCGCGCAGACAATCCGGGAAAAACTCAGCCATGTGTTTGGCATTGATCATGCGGTTCTCCAGTTTGAAACCGCTGACTGCGGCAAAGGCGGGGTGCTGTGTGAAATGTCCTGCAACGGCAGTCCGGCAGACCAAACGGAAACATCAGGAAACAGACATCATCATGGTGAATCTGCCCACAGGAAGGAAAAGATGAAAAAACAGTTCACTGCGGTTTTGCGGATAGTGCTTGGCCTTACCTTCATTTATGCCAGCCTGCATAAAATCATGGAGCCCAAAGCCTTTGCCGAGGCGGTTTACAATTATCAGATCCTGCCGGATCAGTTGATCAATCTTACGGCAATTGCGCTGCCCGTGATTGAAGTTCTGGCCGGGCTGTGCCTGGTTTTCAATTTCTGGACACCGGGCGCGATGAGCGTGATCAATGGGATGCTGATTGTTTTTATTGCCGCGACTGCATTCAACATTTCACGGGGACTCAACATTCACTGCGGATGTTTTGAGTCACCAGGCACTGAGGCTGCTGACAAATGGGATATGATTTCCACAATTGTGCTGGACAGTGTGATGCTGGCAGCAGGTGTGTCTGTTTTTCTCATGCAGAAAAATCAAGGGCACAGGGAAGCGCACAAAGCTCATCGTGGCACAGAACCCCATGCGAAAGGATAAGCGCTTTTGCTGAAAGCAAATCCTTTTGCATTTTCCTGTCATACCGATTCTCCATTGATTTAATACAGGTTGCACCTGATCCGGAGGAGTGCGGAAATTAAAGGGAAAAATTATGGAATCGTGCAAAGACAGCATCAAACTGATGGTCAGGGAAAAATACGGCAAAGTTGCTCGGAACACAGGCTGCGGAGAGGGCTGCTGCACTTCTTCTCCGGTATTGATGAACCTTGCGGATTTGGGCAGAAAACTCGATTATTCAGCAGAAGAACTGTCCATAGGCGCAGGCACAGCCAATCTGGGACTTGGATGCGGAAATCCCCTTTCCATTGCGGAAATAAAACCGGGAGAGCAGGTTGTGGATTTGGGTTCCGGCGCGGGATTTGATGCTTTTCTGGCCGCAAGACAGGTCGGAAGCAAAGGCAGGGTGATTGGTGTGGACATGACCCCTGAGATGATTGAAAAAGCAAAGACAAATGCCCGGAAAATGGCTGTGTGCAATGCGGAATTCCGTCAGGCGGAAATTGAGCATCTTCCGATTGATGACAAATGGGCGGATGTGGTGATTTCCAACTGCGTCATCAATCTTTCACCTTCCAAGACATCGGTTTTCAGGGAAATCTTCCGGGTTCTCAAACCCGGAGGCAGGATCGCGATTTCAGATGTGCTGCGATCCGCTGAGATTCCCGAAGAACTGAGAAACAGTCCTGCCGCCTATACCGGCTGAGTTGCCGGAGCCATTTCACCCGATGAGGTGAAACAGATTCTCGGGAGTCTGGGATTTCAGAATATTTCCATCCGGCCAAAGCCTCAGAGCCGTGAAATCATTCAAAGCTGGAATATCGGCAGGGGAGCTGAGGATATTGTCTTTCCGGCATATATCAGAGCATTGAAACCACCTGCATGATCCGGAGATTTCCCTCCTGAGAGGGGATAAAGGGGCTTCCGGAATTTTGCTTTCTGCCCCTTTTCAGGAGGCCGTGCTGTTACGTTCTGTTCCGGATTTCCCCCTTTGAAAAAGGGGGAAATGATGACGGAGAGCAGAAACTTCTCAGCCGGTTTGAACCCCTGTTTCACAAAGGCATTCAGTAGAAAAGGAATTTTCCTGCCTGATAAACCCCTGCGGCCAGGGCAAAGGCCAGCACTGTGGTATAAACCATGCTGAAGGCCGCCCATTTCCATGAGGATTCTTTGGCCATGGTGACAATGGTCACAAAACAGGGGGAATACAGCATGACAAAGATGATCAGGGATATGGCGCTGAGCGTGGTCCACCGGGGATCATTTTTCAGTCTTTGGGAAAGTCCTTCAGATTCTTCCGCATCCGTGCTGCCCATTGCATAGGCTGTTCCCATGGTGGAAACAATCACCTCTTTGGCGGCAACACCGCCGATGAGCGCAATATTGGTGCGCCAGTCAAACCCGGCCAGTTGACTGACGGGCTCCAGGGCGGTTCCGAGTCTTCCTGCCAGAGAATGTTTCAAGGCAGCCTGTGCCTCTGCATTGCTGATATCTGCAATCTGTGCCTCCAGTTCCTCTTTCCGGGTCTGATCCTGTGCCATCTGCGCGGCAAGAATTTCCCTTTCTTTTTCAAACCGCGCCGCTTCCTGTTCCGGCAGAGAGGGAAAGGTCATGGCAGCCCAGATAAGAATGGAAATGGCCAGAATAAAGGTTCCGGCTTTGCGAATATACTGCCAGGCTCTTTCCCAGGTGTGGATGCAGATGCCTTTGAGAGTGGGCAGACGGTAAGGCGGCAGTTCCATGACAAAGGGGGTGGCCTCTCCCCGGATGACAGTACTGCGCAGCACCCAGGCCACCAGCAGGGCTGTCATCCAGGAACCGATGGTAATCCAGAACAGCACCTGTGCGGCTGATCCGGCAAAAAATGCGGCACTCAGCAGCAGAAAAACAGGAACCTTTGCACCGCAGGGCATAAAAGGCGCGGTAAGCAGAGTGGCCAGTTTCTCTTTGGGACTTCGCAGCGTGCGCGCGCCCATGACACCGGGAACTGCGCATCCGCCCGGAATGCCTCCGGACACAATGAAAGGCATGACCGAACATCCATGCAGCCCAAAGATGCGCAGCACCCGATCCATCATATAGGCCATGCGGGCCATGTAACCGGAGTCTTCCAGAAAAGAAATGCCCAGAAACATGACCATAATCAAAGGAACAAATCCCAGAACCCCGCCCACGCCCGCGATAATGCCGTCCACCAGCAGGGACTGCAGGAGTCCCGGATTGGTCAAAGCCGTGACCGTTTCAGACAGCCAGGCAAAAAAAGCCTCCACCCATCCCATGGGGATTTCTCCAATGGAAAACGTGACAAGGAACATGACATACAGCACACTGATCATCAGGGCAGGGCCCAAAAAGCGCTGCGTCAGCACCCGGTCAATTTTGTCGGAAACGGCAATGCGCTCCTTCTGATCGGTGCGGGTGATTACGCCCTGCTTGGTGACAGATGCAATAAAACCGTAACGGTAATCCGCAATAATGGCCTCAGGCGATGCATCCAGCGTGGCCCGGCAGTGTTTTTCGGTTCTCTCAGCCAGTTCCGCAAGTTTTTTGCCTGTCTCTCCGGACTGCTCTGCCAGATTCCGGATTTGCACATCCCCTTCCAGATATTTCAGGGCCAGCCACCGGGCCGGATAACGATCCGCAAAAAATCCGGCTTCCTGAATCACGCGGGTCATATCCAGAAGCACGGGATCCAAATCCGGACCGTAGGAAATCTCCAGAGGTTTCCACTGTCCTTTGCGTTCTTTGGCAAAACGCACGGCCTCCTGTATCATTTCCTGTTTGCCCTCACCGATGCGGGCCACGGTTTCCACCACAGGGATATGCAGCAGTTGTGAAAGTTTTTTTGTGTCAATGCGTTTTCCGCTTCTGCGCACCTCATCCATCATATTCAGCGCCAGCACCAGGGGAATTCCCAGTTCCATGAACTGAACCGCAAGATAAAGGTTGCGATCCAGACTGTTGGCATCCACAATGTCAATGACCGCATGGGGACGTTCGTTCACCAGATAGTCACGGGCCACCAGTTCTTCCTGACTGTAGGCGGTCAGGGAATAGGTTCCGGGCAGATCCACCACATTGAGCATAAAGCCGTTGCAGCGCATATGGCCTTCCCGTTTTTCCACAGTAACCCCCGGATAATTGCCCACACTCTGGCGTGCACCTGTCAGGGCATTGAACATGGTGGTTTTTCCCGCGTTGGGGTTTCCTGCCAGTGCGATATTCAGGTTTTCCTGCATATTCAATAACCTCCGGACACTTCCACAGTAATGAAATCCGCCTCATTGTTGCGCAGAGACAGGGTGAAGTCCCGCAGACGCAAAGCCACAGGGTCTTTGAGGGGCGCTCTTCCCACAACCGTGATTTCTGTATTGGGAACCAGTCCCATATCCCGAATCCGCCGTCCCATTTCCCCCTCGGCCTTTACCGAACGGATCATTCCTTTCTGATTGACTGCCATTTTTCGCAAACACAGCAACTGACTGTTGTTCATACGTATCTCTCCTGTTTTTTTCTTTTTGTCAAAATTTTTTTCGTTGGCTTGAACATTTTAAGGAAAGCCTTATACCACATTCGGAAGGAATGTCAAACAAAATTTGTCATGACTAAAAAATAATGGGACATGCTGTTTTGGCAAGAGGGAAATCTTTCTTTTTTTTCGTATTTCCGGAGCCGAAACAGGTTCCCTGCTTTGCAGGACGGATTGGATGCCCAAAAGCTTTGCCGTGTGGAACCGAACAGGCAAACTCTGAGATATGCTTCCGGCATTTCCCGGGATGGGCATCTGTTTTTTCAGGCAGCGCGGACAGCATAATCCCTGACAGGCATGTTTTGGGTGTTCCTGAAATGTAAAACAATTGTAATATTTTTCTTTCTGCCTTGCAATTCTCATTTATACAGGATTAGTTATACCTGTTCAGAAAACAGCGGACCGGCCTGTCTGCCGATTTGATTCCTTGGCGGACAATGCAATGCACCAATCAGGAGGAGATGTATGCTGGAAAAATGTTTCACAAATGCACGGGGGATATTTCTTTTGTGCCTTTATTTTATCAACACCGTATGCTGGGCTGTTCCCATTTTTGTTGCGGCCATACTTAAATTTTTGCTTCCTTTCAAACCGTTGCGAAAATTCTTCGATATTGTGCTCAACGGCTGCGCTTCCAACTGGGTTTGGGTCAACAGTATGAACCAGAATATCTTCTGCAATATCCGCTGGCATGTGTCCGGCACGGAACATCTGAAACCGGTGGGATGGTATCTGGTGGTGGCCAATCATCAGTCCTGGACAGACATTCTGGTGCTGCAGAAAATTTTTCACGGAAAAATCCCTTTTCTGAAATTTTTTCTCAAAGAGCAACTGTTCTGGATTCCAATCCTGGGGCAGGCATGGTGGGCTCTGGATTTTCCTTTTATGAAACGGTATTCACGGGAATTTCTGAAAAAAAATCCGCATCTCAAAGGCAGGGACATGGAAACCACAAAGAAAGCCTGCGAAAAATTCAAGACTGTGCCTGTGTCTGTGATGAATTTCGCAGAGGGAACCCGGTTTACCTCCGGAAAGCACCGCAGACAGCGGTCTCCGTTTAAACATCTTCTGTGTCCCAGAGCCGGGGGGCTGGCCTTCACTCTGGGAGCGATGGGAGAGCATCTGCACAGTTTCATTGATGTGACCATAGCCTATCCAAGCGGAGTGAAGAATTTCTGGGATTATCTGTGCGGCAGAGTGCAGGATATCCGGGTGCAGGTCAGAACCCTGCCCATTACGCAGGAAATGCTGGGAGATTATTTCCATGACGAAATCTTCCGTGAGGCTTTTCAGAACTGGGTGAATGCCCTGTGGGAGCAGAAAGATGCCTGCATCAGCAAAATGCTGGCATCGCCGGAGCCGCATATCGCTGCGGAACCTCTGCACCTTCCGCCTTTCCGCATTCCGTTCCCGGAAACGATTCTGTTCCCGGAGAATGCTCCTTCCCTTTTGGTTCAGGATGGGAAACGGTAAGAAATTCTGATGAAATAAACGGCAGGGGGCAGATCCGTCCCCGGACAGACAGGCACAGGAGTGACAGCCCAAAAAACATTTCGCTTCCCGGCAGTTCCATACGGGCAGTGATACATTAAAATTGCCAAGCAAAACAAGGAATTGGCACAGATATGCTTTTCTTCTCTTCCGAAAAACAGAAGTGTTTTTCGGACGGGACGGGAAATGTGCGGCCGGTTTTTTCAACAGAATTTGTCTGTCTGCCTTCTCTGCCTGCCGCTCGGTGTCCGGATTCGGAAATCAGAGTGACAGATCGCACAGACTCCGGCCCCCGATCCTGTCATTCGTTTCCGTATCCTGTTTTCCGCAAATTGCCTTCCGCAGTCTTCCCTTAAATATGCATCTGCCTCTTTTTCAGCATGATTTCCGTCTTGCAGGCGGGGCAAAACCTGTTATGCTGATTCCCCATTGAAAACATGCCTTATATTGGATCAGGTCAATGGCGATTCGGTATTGTACTGATCCAAAATCTGCGTTCGTCTGCGGATTTCTGTCCGCAGATTGCACAGATTTCCGCAGATTTTTTATACTGATTCCCCACTGAAAACAAACTTTTATTGGATCATGTCAATGTAGATTCGGTATAAGATGACAGAAAGATAGGCGGTGCTGAAATCAGAAAGAATCTGTCAGGGGAAAGAATGCGGCTGCATCGACAAAAAGGGAACCGGTCATAAAACACTTGAAACAGTTGCTGATTTATTTTATAATAATTTTTATGAAAGAAATTCCCCTTATGACACAGCAGAAATGGTATCTGATTCCTCTCAAACGCTATGGGGCGGGGACTTTTGTCGGCCCGGTTGCTGTGTGAGTTTATGACAAATCTGTGACAGATAATCGGCAAAAAAGAGAGATGACTATGTGCAAAAAAAATCTGACAGTATGTATGTTTCTGCTTGTTCCTTTTCTGCTTGCAGAATTTGCTTCCCTCCTGCATGCTGCCGGTGCAGAACAGCAGTATGCCAAAGCAGAAGCCCATTACAGGAATTTTGTCAATAACACAGGCCGGACAAAATACCGGGATCAGTGGGTTGCGTGCATCGGAAAGTATGACGCTGTTTACAACGCTGATCCATCCGGTGCTTTTGCCCCGGCCAGTCTGTATATGAGCGGCAAGCTCCGGCTGGATCTGTACAGGCGATCCGAAAAAAGTTCTGACCGGCAGGAGGGGCTGGATAAGCTCAGGCAGATGGTCAGCCGCTTTCCGGACAGCAGTTACCGAAAAAATGCGGAGGATTTGCTCCGCAGATTTCCGGAAGAAAAGAATGGAAGCACTGCGCATGCCCCGGACAGGATTCCCCATGTAACTGCCAAAACTGAAAAGAAAAAAGCTGTCAGAGAAACAGAAGATACGGAAGCGGCTCCCAAAAATGTTCCGTTCAAAGCCAGAAAGCAGATGTTCAAGACATCCAAAGCTGCTTACAGATCCCTGGCCGCCCAGATACCGGCAGAAGACGAAATTGCCCAATTGCTGCGGCAGCAGGCTTCTTCATCCAACGCTTCCTCTTTTGAAAGAAAATCCTTTTTTTCGCAGAAAACAGTGGAAGAACCAATCCCTGTCATGGCAAAACAGGAGGTAAAACTCTATTCCGCCAAGCCCACTGTGGTCAACGGGCTGCGTTTCTGGTCCAATCCCAATTACACCCGGATTGTGGTGGACGGGGACAGGGACACGGATTTCACCCATGAACTGCTGCCCTCCTCAGCGAATATCCCCCAGCGGCTTTATATTGATTTTCATAACAGCCTGTTGGGGAACGATATTCAGAAGGCCATTCCCATTGATGACGACCTGCTGCGGGGGGCCCGTGCCGCCCAGTACACCACCAATACTGTCCGGGTGGTCATTGACATTAAATCTTTCAAATCTTACAAGATATTTTCCCTGAAAAATCCCTTCCGCACCATTATTGACATATGGGGACAGGATGCCAGCATCACTGCGGCAAATCCCCGGCAGGCGGCTCCTGCTTCAGAATCCCGTCAGACTGCCTCAGCCGCCTATCAATGGACTGAATCCCGCCAGTCCAATCCGCAGTGGTCCGGCCCTCTGTGGACAGAATTCCGTCAGGCAGCGGAATCCCGTCAGACATCGGAGTCTCCCCAGACTTCCCCTGTCCGGACTGACCCGCCGCCTCGCCAGTCTGAACCGGCCTCTCCGCCCCCCTATTACGCTGCACTGGAAGAGGGACCCAAAATTACACCCCATGATCTGGCCAGACAACTGGCTTTGGGCGTGCGCCGGATTGTCATTGATCCGGGACATGGCGGCCATGATGTGGGCGCTCCCGGATTTCAGAAAGGTGTGTATGAAAAAGATGTGGTGCTGCAACTTTCCCTGCGGCTTGCGGAGAAAATCCGCAGAGAACTGGGCTGTGAAGTGATTATGACCCGCTCCACGGATCGCTATCTGACTTTGGAGGAACGCACGGCCATTGCCAACACCAAAAATGCGGATCTGTTTGTCTCCATCCACTGCAACGCGTCCAAAAACCGGGGCGCTTACGGGATTGAAACCTATTTTCTCAACCTTGCCACCGATGAGGACGCCATTCTGGTGGCCGCGCGTGAAAATGCCACTTCACGGAAAAATATCAGTGATCTGCAGACAATCCTGACAGATTTGATGAAAAACGCCAAAATCAATGAATCCAGCAAGCTCGCAGCCCACGTGCAGAAATCCATGTGCAATGCACTGAGACCCCATTTCAGCAATATCAAAAACAAGGGCGTCAAGCAGGCTCCCTTTTACGTGCTTCTCGGTGCGCAGATGCCTTCCATTCTGGTGGAAACCTCCTTTATCAGCAACAAAAGGGAATGTGAGCGACTTACCACAGCCGCATATCAGGACCATCTGTGCAATGCCATCGTCAAGGGAATTGTGAAATATGTTACGGAAAACAGCCCCACCGCTTTCATGAATGCTCCGGATCGAAGGAAAGGGAAAAGCTGAACAAAGCAAATCAGGCAAGGAGAAGACCATGCACTTCCATATTGTGAAAAAAGAAACAGTTATCCGCAATCCGCTCAAAGACAATGAGCGCAGAAGCATTGCCAGCGAAATCCGTCAGGATCCGCTGACCGGCAGAACCTCCCGCATCTGCCATTTTATGAAACTGAAATGGGAAAAGCCGGATTTTGAGAAAATTGTGGGCAGCACACAGGATTTCTGCCCCTTCTGTCCGGAAAAAATCATGAAAATCACCCCGCTTTTCCCCGAGGAAATCCTCCCGGAAGGACGCATGACACGCGATGACATGGTCCTGTTTCCCAATATTGCGCCCTATGACAGCCTCAGTTCCGTGGCTGTCATGGGGAGCAGGCATTATGTCCCCATGACGGAAATCCAACCCGCACGCATTGCCGATGCCTTTGGCATGGTGATTGATTTCTTTGAGATTCTTGAAAAAATCAGACATCCGGAAGCTGTGTATCACATGATCAACTGGAACTATATGCCGCCGTCCGGCAGTTCCATCATCCATCCCCATCTGCAGGTTTTCTCCTCCTCGGATGCGCCCAATCTGCTGCGCCAGGAACTGGAGGCGGCAAGAATTTACAAAGAAAAAAACAAAACCTGTTACTGGGATGATCTGGTGAAGGCCGAATCAGAAAAGGGCGAGCGCTTTCTGGCAAAAACCGGAAGAATCACATGGCTGAGCAGTTTTGCCCCTTTGGGCGTGGCCGGGGATGTGCTGGGCGTGGTGGAGGGAATTGCTTCCATGACAGAACTCACAGATGCGGATCTTTCGGATATTGCAAAAGGACTGACAGCCGCAATGCGGGCCTATGACAGAATGGGCATCTACAGCTTCAACATGAATTTCTATCCGGGTGCAAAGGGGGATGATTTCACCCGTCTGCATCTGGTTTTTTCACCCCGCACCTTTTTCAATCAGGCTTTGGGAACCCCGGATGTGGGCGCGGGGCAGAAACTTTTCAATGAAAGTGTGTGCATGGCCCGGCCCGAAGATATCAATGCCATGCTGAAACCGGAGTTCTGAAAAATTCACAGGGAGACAGCCATCCATGCTTACTGTCAAAGATATTATGACAACAGATGTGATTACGGTTTTGCCGGAAACGGAAATCAGCAAAGCCACAAAAATTTTGCTGGAAAAGCGGATTAACGGACTTCCGGTTGTGGATCAGGAAGGAAATCTCAGGGGAATCCTGTGTCAGAGCGATCTGATAGCCCAGCAGAAAAAACTCCCTCTGCCCTCTTTTTTCACTTTTCTGGACGGATTTATTCCCCTGACGTCCATGAAGCAGTTGGAAAAACAGGTGCAGAAAGTTGCTGCCACCACGGTGGCTCACGCCATGACAGCGGATCCGGTAACGGTGACACCGGAAACAGGCATCAACGGCGTGGCAGCACTTATGGTGGACAGGAATTTCCACACCCTTCCGGTGGTCAAAGACGGAAAACTGGTGGGAATCCTGGGCAAAGAGGATGTGCTTCGCACCCTGTTAAGCGGAGCCGGTCAGGAGAATCACTGAGAAAATGCTGTGTTTTCAGGTTTCAGTGTTCCGTTTCCTTATTTTCTGACACCTGAAAACTGAAAACTGATAACCGTTTTTACCGGAAGGAGGTTCAGATATGTCAATCAAAAAAATTGTTTACTGTACCGATTTTTCCGAAAATGCCGAGGATGCCTTTGCTGCGGCACTGGAAATGGCGGAAAAATTTCATGCAAAACTCTTTATCGTTCACGTGCTGCCGCCTGTGGTCAATCCCCTGCTGACAGATACGGACTGGGTGTCTCCCTATGAGCCGATTCAGTCCTTTGTCACAAAGGTGGAATCTCAGATGCATCAGGAATACGGTTTGCGCATCGGAAAACACATTGACCATGAATTCGTGGTGCTTGACGGCCATGTGTCCACGGAACTATTGAAATATCTGGAAGAAAAGAAAGCGGATCTCGCAGTTATGGGTTCCTACGGACTTACCGGCGTGGGGCTGGTGGTTTTCGGAAGCGTGGCAAACCGGGTCGCGCACAAAGCCCCGTGCTCTGTTCTCATTGTACGAAAAAGACCTGAAGACAAAGAGCAGTAAAACTGTTTCGGTTCAAGCATTCCGCTGCTTAAATGAGGAACCGGATTTTTGCACGGATCCGGTTCCTGAAAAAACAAAAAATTTTATAATGCAAGGACGTATCCGCATTGTCCGATTCAGAACGCTTGCGCACAAAAATCCATGAGGCTCTGGAGATTCTGCGGCAGACTGCGCATCCTTCCCGCACATGTTTCATGGATGCTGGACATAACCTGCTGAAATGGAAAGAAGATAATGGGATATCCGGACTCTGGGACAAACCGCCTTTTATGCTCACCGCCACTTTGGATGACGGATGGGGGCATGGACTGGAGGTCATTCGGCTGTGGGCCGAGGCTGCCGGTGTCCGGGTGCATCATGCCGGGCTTCTCTGCACCCCGGAATTCATTGTGGAAGAATGTCTGAGAGTTGAACCGGATATTTTGGGCATGACAGTTCTGCAGTTTGATACAGAGGAGGCTCTGTCAATGATTCGCGGGAAAATCCCGGCAAAAACGCGCATTGTGGCGGGGGGACCTCTGTTCCGTGCGGACCCGGAATTTGCCCGGCGCTGCGGAATTGATGTCACGGCAAAGGATGCTGCGGAATTCATGGCCTGCCTTCTTGCATGGCGCAAATTCTGATCCATCTGATTTTCCTGCATAAACAATATTTTTCCTTATTGTTGTCCAAAAATGGGACTTGACCATTTTCACTGCATTGTGTATCAATATTTTTGATATTCAAGGAATTATTTGGCAATGATGCATTCCTGCCGTTCACAGTTGTGACCGTGAGGGATCGGCACAGAGCCGGAATTCAGAAAACCCGGAGGAAGAATGGAAAAAATCAACATATCGGAAAAACTCCGCAGTTTTGACAAATACTGGCAGTCAAAACTCGTCAGCGATTTCAACAACCAGTCTGTCAAACTCACAAAGATGAAAGGGGAGTTTGACTGGCATCAGCATGAAACCGAAGATGAGCTGTATCTGGTCCTGAAAGGGCAGTTGACCATTGAATTTCAGAATGAGACCGTTGTGCTCAACGAAGGGGATCTGTTCATTGTTCCCAGCGGCTGCGGCCACAGACTTGTTGCTGCCCAGGATGTTCATCTGCTGATTGTGGAACCGAAATCCACACTGAACATGGACAGAATGAAAAAAACAGAAACATCCAAATCCGCAAACCTGAAACAGTGAAGCAGATTTTTTTTCCGCAAGACTGTCCGATTATCCGCCTTTGCCGGCAGAAACGAGCCAACCTGACAGATACAGGAGAAAAATTGCCATGAAAACAACTTGTTGTCTTCAGACAGCCGGAAATGTCGCAAGGAAAGCCTCCAAGCGCTTTCCAAGTGCGATGCATGCAGGTCTTATCCTCCTTGTTCTGAGTGCAGCTTTCCCATGCGGACTTCCGGCTGCTCCTCTGGATCAGAATTTTTCCGAGGCGACAGTCATGGTTCCTGTGGGAAATATGCATATCCGACCCGCGGAAAGCGCATCTGTCGTTGATACCCTGAAAAAAGGAGACCGGATTGTGCTCATCGGCAGGGAAGGGGAATGGTTCATTGCCAAACTGCCGGATCAGCGTCTGGGATGGGTGCATGAAAGTCTGTTCCATGAACTTCCAGCAAAGGAAGCACAGGATGAGGAAGCAGAAACCGGGGCAGTGCCGCGGGAGGCAGCAGAAGAAGTTGCAGAAAGTCCGTCCGGACAGGTCCCTGCAGAAAAAGATCTTCTGTTTCAGGCTTTGGTAAGAATACCTTCAGCCCGGGTCAGAGAAAAACCGTCACTTTCCTCTGATATCCGTTTCGGACTGCGGAAAGGGGAAAAAGTGGATGTCATCACACAGGAAAAGAACTGGTATCAGATCCGCTCCCAGGATGGCAGAACCGGATGGGCCTTTCATTCCCTTTTCCGCCTGCTTCCATCTGAAACTGCCTCGCAGCCCCGGGAAGCCAAAGAAGCGGAGGGGATACAGCCGTTTCAGGCTGTTACCAAAATTGAACTGGCACGGATCAGGGAACTGCCTTCTTTTGAATCCGATGTGCTTTTCCGGGTCAAAAAGGGAGAGACTGTCAGTGTCACCGAGATAAAAGAGGACTGGTTCCGCATTGAAAACAAAGAAGGAAAAAGCGGGTGGGCGCATCATCTTCATTTTTCCAGACTTCCTTCTGCCACAGGCATCTCTCCTCCTGTCATCAGTGCAATCCGCTTTGAAACAGATTCAGATGAAGCAGAAAAAGTCATTATCGCGCTGAACGGTTTTCATCCTCCGGATGAAACCTTTCCTCTGGATGAGGAAGTCCCCCCGGTGGTGTGCGATTTTTATGAAGTTTCACTGGCTGAGGGCATTGACAAAATCATTCCTGTAAACGGAAAGCTGATTCGTACCATACGTCTGGGCATTCACAAAGGTTCCCGTCCCAAAGTGCGGGTGGTGGTTGACCTTGATCCCCGGAAGAAATACGGCGTTGAACAGGTTTTTTTCAAAAAAGACAATCTTTACACCCTCATCTTCAAACCTCTTGCCGAATAAAAGAGGTCTTCCCCAGACATCCGCGCAATTTCCTTCCCTGTTACTGAAAAAGGCTGTAATACCAATTCGCCATTGATCTGAAACATAAGTTTTTCAGAAAAACCGGATTTTCGAAAAATCCGGTTTTTTTGACGAAACCTCTTTTTTCCTGCTTGCAAGTATCTTTTAAATTCAATTTTTTTTTTATAAAATGTTTATATAATTTT
This sequence comes from Desulfobacterales bacterium, assembly GCA_041390465.1. GTDB lineage: Bacteria > Desulfobacterota > Desulfobacteria > Desulfobacterales > Desulfococcaceae > JAABRU01. The sequence continues at coordinate 34,846 of JAWKPW010000013.1, read as the reverse complement.
AAAATAATTTATTTTTAAAAATATAATATCAAAAATCTTATTATTTTTTCTTAAGGGAATTGGTATAATACCAAATTTCCATTAATTTGATTCAATATCAGCATATTTTCAATGGGGAACCGGTATTATGACGATTCTCCATTGATTGCAACATATTGGTTTTTCAGAAGCATGTTTTCAACAGCGATTTGCTGTAACAGGGAGAAGTATTTTTTTGACGCACAGCCTTCCGGATTGTTTCCCGCAGAGGACAGAGCAGTTTTTTTTGTTCCTTGTGGGAAAGTTTGCTGTCCCTTCTCAAAGCCTCTCCCGCATAAGGGGAGAAGCAGGTTGTTATAAATCTTGCATTTGTTTGCTTCACGGTCCAATTTTTTCGCTTTCCTCCCTTATTGGTTGGACAACTGGTATTTGCGCACAGCCCGGTTGTGCGCTTCCAGAGTCGCAGAGAATTCATGGGTTTTGTCTCCCTTTGACACAAAATACAGGTAAGCGGTTTGGGCAGGCCACAGGGCCGCGTGCAGGGATTTTTCTCCCGGACTGGCGATTGGGCCGGGCGGCAGTCCCCTGATTTGATAAGTATTGTAGGGCGTAAGGGTGTCCAGATGCTTCCGGGTGAGATTGCCGTCAAAATCTGCAATGCCGTAAATCACAGTGGGATCAGTCTGGAGCCGCATTTTCTTTTTCAGGCGGTTGTGAAAAACTGAGGAAATCAGAGGACGTTCCGCAGCAATGCCGGTTTCTTTTTCAATAATCGAGGCCAGTGTTACGATTTCATGCACGGAAAAACCAATCTCCTGCGCGCGTTTTTCCCATTCTTCTGTGAACACCGTCCTGAACCGTCTGATCAGGGTAAAAAGAATATTGGGAATGCCGGTGCTTTTGGGGAAAAAATAGGTGTCCGGGAAAAGATAACCTTCCAGACTGTCAGCACGGATACCTGTTTTTTTTATAAATTCCGCATCAGAAGCAAGGCGGATAAATTCAGATTCTTTTCCCAGTCCCGCATCACGCACCGCCGAGGCAATCTGGCGCAGCGTATAACCTTCGGGAATGGTGAAACGGCGCAGATAGGTCTTTCCCTTGGCAATGGTTTCCAGAAGATCCAAAGGCGGCATGGAAAGGGAAAGCAGATATTCCCCGGCTTTGATCTGCCGGTCATATCCATTGAGGCGGGCAATTACACGGAAACGCAGAGGATCATCGACAATGCCTTCATCTTTCAGGGTTTGCAGAACAGCGGCAAACCCCTGACCCGGCAGGATTTCCACAATCTTTTCCGGCTGTCCCTGTTTCTGCGGAGATTGGGCATACTCTGTCAGGTCGGTAAAAACATAAAATCCTGCTCCGGCCAGCACAAGCATGAAAATTCCGATGAATATGAACAAATATTTCAATTGAGCATCCGCAATGCAGTGTAAGCGTTTAAAAAAAATTATAAATGCGAATCAAGATCTGACAACTTTCCAAAAGTTGTCAAATCCTGCCGGAATCTGACTCTTCACAGAAAATTCTTTCATTGAATATTTCAGTTGATATTTTTCCCGGAAATTATAATTGCATTTTATGTGTTTGTAAAGATGAATCGCAGTAACGGCATTGCCTGTGCCGCCCTGCCGGAACCGGCTCTGTTTTTTCTCAAATGTTCTGACTGCCTGCTGTTTGGCACTCCCGGAAAAATGCCGAATACCGGCATTGTCCGACAGGAAAAGCTGCCCTGTGCCGAAAATTCCGTTTTCTTCTGCCATGCCGTTTTTTTCTTGTAATCTCAAAGGAAGTTGGTGTATATAAAACCTGATTTTTTACTGGAAATTTTGTCTGCGCATCAGGTTATACCAATTCTCCATTGATTTTATGCAATGCTTTCTGCACAGCCGAAAGTTTTTCGGCATCCAAAAAACCGGATTTTTCCGAAAAATCCGGTTTTTCCGGGGAACCTGCAGAAAATACTGCATAACTTCAACAGCGATTTGGTATTATATCCCTGATGAAAAAGGACAGGTTGTCTGAAGTTTGGCATGAAATCTGCTGTCCGCATAACACGCATTTTTTCATGCTTTAAGACAAAAAAACGCATAACAACTGGTTATATATCCCTAAATCAGTCTCGAAACAATAGAAGGAAGATATGAAATTTTACGAAACATTAGAAAATCAACTCAAAAACGAACCCAATTTTGTTACGGACGATGGCGAATTAAAAAAGTGGGTCGTGATACATAAAGCGCAAAACTGTGATGCCGAATTGATTGAATTGCTATTGGACAATCAAGAGCTGAAAGAGAAATTTTTTGTGAACGTGAAAGGCACATTGGTTTTTAACCAAAACTTGTTTGTGCAGTTTATGGAGCAGAAAAATTACCTGAACGACAGCTACACCCGATACAAAAACAAAGTCGGTCTGACCATTGACGGCAAATACCTGAAACAGCGAAATGAAGTTGCTTTGGTTTGGCCTTTTAAAGACTGCATTCTGGAAGGCGGACAAAGCCGGGAAGAAGACAGGCGGGAAGAAATTTTCTTTAATGAAATTTTGGCGCAGGACGAAATTACCCAACTTTTAGAACCGAAAGTTTTAACCAACGCCAAGCGCATTGACAAAGACGGAGAAAAGCCAATTAACCAATTTAACCGTAACGAAAACGGCACAATTACCGACAACCTGATAATAAAAGGCAATAATCTTTTGGCATTGCATACGCTGAAAGAAGAATTTGCAGGAAAGGTAAAACTGATTTACATAGACCCACCTTATAATACAGGTAATGATGGGTTCGGATATAATGATAAATTTAACCATAGTGCTTGGTTAACATTTATGAAAAACCGCCTTTCAACAGCTAAGTCATTATTAAAAGAAGAAGGATTTATTTTAATCAGTTGTAATGATGACGAACAGGCTTATTTGAAAGTGCTTTGTGACGAAGTATTCACAAAAGAATGTTTCATTGCAAATTTCATTTGGAAGGCAAGAATTAGTGTTGATAGTAGAGCGTTGACAAAAGTATCTAATGACCACGAGTATGTAATTTGTTACGGCAAAAAGCCAAACAATTCATTTAAAGGAGTTTCAATTGACGCGAGTAAATACAAGAATCCAGATAATGACCCTTTAGGCGATTGGATGAGTTCGCCTTTAGATGGAGTTGCAACAAAAGAAAGACGACCAAATCTTCATTATACAATCACCAATCCAGAAACAGGAGTTTCATACGAGCCAAATCCCGATAATGGATGGAGATATAGTAAGGATAGGTTAGCTGAAATGATAAAACAGAATAGAATTATTTGGCCCAAAAACCCCGAATCAAAGCCGCGTTATAGAAAATACATAAATGAATTAGGTAGCTTATTAACAAGTTTTTCAACTATACTTGATACCGACCATACAGCATACGGAACAAGAGAGTTAAGAGCTTTGATGGGAAAAGAAACATTAAAATTTCCAAAGCCGGTCAATTTCATTAAAGATTTTTTAGCTCAAACAACGAGTGATACAGATATAATTCTTGATTTCTTTGCAGGAAGTGGCACAACTGCACACGCAGTTTTAGAACTGAATAAAGAAGATGGTGAGAATAGGCAGTTTATTACTTGCGAACAAATGAACTACATTGAAACCGTCACCGCAAAGCGTGTTCAAAAAGTCATTGAACAAAACAAATCAAGCTCATTTGTTTATCTCGAACTTAAAAAATACAACCAAACTTTTATTGAGCAGATTGAAGAAGCCAAAGACACCGAAACGCTTTTGCAGATTTGGGAACAGATGAAAGCCAAAAGTTTCCTGAACTACAATGTAGATATAAAAAAGCAGGAAGAACACATAGAAGATTTCAAAGCCCTTTCGCTGAAAGAACAAAAACAGCATCTTTGCGAAATACTGGACAAAAACCAACTCTATGTAAACCTTTCTTCACTCAACGATAAAGATTTTGCCTGCACGGATGAAGAAAAGCAAGTAACCCGGGATTTTTACCGGTGAAAGGAGTTAGCATGAATACAATTTCAATTCCAGCCCATTATGATGGAGAGCGAATTCTTCTTGATACGCCATTCGATCTCAAAACAGACATGCAGCTTGTGGTAATGGTTATTCCAAAAAATGTGCCAAAATCGCTCCCTGATTACTGGCTGATGTTCCTGAAAAGTTTGGATATGTTCCCGGATGATTTCATGGAAACACGAGATGACTTTATTCCAGAAAGCCGGGAGGTCATGTTTGTATGAAATACATGCTTGACACCAACATTTGCATTTATGTCATCAAAAAGAAACCGGATAAGGTATTGAAAGAATTCTTGAAGTACAAAAAAGGTGATCTGGTCATTTCTTCACTTGTATTAGCCGAGTTGGAACACGGAGTTCAAAAAAGCCAACACTATGAAAAAAGTCGATTTGCTCTTGAGCTTTTCATGGCTCCATTGGAAATCATACCTTTCGACGCAAACGCTGCCAAAGAATAAGGTAAGATTCGGTCTCATCTGGAGAAAAATGGAACGCCGATTGGTGGGATGGATATGCTCATAGCTGCCTATGCACTCAGTTTGAAGCTTCCTCTCGTTACAAATAATGTGGGTGAATTCAAAAGAGTTCCAAAATTGGAAGTAGCAAACTGGACATAGAGCTTCACCACGGCTGAAGAAAAGCAAGTAACTCAAAATTTTTATCAACTCAAAAAGTAGGACATTATGGCGTATTTGCACAATATATTCGATAATCCCTTCGCCCGTAAGGCATTGGCTCAGGTTGACATACCCAATTACATTACCGACAATCTCAAGTTTGACATTCGCCCCTATCAGACAGAAGCCTTCAAACGCCATATTTATGTAATCACGGAAGACTTTGAGGAAAAGCCGAAGAAACCCGTTCATCTGCTTTACAATATGGCAACCGGAAGCGGAAAGACCTTGATAATGGCGGGTTTGATGCTCTGTTTGTTTGAAAAAGGCTACCGTAACTTTCTGTTTTTTGTCAACAGCAACAACATCATCAACAAAACCAAAGATAATTTTCTTAACCCGCAGGCAGGCAAATACCTGTTCAGCAATAAAATTGCAGTGGGCGGCAAAGAAGTGCTGATTAAGGAAGTGGCAAATTTTGAGGAAGCTGATAATGAGAACATCAACATCAAGTTTACCACCATTCAGCAATTGCACATTGATCTGAACAATACCAAAGAAAACAGTATCACCTATGAAGATTTTGAAAGCCGGAAAATCATTCTGATAGCTGATGAAGCCCACCATTTAAGTTCCGGCACAAAAAACAACGGAGACCTGTTTGGCAGTTGGGAAGGCACGGTAATGAAACTGCTGCAGCAGAATTTTGACAATATGCTTCTGGAGTTTACCGCCACATTGGATTATGACAGCCGGCAAATCACAGAAAAGTACAAAGACAAGGTAATTTACAAATACGATCTGTCTCAATTCAGGATTGACAAATATTCAAAAGAAATCAATTTGATTCGCTCTTTATACGAAGAAAGGGAACGGATCATTCAGGCATTGATTTTGAATTTGTACCGTCAGGAACTGGCTGCCGAACATAATATCAATTTAAAACCGGTCATCCTTTTCAAAGCCAAACGAACCATCAAAGAATCAGAAGAAAACAAAAAACGCTTTCATCAACTGATAGATGATTTTTCGGCTGAAATGGCGGAGCAGATTCAGAAAACATCCACTGTTTCCGTTGTGCAGAAAGCCTTTGCCTTTTTTGATGCCAAAGGATTATCATCTTCCGAAATTGCCAAACGCATTAAATCCAACTTCAGAGAAGAATACTGTATCAGTGCCAATAATGACAAAGAAGCTGAACTCAACCAAATCCGCCTGAACACCTTAGAAGATGAAAACAACCCGATACGTGCTGTTTTTGCTGTTCAGAAACTCAATGAAGGTTGGGATGTGCTGAACTTGTTTGATATTGTCCGTATGTATGAAGGGCGGGACGGAAAAGCTGGAAAGCCAGGAAAGACCACGATTTCAGAAGCGCAATTAATAGGCAGGGGCGCAAGGTACTTTCCATTTGCATTAGAGGAGGGTCAGGACAAATACACCCGAAAATTTGATGATGATACTGCCAGCAATTTGAAAATTCTTGAAGAACTGTATTATCACACCAAAGAAGACAGCCGATACATTTCAGAGTTGAAACAGGCACTTGTGGATACAGGTATTTACGAAGACGAAGCCAATCTGGAAACCAGACAGCTTACGCTAAAACCCGATTTTAAGAAAACCGATTTTTACAAAACAGGTAAAGTGGTTTACAACAAAAAAGTGGAAAAGAGCTATGATAATGTAAAGTCATTTGCAGACTTGGGTGTTGCAAAACGAAATTTCAGCTACACCCTTTCTTCAGGCATTGGAAAAATGTCAGGAATGTTTACGCAGGAAGAAGAAAACGGAGACGCAGGAAATACTTCGCAAAAAGATATTCCTGTTTCAGATATTCCAAACCACACCATTCGCTATGGATTAACCCAAAATCCATTTTACTACTTTGACAGCTTGGAGCGGTATTTTCCCAATGTGGAATCCTTATCAAATTTCATTGCAAGCAATGACTATTTGGGCGGATTGGAAATTACATTCAACGGAACAAAAACAAGACTGGAAGAAATAACCGGTTTTGATTATCTGATGGCTGTTCAAGGTTTGCTGCAAAGAATAGAAAGCGAAATTAAATCCAACCTGACCAAATACAAAGGCTCAGACTATTTTCAGGAATACATCCGCAACGTATTTAAAGACAAGGAGATTAAAGTTTACAAAGAGAGTGAGCGGGCATATGGTCAGTTTGATGTTGTGAGTGAACCGAAGTGGTACGTTTACAATGCCAATTACGGGACAAGCGAAGAAAAAAAATTTGTAAAGATGTTTGCCAGACGTTTTGAGCATTTGGAGAAGAAATTCAAAAACATCTATTTAATCCGCAACGAACGGGAAGTAAAAATCACAGACAAATCAGGTCGAGCCTTTGAACCGGACTTCATTTTATTCTGTAAACAGAAAAAAGGCAAAGAACTGACGTATCAAGTGTTCATTGAACCGAAAGGAAATCATTTGGTTGCTCACGATAAATGGAAAGAGGAATTTTTAAAAGAAATCCGTAAGGAGCAAAAGACTATCAAAATAGACACAGACAAGTATTTGATAACCGGAGTTCCGTTCTATAACAATGCAAACGAAAATGAATCAAGACAACATTAGAAGTTGTGCTAAATGAATAGAATATCGGACAAAGCACATAACCAGTCGTTCAAGCGGACGGCGGAAAAAGTCCCTCCGCCCCGTTAAATCAGACAGTTATTTCCGTGGGTTATAAAAACGCATAAAATATGCTATCCGTGAAAGGTTATTTTTGCACACCGGAATGAATTGCCAGCTAACCCGATCGATTCACCAGACAGAGCCGAGATCTCTAAGATAGGCTTTCAATAGAGGTATTTAAAGTATGAGTGGTCAGTATTCTCCTGAAACATGCGGAGCATGTAAAGGAAAAGGTCAATTTGTTTCAAGACTGGTTTTTTTCTGATGAATATTCAGTATGTCTGCTTCCACGGTGGTTCTGGCAGTGTATTAGTTGTACAACCATCAAAACGTTGTGCCTTTTGCAAAGCTAATGGATGTTATATCGAGAGGTGGTTCTAAAAATATATGTTGTAAGGCTTGTAATGTACAGGGTGGGTAAATGCACAGAGCAAATTATTCTTATATAGCTTTTAAGATAATTATTTTGGAGTAGGTTGGGTTGAACGAAGTGAAAACCTAACACTCTGAGTTTGTTGGGTTTCTTCGTTCCACAACCCAACCTTGTATAAGCTGACTGAGTTGACCAGTCCCATGCGACAGTATACAAGGTATTTAAGAAATTCTGTACAGTTGTGTTCCTGCCCGGCAGCCGCGGCTGCCGGGCAGGAACACAGGCGGCGGCGAGATCGTCCCAACCTGGGGTTTTGAACCCGTCTGCAGCCTGATCCGCCGCCGCATCCTTAAAACAGCCCGGACAGTCGCATGGGGCATAAAATGACCCCGCATACAAGGAAGGGATTTTAATATGAAAAACTGCATCGGCATCGACATTTCCAAAAAAACCTTTGACTTTCACCGCATGTCTGACGGTTCCGATCATCACATTGATTACACTCCTGAAAACATACAGAAAGCAGTGAACATGTTCCGTGCCGCGGAACCGGAACTCATCGTGATGGAAGCCACCGGAGGTTATGAACTTCCCCTGGCCGAAGAACTTTACGCAGCCGGACTTCCGGTTGCCGTTGTCAACCCGAAACGTATCCGGGATTTTGCCAAAGCCGCCGGTCAGACCGCCAAAACCGACAGGATTGATGCCCGCATCATTGCCCGTTTCGGTGCAGCCCTGCAGCCTCCGGCAACATGTGCTGCTGACGAAATTACCCGCAAAATCAAATCACTGACAGCAAGGAAACGTCAGTTGACAAATATGCGGACAGCGGAAAAAAACCGCACGGAACACTGCCGGGATGAATTCATTGAAAAAAGCATCCGGACAGTTATTTCCGCAATTGAGACACAGATCCGCGGGGTTGAGGAGCAGATCCGCATACTCATCGATTCTTCGCCCGAACTGAAGCAGAAAGCCGGAATCATTGGCAGTTTCCGGGGAATCGGAGAAAATACCGCATCCTCTCTTGTTACCGATCTCCCGGAACTCGGCAAAGTCGGTGGCAAAGAAATCGCATCCCTGACGGGAACGGCCCCTGTGAACCGTGACAGCGGACAGTTCCGGGGAAAACGCATGACCGGCGGCGGACGATGTGAAGTCAGAAAACTGATGTATATGCCCACACTGGCCGCAATCCGTCATAATCCGGTGATACGTTCATATTATCAGCATCTTGTTTCCAAAGGCAAAAACAAAATGGTGGCTGTTACGGCCTGTACGAGAAAGATCCTTGTGATCCTTAACAGTATGGTCGCAAAAAATGAAGCATGGAACCCGGATTATGCTTGACATTTAACACAGTCGCTACGGAGAGCCCCAAATTTATTTTCTTAAAAACTATAGTTATCAGAAGGTAAAAAATCGCAGTAGGAGATAAATCAGTGAAACGGGAATTTAGTGTAATTATTGAATATGATTCAGACGGATATTTTGTTGCAAGTGTTCCGGGACTTAAAGGTTGCCATACCCAGGCAAAATCTCTTGATACCCTTATGGAACGTATCAGAGAAGCAATTGAACTGTGTCTGGAAGTCGAAGCTGACAAAATTTCTGATTTACAGTTTGTGGGCATTCAGAGGATAGCGGTAGGAGTATGAGCAGAATACCTTGGCTTACAGCACGTCAAATTATTTCAGCCTTGAAAAGTGCGGGTTTTGAAATAATCAGAATAAGGGGCAGCCACCATTATCTTCAGCATCCTGACAGTCGTTCCACAGTTGTGCCTGTCCATTCAGGTGAAACAATTGGTGTGGGACTGATGAACAAAATTCTTAATGACTGTGAAATGACAGTTGATGAGTTTAAAAACTATTTGTAATTGTTGAATTAAAAGCCTAACCAAACGCTCAGGCGGATTCGGCTTTGCTCCGCTTCGCTACGCGAAACCGAACTGCTGAGCTTTGCATTATACCTGAATAATAAAAATGAGCAGAAAACGGAAATATACAATTTTAACAGTCACCATTTTTATCATGGGCTTCATTGCTTACAGCTTTCTGTTTGGCAAACTGTTCCCTTATTCCCCGGTTATCATCGGGTTTTCTGAAAATGAATTGAAAAACACTGCTGTTTATATTCAAAAGGGAACTGAATACACCGGGCTGAACGCAATTGATTCTTTAATCCCAATGGTTGAAGATTTTCATGCCTTGAAATTTATAAGAAAGCCAAGAATCTTCATTTTTAAGGACAAAGACAGCTATCGCAGACGTTCAATGTCAAAAGCAAGATTCTGCGCTTTTTACAACGGTGACATTGTCATATCACCCTGGGCATTGAAAGAAGCTGAACATAATGAAATTTCTTTGGAAATTTACCTTAAGCATGAACTGTCGCATTCTTTGCTTCATCAGCACTCCGGAATCATAAAAGCTTCCCAATATCCGGCATGGCTGCTTGAAGGCATTGCTGTTTACAGCTCTGGTCAAATGGGAACATCATGGTACCCCTCAAAATCTGAAACATGCAGATACATCCGAAAAGGCAATTTTATGCCTCCTGAATATTTCAAAACAAAGAAGGAAGACCGGATTAAACTTGACGTAAAATACAGAATCCCTTTCATGTACAGTCAGTTTGCGTGCATTGTTGATTATCTTATAAAGCAGTATGGCAGGGATAAATTTGTTTTGTATATGAAAAAACTTATAAATGACAGTAAGCACGACAGGGTATTCAGAGCGGTTTACGGTATTGACTTCGGTAAATTCCTTGAAGATTTCAAGGAATCTGTGATGACAAATTGATACGGATGGCATAATTAAAATTCCATAAATTTTATGGGATAAGCTGTTCATTCAGATGGCACAGTCCGAACGCTTATGCTGCCTTTATACATGAAAATTTATGCCTGCCTGTTTATATTGCAAAAGGCAGTCGGTCAGCAAATTCTGCCACAGCAAACAAGGAAAACTTCATTGAACAAAAAAATCGTTGTTGCCATATGCGGGGCATCCGGAGTGATTTACGGCATCCGGATTCTCAAAGCCCTGCTGGAAAGACCTGTGGAAGTGCATCTGTCCCTGTCCCATGCGGGGCGCCAGGTGCTGATGCACGAAACCGCGTACAGAGGAGAGGATTTTGGAGAATTTCTTCACGCGCAGGGAACTGTTTTTCATGCAGATGCCCGTCTGAACTGCCATGAACCCGATGATCTGTTTGCGCCCCCTGCCAGCGGTTCCTTTCTGCATCAGGGCATGATTATTGCGCCCTGTTCCATGAAAACTTTGGGAGCCATTGCTTCCGGCATCTCTGACAGTCTGATTCATCGGGCAGCGGATGTGTGCCTGAAAGAAAAACGGCCTCTGGTGCTGCTGACCCGTGAGACCCCTTTGAACCTGATTCACATTGAAAACATGCGCAAAACCGCAATGGCCGGAGCCATCATCATGCCGCCGTGTCCCAGTTTTTACACCCGGCCTGAAAGCATTCCGGAGATGGTGGATGCCACAGCAGCCAGAGCATTGGATCAACTGCATATCAACATTGCCATGAAACGCTGGGGAGATGAGGAAATTGTATAAAAATCTGAGAGAATTTCTGGACGCGCTGGAAAAGGCCGGGGAAATCCTGCATATCCGGCATGAGGTTTCTCCGTATGTGGAAATCAGCCGCTACACAGACCGGGAATCCAAAAGCCCGGAAGGCGGCAGGGCCCTTTTGTTTGAAAAGGTGAAAGGTTCGGATTTTCCGGTCTGCACCAATATTTTCGGAAGCCCCGGAAGAATCTGCATGGCTCTGGGCGTGGGACATCTGGATGAACTGGCTGAACGGGTGAGAAAATACACCCAGTTTCATCCGCCGAAAAATCTGAAAGAAATCCTGCGCACCATTCCCCTGGCGCTGGAAATGGGATCTTTTCTGCCCCGCAGATTCCGGGGAAAAATCCCGCCCTGTCAGGAAGTGGTTCTTACCGGAAAACAGGTGGATCTGGGCAGACTGCCGGTGCTGCACTGCTGGCCCGGTGATGCAGGCCCTTTTATTACTCTGCCTCTGGTCATCACCCGGAGTCTGGAAACCGGAAAACGCAATATGGGCATGTACCGTCTGCAGATTTTTGACAGAAACACCACCGGAATGCACTGGCATATTCACAAGGACGGCTCCCATTATTACAATGAATACCGCCGCGCGGGAAAACGTATGCCTGTGGCAGTTGCCATTGGAGCGGATCCTGCCACCGTATATGCAGCCACAGCGCCCATGCCCAGAGGCCTGGATGAGATCATTCTGGCCGGATTCATCCGCAAGAAACCGGTTTCCCTGACCAAATGTGTGAGCATGGATCTGGAAGTGCCTGCCGAGGCTGAATTTGTGCTGGAAGGCTATGTGGAACCGGATGAACTGCGACTGGAAGGGCCCTTCGGGGATCATACCGGCTATTATTCCCTGGCGGACCATTACCCGGTTTTTCATGTCACAGCCATCACCCATCGGAAAGATCCCATTTACAATGCCACTCTGGTGGGACGTCCGCCAATGGAAGACTGTTATCTTGCCAAAGCCACGGAAAGAATCTTTCTGCCCATGCTGCAGACTGTTTTTCCCGAAATTCAGGATTACTGGTTTCCCTGGGAAGGCGTGTTTCACAATATTGTGGCTGTGTCCATTGACAAGGAATATGAGGGACATGCCAAAAAAATCATGAGCGGTCTGTGGGGACAGGGACAGATGAGTTTCTGCAAGGCCATTGCCGTGGTGGACAAAGATGTCAGCCCCCGTGACCCCGCGCAGGTGATTGATGCCCTGATGACAAAATTTGACCTTGCCTCAGACATCACTTTGACCCAGGGCATACTGGATGTGCTGGATCATTCCTCTCCCTTTCCCAATTTCGGCAACAAAATCGGACTGGATCTTACCCGGCGCCTCAGTTCGGAACCGGACAGAAACAGACTGCCGGATCAGATTCCGCCTCCATCGCGGGATGGACTGGACTGCATTCTCCGCACCCTGATGCCGGAAGCGGTTTCGTGCAGGCATCTGTTTCCGGAATATGCGGAAAAAAGGGCCAACCGCATCCTTGCGGTTTCGGTGCGGAAATCAAAGGATCGGAGCGGAAGGGATTTGGCGCTGCTGCTGATGGGGCTGGCTGAACTGCGGATGTTCAATATCTTTGTGCTGTATGATGAGCAGATTGATCTGCATGACAATTCCCTGCTTTTGTGGAAACTCTTCAACAATACGGATCCGGGCCGGGATATTGTCATTGAAAATCACCGTGCTGTCATTGACGCGTGCCGCAAGGGGCCTGCGGACGGACATGAGCGGGAATGGCCTGAGGAACTGCGCTTTGATATCTGAACCGCTGCTGCGTTTGCGGAACAACAGTTTGAAATGATAACAGGTTAATTTTGTCTAAAGAAAAAAAAACAGCGCTGCACAGCCAAAAAGAAATCGTTGACAAGCCATCCTGTTTTTTATAGAGATAAATCATAAAATGATCCGGACCTGAGCCGGACTGTTTTCTCTTCAAAAGACGGGGGTCAGACAGTTGAATTTCAATTCTTTGAAATTATTGATAATATAAAACATATATCCGATAAAATCAGAAGATTGGATTTAAACTGCACAACTCCCGAAGACTTTAAAAAAATTTTTGGGAAGGCAGCACGGGGAATGCATACTTCCTGCTCCCTGACTGGCAAAAGCACCCAAAGATTTTTTGAAAGCCTGTGCTCATTCATTTTCAGAGAAAGGAAAGGTTTTTCAATGTCATCCCCATTGCGTGTTCTGATTATTGGCGGTGTGGCCTGCGGCCCGAAAGCAGCAAGCCGGCTTCGGCGACTGATGCCGGACGCGGATATTACCATGATTGAAAAAGATGAACTGGTATCTTACGGAGCCTGCGGTCTTCCCTATTATGTGGAAGGCGAATTCATCAATATCAAAGCACTGACCCACACCCAGATAGGCGTTCCCAGAACCCCTGAATTTTTTGCAGATACCAAAGGATTCAAGACCCTGACCCGCACCGAGGCTGTCCGCATTGACCGCAAAAACAAAACCGTGCGGGTAAAAGATCTGAATACCGGCAGCAAGACAGACATGCCGTATGACAAACTGGTGCTGGCCACCGGAGGTTATGCGTTCCGCCCCCCGATTGAGGGCATTGATCTGAAAAATGTCTGGTTCATGACCCATCCCGAACATGCCCGAACTTTGGTGGAGGAAATCGGAAAACAGGGATTTCGGAAAGCTGTGATGGTGGGCGCTGGATTTATCGGCATTGAAGTTACCGAAGCGCTGGTAAACCGGGGCATGGATGTCACCCTGGTGGAAATGTTTGATCAGGTCATGCCCGGTGTTCTGGATAAGGATATTGCCGCGTATGTTCAGCTCCATCTGGATGACAATGAGGTGGAACTGGTTCTTGGAGAAAGAGTGACCGCGCTGAAGGCAGATGCAGGCGGTGAAAAAGTGGTTTCTGTGCAGACAGACAGACAGAGCATCCCCGCAGACTGCGTTATTATTGCAGTGGGAACCCGGCCCGGGGACATGCTTGCCCGGGAAGCAGGACTGTCCTGCATGGAAAAAGGCGGCATTCTGGTCAATGAATACTGCCAGACCAGTGATCCGGATATTTATGCGGGCGGTGACTGTGTGGTAAACAGTTATGTGAACAAAGTCATGGGCGGTCCCATGTATGTGCCTTTGGGATCAACGGCAAACAAACATGGCCGCATTATCGCCAATCACATTGCCGGCCGGTCTGTTCCCTTTGACGGCATCGGCGGAACCGGCATTGTGAAATGTTTTGACTTCCATGTCGGCCGCACCGGAATGACGGAGGCCATGGCAAAACGGCTGAACATCGACTATGAAGTCATCACCTGGGGCGGGCCGGATCGTCCCCATTATATGAAAAATGCCCGTTATCTTCTGATTAAAATGCTGGCTGCCAAAAAGGATCGCAAAGTGCTTGGGGTTCAGGTGGCAGGCATGGGGGATGCGGCAAAACGTGTGGATGTGGTGGCCAGCACCATTTATTTCGGCGGCACGCTGGATCAGCTTGCCAGCATTGATCTGGCCTATGCACCGCCCTTCAGTCCGCCCATTGATCCCATTCTCACCTGCGCGCATATTCTGGGCAACAAAATGGACGGCCTTGCCATATCCCTGTCTGCGGAAGAAGCAAAAAAACGGATGGATACAGGCGATGCTGTGCTTCTGGATGTCCGGGAACCGGATGAAAACAGAATGCTCACCATTGCCTGTGAGCCGCACAGACATTTTCATATCCCTTTGGGAGATCTCAGAAGGCGCATGAATGAGCTGCCCAGAGACAAAGATATTCTGGCCTACTGCAAGATCAGTCTGCGGGGATATGAGGCACAGTTGATTCTCAATGCAGCCGGATTTGACCGGGTCTGGTTCATTGAAGGGGGACATGAGGCATGGCCTTATGAAATAGACTATCGCGGCCTGTGATTTTTTCTCTTTTTTGCAATGGGTCAAACCAGTTGTTCCTCTACCCTCTGACCGGCAGAGCAGCATAATTTTTTTTGCCCATGGCGTTTTCCGAAAAACCGGATTTTTTCTGAAAAATCCGGTTTTTTGAATGCCCGGAAACTTTTGGTTGCGCCTTTGTTATCCGGGCAGACTTCAAAGTCTGCCTTTGCGCGCAACCTTGTCTGATTTTTTTCAACGCCGCGTTTGACCCGGAAAAAAACACCTTGAAACTCCGGGAAAATGCTGTGCGGCTCCGCGCGACCGCCAGCCATTTTGATCCGGTGCTGAAAAATCATATTGCAGCCGGGAGATTGTGCACTGCCCCCTTCCTTTTTTCCGCCCGGAAATCCGTGTATCAGAAAACAGCATTGCCTTTACATTTTGAAAATTTTAAGGTATGTTGCATTTTTTATGCTTTGTGAATATAAAAAAGGGGGCTGTGAGTCAAATCCGTCGATCTGTCCGCTGACTCTGACCCGGAATCCGTGAGCAAATCAGGATTTGGCCCATTACCGTTTTTTGCATTCCCTGTGACCGGGGGGATGCGGAAATGCCAAAATTGCGCAAACCGGTTTTTTTTGTATTTCCGGAGAAACTCGTGAGCTGACAGCATCTGAAACAGTTTTCAGCAAAAGCAGCTTTTGCATCCCTGCTTATTTTTGTCTTTCACAGGACAGAAAGCGCTTCAAGGCGCAGCTCGCTGTCATTTTATCAGGTTTCATCCATTTTTTTATATTCTGACCCAAATTGACAAACGGAGATTATTGCTTGCATGAAACTGATTGCACCATCCATTCTGTCCGCTGATTTTGCCCGGCTGGGTGAAGAAATCAGGGCTGTGGAAAAAGCCGGGGCCAACTGGATACATATTGATGTCATGGATGGCCATTTTGTGCCCAACATCACCATGGGCCCAATCATTGTGGAAGCCGCAAGACATTCCACACAGCTTCCTTTGGATGTTCATCTGATGATTGAACATCCGGACACCTATGTTCCGGATTTTGCCAAAGCCGGGGCGGACTGGATTTGTGTACATGCCGAGGCATGTGTTCACCTGCACCGCAGTCTGCAGCTCATCCGGGACTGCGGAGCCAAGGCCGGGGTCGCACTCAATCCCTCCACGCCGCTCAATGCCATTGAATGGGTGCTGGAGTATACGGATTTTGTGCTTATCATGAGCGTAAACCCCGGATTTGGCGGTCAAAGCTTCATTCAGAACAGTCTGGACAAAATCCGGCAGCTTCGCAATATTCTGGATGACAGAGGACTTTCCGCCCTGATTCAGGTGGACGGCGGCGTGAACGTGAACACCATTGGCAAGATTTCAAAGGCCGGAGCCGATGTCTTTGTGGCAGGTTCTGCTGTGTTCGGCAGCGGGGATTATGAAAAGACCATTGCCGAATTCAGAAAAATCATAGCAGAATGAGGGAGAAGTCATTGAAAGACAGCAGTTGTGCAAAAAAAATTCTGGTGATTCACGGCCCCAACCTGAACATGCTGGGAAAGCGGGAACCCGAGATATACGGAAAAACAGGTCTGGATGAAATCAACCGGGAACTCGGGAAACAGGGAGAAGAACTGGGGCTGGAGGTGGAAACCTTTCAGTCCAATCAGGAAGGGGAGATTGTGGAAAAAATCCAGAGCGCATTCCAGAAATGTGACGGCGTGATCATCAATCCCGCAGCCTATACCCATACCAGCGTGGCCATCCGGGATGCTCTGCTGCTGCTGGATGTGCCTGTTATTGAAATCCATCTTTCCAATATCTGGAAAAGAGAAGCCTTCCGTCACAAATCCATGATTTCTGACATTGTGACAGCACAGATGGCCGGATTCGGACACCGGGGATATTTCATGGCCCTGTCTGCCATGACAGATATGATACGGAAAAAATGATCCGGGCATGTTTTCCGGCATTTTTTTCGGAAACATCAAAGCCCCTGATATTGGCAGGTTCAGGATGCAGGAGCAGCGGATATGACGATGCTGCCCATTGTCACTGCGTGGTCTGTCAGACAAATTTCTTTGCATCAGAAATCCGCAGACGCGTGCCAAACGGAAAGTTTGGCAGGTTCCAAAATTTTCCGTTTGGAGCCCTCAAACTGTCAAAAAACTTTTTTGACAGTCCTTAGAGGGTGTTTGAAAAGTCTGTTCCCCCTCCTTTTGCAAAGGGGAAATTTTTTATGCATCCGCCCGGAAAATCCCCCTTTGGAAAAGGGGGAAATGATGACTGCGTGACTTTTCAAACACACTCTCAGGCAAAGGAACAGTCGTTTCCTTCCTTATTTATATAATCCTTGACAATATCCCTGTGCTGCCTTAAAAAGCCTGCAAACAAAATCGATGACGAAGGATATGAGAAAATTATGGATAAAATTCAGAGTGAAAAACCCAGAGATGCGGAAGAATACGTTGCCCGGCAGCGGGCACTTCTGGAAGGCAATCCGGACTGCGGAACCACCCGTTACAATCTGGCAGTGGGGCTGCTGGCCCAGAAGAGGTATGATGAGGCAGAAAAAGAGCTGATCCAGGCCGTGGAAGACAGCCCCGGCATGGCAGAAGCCTATGTGCAGCTTGGAGGACTCTGTCTCCGTCGCGGCGATTTGGACGGATGTCTGGCATACAACAGACAGGCTGTGAAAATGAAACCCGGATTTTCCGAGGGATACGGCAATATCGGCTTTGTCCATCTCCAGAAAGGAGACGTGGAGGAGGCCATCAAAAACCTCAAAAAGGCCACAACTTTCAATTTTCGCTATATTCAGGCATTTGCCACCCTGGGAAGTGCGTATCTGATGAACGGTATGCCGGATGAAAGCATAGAAAACAGCCTCAAAGCACTGGAACTGGCTCCGGATTTTGCGGTTGCCCACAACAATCTGGCCATTGCCTATCTGGAAAAAGGGGAATATGCCAAAGCTGTGAAGCACTGTGACCGGGCATTGGAACTGGGATACGAGGTTGCTCCCAAAATTCTGGAAGATATTGACAGACACCGTGAAAAATAATTCCGGCACATCAGCATTTTCCTTTTTTCTGTATCACAGGGACAGACCGGTGCGGAAAGGGGATGAAAACTGGAAACGGCCTCTTCCCCTGAACCGGCACCATCTTTCTGCACCGGCAGATTCTCCGGTATGCTGCGGGGATTATTTTCAGGCTGTGGCGGATTTCCTTCGGGCCGATCATTTCCGGGCCATGATTCCCGCATTTTCCCAACGGCTCGGATCCGCATTTTCCCCTGAGGAAATCAGTGCGGTCCGTATTTATCTGGAAAAGCACGGGGCTTTTTATCATCCCGCCAGGGTCGAGGCGGAAGGACGCGGGATTGTCATTCCCTTTGCAGTGAATGTGGCTGTATCGGAAGCGGGAAAAGCCTGCATCGGAAAGGAATACGATCTGCTCAAACAATTTCCCTTTTCCTTTGTTCCCAAAGTGTGGAAACTCGGAAGCGGAACCGGCGCGGCAGGCAGGATTTTTCCCATGTTCCTGGGAGAATGGTTTGAGGGATTTCACGAATTCCATATTTCCTCGGCACCGGGTGAGAAACAGCAGACAGTGCTGTGGAATCCGGAAGGCGTCTCTTTTCTGTCTGAAGAGCAGATCTGTGAGATATACCGTCAGGTTGCCATGATTCTGACCCTGTGTTACAATATCGAGACATTTGAGCATATCTTCCCCTGGCATCATGCAGCCGGGGATTTTGTGGCAAAGATCGGAAATGACCATGCCGAAGTGAAACTGGTCACAATCCGGCAGTACCTTCCCCTTGTGAGCATTCAGCCTGAAAAAGCTGATGAGTCGGATTTGGTGTATGCTTTGCTTCTTTTTCTCCTGAAACTTTCCTTTCACACCCGTGTGGATCGGAGAGAGGGAACCGGTGAGCTGATCTGGGCTGATGATCTGGCTGTCCGTCCGACAGTGGAAGGTTTTTTTCAGGGGCTGCGGCAGAAGGAGCCTCCTTTTTCCGATGCGCTTCCGCGATTTTTTCTCCACTATGTCCTGTCGCTTCCGGAAAAAGAGATGCAGAAGGCTGCGTTTGACATTGCTGAGGGATATCCTGCCCAAAATCCGGAACGTCCTCTTATCAGGAGAAATCTTGAAAGGCATGTAAAAAACCTGTATCAAAGCCTGCATGATGGGAAATTGATGTAAAAAGATCCTTTTTCTGAACTTTCAGGAGAGGAAATCGATGTAAAACATGCTTTTTTATTGACATTGGCCGGATTTGATTCTATAAGGACTTTCTTGTATATAATTTTTGAAGAAATACAAATTGCATTTATTTCCTGAATGCAATTTTTTGTTACGGCAGGTTCGGGTCTGGAGCCTGTTCCTGCACAGCGGGAAATTTTTCCTGCTGAAATGATTTGCTTTTTACAGTCGATAAGTCAGGATGGTTAATTTACAAAATTGAAGACGGAGGTAAAATCAATGAAGCATGCTACCCCTTTGTTGGATCAGCTTGAATCCGGTCCCTGGCCGAGTTTTGTTTCCGATTTGAAACAGGAAGCTGAAAAGAGGGCAAAGAACGCAGAGAAAACTGAGTTTCAGATTCCCCAGGATGCAGTGGAGGATCTGCTGGGAATTCTTGAACTTTCTTACCAGGATGGAACCACACACTGGAAACACGGCGGCATCGTGGGTGTTTTCGGCTACGGCGGAGGCGTTATCGGAAGATACTGTGACCAGCCGGAGAAATTCCCGGGGGTTGCCCATTTCCACACCATGCGCGTTGCCCAGCCCGGCGGCAAATTTTACACAGCCGAATACCTGAAATCCCTTTGCGATCTGTGGGATCTGCGCGGCAGCGGCATCACCAACATGCACGGATCCACCGGTGACATCATTTTCCTGGGAACCACCACTCCGCAGTTGGAAGAAGTTTTCTATGAACTGACCCACACCTTCAATCAGGATCTGGGCGGATCAGGCTCCAACCTGCGCACCCCCGCAGACTGCATCGGCCAGGCCCGGTGTGAATATGCCTGCTACGACACCCAGGCCCTGTGCTTTGATCTGACCAACGAATACCAGGATGAACTTCACCGTCCGGCCTTCCCCTACAAATTCAAGTTCAAATTTGACGGCTGTCCCAACTGCTGCGTGGCTTCCATTGCCCGTGCGGACCTGTCCTTCATCGGGACATGGAAAGATGAAATCAAAATTGATCAGGAAGCCGTTGCTGCCTATGTTGGAGGGGAATTCCCGCCCAACGCGGGTGCCCATGCCGGACGTGACTGGGGCAAGTTTGACATTCAGAAGGAAGTGGTTGCCCTGTGTCCCTCCGAGTGCATGAAGTACGAAAACGGCAAACTGGAAATCAACAACAAAGAATGTGTGCGCTGCATGCACTGCATCAATGTCATGCCCAGAGCTCTGCGGATCGGTGATGAAAGAGGACTGTCCCTTCTGGCCGGAGCCAAGGCCCCGATCCTTGACGGTGCACAGATGGGTTCCCTGATCGTTCCCTTCCTGCCTGTGGAAGAACCCTATGATGAAATCAAGGAAGTCATTGAAGGTGTTTGGGACTGGTGGATGGAAGAGGGCAAAAACCGCGAGCGTCTGGGCGAACTGATGAAACGTCAGGGGCTGCAGAAGATGCTGGAAGTGCTCAACCTGAAACCCGATGCACGCCACGTTCTGGAACCCCGCTCCAACCCCTACATCTTCTGGAAGGAAGACGAAGTGGAAGGCGGATGGGATCGTGACATTAACGAATACCGGAAACATCATCAGAGATAAGGAGGAGAAATCACCATGGCATTTATTTCTTCAGGTTATGACCCGAAAGATCCGATGAAAGACCGGATCACTGATATCGGTCCGAGAAAATACGATGAGTTTTATCCTCCGGTCATTGCCAAAAACAAGGGAAAATGGCTGTATCACGAAATACTGGAACCCGGTGTTCTGGTGCATGTGGCTGAAAGCGGGGATGAGGTTTACACAGTGCGCTGCGGCGGTGCCCGTCTCATGAGCACCAGCCTGCTCCGTGAAATTTCTGAAATTGCAGAAAAACACTGCGGAGGTTATCTGCGGTTCACCACCCGGAACAACATTGAGTTCATGGTGGATGACAAATCCAAAGTGGATGCACTGAAAAAGGATCTGGCGGGCCGCAAATTCGCAGGCGGAAGCTACAAGTTCCCCATCGGCGGAACCGGTGCCGGCATCACCAATATCGTTCACACCCAGGGATGGATTCACTGCCATACACCGGCCACAGATGCCTCCGGTACCGTAAAAGCCACAATGGATGCGGTTTTCTCTGATTTCCAGAACATGCGGCTTCCCGCTCCCCTGCGCATCTCCATGGCCTGCTGCCTGAACATGTGCGGTGCGGTTCACTGCTCCGACATCGCTATCCTCGGTTATCACCGCAAACCGCCGATGCTGGATCATGAATGGCTGGACAAAATGTGTGAAATTCCCCTGGCCATTGCAGCATGCCCCACAGGAGCCATCAAACCCTCCAAAGTGGATCTGCCCAACGGCGAACAGGTGAAAAGTGTGGCTGTGAACAATGAGCGCTGCATGTTCTGCGGCAACTGCTACACCATGTGTCCGTCCATGCCCCTTTCTGACAAGGAAGGTGACGGTATCGTTCTCATGGCAGGCGGCAAGGTGTCCAACCGCATCAGCATGCCCAAGTTCTCCAAAGTGGTTGTGGGCTTTCTGCCCAATGAGACACCGCGCTGGCCCAAAATGACAGAAACCATCAAAAGAATGGTGGAAGCCTATGCGGCAGATGCCAGAAAATATGAACGTCTGGGCGAATGGGCCGAACGTATCGGATGGGAAAGATTCTTTGAGAAATGCGAGATTGAGTTTACGCATCATCTGATTGATGACTTCCGTGATCCGGCTTACTACACATGGCGTCAGTCTTCACAGTTCAAGTTCTAGTCTGATGCATCCAAACCTGATCAGAAGCATATAAATCCGCAGGGGATATCCTGTTATGGCAGGGTATCCCCTGTATTTACGGAAAGGGGTTGAAACATGGAATACGAAGATGCCAAAAAACTGATCGTTGACGAACTTACAAAAAAACTCAAATCCAAAAGCAAGTTCTATTTCAATGACCTGTCCAAAATCTTGGATATGAAACCCAGAGATGCCAAAAAGATCGTGAACAAACTGGTGGAAGAGAAAGTGCTGGAATACTGGTCCAGCGGAAGCACCAGCATGTACGGACTTCCCGGCACAGGCAAACAGGCGGCTGCGGAACACGAAGATTAATTGGAAGTTCTGTGCCGTTTTTTATTCATCAGTTCCTGATTTTCCATATTCTCTGATGCGCACATTCTGTTTTGATTTTCCCAGAATTTTCATTGCAGGTCTGCAGGGCGGGGCAGGAAAAACCACTCTCACGGTCGGCATCATCGCAGCATGGAGAAAATATGGCAAATCCATTGCAGCATTCAAAAAAGGTCCTGACTATATTGACGCGGGCTGGCTTGCCCTGGCGGCTGGTCGGCCCTGCTACAATCTGGACACCTTCCTGCTGAAAAAAAAAGATGTTCTTCTGTCCTTTCTGACCCATATCCTGCCAAATGATCTGGCTGTAATTGAAGGCAATCGGGGACTGTATGACGGCATTGACCTGGAAGGCCGCACCAGTTCCGCAGAACTTGCCAAACTTCTGGCAGCACCTGTCATTCTGTGCGCAGACTGCACCAAAACCACACGCACCATGGCTGCGGTCATATCCGGATGCATACAGTTTGATCCGGATCTGAACCTTCAGGGAATCATTTTGAACCGTGTGGCCGGAACCCGGCATGAGCAGAATCTCCGCCGCAATATTGAGCATTACTGCGGAATCCCTGTCGTGGGCTCTGTTCCCAAACTGGATGCCCGCCACTTTCCGGAACGTCATATGGGGCTGGTTCCCACCCCGGAACATGTGCTGGCAAAAAATGCCGCAGATGCGGCCGCAGAAATCGCCAAAAATTATATTGATCTGGAGCTGCTGGAAAAAATAGCCCAATCTGCGCGTTCACATGTTTTTTCTCTGGAAGACAGGAGCGTCCCTGCCCCCAAAAAGACATTCACAGCCGCAGACAGACCCAAAATCGGCATTATCCGGGATTCAGCTTTTCAGTTTTATTATCCGGACAATATTGATGCGTTGACAAAGGCAGGTGCAGAAACGGTTTTCATCCGGGCCACCGAAGACAGAACGGTTCCGGAAACAGATGCGCTTTACATCGGGGGGGGGTTTCCCGAAACCCATGCAGAGATTCTGGCAGAAAATACCGGATTCAGGAATGAGATCAGGCAACTGGCAGAAAAGGGGCTTCCGATCTATGCTGAATGCGGAGGGCTGATGTATCTGGGAGAGTCTCTTGTCATTGACGGAAAAATATATCCCATGACCGGTGTGCTGCCCATTGTTTTCGGCATTTCCCCCAAACCCCAGGGACTGGGATATACCATTGTGACAGTGGACAGGCAAAATCCTTGGTATCCGGTGGGCACAGAGATCAGAGGTCATGAATTCCGCTATTCCCGTGTGCTGGAATGGAGGGGATCGGACTGCGATATGGTTTTCCGCATGAAGCGCGGTACCGGTTTTGCCAACCGCCGTGACGGTATCTCTTACAAAAATGTTTTTGCCACCTATACCCATATTCATGCCCTGGGCGTGCCGGCCTGGGCCAAAACCCTTGTTGCCAATGCAACTGCTTACAAATCATCAAAAAGATAATCCATGAGTTTTCCCAGAATTGTTATCACAGCTCTGCGCGGGGGCGCAGGAAAAACCCTGATTTCCATTGGCCTGACTGCTGCATGGAAGGCACAGGGACGCTCTGTTGCTCCGTTCAAAAAAGGACCGGATTATATTGACGCGGGCTGGCTCTCCCTGTCCGCGGATCGGCCCTGTTACAATCTCGACACCTTTCTCATCACTTCAGAAGCGATTCTCAGTTCCTTTCAGTTCCGTGCAAAGGCAGGTGACATAGCTGTCATTGAGGGAAACAGGGGCCTGTATGACTGCATCAGCATTGACGGGGACACCAGCACTGCCGAGCTTTCCAAACTGCTCAAAGCGCCCATGATACTCTGCCTGGACTGCACCAAAACCACGCGGACAATGGCTGCCATTGTTTCCGGATGCTGCCGTTTTGATCCGGATGCGCAGATCAGCGGCGTGATTCTCAACCGGGTGGCCGGTTCCCGGCATGAAAGCAATCTCCGCAGCAGCATAGAGCATTACTGCGGAGTTCCGGTCATGGGGGCTTTGCCCAAACTCGATGAGCAGTCTTTTCCCGAACGTCATATGGGGCTGGTTCCCACCCATGAACATGTATGGGCAAAGCAGTCTGTGGATGCTGCGGCAAAAATTGCACAAAAGTATCTGGATTTGGACAGTCTGGCCCGGATTGCGGAAAAAGCTGCGGCAGTGCCTCTTCCTTTTGCTGAACCCCCCGGCATGCCTTTTTCTGCCGGAGAAATCTCTCCTGTCATCGGCATTGTTCGGGATTCGGCTTTTCAGTTTTATTATCCGGAAAATCTGGAGGCTCTGGAAAAAGCCGGAGCCCGTCTGCTTTTCCTCAGCCCTTTTGCGGATGCATCTGTTCCGGATGTGGATGCTCTGTACATCGGCGGCGGTTTTCCCGAAACCCATGCAGGGGAACTGGCTGACAGACAGCAGTTCCGGGAAGAAATCCGCAGGCTGGCAGAAAATGGCCTGCCCATTTATGCGGAATGCGGAGGTTTGATGTTTCTGGGGGAAAGCCTGATACTGGAAGAGAAAAAATATCCCATGTCCGGTGTTCTGCCCATTGTGTTCGGATTATCCGCAAAACCTCAGGGGCATGGCTATACCATTGTTCAGGTGAGCGGAGACAATCCATATTTTCCGGCAGGAAGCCAAATCCGGGGGCATGAATTTCATTATTCCCATGTGCTGGAATACCGGGGAAAAGCGGAAGACATGGTTTTTTCCATGAAACGCGGCAAAGGCATAACAGAAAAGAAAGACGGACTTTGCTATAAAAATGTTCTTGCCACTTATACCCATATCCATGCTTTGGGAACACCCCAATGGGCCCAGTCTCTGGTACGCAATGCGCTTTCCTGCAGAAAAGCGAAAAAAATGGCAGCAGGTCAAATCCGCTGATGTTTTTTGCAGAGGCAGGTTTGAGCGCCTGCGTTTTTCATCCGGGTTGACCTGCTGTCAAAAAAAATAAGGCGGCCTTTTTTCAAAGACCGCCTCTTGCATCCGCTTCAGAAGGGATTTTTATTTCTGTTTGGCCGGATGGCATTTGTTGCAGGATGCCGGTGCTGCTGTGGTGCTGTTTTTCTTGTTGAACTCCTTGTGACATCCGATGCAGTTGTCATGCACGGCATTGGCATGGTATTCCCGTTTCTGGGCAGGCTGGAGATCTTTTGCCTCTTTCCCTTTGATTTCTCCGGGTTTTTTGTGGCATTCCGTGCATTTCTGAACATCATCCCCGTCTTTCAGATCCGCAAGGGCTTTGCCGTCTTTGTCATGGTGGCATTCGCCGCAGCCGATTTTGTAGTCCGTGCTGTGCTTCTTGTGGGAAAACTCAACAATTGTCTTTGTGTGGGGATATTCACCGTCCATTTTGATTATATCCTCTGCCT
The DNA here is from genome assembly GCA_041390465.1 of Desulfobacterales bacterium. Classification (GTDB taxonomy): domain Bacteria; phylum Desulfobacterota; class Desulfobacteria; order Desulfobacterales; family Desulfococcaceae; genus JAABRU01. Next base: position 9,058 of record JAWKPW010000013.1, on the reverse strand, counting down.
TTGTTCCCGCATAAAGACCCGCGGCCGCAAAAATCAGTGATACACCCACAATCAACATCACCATTGCCAATGATTTTCTTTTCATCTGAAACCTTCCTCCTTTTGTGTTGTTGTCAATGAGGGGAAAATTCCCCCGCTTCCGCAGTGATTTTTATCAATTTCACAGAATACTGTCAATGGCAATAAGGAAAAAATTTTCTGCTGTCATTTCCCGGACCGGCAAAATGGGAGCAGATTGTCTGCAGTGCCGTAAATAACGATTTGAAAAAAAGAGTGCTTTCTCTTTGTCTGCCACTGGGCATCCAAAGAAAACGAAAAGAGAAAAATTCGCAAAGAACGCTTGTTTTTTGCATGTATCAAATATATAAACACAGGCACAATGTTATGTCCTGCCCTGCCGGGGCTGAAAACAAAAATCAAATCCGAATAGGGATATTTTATGAAAAACAAAGCCCGTATCCGAAGTGTCGGTATGTATGTTCCAGAAAATGTGGTAAAAAATGGGGATTTTCCCCCGGAAGTGGAAACCAGTGATGAATGGATTCGCCAGCGTTCCGGAATTGAGGAGCGGCGGTATGCCGGACCCGGAGAAAGAACCTCGGATCTGGCAAAAAAGGCTGTGGAGAACCTGCTGGCAAAAGGGGAAGTGGGGGAGCAGGAAATTGACTGCATCATTTTTGCCACCCTGAGTCCGGATTTCTTTTTTCCGGGAGCAGGCGTTTTTGTGCAGGACAAACTGGGATGGGCCGACAGGCATATCCCCTGTTACGACATTCGCCAGCAGTGCAGCGGATTTGTTTACGGTCTGCAGATGGCGCAGGCTTTTGTGGAAGCAGGCATGTATCAGAATGTTCTGCTTATCGGAGCTGAAATTCATTCCAGTCTTCTGGACTTCAGTATCCGGGGAAGGGCCATTACGGTGCTTTTCGGAGACGGAGCCGGTGCTGTCGTGGTTTTCCGGCATGCGATGAGCGCTCACAAATTCCTTCTGACAGAAATCCACGCGGACGGAGCCGGAGCCTTAAACGGCATTCATATGAAAATGTACGATATCGGCAAACGCCCGGTCATTGATTATGATCCGGCCATCTTTGGGGAAAATGCGGATCTGTATCCGGAAATGCCCTCTTCGAAAAATCTTTTTTCCAATGCGGTGCGCCGAATGACAGAAGTGAGCAAATCAGCTCTGACAAAACTGGGGCTCAGCGTGGATGCGGTGGACTGGGTGGTGCCCCATCAGGCCAATTTCCGCATCAACAATTCGGTTTCCGAGCATTTGGGCATTGACAGGCGCAGGGTGCTCTACAATCTGCAGAAATACGCCAATACCACAGCAGCGACCATCCCCCTGGTTCTGGCTGAGTTTGTGGACAACGGAACCATAAAAAGAGGGGATCTGCTGCTCATGCCCGCGTTCGGTTCCGGTTTCACCTGGGGGGCAGCCGTGGTGCGGTACTGAAACTTGCGGAGGACAGCAGCATCCTGAAAAAAAAGCCGGTGCTTTGTCAATTTTGAATGTGTGACCTGCAAAAAACCGGATTTTTCCAAAAAATCCGGTTTTTCTGTGCAGGTGAGGTCACAAAAGCAAACTTGACAGCGTACTGGCGGGTCAAATCCGCCAATCTGTTTACGGATTCCGGATTGGAACAATCTGAAAACTTTGGGACAAAAACCGGAAATTCAGATACTGTTCACAATCCTGGCAAATTCCGGATCCCGGAGCAGTTTTTTGGAAAAACGCAGGTATTTGGTGACAATGGAACGGACAGCGAGCTGAAAGGCATATTTTTTCACCGGCTTTTCCAAAAGATAGCTGACATTGGAAGCCACACACATATCCACCACCTCCTCACTTGCGCTTCCCGTGATAATGATGGCATCCTCATGCGCGGTGGGAAACTTTTCCTCAATCACGTCCAGAAAATAGAACCCGCTTTTTCCATCCAGAAAAACATCCACCACAAAAATTGCCAGCCCCACCCCGCATCCCAGGCAGTGGGAAATGGCCTCATCCGAATGCGTGAAGGTGAGCACATTTCCCCATGTGTAAAATTTTTCCGCCTCTTTGGAAAGCATTCTGCATACAATCGGATCATCATCCACAATGATTACATCCAGACCTTCGGACATACCCACTCCTTTTTTCAGATTTCTTTTATGAGATTTTCTATATGTTCAAAGAGCTTGCGATTGGTGCATATTTCATAGTATTTTTTTCTGGTCAGCGAGAGTATGGCAAATGTGTTGGGGTCCACCCGCGGAATCCGGCTTTCCCGGATAACCAGACGCTGATAGGAGCCGGTCACTGTGGGAAATCTTCCGGTATAAAAACGCACCCTGTTTTTGTCCAGGGCGCGAATCCCCACCTGCACAGGTTTTAAGTCAATTTCGGTTTTGAGTTTTTCAAATCCCGCTGCATTCAGTTCAATTCCGTTGACATTGTAACGCTGGTACAAATCATCAGAGGTGCTGTTCATGTCCTCATCGGAAACTGTCTGAAAAACATAAAGATTGAAAGGTGTTTTCCGGTTGAGCATCTGTCTGCGTACCATTTTTGAGCATCCGGAAAGCCGGTCTGCCAGATTGATGGCCGAGGAAATCATAATCCGGTGCGCACCGTCAAAGAGAAAAGCCGGGCTGGTGTTTCTGTAACTGATGCCAATGCCCAGTTCGATAATGGGCAGAGTGTTTTTCTGATTCCGGAAATTGCACTGCCGGACAATGGACAGTATCCTGTCCGCCAGACCGCAGGCACGGGCCACACTGTACCAGCCTTCCGGCATATCCTTTCGTTCAAAAAGCGAAAGAATGATGGCATCGCCCTCCACAAAGACCTTTTCCGCCCCGTATTCGGGAAGAATTTCTGTGATGGGATCGAAAAAATTGAGACTGAAATAGGAGGCCGGATTCAGATTCCGCATCATCATGCGGTGGGTAATATCTGTGGAACCTCGGACATCAGCCTTGATAATCACATGATTGATAAGAGGTTTTTCTTCTGAAACCCGCTCATGGGGAAGCAGGAACTCATAGAGGCTGTTATTGGCCCTGGAGAGGTTGCACATCTTCTCTTCTGCAAGAAGATTGACAGAATCCGCGGACTGTCTGACCATCAGGCAGTTCTGACGATCCCGGTGATAACGGCTCAGATCCTTGAGAAAACGGATTAAATACCCCTTTTTGCCGCTCCCCGCGATAAACCGCAGTTTCCACCTGATTTTCCGCAGCGGGGCGATACTGAAAGAACTGCCGTAAAACCGGTTCAGACGGCGAAGCCTGCTGATGACCGTTCTGCGCATCCGGAAGGAAAGAAAATACTGGACAATCAGTTGGGGAACCAGAGGCGGACAGTAGTAGGAATATACCGGCTGTATTTCATAGGATACGATAATCCGTCTGATCAGCCCGGCCTTTTGCAATTTCCGGTACAGATAATTCAGGCATTTTTTCTGAACCTCTGTCTGCATTTTCAGTTGTTCTGCGTTTTCCTGTTTAACTCCGCCTTTTTTTGTCAGCATTCGGTACTGGTATCCGGACTGGAAACAGTTGAAAAGGATATCCACATTTTCTTTCCTCTTCAGCCAGCCGCTGATCAGCTCCGGCGGGCAGGCATCCGCCGCCTCTCCCTGTTCTCCGGAGTTCCGGCATATGATTTCCCCTATCAGATTCTGTATAAATGGAAGCAGAATATCATATTTGTCCGGATCATCCAGACGGTGGCCCAGCAGAATGTGATATTCCCTGAGCATAAAATAGTCATCGGAAAAATTGCCCACGCAGAACATGGGATTTGCCAGAAAATCATCCGGAACCACTGCGCTGTCCCCAAAATTGATCCGCCGCATCTCGTTTGCATCCGGATTCTGGGCATCAGCAAAACAGCAAAACAGTTCTTTGCCAATATCTGCCAGGATTTCTTCCCTGTTATGCCCTTTTTCCATCTCAGAAAGTTTTTTTTTGGCAGCAATGGCCTGTTCTGTTTTGTTTGCCATCCCATATTTCCGGATCACATTCTTGAACCGATCAGCGACTTCTTCATACCGGCTTTTGACTTCCTCCTGCAGCATTTTGATAATGGCAGTCTGGGCCAGGGTGTCAATCTGCACCTCATTTTCCAGTTTTGCCCGGTTGATGGCCTCCAGAACAATCTCCCGGCACAGCCTGCTGAATTCATCTCTGGCCTGCGTGATGTCCAAGTTTTCTTCCGCTGCCAGAATTTCCTCCGCGCGGAGTCTGCGGATAATAACCTGAAAAACAATATTCCGGAGAGCTTTGCAGAAAGTTTCGCTCAGGCGGACATCATGGCGGATATTGTCAATTCCTGTCCGCAGCCTTTCCAAAGAAAAGTTCACTGAATACGGCTTCAGACTGATCTTTCCCAAATCGGCAGGAGCAAAAAATTTTCTGAAAAATTTTGTCATCTGCATTGCCACCGGGCATCCCGGCAGGGAACTCCGGCAAAAAAATGTTTACAAATATTGTCTGATTATTTATTATTTCAAAGTTTGTGCAAATCGTCTGTTATTTTTTTTTGAGCTGTCTATTATACGCTAACCGACTATGAATTCAAAGAGGTTTTTTATGGCAAAAAAAACAACGGCAAAAAAGAAGCCCGCTGCCAAAAAGAAAACGGCGGCGGAAAAGAAAACAGGGCCAAAAGGCAGATCCGGTTCAAAATCGGAAGGCAGTGCATCCATGCCAAAGGGAGAATCCGGGAAAGCGGGGAAAACTGCGGCACAGAAAAAGCTTTCCCCCAAAGATCTGATCGGAAAAAAATTTGGGACATGGAAGCCGGAGACACTTTTTGTTCCCGCCCCGGCGCGGAAAAAGGGCAAAGGATTTGAAGCCCCGCCTTTTGGAAAGAATATCCGCAAAGATATTCTCATGCGCAAATTTGATTTCGATTTTGCAGATGTGTCCGGAGTTTCGGCCCGTGAACAACTGATCGGCAGAAAATTGGGCATGGAAAACCGGAGCATCTTTTTGTGCCTGCGGAAGATACGGTTTATCAAAAGGGATTTGCCGCTCCGGCCTTTGAAGAGGGAATCAGCCGGGATGTGCTGATGCGCAAATTTGATTTTGATTTTGCGAAGGTGGCTTTTGTTCCCCCTCCGTCCCGTGAACAACTGATCGGCAGAAAGTTCGGGGCATGGAAACCGGAGCATCTTTTTGTGCCTGCGGAAGATACGGTTTATCAAAAGGGATTTGCCGCTCCGGCCTTTGAAGAGGGAATCAGCCGGGATGTGCTGATGCGCAAATTTGATTTTGATTTTGCGAAGGAAGCTGCAAAGGCCGAGGCTGAAAAAAAGGCTGCTGAGGAAGTCGCCGCTGCCAAGGCAAAGGCAGAGGCCGAAAGAAAGGCCGCAGAAGAGGCTGCCGCAAAAGCAAAGGCCGAAGCCGAAAGAAAGGCTGCTGAGGAAGCCGCTGCCAAGGCAAAGGCCGAAGCCGAAAGAAAGGCCGCTGAGGAGTGCCGCCGCTGCTGCAAAGGTCGAGGCTGAAAGAAAGCGTTGTTGAGGAGCCGCTGCAAAAGCAAAGGCCGAGGTTGAAAGAAAGGCCATGAGGAAGTTGTTGCCAAGGCAAAGGTCGAGGTTGAAAGAAAGCGCTGCTGGAGGAAGCCGCTGGTAGTGCGAAGGCCGAGGCTGAAAGAAAGGCTGCTGAGGAGGCCGCTGCAAAAGCAAAGGCCGAGGCTGAAAGAAAGGCTGCTGAGGAAGCTGCTGCCAAGGCAAAGGCAGAGGCTGAAAAAAAGGCCGCAGAAGAGGCTGCTGCCAAGGCAAAGGCCGAGGCTGAAAGAAAGGCAGCGAAACCGGAAGATCCTCTGGTGCGGATGATCAGATATGGGACTGCTGGCATTGCGCTCCTTTTTATCCTTATTATTGCTGCCGCTTATTCCAATTCCTCCAAATATTATCTTGAACCCACAGATATTGGAATCCAGATATGGAAAGGACGGTTTGCCCCACTGGGAGAGGAACTGCTTGTCACCCTGAAAGGCCGAACACCCTCGGAATCTGTGAAAGACATTTACACAAAAGAGGAAGCATTCAGCATGATCCATGCCTATTTCATGGAAGAAGCGGACGCAATGATGAAAGATGCTTCCTGGCCCCCTGAAAAAGTGAAACATGTGCTGAAAAAGGCAGTTTCCTTTGCCCCCACCGGTCAGGCCCGTGACAAAGCCAAAGAAAAACTGAACGGAATAAAGGTGATACCGTTTTTGTACAAATCCGATATGGCAGCCAGCAGCGGCAATCTGAAAGAAGCCCTGCGCCATTTGGAAGAAGCCGCGGGGATGAAACTGGATGACAGACAGGCAAAACTGCTGGCGGGCAAAGTCGAAGCCATCCGGAAAATGATGGAAACAGAAACACCTGCACAGCCCGGCATTTCCGGAGAAGCGGCAGGGAAGACCGAATCTGAAAAATCCCACAAATAACGATTGAAGCACAAACAGAATCCGTTCTGCTTATAAAGACAGACAATGACTGCGAATCACAGAAAAATCCTCAAACTGTGATTCGCATTTTTTTTGAATCAATTCATTTGCACAAAAATATGAGACAAAGGAGATGAGACCATGAGTGAGGCAGTACTGTTTGAAGAAAGAGGCCCTGTGGGATGGCTGACACTGAACCGGCCGGAAAACCGTAACGCACTTTCCCTGGAAGTCATGACCGTCATGCAGGAGAAACTGAGGTGGATAGCCGGAAAAGCAGATATCCGTGTGCTGATTGTCCGGGGGAAGGGCCCGGCTTTCTGTGCCGGGCATAACCTGAGGGAAATAAGCGAAAGCAGCACAGATATTCACCAAATCCGGAAAATATTCACTGTGTGCACAGAAATGATGGAAAGCCTTCACAAAATGCCTCAGACTGTGATTGCACAGGTGCACGGCATTGCCACGGCCGCGGGTTGTCAGCTTGTCGCGGCCTGTGATCTTGCCATTGCGGAAAGCGGGGCACAATTTGCCGTGCCGGGCGCAAAAATAGGGCTGTTCTGTTCCACGCCAATGGTTCCCCTGTGCCGGGCAGTCGGAAGGAAGCGTGCTTTGGAAATGCTTTTGTCCGGACGCTTTGTCTCCGCGCAGGAAGCCGAGCGTTTCGGACTGATCAACAGAATCACCGAAGCGGAAACGCTGGAGGAGGAGACGGAAAAATGGGCAGCAGAGCTGTCACAGGCCAGCGGTTTTACACTGGCCTACGGAAAACAGGTATTTTACCGGCAGATTGATCTGGATGAATCCGGAGCCTATCAGTATGCAAAGGAAGCCATTGCCATCAACTGTCTTGCCGAAGATGCGCGGGAAGGAATCCTGGCTTTTCTGGAAAAACGTCCTCCGGAATGGAAGGGACGATAGACAAAAAAAGGGGAACAGAAACTGTTCCCCCACCTGAAAAAAACAGGATAACAGAAATCTTACCGTTTTGAAAACTGAAAGCGCGCGCGTGCACCTTTCTGTCCGTATTTTTTCCGCTCTTTGCCTCTGGGATCGCGTTTCACAAAACCGGCTTTTTTCAGTACCGGCCGCAAACTGGGATCCACGAGCATCAGTGCACGGGTGATTCCATGACGGATTGCTCCCACCTGACCGGAAATTCCCCCGCCATCCACTGTCACCCGTATATCAAATGAACTCAGATTGTTGGTGAGGGTCAGCGGCTGTCTCATGATCAGCCGTGCGGATTCAATGGGGAAATAATCCTCGGCAGTCCGGTTGTTGACGACAAATTCACCGGTTCCGGGAGTCAGCCAGGTTCTGGCAACTGCTTTCTTCCGTCTTCCTGTTGCGTAAAAACTCTCTTTATTCTTCATGAATTTCCCTCAATAAGATTATTGTAACTCCAGAACCTCAGGTTTCTGCGCCTCGTGCGGATGCTGATTTCCCGCGTAGACCTTCAGTTTTTGGATAAGTTTGTAACCAAGTCTGTTTTTGGGCAGCATCCCCTTGACGGCAAAACGGATCATATCTTCGGGTTTTTTTGCCAAAAGTTCTCTGGCTGTCGTGGTCTTCAGCCCTCCGATGTAACCACTGTGGCGGTAATACTTTTTCTGCTCCATTTTCCGGCCTGTCAGAACGATCTTTTCCGCATTGATCACGATGACACTGTCGCCTGTATCCGCATGGGGCGTAAACAGGGGATTATGCTTTCCTCTGATGCGGGATGCAATCATCGAGGCCAGCCTGCCCAGCACCATGCCTGATGCATCCACGACCACCCATTTGCCTTCAATATCTGAGTCTTTTGCACTGTATGTGTATTTTTTCACGGTTATAGCTCCTGTTTTTGATGAAATCCTGTATTTATAAAAAAAATTGTCCTGCATGTCAACATAAAAATGGAATTGTTCGGATCATGCAATCAGCATGGCATCACCGTAACTGTAAAAACGGTATTTCTCCTCCACAGCGATCCGGTAGGCATTCAGAATCCTTTCCCTTCCGGCAAAGGCTGAAACCAGCATGAGCAGGGTGGATTCCGGCAGATGGAAATTGGTGATCATGGCATCCGCCACTTGGAAACGGTAGCCCGGATAAATAAACAGATCACAATTCCCGCTTTCCGCACGCACCCGGCCCTTTTCATCCGCAGCATATTCCAGGGTTCTGACAGAGGTGGTTCCCACTGCTATGACCCGTCCCCCGGCAGCACGGGTTTCATTCACGGCATCCGCAGTTTCAGGGGAGATGGCATACCATTCCGAGTGCATGGCATGTTCCCGGATATCCGAGACTCTGACCGGCACAAAGGTTCCGTATCCCACATGCAGCGTAAGTTTTGCAATCCGCACCCCTGCTGTCCGGATTGTTTCCAGCAAATCCTCTGAAAAATGCAGTCCGGCAGTGGGCGCGGCAACTGCCCCTTTTTGGGATGCATATACGGTCTGGTATGTGCTGCGGTCATCACAGGGAGCTTGGGAGCCGTTTCTCCGGATATAGGGCGGCAGCGGCATGATTCCGATACGGGTCAGAACATTTTCAAAATTTTCCGGGCAGGTGAAGCGTACCGTGTGAACCCCGTCATTAAAAGCCAGCGTTTCAGCCTCCAGACCCGCATCAAAG